>NZ_LMDX01000004.1:1188-191426 GCF_001425225.1 Ensifer sp. Root127
CGTTCAACCGACGAATGGAACGACTTCCTCGACAGCTTTGTCGACGACGAGGAGCTGATCGCCCGCCTCAAAGCGAAATCTCCGCGGTAACAATCGGTCGGTTACCGCCGCTCCTTCAAAACAATCAGATTACGTGTTCAGGTAGATCACGCCCCTTCAGTAAAATGTCAACATTTCTCAATAGCTTAGTGCACAAAAGGCTCTTGTCCTTTGAGACACTTTCGGTCACGCTTTTGTTCTAGAGTTATTTTGAGGGACATACCCGTGACACCCAAGCTTATTAGAGAGCAGAACGCCGGCTCCTACATGCATTTTGCAAGAACCTCTGCGAGTCCGGCTGGGATCTTTCAATCTGGGGCCTGAACAACCGCGGCCATCTCAGGATGTCAGTGTGGGAAATCGACCAACCAGACGGGTCAGACAAGGGCCATCAACATCACATTAGAGAAAACAGGCGCAGACGCCGCCACTAGCAATTTTGGGAAGACAATATGAATTTTGTAGAAGCGACAACAACTGGGATCAACACAGGGAGCAACCCCGCCTGGGTCGACTTTGGCGATTTCGCAACCATGGTTATTTTTCCCGTGATGGGGAGAACCGAGGCTAATCAGCTGGCTTACTTCAATCGAACTGAGATAGGCTGTATCTATGAATCAGAAGTGAGCGACCAATACCCCATTGTCATCCCACTGCCCCCGAATCGCCGGTGGAACGAAATCAGGCTATCAATGTTTGGTAGGGATTCTGACAAAATCCCCGCCTTCACTGCAGCCCTCATATACGGGCGTGATCAGATTGAGGGAACCGAGGGCATGCAATCTCTAACGGCTTCTTTCGAAGAAATTCAAGCGGCATTGTTAGCTGCACCGAACGGCAGCATCGACCCCGAAAGCGACGGCGGTCTCAACAAGCCAGCAGCCCCGACGCTTCTAGGGGAAATGGGGTTGTTCGGGGAGCGTCGACCCTTTTTGGACAACTATAATGATTTTGTTGATGCAACGACAAGCGGGATCCACAGTTGCGGCCCCTCGTGGATCGATTTTGGCGACTTCAGAACTACGATCATCCTCCCATCGCTGGGAAGAACCGAGGCCAAGCAGTTGGCCTATTTTAGTCGGACAGAGATCGGTTGTATCCATGAATCAGAACTCAGCGACAAGTACCCCATTGTCGTCCCATTGCCTCCCGACTGTTTGTGGGAGGAAATCAGGGTGTCGATGTTCGGCTGGTATTCTCGGAGAATTCCCGCGTTCACAGCAGCCCTCATACACGGCGATGAGCAAGTTGATGGATCGCTCCCGCCCCTCGAAACCGCCTTTGAAGAAATCCAGACGTCTCTCCTCGAGGCAGCGCACCTTAGCATCCATGATGAGGAAGCATATCGAGCGGACAGACTGCTGGAAGTCACAATCGAGATCGAGGACTGTCTCAAATGGCTCGAAGAAAACAAGCACATCGATTTAGAGGGATGGACACTGCGTCTTTCAAGAGACGGAATAGAAATTTCGCCGCGTTGGACCGCTCCACATTGGGGATGCAGCGAGGTGGAGTTCGGCCCTGATTGTACGGTGGAGCACATCATCGCCGCAATCCACGATCACATTGCGTCTCTAGAGCAATACCTCTTCTATTTTTACGCTAATCGTGAAATGCCTACTGATAGCAGCTTCATGGACAAGATTGAGACGTATGCGGCATCGGATGACTCGGTATCACTCCAGTAGTTTGGTCCGCTTTGTTCGACGCCCCCGAAGGACGCAATTTCGGGGGCGTTTGCTTAGCTAGCCGTCTTCCGCCTCGATGTGCATCGGGTTTGCAGATCAACGAACCGTTCTGGGCTTACAAATCCCGTCGCTTCAAGTTCCTGGCTTAAGGCAACCAGCAAGGGCCGGTCCTCATCGAGAATTAACTTGGCACGGTCGAATTCCACGTGCAGCAATGCCTCGATCCTCTCGGGGAGCCTCGGGTCCGACAGACGCACCGTGTCGGAGTCTGTCGCGTGCCAGGTCTTTAAATAGGCTAGCCCTTTCCCCATTCCGACCTGGGTTTCCATGAACATGGCGGCGTCCGTTGCACGTTGTAGATCATTGTCCTGACCAACACCCGCTCCGTCGCCATAGCTCCCAAGCTCGAGTTCTTCGGCAGCAATTCCGGCCAAGAAAACACAAATCTGGTCGCAGTAGGTCTGTCGATCTCTGAAGCGAATTGGTTCCAGCATGAAACCAGCCCTGCCCGCGTTTTGAACCTGAATGCGGGGATTGATCGCAGCGGCAATCTCGATGCCTACGAGTTTGCCATAGCTGAGTCTCGAGCCGACAATCGCATGACCAGCCTCATGAATGGCGATAGATCGCCTAAATAGCCCGGCGATGGGCAACAATTCTGGCAAGTGTGCGTGAACATCGCTCAGCTGGACGCGGCGCTTAGCTCTGCGGGCGGATCGTCTGGCATCGCGGGCGAGTTGGGCAAGATCAGCGCCCGTCATGCCTTCAGTCAGCGCTCCCAGCTCCTGCATAGCCTCCGCCTGGATTTCCTCACCCAGGTGCTGACATAGGATCGCCACTCGATCCTCAGGGCTCGGCAGCGGGATGCTGACGTGTTTATCCAGGCGTCCAGCACGTCTCACGGCCGGATCAATCCGCGTTGGGTTATTAGTTGCACCAATGACAATAACGCCTTCGCGAACTGATACGCCGTCGATACATTCAAGCAACGCGTTCACGACTTGGGTGGAGTAGTTGGTGTTGGTGTGACTGAACCGATCCCTGTCACCCACCGAGTCCAACTCGTCGATGAAGAGGATGCACGGTGCCTTGTCCCGCGCCGTAGCAAAGTCCCGCCGCATCGCCGCCAGCAAATCGCCGAGATGCCCCCTCGCTTGCCATTGTCCCAAGGAAGCGGCGATCAGATGGGTCCCGCAGGTTTCCGCCAGCGCCCGCGCAAAGATGGTTTTCCCTGTTCCTGGTGGCCCGCTCAACAGAAGACCTGTGTCGACGTCGGACCAGACGATCTTGCCGTCACGCCAATCTCGAAGGTCTGTTGCAAGCTGAAGCCCCCATTCCTTGGCGGGACCATAACCATGCATATTCTCGAGGCTCGTGACTGTTTCGACTTTCGGAGGTTGCGGCTCCTTCACGTCTTCAATGACGATCGGCACGGCCTGCAGGCGACGCAGGGTTTCGTCGAAGGAGCGTCCGACCCGGAGGGCACTAAACACATTGTTGAGCGGGAATTCCAGCAATTCGCGCGCCTGTTGACGGGTCAAGCGCATTTTCAGGACGGCCCTACAGGCCACCCGGAGATCGCGTTCCTCAATCGGCTCGATATCAAAGATATGATCGGCCGCTAGGATCACAATCTGGGGAAGTGCGTCGCGCGACCAGGCGAGAACGATTGCCCGCTTCTTGTCGAGGCATTCGGACTCCAAATTGAAGTTTAGCTTTTTGACGTCGTCTCTCGGGGTAATACACCAGAATCCAACATCAGGCGTGGTCCCATGACGTGGGTCATCTTCTTCGTGGATAAGGTTGGTCACCGGTTGGACATACTGGTAAACCGACGTTTCTGGGGGAGCCACTAGAACGATGATGCCGCGTCCGCCAGCATTAAAGTCCGATGCCGGGCGCATCGCGTGGCGGACGGCACTATGCATCGCCCAGTCTCTTACGCTGGTGGGAGGCGTTCGATTTCTGGTGAGATGATTGCTGGACATGGGAATCCTATCGCTGCAACGGCGGCAGCTCAAAACGAGATAGCTTGGAATGCCTCAGTCGCGCTGGCGGCGAACCTGTGTTTCCGGTCCGATCAGCGCCTCGTCTAGCTCCATCGTGATGAAACGCTGGAGGCTAAGGCTGGCGAGCCCGGCTACGGGTTTTGTTTCCTGGAAGGCAGTGAGGCACTCAGCAACACTGAGGCTGCCGTTCTCATCGAGTGCAGCAAGGAGCCGAATTCGGTCAGAAAGAGCCGCCTCGAACCTTGCGTAACGAAGAAGGTCTCTGGCATTCTTGAGCCGGATCGTAGGTAAGGCTGTCCGTTCGACAAGCTCATAACGGTACCCAGCAGCCCGCGCACTTTCATAAAGTGCTTCGATATTCCCAAAGTTTTCACAGCATGCTTCGACGAGGAAGGTTTCGTCGGCGCGTGTTACCTCAAAATCCGGTCGGTGAAGTTCGTCCTGGTGTTCGAAGGGCACCGACATGCATGTCCATGATGTTACTTCGTCGTCTACGTCGAGCAGGCAGGCAATATCCCTTGCCAATTGGCTACGGAATACCGGCGGGCCATCGCATCTCACGGTGCCGAGCGGATAGTAGATTTTCGACGCAGGCGTTTGCGTCGCAAACAGAGATTTCACGGAGATGCTCATCATAGCCTCTCGATACGAGATATAGCAACGCGTTCACCGCAGGTGCGGCGCAATCAACGTAGTATTCGTATCGAGTATGCGCAGAGCTTTGACATGAGTGGAACATATAGAGAACAACTGCCCATATGTCAAGCAACGGAGACTATTTTTTGACGGGGTGGCGGATACACTGGAGGCCGTTTGGCCACGGAATCACACAAGCGAATCATGCCGAGTGTTGCATTCTTTCATCAAGGGAGCATGTCTTTCAAACGTAAGCCCGGCAAACATTGGGAGTAAGCGCTCATTTCCATGCACGTTAACGCGGGCCGTTTAAGCGGGGTCGCTGTCGGCCAGTCGCATCGGATCAAGCAGCGGCGATTTTGGCGAAGTTAAATGGCAAGAGCTCGGTAATGGCGGCATTGTCCGCGCGCTGCGGCAACTGCGTGAGGACGTGGCGCAACCAGGTCAAGGGCTCGATGCCGCAAGCTCGGCATGTCAGCATGAGGCTGTAGATGATCGCGCTGGCGGCGGTGGCGATGCTGCCCGGCATGGGTTGCGTCGGCATCGGTGCGATCACGACAGGCGTGTTGATCCCGGTACGCACGTTCTGCAGGACCTTTGCCTTGACCTCGATATGGAGCTGCTCGGTAACCGCCTCGCCCACGAGGTTCGCGTTGACCCCGTGTTCGCGCGCAAGTTTCGATACCGTTGCGCCAGGTTCAAGGCAGGCCGCAACAAGGCGATCTTTCGAACTTTGATCAAAACGGCGGCGTCCATTCCGACCAACCAACCGCACGGCAAGTTTTTGAACTTCATCCATCACTCGGCGTCCGCTTCTTTTAGGTGGACACCGAGTGCCGAAACTCACTCAATCACAGAAGGTGCGGGGAAATTCGCGCTTACCATTGGGAATACGGCCATTTGCGCTCCCTTACGGGTTCCTGCACGTCAATCACCATATGGTCCTGCCCTATAGTTTGAAGCCGACGGAATCTAACAATAGAATCAGAGTTGAATTCGGTAAAGGAGACCAAAATGACAGCATGTGGAGAAAGAACTTTGCGAAACATGAAAGAGATATTTGTTCCGCGTCTGAAGCTGTCGATGGAGATAGGGCTAGTTGAATATGTTGTCCGATTTGTTGATATATATCAAATAGTCGCAGAGCAGACCGCCTGCATTGAACTCATTCACGCTTTCGCCCAAGCCAGAGAATGGATCGAAGACGCCGAAAACCACGAAAGAAGACACGGACGTGGGAGCATGATCAAAAGAGATCATCCGAGATGCCCTAAGTTTACGAACGCAGCTTCGGCTTCAAACCGATAGAGATTACATGCACCATCCTGGCCCGACCTCATACAGCGCGTCGTCAGCGTTATCGTATGCTTTACTAAATTTTTCAGTCTCAGAATCATAAGCCACAAACAGTGTGATCCTGCTGATCTCGCCTGTCTCCGACGCCATAGTTACAGTGGCCATGAGTAGACCTGACTGTCAGCATAGGAAAGCTATGGCGGATTGCTCAGTTGTCCGGAGGCATCTCGGCGAAAATCGCCTTCGTCCCTTCGATAAAAAGGTTACTCGTTAGACGGTCACAATCGATTTCTTCAACATGTTTGGAGACTTTCCCGTAGTAGCTGAGGAGACTTAGCCTGAGCATGCAGTTGTCGCTAGAAATGGATTGGTAAATTGCGGTTACGAGCAAGGCGGGGGCATCACTTGGTGTGACTTTAATTAACTGGGACTTCCCAGGTTCGACAATTTGAGCGGTCAAGGGTAGCGCAAGACGAGTCGATTTACCCTCAGACTGAGGAAACACGACTTCCGCACTTATGACACTGCCAGGCATGTTTCCAGAATTGGTAACGACGAATATTGCGCCCGTTTGATCGATAGAAATTAACCGCCTCTCTAAATCTGAATTTCGGAAAACCATTTCCGACAACGGCGGCAACAATGCCCCCGTCACTGAGATCAACGCGATCATTAAGGCTAAGGAAGTCTGACCAAAACTCAGGTATCGGCGATAATCCTGGTAGGTGTTGCAATGCGTGCAAAGCTTGGCCGCTGTCGGGATATGTATAGCGCAGGTCAAACAGGGTTTTGTCACCACCTCGGCCAACGAATCGCTCGTAGGTCGGGTCGAGGTGATTGGTGCGTCGGTTGGGGAAGTCACTTCTCGTGACAAGTCAGTTCGAACCATGCGTAGCCGCACTTTCCGCCAGAATGCGTGCCCTGACGCGTAACCGAAAAATCCAAGAGAACCCGCTTGCCGTTCTCCACTCTCGAACAAATCTTTTGGAATGTTGCGTTGTTTTCATTGCCGCAGCTGAACATCACGTCTGTTGATACAGGACAACCATTGACCACGTCATCGCCGAAACAAACTCGCATCTTCACGTCGGCACCATGGACTTGAGGAGCGAAGATGAGTGTCGCGGCCAAGATCACAGAACATTCTTTTAACGCCATTATCTGCCCTCCCACGTGCCTGGATGGCCGTATTAAAGATGAAGACGAAGATTGGACCTCTCACTCCGCGATGCACCGACGCCTGGCGTTCGGCCCGTCTTTTAATCAGCAGCACGAGGAAATTTCTCAAGTGCCATCAGTCGCCCTTGGGCGAATTGGCGATGTTCGCAAGCCCCTGTGCTTTGGGTCATTTGCACACAGACTTGATCGGGTGTTTCTCTAAATCGTTCGGCATACCTGAGAGCATCAGTAGATGACCGCTCGGTTACGACCGCCGATCCAACAACGAAGTACCCTCCGGGCTGACTAGGATAAATACAGTCTGCAGTTTCGCCAGCGAAACATCCCGCACCAACACCATGTCGCGTGGCGACTTTCGTAATTCTTGGCGACTTAACGGGCTTTGTTTCCCACGTCACAGCAGGCGGGTCCTTAACGATGAGCATGGTTCCAATCTGGCCGCCGACCCTTATCTTAATCATCAAATCAGTATTTAAATCTCGCTGGACAACAACCTCTTGGGTCAACCCTTTGACCCAGTCATCCGGCTTGCTGATGATGGTTCCGCCAATCACGACAGGCTCCGCATCATAGTGCGCAATGCCTTGGCTCCTATCAGCACCCACCCAGAATGACCCAAGGATGAAGTAATCGCCCGCTCGGTTTTCTATCCAAAGCCTGAGACCAGGATTTTCTCTCTCGTGATTCAGGCACTCTCTATAGGCATTGACCGCCTTCGCAGACAGTTGTTGTGCGAGCAAACTAGAAGCGTAATTGGACTTGTAGTCGAAATTGATGGCTTCCGCGATTTTCCTCGCCTTATCCTGAGCTTCCTTAAGATTGGCGGAATCGGAGATCAGCCGCAAACCACTACGAGCCGAGACGCTATTCTTGAAGGAATAGTACTCTGTCTCCGATGCCGTTAGCACAAACGCCAGTTCGGCTTCATCGCTAAGCGCAATGGCAGCGACGTCTGCAACAACGAACGCACGCGGATCGCATTCGGCTCTGACTTGGGTGATCAAGCCTCCGAGCGAAACTGCAGCCAACCAGGAAATATTTGCGAACCACCAATTCATTGACCTCTTCCGTTGATGCGAGTTGGAAGTTGAACGCGACTCTGCACAGGTATCTACGCGGGTCGCTCCAACAGAGATACGACGAATGGTCCTCAGCTCTGCGACCCGCTCTAAGGATGAACTACAGCAAACCGTTATTGAGCAGAAAGCGGGAACTTCTCAAGCACTGTCAGCCGACCTTGCGCTGACTGGGTCACCTCGCAGGCTCCCGTACTTTGCGTCATTTTCACGCAGACTTGGTCGGGAGTGTCTAGATAGAATTTCTCGGAGTATCTGCTGGGATCAGAGGATGACCGCTCGGTCATCGCAGCCGATCCAACAACGAAATACCCCCCCGGTCGTGTCGGATGGATGCAGTCTGTAATTTCGCCCGCACTGCACCCCGGATTGGGGCCGTGCGACGCGGTTTTAATAAGCCTTAGGGATGCGGCGGGCTTCGTATCCCAAGTCACGGCAGGAGGGTCTTTGACGATCACCTGTGTCTTGACCAGGCCCCCGACGTTCATCCTCAGCAAGATATCGTTGTTTCCGTTTCGCTGAATTACAACTTCTTCTGTTGTGCCTTTGATCCAGGCGTCAGGCTTGCCGACTACGGTACCGCCGATCACGAAGGGTTCCGCATCATACTGTGCGATACCCTGTTTTGTGTCGGTTCCCACCCAAAACGAATTGAAGAAGAAAAAGTCTCCCTCCCGGCTATTGAGCCAAAGCCTAAGCCCGGGTTTTTCCTTATCCAGAACTAGACATTCTCTATAGGCGGCGAGCGCCTTTGCCGAAAGCGTTTGCGAGAAATAACTGGATGCATAGCTATTTTTATAGTCAAACTTCGTCGCCTGAGCGATTTTTCGGGCCTTTTCTTGAGCTTCCCCGTAATTGGCGGAACCGGAGATAATTCCGTAAGCGCCGCTAGCGGAGGCATTTTTCTTCGCTGAATTGAATTTCTCTTCGGATGAAGTCAATACAAAGGCGAGTTCTGTTTCCCCGCTCTGTTGAATGTCCTGCACTTCTTTGACCATGAAGGTGCGTGGATTACACTCAGCTCTTGCTTGAACAGCCAGGGTGCCCAGAGATACGGCGGCAACCAGGGAAAATTTGGTGACGAATGCTGCACACATTTATCCCTCCCTAAGAGATGGGTTTGGTTTTGGATTCGATAGTGGCGAAATTTCTATTTGTAGCAGGCGACAACAGAGAGCCGGTAGCCGCAGTTGCCGCCTGACCAACCCCACTGGGACTTTGAGTAGGCGAGGCATTTCGGCCCCATCTTGCTTCCACAGACCTCAGGACAGATAACCCTGGCGTCAAAGCCGCCAGGGTTCGAAGAATTGCAGGCGTGGTGATAACTGGTGCCTGGCCAGCCATCCCTATCCGTGGCGCACGTTCCTGCGTCTTCCCCCCAACAAACGTTCACGGTTTTTCGAACCAGCGTCCTGTCAATGTTGGATGGGTCACCTGGGTCTTGCGCCCAGGAAGCTGACAGGCCGGCAATCGAAAAACATGCAAGGATAAGCAATCTGCGCATTGTCTTCCCTCCCGAAGCCCATTGCACAAGAAAGCGACACTATATCAGGCCGTGTAATTTAGTCATCACTTAATTTAAGGGTGTCGAACATATGACACGTTAGGGATGCAATGCGGATGATCCTTAGGCGGACAAGCCACGATTAACTGGCGGACTGATCGCTATCAAGGTAGATCAAGGTCGTTGCTCACTCCGTTAGGGGGCTTCGTGGCCAGACCTCTTCGCATTCATCGTCTGCCAGCGCCGCTTCTGCGAACTGTTCCGCGTATCATCCTCGCCCACTGTAAATGGAAGATGTCGCTTCGCCGGCGTTACTCTGTTGAGAGCGGGCCGCCTTTGGTCAAAAAGCGGCGTCCCTCTTCAGAAACGGTTTCTCGCCGAATTTCGATCGCATAGGTACTCGCGCCAAGTTGGACAGAAAGGGAACCGGCGGCAATAGCTAGCTCAAGGAAACTGCGGATTTCCTTTTCATCATCCCCAATGATGATCAATTTCCTTGAATTCATGACTCTCGCAAGGGTGATTCCATTAAATTCCTTTTATCATCTTCGAGCTTAAGAGTTGAAGACAATATCGTTTGTTGAAGCACGCCGAGATCGTTTACGGTGTGCCGCTCTCCCGTCATTTACCCTTTATTAACCAAACCTTCGCACCCTATCCCCACACCGGAGTATGCTGCGATGGACATGGCATTTCTACTGGACACCGACGTTATTAGCGAAACGTCCCGGACTCGACCTGACCCAATGGTCGTTGAGTTCCTGCTCAAAGCAGACAACCTACTTCTGCCAGCGGCCGCGCTGATGGAACTTCAAAAAGGAATTACCGAGATCTGTGGGCGTGACCCCTTGAAAGCCGTAAAACTCAGCGCTTGGTATCAGGAACTGACATCGGGTGAAATTCCCATCGTCCACACAGACCAACACATCATCGATGTCTGGGGAACACTCAGCGCTGACCCAAGGCTTAAGAACCTAATTGTTCCCCGCCCGGACGCGAAGCATCCACGTAGTGGTCAGGATATACACATTGCGGCGGCCGCGTTGGTTCATCGGGCCGCAATCGCCACGTTCAATATCAAGGACTTCCTGCTCATCAATGACTGCTACCCGCTGCCCGGGATCTACAATCCCAAAGAGGATATGTGGTACGCGAGAATGAAGCCACTGACTACGCAGTATGAAGCATTCCAGAACACCTGACAGCCGAGCTCGCCGGACCAAGCGATTCATAGTGCCTGGCTGCGCTCTCATTTACCGCTGAGAGAAGAACGATCTCTGAAGTGCAATATTGGCTTTGCAGCCCTCAAAAATCTTCGAGAATTCGCATCCGCCGTATTTTGTCTGAAGGATTCCGAGCGCGAAGATGTAGCCCGCCAACATAATGAAGTAGAAGCTCTCGTAGCGCTGAACCGTGGCTTTGCTCGTTCTGAAGGGACTAATCGTAGCTCCATGAGCACGTTCGTTTCTCACAGTATAAAGGAGCAACGAGAGGATGACCTCCGTGCGTCGTCGCAGGTCGGGTACATTCTTCGGCTTTGTGAGGTCTAAACCAGCATTAGACGCCGATCTTGCGCGTGTTCCCACTTTTCCAGATAGATACAATTTGAGGAGTTTCGCGGCGTTCTTCACGTTTTCTGTTGGCACCGGGCTCAGTCGTGTACCAGTAGCATCGAAAGCATATTTGGCCATGAACGCATCGTAGAAGGTGTCGCCGAAAGAGTGTCTGGCCCTATTGGGTAGCCCGCTCGATGCGGCAGTAGGCTCCAAAATTCGCTTTGCCAAGTACTCTAGCAGACGAAGCGGCATCGCCGAAATAAGGGCATCGATTGTGTCTTCCCAATCCGGCCCTCCGATCTGCATCAACTTCGCCGGAAGCTTTTGAACAGCACCGGTAACCCCCTTTTTCGGTCCGATAATTTGCTGGCCGCCGAAATCAATGATGCGAAACAAATTATCAAACGCCACATCGGGTCGATTGGGCATCACATCCAGGGCATCAAGCAAGTGTCCGACACAACGTTGGTAGTGCGGATCCACATTCTCGGAGATCATTATGGGCTCGAAAGGTGCCAAGTAATTGCTTTTGGCCAAAAGCCCTTTGTACGCCACCTCTGCCTTGAACGTCTTTATTTCTGGCCAACCGTTGTGTGACCGGACTCGCTCTTGAGAGAAATTCATTGCATTCTCAGCCCCTGTTTCGCCCGGGCTTGATCTACAACCCAAAATATTAAAAATTTCTCGGCACATCGTATTTCAATGACAATGGGCCGCAGGGCGGACTGACATTGATGCGTCAATTGCTAAGGAATGATCCAAGTTAATCAGTTCGCCACGGCCGTCTTGTCCTGTGTCCAGAAATTTTCTTCAGTGTTTGAGCGAATGAAACAAGTCCCGCTCCGCTGCATTTGGTGGCAGCTTGAGGCTAGACTTTGATGTCGATGTAGGGGGCACCTGTCGTGAAGTTTTCGAAATCCGTACGTGGAGGCTGAGCCCTTGCGAACGATGCCTCCTCGTATTCCTTGAATTTGTTCAACGTCTTCGGATCAATCCCCACCTTCTTAAACACAGGCCCGTAGCTTTTGGCATTTGACGTTCGAGCACCCAATTCAGCCAGCAGAGGTGATCGAGGAATAGTCTTGTACTTCCGACGCTGGGTAGATACCGCGGCTTGCGCAGTTGCGGGGCTCACTTTTGGGAGAATAGCGTTTAGGATCGCTGCTGGCTCAAATGGTTTAGCAGCATCGCGTTCAATGCCCTCATCCCACGGCGTAGCATTTTCGCTGCCGTGATGGCCAACTTTCAAGAAGTCGACCGGCTTCTTGAGCAGACCCTGGCGCAGATTCCACATCGTGTTCCATGCGCTGTTGGCGGTTCCCTCCCTGAACCGAGGTTCCCACTCGGCGTCTCCCACAAACAGCAGCCGCTTCCCCTGCCAGGTGACGAGGAGCACAACGCTGGTGTTGTTCACGACAGCACCGTCGGCATCGGAAAGCGCTAAGCCTGTTGCGAGCATCCTGCGTTGTAGATTCCGAAAATCGATCGGGGCGATGTTTGTCGGTATACGACCATTGTTGACCGCCAATGGGAGCACACTCTTCAGCGTCCCTTCGTCGGCCATCTGCAAAAGATGGCTGATACGGGATTCCTTGGGAGTACCCAGATACCACTTATCGACTTCCTTCTCTGGACCGAGGACCTCGAGAACGGCATCTTTCAGAGGAAGGCTCAACCGATCTTTCGTCGATTGTCCTGCCGATACGTAAACGGGCTCGATCCCGTTCCTGGCAGGGAGCTCCTCCTTGAGGTTACGAACAGCGGTGTCGTTGTTTGCAGCATACGCGGCAAAAAGATCCCCAAATTCGACGCCGAGGTTAAGGGCGGCAGCCTGCTCCATCGCAGCGCCTGCCAGTTCATGGAGTTTCCTGGCTCCCTCCGCCTCATCGTTGTCCGGTTTCATTGCAGCGCTCATCCAGATCGCGCCGATGCTGATGTCGTTCCAGAGAGGCAAGCCGAAGCCCGACATATGGTCTTTGTGTTGATGAGTAACGATCAACAGGTCTAAGTGCTTCTTCCCAATTTCGACCGGCAGTAACTTCTTCATGCGCGGTACCGCATTTCGAAGGTAAGTGTCCCCACTGAGCGAGCCGCAATCGATCACCAAGTTAAAGTCACGGCCTGACGTGTGCGCGCCGGGAATCGCGCAAAAGATAAAATCCCCGAGGCCGACGTCAAACATTCGCACTAAGAGCTTATCTGCCACTGGCGACCTCCAACTTCGTCGTCTTCTTCGTTGTGGGTGAGTGTAAAGTGCGGCGTGATATTGAAAGACAGGAAGCCGTCCTTCACGATGACCTCGAACGGTGGAACTGCACGTGCAAGTACCCCTAGAGGTGAGACTTGTCTCTCGCCGATCATTCCTCGTTTTGCTCGCATTGCCAGCGCGTCCAGGAACTCGTCCCGCCGAATAGCACCGGCCTTGGCCTCCGCTATGTGTTCGGGTTTCCTTCCCAAACTTTGGGTACCTGGCTTTCGAGACCAATGGATGAGATTTCCATTCTGATCGAGAACGATCGTGCCACCACACCACATGGCGGTCCACTGCCCACTAAACTGTCCAAAACGACTTCCACTCAGCAGAATCTCCTCGCGCCAGAGGTACTGGAGCACGATCTGGTCGGATTGTTGCCGCCCCTCGGTCGTCAGCTTCTTGGCCCTCGCTACATCGGCGACGACAACATCCGCGGTAAGCGGAATAAACAGCGGCCCGCGGTTATCGTCGAGAAACCGATAGGCGCTACCCCGAGATGCTCCGATGTCGTCGATACTGTGAAAAACAGTCAATGGCACCCGTGTGAAAATGGGACCAGGTTCTAACAGCTTCCGATCTGCTTCCTGCAAGATCTCCCTTTTTACGAAGACATCGAACATTGTCTCGCGAAAGCGCTCTCGATCAATGGGATTGGTGATTTGCTCAGCCCTAAGGACTGCAAGTGCGTAATCTCTAAAATTGACATCGCACGGAGGCAAAAAGTCCAGTGGCTGGATCGCTGATCGTTGCATGTGCTCGATCGTGTACCAGAACAATCGTTCCAAAGACTCCGTCCGCGCCGACGGATCTTGCTGAACGCGTCGCGCTTGGCGTTCCTTCCGCTTCTCCAACAACTCAGCCATAATCTCGAACATGGCACCGGTAAGCACCTCCGAGGTCTCATGCGGTCCCTTTCCTTGGACCACGCCTACCGTCTTCTGGTTCAAAGCGGTGCGTAGATAAGGTTGACCGGTTACAGCTTCTCCAAACTGGCGTGCGAGAGAGGCGAGCAGCGAGGCATCGTCCAAATCCCCTTCGCTTTCCTTTACCACCACTTTGCGAAATCCGTTGTTTCTGAAGGCCATCAACACCGCAGTGAGATCGCCCATGAACTCGTGAAAGGCGGCTGTTTCGGTGAAAACCGTCTCGAAGTAGTAAGGGCGAAGGCCATCAAGAACGGCGTGGCCGAACTCGTGGTTCACGATGTCGCTGGACTCACAGGTATTCACCCGACCGTCGTCACTATTGAACCAATAGAACTGTAGCGACTTGCTCTGGCGATCATAGTAGGCGTTCTGGCCATAACCGGCGGTTGGAACGAGGATGAGCCTGTTTCCATCGAAACCCCATTCGATCCGGCGTCCGAGACCGGCTCCTCCCTCATAGAATTCCAATGTGTTTTGGACCGTTGCCCAGACACTGATTTGCCGAAATTGAGGAAGTTTGCGTCCCTTCGGGGTATTCAAATCTTCGCCCTTGGGCCCGCGAAAGGAATTGGACTCGGCGTTCCACCGCGCCGGTTCTTCCAATACCCCTGAACTCGCATCGAAATCGACGACCGCGAAACGTGCGCTCGTGGGGCCGTCCGAAATTCCGGGCTCCCATGGCACGTCGAAGTCTGTGTCTATCGCGGCCGCTGGGTTGTTTCTCGCGACCAGCGGATCCTTGAAATATACATCGACGTTGAAACGAAGGCCTGTCTCTTCCTGCACGGAAAGCGGCAATGTCCGTCTGGTCGCGTATAGCCGGGTGCGTGTACCGACACTCAGCAGGTCACCACGATTCTTGCGAGGCATTCAAACCTCCTAGGGGTACCAAGTTGATCAGGGACAAGAAACTTGGTCGTTCAGCAACTTTGCCAGGCGAAGTCCCGCGCGTCCCAGTTGCTGATCGACCACTGGGATCTGCTTGTCGAAGTAGGCATCGTCGAGAAAGTTATCGGATGGCGTTTCTGCGAACACTGTTTGAGCGATCTTGTGGGTCTCGACTGCCCACGATGCTGGGTCGCCCGCCTATAGCGCGGCGATCAGGATGAGACGGCGGCGACAATCTGGATGAGATTCTTATGTCGCGGTCGGGATGACCGTATCATGCTGATTGTCGCTGGCAAGAGTCTCGTCGTGTTCTGATTGCCGCTCCGCGACAAACTGGGAAGAGCTGTTGATTGTCGCGCAGGCGGCGGGTCTGCCGCGCTGGCGTTTGGCTTCCATGGCGGAACGTCGCCGGTAGCTTTCGACGTTCATTTCGAAGATCGTTGCGTGATGAACAAGTCGGTCCACCGCGGCAAGCGTCATGGCTGGGTCCGGAAAGACGCGGTTCCATTCTCCAAAGGGCTGATTGGCGGTGATCATGATGGAGCGCCGCTCATATCTTGCGGAGATGAGTTCGAAGAGCACGCTGGTTTCGGCCTGGTCCTTGGTGACGTAGGCCAGATCGTCGAGGATGAGCAGATCGAACTTGTCGAGCTTTGCGATGGCGGATTCGAGCTGGAGTTCACGCCGTGCGACCTGAAGCTTCTGGACGAGGTCGGTCGTGCGGGTGAACAGCACCCGCCAACCGTTCTCGATCAGCGCGAGGCCGATGGCCGCGGCGAGATGGCTCTTTCCGCCACCCGGCGGACCGAACAGGAGGATATTGGCACCTTTGGCGAGCCAACTATCGCCGGCGGCAATCGCCATGACCTGGGCCTTGGAGACCATGGGCACGGCGTCGAAGGCGAAGCTGTCGAGCGTCTTCCCGGGCGGCAGATGCGCCTCGGCGAGGTGGCGTTCGATCCTGCGATGCGCTCGCTCGGCCAGTTCATGTTCGGCGATGGCCGAGAGGAAGCGGGCGGCTGGCCATCCCTCCCGATCGGCCTGCTCGGCAAATTGCGACCACAGCGTCTTGATCGTCGGCAACCGGAGCTCATTCAGCATGATGCCAAGTCGTGCTTCGTCGATTGTGTGAATGCTCTTCATGCGAGCTCTCCGGCATAGGCAGCCCCCATCAGGGCTTCATAGCTATTGAGCGATGCGAGTTGCACATGAACGGTCGGCAACTGATCCGGGTCCGGGCCGAAGACCGCTCTCAAGGCCACCAGGTCAGGCAGTTTGTGGGCGTCGAGCGTTCTGGCAAGCTCCTCGGCCAGTTCACGCTCGCAGCCGCGATCATGAGCCAGCGCCAGCAGTTCGACGGTGATCTTGCAAGCCTGCCGGTCAGGTAGCTGCTCGATGAGAGCGTCGAAAGTCCTGCGATATTCCGGCCGCGGGAAGAGCTTGTCGCGATAGACCAGGTTGAGAAGCGCCATCGGCTTTTTGCGCAGAGAGTGGATGACGTGGTGATAGTTGACGACCTGATCGTGCTTGCCACTCGCATGGGCGCGACCTCGTGGCAGCGTCAGTAGATGCGTGCCGCCGATGAAGACGTCGAGGCGATCGTCAAACAAACGCACACGCAGCCGGTGGCCGATCAAACGGGAGGGGACGGTGTAGAAGACCTTGCGCAAGGCGAAGCCGCCGGTGCGGGACACGGTGACGACCACCTCTTCGAAGTCGGACGTGCGGCGATCGGGAAGCGCCTGCAGATGCGGGCGCTCGGCATCGATGCGCTTGCCATGGGCGGCATTACGGCGGCTGACGATCTCGTCGATGAAGGCGCGGTAGGAGCGGAGATCGTTGAAGTCTCTGGTGCCGCGCATCAGGAGTGCATCGCGGACCGCGTTCTTGAGATGGCCGTGAGAACTTTCGATTGAGCCGTTCTCGTGGGCGACGCCCTTGTTGTTACGCGTTGGCGTCATCCGGTAATGAGCGCACAGCTCCTCATAGCGGTTTGTCAGATCGACCTTGGCATCGGCATCGAGGTTGCGGAAGGCGGCCGATAGGCTGTCGCTGCGGTGATAGAGCGGCGAGCCGCCAATGGACCACAGGGCGTTCTGCAGGCCCTCCGCCAAGGCGACGAAGCTTTCGCCGCCGAGGATGACATGGGCGTGCTCGAAGCCCGACCAGACCAGCCGAAAGTGATAGAGCAGATGGTCGAGCGGCTGGCCGGCGATCGTCACGCTGAGGCTGCCCATGTCGGTAAAATCCGACAGCCCTAGCCGGCCGGGTTCATGCATCTGGCGGAAGATCACCTCCTGTTCCTGGCCGTGAACGGCCCGCCATGACCGGATCCGCCGCTCAAGTGTGCGACGAATACCTTCGGACAGTTCCGGATGACGCCGCAGCATCTCGTCGTAAACGGCGACCGCACGAATGCCGGGAGCGGCCTTGAGAAGCGGAACGACCTCCGCATCAAAGATATGCTCAAGCGGATCGGGGCGACGCCGACCACGCGGCGGCTTGTTTTGCGAGGGAAGGCGCTGCTCTTTCTCCATACGGAACGCCGTCGCCCGGCTGATCGACGCCTTCGCGGCGGCGACCTCAACAGAATGCGTTTGTCGGTACTTCATGAATAATCTCATCTGATGATCGGTTACATGGCGACCCGGCACAAAGGTGGTTCTCCATTCCAGAAAACCACCACCGTAGCGGGCCGACCGCGATCATGAGACGCCGAAAAATTGCGCCGCGGCGGGGGTGTAACTCCGGTCGGGCTACGCCCTCCCTTCGTCACACCCCCGCCGCCGAGTCTCATCCTGATTGACGCTGAATCTCACCGTGATTGCCGCCGCGCACCCGCCAATTCCGTCGCAACATCCGCCGTTTTCAACCACGTCGTTTCTAACCGGTCGACATAGCTGCCCCACCCGTAGACCTGTTTCTTGATCAGTGTGCTGTCCCAAACTGTGTGGAGATTTTCGTCCTCCGACTTGAGCCTGTGAAAGTCACATGCGGTACCGCAGGTCTCGCCACCGATACGCGTAGTGACCGCGTGGCGGTTCAGCCCAAATCCTTCGAGCACCGTGTGGAATGGTTGGTGCAGATCACCGACAAAGTGGACAAGGAATTTCAGCGCCTCGGCGCGAGCAAGAATGTCTGACGCGCAGTGCATTTCCTTTTGTGCACGCAAGATTTCGGCCACGGCGCAGTCCCCTTTTTCGGGATCGAGCGCGCAGTCTCTTTGGGGGATGTAGTCCGATTGTCCCATAGCCATCGGCACGAAATGCCAGTTGTACGTCTTTGGCCGTTCCTCGCGAACATCATCAGCCCAGGTGGAGACGGATCCTAAGGAGACCCCAGGGCCCAATAGAGAAGAAACCATGGCTGCTGCAGACGTGTTCAGCCGACGCTCCGCGATCTCCGCCGCGATCGAATGCCCCTCCTGCCCCCAAGCGAACGCGCTCACGGGCGTAAGGGCAAAGAGCACAAGCAACGAGATGGGAATGCGCATGGCTTTATCCCCTTCAACCAGCAAACGGAGTATCACATCGAATTTCAACAATCTCAAGACGTAGCCCGCTCGCGGAACAACTTCGCTAAAATTATCGGGACCTTGTTATCCGGGCAGGAGACCAGGTGCAGCTAGCAGCTGAAAGATACGACGCCTTGCCTTGGTTGTCGGATCATGTTGGTCATTCTTTGGATATCGTAGAGCCAGCCATTTAAGTCCTGTCGCATGGGCGAAAAACGCATGTCGTCCTCGCACTGAATGAAATCCGCCAAGGACATACCCGGCTTAGTTCGAAATCCGGTCAGGCGAATACGAACAGGCGACCAGCTTCCTTTCGAACACTAAGCACGATCTTCAAATTGGGAAAGAGATCGAAATCGGGGCCTGCTGTGCCTAATGCATCGGTAACGTGACCTGGGTCTGCTCGTGTGGGAATAGGCTTAGAATTGTCTCGTGCATATGGAAATGCCTCGCTGACCAAAGCTTTAAGGGATGCCCATGATACAGCGTCATTATTCCGCTCGTAGTCGACCCACTGCTGTTCCTCCAGCACCGTGACCAAGGGTTTGGCATATACTTGCTCAGTTCGCGCAAGGGTCACTTGGTAATTCCGGATTATATTTGACAGTCTCACTTGGGCGCACCGGTCCGCGTGCTGAATCGACGCCTTTAAGACGTCCATTGTTTCCGAATGGCAGGTTCGTACACCTTCCACCTGCGGCATGTTCGGTATCAAATCGCTGCCATGGAAATTACGACGAATATTATGATCGCAGACCTCAACGAGATCATGCAGTGCCATCGGCAGTAAAGAATTAGCTGCGAACAACACTGCCTCTCGATCACGAATATCTCGTTCCCTGATGTCGCGAATCTGATGTGAAACTCCGAAAAGTGCGACCAGAGCGGCCAGCGCGGTAGCGGCAATGGTGAGGATTGTATTGAAGTAACTCCGAAATGCTTCGTCATCCTTCGTAATGTCGATGGACCAGAAGACGACGAGAAAAAATACGGAGGCCAGAAAGACCCCGAGTACCACACCATTTAGTGAGCACAAGGACGCGTAACGTCTCCAAAAATACTGCACGACTCTATCTCTCGGTTTTCTCTTCGCTGGGTGTGCTGCCCCAGAACGCTTGGTAGCGCGGCCCGTGAGACCCTGGCTGCTGACCCTTCTCGGGGCGGTCAACAAGAACAGGCAACGGAGCGGGCAGCTCCGGACCGACAATGATCGCCTCGCCTTGAGCAAGCGATGGAATGAAAGCGGCTGCGTCGCGATCTAGGTCGCCGCACGCCCGCTCGATAGTTTCGCGGTCCCGGTCATTCGTGAGCCGATGGACGAAGAGTGTACCGAGCTGACTTAAAACGTCAGACGGCACGTCTCTGGGTCGTTGTGTGGCAATCGTTGTTGTCAGCCCGTACTTTCGACCCTCCTTTGCAATGAGGCCGAATGCGTCGAGCATGACATGGTTGGTGTCGTCGCCGATGGATCGGCCGATAAACTGGTGGGCTTCGTCCAAAAAACATACAAGCGGGCACTTCTGAAACACGTTCTGTCGGGCCAGGCCGAGCAGGTAGCGGCCAAGCGTGTTCAATAACAGTTCGCGGGTGTTGTACTTAAAGCTGACATGCTCGAACGAAAGAACGAGAGCGTGCTGATCGGGGTCCGCAATGAAATCCAGTATCTCGTTGCAGATGTCGGTACCGTCATCAGAGAAAAGGCATCTCATTTCTGGCGAAGAGAGATAATTCTCGATACGCACATTCAAGGAATTGCAGGCCCCTAAAGCAAAGTCGTCGTGGGTTCCGTAGGACCCCATGCTGTCATTCGTATGCTGCTTGACGCACTCTTCTTTGATCTGGTCAGAGAGAAGTTGAACGTCGAAGTCGCAGAAATGCGAATCTAGCTCCGTTGACAGCTCGATCAGCGCCAACGACAAAGCGTGGCGGCTGTTTCCGGCCTTCCGCACGACACCGCTATGCCGGACCTCGACAAAACCCCGCTTTCCAACCGCGTAGCGTTCACTGCCGTCGTCCATGGATTTCACCGCGTACCGTACCGGCTTCTTCCGCAACGCCGTTGCTAGCCTCAGGCTCTTGATCGCGCTTCGGAGGTTTGGTCCCTGCATCTGAACTGATGGCGTCAAGAGTGCATACAGATCGAACTCAGATAATTGGCGGTAAGGAAATCTGGCCAGTGGCTGTTCCTCGTTTGCTTTCGAGAATGAATATTCCTTTGCACCAGAAACCTTACCCGCAAACTCTCCGGTGGGATCAAAGAGGATGCATTTTCCGCCAAGCCGAACTATTTCATTCAGGAGCTTGGACAGCGTCCAGCTTTTACCTCCTCCGGTCGCGCCGAATATTCCACAGTGTCGCCCAAACAATTTTTCTGGCGGCATGGCAATCGTTGCATCCGCGATTCCGGATAGTCTGCCGAGGTTTACCAATAAGCGCTCGTCCTTTCCTGGCTCGATCTCGCCCTGAAGAGCTTCTCGAATGGCAGTTGCAAGCGCTCCACCATCTGCCAGATAAATTCCATCTCCTACACGCGGCTTTACGTTGATTCCGCGTGTTACCTTATGGGTCGCTTTGTTGACTGTCGCGAGAAGCTGCGCCCGACCCTGAGGTTCAGCACTCGCGTCAAGTTCCATCTGCCGCTCTAGCGCGGGGCGCTGCCGCTCAGGGATGAAGACGTCCGTTATCCGACCGAGGATGGTCTCTTGGTCGCAATCGATGAAAACAAAGTCGCCCGTCGCTCCTCGCGCCAAGCCACGTTGCCCGCTGGCCGCCAGCGCCTTTGGAACGGTTAACTCAATTGAAGAGGCGCTCACCCGCGTTACGGTCCCAACGCGTTTATCTGGGTCAATCAACGCAATTATTGGCTCGGTCATATCGTGACGTCCCTGACCTGATCGAGGCGCATCTGGAGACGTTGTCGATCTGACTCGCCCGAAATCGCCGGAATGGCATCAACCAAATCTTCGAACCTGCCATTCAACACGGTGACTCGCGGATCACCCTCCACGACCAGGCGCGCTATCTTGTGTTGATATTTCCTTGTTGGAAGTCCGACGTCGAGTAGATGTTCGGGCACTGGATACGCATCCAGCTTCACAGCTGGAATGAAAGATGGATCGACCAAGATCAGACGAAGACTGAGGTTTGATTCCAGCGCGGACCAAATCGGAGCGCTGATGTGATCGTCGGCGAACCCAAAACCAGCGACCAAAAGTGCGGTATCAGGTTCACGCAGAGCTGCTTGAAATGCCGCGAACATGTCGAGGTATGGAGTTTCAAAAGCCTCCTGATATTTGGTCGACCTTGGATAGATCAGTACCGGTTTCAGGGTCGGATCGCTGGCGCGGGAACGGATGACGTCCCCATCGGCACGTCGTCGCCAGTCAATCGACCCGTGAAACTTGTATAGATGAAAGACGCCATCGATGTAGTCGGCCTTCGTTCCAGACGTTTGCCGTCTGACAATATCATGCTGGAAATAGTCGCGGTTAAAACGCTGTTCGGCACTGTGTGAAAAGCCATCGACGAGCACAACGCCGAGGCGAGATGCGGCCTCTTCGATGCAAAGATCGTAGTTCGTTGTGAACATTTTAACGCGCGGCTTATCTACAGCACGTTTCGCGAATTTCTGAATTAACCCTCTGTGGGCGGGCAGATCAGTCGCTTGATTAACGAAATCGACTTTCTGAAGGATTGCACCTTCAGCTTGTTCGATAAAAACTTTTAGTTTTCTAATCGGACCGTCGGGGTCAGTTTTTTCAGTTTCCTTGGCTCTAACCTCCATCAACTCAAGCTTCATCTTACAGAGGCTAAGGAGATTTTCGATGTCACCCGCTTGCCGCTTGCCATTTTCTTCTGGCGGTAGGGTGCCGATGACGTCGAGGACGACGCTGTCGAATTTCGAATAACCGGCGAGGTCTTCCTTGCAGACGTTTTCTCTTGCAGCTTGCCAAAGATCGCTCATTCCAGGTGCCTGGAGAGGGCCAGCGTTTTTCGCACAAAAAGAAGCGCCTGATCCAAGGAGTGTCAGCACATTGGTGGCATGGACAGCCTGCGTCAGGACCTCGTTGACGCGCCCCTTCGCACCAGCAATCCTTTTGGTGCTGGCGTCGCTTGGGTCAGCCTCCTGATCTTCCCATGCCAGCCATTTTCCTTCACGGGTCAAAAGTCGAAGATTTCCTCCCGCGCCCGGCTTATTCGTCCAAAAGTCGCTCACACTTTCCTCCGACTCACAGATCAACATAGAGTTGCGGAGAAACTATTGGTGCTTTTGGATTCAAAGCAAGCGGTCCGGCTTGAGCATGCTCTGAACGGAAAATGGCGAAAGCGACGAACAGGTGTCTCATTCGCCCATCTTATTGATATCGAGACGAAACCCCCAACTTGTATTTGAGTCAGGCCCTGCACATAAGATGTAAAACCAGAGCGATGGGAGGGGCACATGAAAACACAGAATTCCCTTTGTGCGGCAATCTTCGGCTTCAGTTCTTTGACGGCATCTATTTTGGACGCAGCAGCGGCAGATTTTGAAATGACACTGTTCGGGCGCCACGTCACCGTCTTGGGCAGCTATCCAGAGCAGAGACTGGAGATCGATGGTCGCCAGATGTTAAAAGAAGCGATCATTGATCTCGAAGATATGTATCTGGTTTCTGGCGTTCCTGCTTTGATCGGCACGGCCTCCCCGGGCGGGAACGCTTGCGAGGGCGCTCCCTTTATCATCTCATTTCCGGAGAACGGCAATCCTCGGCTCGACGGCCCTCTGGAGACATGTTTTGTAGTGACCGTTGATACTAAGCCCGATCAACTGGCGTTTTCTACAGCAGCATTGCCCAACCATCCGAGTGAGCGATGGATTTGGACCCCGGGCGAAGGACTAAAAAAGGTCCAGGGGCAGCCTTTCACTACTGACCCTTCAAAAGGCTGGACGGAGTTACGTGAGAAGACCGTATCGCATCCAGGGGACCTCCTAAAATTCGGAGAGATCGCGGAGCAGATCGACACATTACTCGGAACCGACGCATCCTTCTTCAGCGATATCATAAAGGGAGTTGGTTCGGGACAATTCGACGGTGACTATTTCGTTGGAACCGCATGTACGCGCCATATGTGCTTGGATCAGGAAGCCATTGTAGTCCTATCAATTGCGGACCGGCAGGTTTTCTTGGCATGGAAACCGTCGGGCAAAAAAATCATCGTCCGGCCAATCGTGAAGGAATGGCCGGAGAAAGCGAAAAGTGCATTGCGAATGTGGGCGGCGAAGTGGAAGTAGCTCCATTCTCCGACAGCGTGTTCGTCGAGCAGCGCTACGGACCAATACGACGCGACAGTTAGGACAGTGAGCCACCTCTATAAGGGCCTCCGACTTCCTCAAAGTTCGACGAAAAAGGTTCAGAACGTTCAAGATTTAGCTGTTCTCTTTGCCTCCTGAGAAATCATTTGGTGGCAAGTGGTCAAGAAAGACCGCCAAGGAGATACGCCAATGTCGACCCCAAAACGCCCCGTAAAAGTACCCACATTCGACGAGGCTCTTTATCAGGCCGGCGATTCTATCCGGACACGTCGACACAACATCACCAAGGCGACACTGGCACTTATCGACACCATCGATGAATTGCGTACGTGGCAAAGCTCTGCAGAGATGATGACCTTCTTGCGTGAGTGCGGTCTAAGCCACGATGAAGTATCAACATACACGGCATTCACGCCGAAACTGGGTGACCTAAGGAAGGAACTACAGAAACATCCATTGAGCAATGGCGCCATCAAGGCACTTGTAGCCGCCAACGAGGAAGCCGTTGACCACGCCTTACTTTTGTTGGAGGCACATGGTCGTCTTGGCGATCTCGAACTCGCTCACTTGCGTGAAGTTCCAGACGACGCAAAGACCTCTGATTATGATCATGCGTTGAATCTCCGAGACCTAAGAATACTGGACGAGTGCCACAGGCTAGCTTCTACACGGGCGCAGAGCTTCACCGTCGCGACCAAACACTTGTGCGAAGCGATGAAGCAGCATGAGGACCAACGTCGTTCCTTAAATTCGGATTCCTATGAGCTTCACAACGACGAATTTCTCGACACGCTTGACGACGCGGCAATCGAACTACGTGAGCGGGCCTGGTCTGAAAGGAAATCGTCCGGGGAAGCGCTTGTCGAGGCAAAGGGCCGGGAAATTGTCACGCTCGCGAAGGAACTGCTTAACGAGTTTGACCACATTTTTCCTGACGCTTTTGTTGCTCACGAGGACTGGGTGGACGTCGGAAACGAAAGTCCATCGAGAAGGTATTTTGCCGAAGCCAGATATGCTCTTGAAGCGCTCACATCGGGGGGATTTTCGGGCGGTTTTCCTTCAGAAAACTCTACCTATGATCATTGGGATGCTCTCAGCTCAATCGCCTTCCTAGCAGGGGTTCGCCATGAGTTCAAAAGCTATAGAAGATATGCTCCGAGGCCGGCGCGGAAGCTAAACGCGATCATCATCGGTACGGCAAGCGGAATCGAAGCGCTCGGCTTGGATGCTGCTGGTTTTCGCATTCGCGCAGCTTACACATCGGTCGCACTTGCGGACGAAGTGATTAGGGCCAATCGGCGTGATTGGAACGTTCAAAGCTTGCAAATTGAAGATACCGCGATCGCTGCGGATATAACGACCCAAGTTGCCAAAGACCAAACGATCCATTTGCTGAGCGGAGTTCTTCGTGACGAGGCCTTTAAGGAAAGAGGAAGAGGTGAGCATGACGCACGTCAACAATTCACCAGAGCATTTCAATTGCTGGACGAGGTGAAGCCGGAAGCGTTCGTCTTCGAGTGCGGAACCGAATTCCTAAGGCCCGCCCATACCGCACTTCGAACCAAACTGATCTGGAAAGCCAACGAGATGGGCTTTGAGGTAGCGGACATCATCGGTCTAGATGCGAGATCGTATGGGGTTCCACAGAATAGGCAACGGTCGGTAATCATGGGAGTCAAAGCGGATCGAGCCCCGTATCTGCGCCAGCCATTTCTTACTCAGCCTATTAAACTCACCGTCGGCAAAGCAATTGCGCACTTAGCGTTCCCCTACCTTCGAGAAATCTTGGCGACCCCTAGAGAGATTCGCTCCGCATCTCAGAACAAATACCGGGAGTGGGCACTGCGCTGGTTAAGCACCTTTGGTAAGAAAGAATGGGTTCCTGATACCCTCGGAATCGTTCGCAACTTCACGGGTGTTCATGATAGATGGCGTGAGGAGTTTGGATTCTATCTTGGCACGGATGAGGTAGTTGAGCCCCACTTTGATTTAAGCAGTTACAAATCAGTTCCACTAACAATACCGGTGCTGAAGCGCCTGCAGGGCATTCCGGACGATTGGGAATTCGTTGGTGATTACAAGGAACAGGTTGCGCAGATCTGCCAAACGATTCCGCCCGTAATCTCGCGAGTGATTGGGCACACAATTCACGCCGCGCTCTCGGGTGAGGTTGTCGATATTGATAGAGCGGCCAGAACAAAAATCGACACTAAACGCTGGAAACGAGCGAAGGGAATTCGCGTCGGCATGGCCGAAAGCGACAATCCCTCACGCTTCAGAGAACAGGAATGGCGAAAGCAAATCCAAGAAGGTGAAGCATACTGGGCCGCATTTCCCCACATGGAATAGGCCCAGGAATAAGATGAATCAGAATCGTTAGAGGCCCTTGATGCAAGGAGTGGTCGGCTGTGGCCACTTAAACTTCATATACCAGTATCCAGATCCGGGATGTGAAGGTCTCTAATCTTGTCGTAGAGCATGTGCGCTACCTTTTTGGTATCATAGGACGCGGTTTCCGCAAGTTTTTCGCCATTGATAAAGAGCGCCGTTCGGTAGTTTTGAAACGCGATGCGCCACAGGTCTCCGCTGTATTCCTCAGCAAAATTTATGCTCATTACGCCATCAGTTCGGTCACAGGTGATGGGGCTGTTGGTGATGTCTCTAATTCTCCACTCGATCTCTCTATAGACTTCATCAAATTCCTCATCGACGACAAGATCAGGATGGGAATTGCCTTGGCGGATGACCGGATAATGTCTGAGACATTCTTCAATATACCCAAAGGTCTCCTCGGCATTCTCGTCAAAGGGTTTTGAATCGGCGAAGTCACCATATTCCAGATACTTCCACCCGTTATCGCCAATCGGAACCTCTTCAGCCCTCGTCCGTCGCATATACGAGCCCTTCCAAGGATCGGGCTGGCCCCTCGTGGCGGCTTCGCCTAGATGGATTTCAACCGAGTGGACCACGCTGCCGTCAACGTTGGTGAAAGTGATCCTATTATCCAGGAGAGGTGAGGTCAGCTTAGCTTTCAGACCGAGTTCGTTGAGCACTGGTTTCAGTTTTTTCTGAATTTCAGCAAGTCGCTTTAGAAGAGGAAATTCCATTGTAGGGGCTCCGGAACAGGACGCCCCAGTTGGCCAACCCCTTTTGCAAAGAACAACTGCATTTGGATGGCCAACGGCTTCGGCAATGTCACGACCGGAGGTTCTCTCTGAAGGAAAGGCATCATGGGAAATGACCAAGCCCGCACGTTGCGGGCTTGGTCATTTCTGGGGCCTCCGGATGCTCATCTTCAATTAGTTGCCGAACTGTCGCACAGTGCGAGCGTTTTGCCGATCACGTCGGTTGATCCGGTGACGGAGAATGTGTTTTCCCAGAAGTTTTGGCCTGCGAGCGATGCGGTAACAGATATTGACTTCTTCGCGTCCCGCATCTGTTCGGCAACGGACCTATCGATATCGAACACCATGATGTACTTGTCGTCATTGACGGACGAGTGGACCGGGTAGTCTTTGATCTCGCCTTTATCAATGCGCATTTTGAGTTTCATAGCACCGATTTTATTGGCGTTGTTGGCGTCGTTCGATGTCAGGCCACTGTCCATCACGATATACATGATCTCGGCCTTGCCATCCTTGCAACGTACACCAAGACCACCCGGGTTAGCCCCAACCGCGGCACTAAATGCGACGTGTAGTGCACCGTCGTCAAAAGCGCTTTCATGCTTCTGGTATAGCCAGAAAGCGCTTGCCGGCTGAGCAAGCACGATAGCCACAACTGCGGTTGCCACGATGGTTCGGATCTTCATTTCAGTCCCTCGATTTTCTCTGTCTAGACAGGTAACCGAAAAAAATTGATCTGAAGTTGATTTCTCCGATCCAACTCAACCCAATACTGTAAGCGTTAAGTTAGACATTGTAGCCGAGCCTGGCGGATCGCCGCCTCCATCACAAGCGGACGAGCGGGCTTTGTCGTATTCGGCACTAAATGAAAAAGATCCTGTACTGAGGGCGTGGCTTAAATCGCGCAGTCACGATCGGTTTCAGCCATTCGTAGATATCAGCAGCGATCTTCTGTGCGATTGGTAGGGATACGGCTGCTACTAGAGTCTCCACTATAAGTGTCTCCTTTTCTGTTTCAGATTTTGGCTTAACGGACAAAAGCGCGGCGGCTATTTGTCCGGGCAAGAAGGGGAACAGGCTGAGTGCTGCTCCCGAACCGGGTAGGCAAGTCTATATAGCCCAAATGCGTACACTGTGCTCGTCGACCAAGTACCATTTGTGCAGGTTTACGGAAATTGACTAGGCGACCGGCTTATCTCGGCAATTTCCCGATAAGCACATTGTTGCCGACCTTGTTTTCGCAGACGCATTTGAACCTGTTGTGTAGGATCATATCGCCCCACGCACGCAAAATAGCATCCTTTTCGACCCAGCATATGTCACCGCAAGCCCCGCATTTGCAGTCATGGACTTTGATCCGCAGGAACTGAAACGCTGACGCTGACGCAAACGTTGACGCGCTGAAAGCGGTAGCCCTTCACGGCACAGGCTGCGGATAAGGCCCAGCTTGTTGGCGTTGAGACTTCGATCGCAAGGCTGGAGGTGGCGGAGAAATTTGCCAACAAGCGGATTGCTAGCCTCACATCGACTCTAACAAGCCCACGTCGGGATGATCCCGTAGCACTTTCGCGGGCGTTAACCATAATTTCACTTTTAACAACTCGTTAACTATAAAGTCTCGACTTTACGACCGACTGGTGTCATGCGTTTTATCGTAACCGTCAGAGGGAACCACCATGTCGTTCTTTCGAATACCCAATCCAGCGCGACGCGCTCACCAGGGGTTCGCAGGCTAGTTGCCTCAACGACCGTCCACGTGCGCTGCACGTCGCGGCTCTGACCATCTATCCGATCTTCGTTCCCCACAGGGCTGATCCAGATTGTTGGCTAGCTCGAGATAGTGTTTTCTCGAACAAATCCTCAACCTTGAGATGCATTATTTGCGCTTGCTATCTAGATGAATCGCGGTTCGATTCATTTCGACAGCATACTTGGGGGCCATAACATCGGATTGTCCGCCCATCGCAATCAAAGCGGTAAGGCAGCTGCAGTCAGCCGACATGATGTTGGGAACTTCGGCAAATTAGGACGGAATAGGCATGATGTCAAATCCTGGAAGTAACGCCGTGGCGACACGGGATGGCTTCGTGCGCTTAAAGCGTGAGGAAGCTTGGATTAAATCCCACTGCTTGGCTAGCGAACAGTTTCTGACTGACATTATCCCCGAGCTTGAAGCTCTCATACTTACCGACGTGGAGGATTACTTCTTCCCGGCGGCAGGAGATCGCCTCAAAGCGTTCGGTTGCTACTGACGATTCTCCGCGCTTAGCGCCTCAAAACCCCTTTTCAAGCAACTGACGACTTCGGCAGGGCTTCTGCCCGAGGGCGAAGCTGTGTCGAAATTCGGAGCACGAAAATGCGTCACACCCACAAAATCACCAAGCACGTTTACCTGAAACGTGCGGGATTGCAGGATTTGTCTTTCCCGGCAAACCCGATCGCCTCTGACCGCTCGCTGCCACCGCCTGCACTATTCGCCAGCTACCGTGCGGCCAACACGGAGTGGGGTGAACGGCCGACAAGCGCTTGGCTGGAGCCCGACCATGGCCTAGCCGTTCGGGTGCCAGCGCTGAAGCAAGCGAAAACCGCTCGAGGTCACACTTTCTACCGTGACACCATCGTCTACCACGAAAGTGAACTTGAGCATCGCGTAAGCACAGCGCTGCAGACCTACCGGAACGTCACGAGGATCATCTCGCAATACCCAAAGGTCGAGTATGCGGATGTGCACGGCGTCTTCCGGCACCATACCTTCGATTACTTCATTGAATTGGCAGATGAAACCCAAATTGCCATTGCGGTGAAGTACGAGCGCAAGCGCCAGGAGATGATCGAGCTCCTTGAACTTGTCTGTGCGAACGGCATTACCGGCGTCAACAAGGACGGGAGCCGTACCCATGGCATTGCTGATGCAGTCGCGTTGGTAACCAACGCGGTGGCAACCCATGAGACGTTCGAGAACGCGTACTTCGTGCTGTCGTCCCGCAATCACCACGACGAAAACGAGTGCACCGCGCTCTACGAAATTGTGCGGGAGCTGCCCGGGACATTCCGGTTCGGCCAGTTGCTCGTGGGGTGCGGACCGCGAGCTAAACGGCGCACGGCTATCTGGCGCCTTATCGATCTCGGTCTGCTCACCCCTCTCTCGCACGGGCGAATCGACGAACTCACGTGGCTGCGTTGCGTCTGAATCTTCTTCCTATCGTATTTTGTAGAAAGGTTATTCCAATGGACTTTCGTCCCGTACCTTCCCGTCAATTCTTTCATTCTCTGGTCGCGATGAACCGCGACGACCGCTACGAATGCAAACGGCGTAATGAGTGCTTTATCCCAATCATGCGCGATGCAGTCGGTTACATGATGCAAGCCGAAAGCGATTCTGAGCGCAAGGTCTTCCTGTCCCACGCAGAGATTTACTCCGCCCTCGACAACAACAAGGCGGATGTCAGGTACGGCTACAACAGTGTCTCTCAGCAGGCGGTTCGCGCTGTCCACGGAGACAAGACACTGGATGACGTTTCTGAAAAAGACCGGTCGGTGAGTCTGTGGCGCGAGCAGATGGTGCTCCGTTATGGACCTCAATGCGAGCAGCTCGGAAAACGTCTTCCGTTCTCAGAACAGGTGCTTAAGCCGTATCTTGCGAAGTGGCGCAAAGAACTGATCAACGAAGCGATTGACCTCGACAGCGAAGCTGTCGGCGGACGGGCCGATCAAGTAACCAACCTGAAGACCTACAAACGCCCGTCAGCCAAGACATTCAAGCGTTGGTATGATGCCTACCACGGATGCGACATGGACGTGATGGCGCTCGTGCCCCGTCACCATGGGCCCGGTCGAAAGCTGTTTACCTATAAGCCTGCATCCATTGCATTCGCTCACGAGCAGGCTCGCGCTTATCTGGATCGTGCTCGCCCGACGAAAGCAAACACCTACCGCAAATACATTGCCGCTCTCCAGGAGCACAACAAAAGCCTTCCTGGTCACCGCCAACTTGACAAAGTCTCGCGTAAAAAGTTCGAGGCGATGATTGGCAAGTTCGATGCCTTCCACGTCGTAGCCAGCCGCTTTGGTGAAAAATACGCGATCCGCAAGTTCATGGCGATCCGCCGTAGCTTCCATGTGGTCGCCCCCGGGCAGCGCATCGAGATGGACTTCGTCAACGTCGACTTGATGTCACTGCTGGTCGAGACGGGTATCTGGAATGTCTTGCCGCCGGACATTCAGGATAAAATCCCGCGTGTCCGCATCTACTTTGGCGCGGCCATGGATGTCGCTGCGCGTTATATGCTTGCATTCAAGGCAAGTTTGAGCCCGAACGGTGCTTCAGCTGTCGCGACCATCCGCATGATCATGACAGACAAGCGGCATCTCTCGACCCATGTCGGCGCACAGACGCCTTGGATCGGGAAAATCCGGCCATGGTTCATTAGCCATGACAATGGCGCTGAGTTCATCGCCGCCAAGACCCAGAATGTTCTTCGTTTGGCAAGGATCGAAGCTACCCGCCCTCCTGCAGGGCAGCCTGCCTGCCGTCCTTTTATCGAGCGGGTCTTTCACACCATCGGCATGCTTGTTGCACCGTACTTCGACGGACGCACGTTCCATAACGTAGTGGCCAAAGGTGACTACGATCCGCAGAAGCATTCCTCGCTCCTGGTCGAAGAACTCATCAAAATCTTCATCTTTGCCATCTGCGACATCTATCACAACAAGCCTCATGACGGTCTGGGCGGCAACACGCCTCACAATGCATGGGTCGAGGCATGCAAGGAGTACGAAATCGACTATCCGCCTGGCCCGGCCGAGATGCTGCAAATTTTCGGTTACAAGACCGAGCGCCGCATTACCCCCTACGGAGTGACTTTCATGGGCATCACTTTCGATGATCCCGAACTTCAGCGCATGCGCACGAAATACGGTGAAACCAATGTCGTGATCAAGTTTGATCCGGAGCGCATCAGTCACGTTGCATTCAAAACGGAAAAGGGGTGGTTCGTCGCTCGCAATACTGTCGGGCTCGACGACAGTGTGACCCTCGCCGAGTGGATCGCCGCTCGAAACGAGTTGCGTGCCCATTACGCCACCGCGGCTGAACAGGGCCTGAAGGTGATGTATGAAGCGATCAACCGCCTTCGTGAGATTGGCGAGGCGGCAACGCTCCGCGCCGGGCTGTCCCCACGCATCCCTACAGCTGCCGACTTCCTGAAATGGGAGAGTGAGGTTTTTGGCTCCTGGAATGCAATGGCCTCCCAAGACACCCCTCCCTTGCTCCAGGAAGGCCCGCTTTCCGATGATCCACTTCACCTTGGGACTGTTGTGAACCGCCCGGAGTTGTTCAGCAAGGACAAGTTCGAGAAGGCCCACGAAGAAGTGCGCGACGAAGACGATGATGCTGCGGACCATCAGGAATTCGCATCCAGTTTTGCCGACTACGAAGAGGACTATTGATATGGACAGCAAAATCGCAGAACTGCGCAGCCTTCGTGTTCGCGAAGACCAGCGTTACGTTTCCATCCAGCGCAGCGAGAGCCTCCGCGCTCGGCTGGAGGAATTCTGGGAGCATGCCCAGGATTGCTTGGCAGGTGGCGGAAGTCGCCGCCGCTTGTTCGCTGTGATTGGTGAGTCTGGCACCGGAAAGTCGACCTCGCTCAACAATGTGCTCAACAGTTTCGAAGCCTTCAAGCCGTACAAAAACGAATTCAACGAGCCGGTGATCCCCATGATCAGCAGCGAGATTTCACGCACGTCTACAACGAAGGATCTGCCGATCCATCTTCTCCATGCACTCGGCTTGCCGGCAAGCAACAAAGCGAGTGAAGACGACCTTTACGAAATGCTCAAGAAACAACTTCGTACGCGTGGTACCATGCTGGTGCATCTCGACGAAGCACAGCATCTTAAGAAGAGCAATACGGAAGCTGCGGTAAGGGGGCTCCAGGATCGCTTCAAGAGCCTTCTTTCGATCCCGAACTGGCCTCTGCACTTGGTCCTGAGTGGCGTCCCAGAGCTTGCTGCGCTCTTCACCGGTGATCAACAATTGGCTAATCGATCGCAGGTGATGCGCTTTGGCAAGCTGCTGTTTCCAGGCGACAAACCTCTAATCGAGAAGATTCTTTCTGATATCGCAACGGACCATTGCGAGCTGAAGCTTGCTCCGTCGCTCCTGACGGATGACTTCTTGGGTCGATTGGTACTCGCAACCGATGGCGGCGTCGGCACCATGATCGAAATGATCCGCGGCGCGTCATACAAAGCACTTTCGAAGAACCACAAGCAGCTTCAACCAAAAGATTTTGCCTTTGTGTACGGACGCGTTACCGGCAGTTTGGCTGCCGACAACATCATCAGCGCAAAGTCTTGGAAGAATCTCGACCGAAGCAACGCGCTTATCGACCTCGTTCCCGGCAAGCCCAAGCGTGGTGGAAAGGTCGCACAATGACGCTTCCCGTTGTCGTAGAATTTCACTCGGACGAAACGCGTATGAGCTTGCTTTCGCGGTTGGCAATCACGAATGGATACTCGTCTGTGGGCGAGTTCTTAGCTCTCACTGACACGAACGCCAACGCCGTCCGCTCAGGCACCCCTGAGGCAATTGCGATGCTCGCTGACTGGTCGGGCGTCGAACCACGCCTCTTGCTGTCCTACAGCATCAAGAACTTAGGACATTACGCATGGAGGTTTGGGCTGGCTTCAATGAACCGGGAAACGCGGATCGGACGCAATCATCGTTATTGCCCAAAATGCGTGCTGATGGATTTGGATCAAGGCAAGGGCCGACCGTATGCCCGACCGTACGTCCGCGCTACCTGGATGACCCGCGCGATCCAAGGCTGCCTCGTTCATCGCTGCCAACTTGTCGAAGCCCCAGCGATTGGGCCTGCAGAGGGGGATTTCTCGCGCTTCGTTGCTGACAGCGTGCGTGCGATTAAACAGGAGGCAGCAACTGTATTGCAAGTCGGCGCAATGCGAGTTGATGAATACGTCGCCGCACGGATCGAAGGCAAACAAAGCAACCCCTTTCTTGACAGTCTCGAAACCTATGTCGCTGTCGATCTCTGTCGCAACTTGGGGTACTTTAAAATTCAGCATCGACCCGACGGCCAGAAAAACCTTACGCCATCCGACTTGACCGCCGTTGAGACGGGATTCCTGGACGCGTCTCAAGGACCCCAGCGGATTGAGGAAACTATTGCCTCGGCGATCGAGCGCGAAACGCCGCCCGCAGTGGAGATGAAAGCGTTCTTCGGGAAACTGCGCTCTTGGCTTCTCCGCAACCATACCAAGGAAGAATTCTCACCGGTGGTGGAGCTTTTCCAAGGCATTGCAGAACGCTACCTACCAATCGGCAAGGACGATCTTTTCGTCGTACCTACCCGTCGGCGGCATCTTCACTCGGTGCGCTCGGCCAGCATCGAGTACAATTTGATGGAGGATCGCGTCTATCAGCTCGTTGTAGAAGCTGGTCTTACCCAGCCATCCGAGTTGACGAGTGGGCGCGTTTATTTCAACGCCGAAAAGGGACACGAGGTTCTTTCTGCAGCTCTCGATACGATGACCGCTCGGGATCTTGCAAACACAATGGGCGTGACCTTGGAGCGGACGAGGGCGATCTTGGCGGCCGATCTTATTCCCCGTGTTGAGAAATTCAGCAACAACAACGCCCGGACATATTCGCGTATTTGCCCAGCCGACTTCGAAGCCTTCCGCGCGAAGCTCTATGCACCCGAAGCATCATCAGCTGATCTTGAACGGATCAAAAGCCTGACCAAAGTTGCAAAGCTGGCCCGCTGCACCATTGAAGAAATCATCGCTCTTGCAGTCGACGGTAAGCTGACATCACTCCGTCGGGTTCACTCCAATAGCCTTATCAACGGCCTCGGAGTCGACCCGGCCGAAGTTCTTTTGCATATCAACGCAAAGCGTCATGCTACCGCGCAGGAAGCTGGCAAAAGGACTAGCGAGACCCCTGGTCTGATCGGTGTCACACGGGCTACAGAGCTGTTGAAGACACGGAGCCAAACTGTCAGCAAACTTGTGCGCCTCGGATATCTCAACTTGGTTGAAGGCTTCAATCCCCTCACACGCAGCCGCCAAGCGTACGTTTGTGCTCAATCGTTGGAAACGTTCAATGTGAATTACGTGTCCTTGGCGGAGCTTTCGTCTCGTTCCAAGGTATTCCGTGGCAACCTGCGCAAAAGCCTGGAAACCCGTGGCATTAAACCAATCTTTGAAGTTACCGGGGGCGACTCCCGATACTATCGGATTGAGGATGTGCGTCACATCACCGGATAATATTCAGCCTATTCTGATGATCGAAAACAAAAATGGGTCCGCTTTGCGGGCCCATTTTTTTTGACCTGTGTGGAAGCCGGCGCCGATAGCGGACATATCTAACGGAGCGAATAGCCCACAGCATTTCACTAGTGTCTGTGAAACACTAGTGAAATCAATGACGCAGAATGCCTCTAGCGACGAATCAACGGAGCGCATTCACCAGATGGCCTCGATCACCGATGGAGGAAAATATGACGCTCAAGGGAAAAATTGCATTGGTCGCAGGCGCCACTCGCGGCGGCGGACGCGGCATCGCCGCCGAACTCGGTGCGGCGGGCGCAACCGTCTATGTCACCGGCCGCACCACGAGAAGCCAGCAGTCGGAATACAAGCGCCCCGAAACCATCGAGGAGACGGCGGAACTCGTCAGCGAACTCGGCGGCGAAGGCGTCGCGGTGCAGGTCGACCACCTGCAATCCACGCAGGTGAAGGCTCTCATCGAACGCATCCGGCGCGAGCACGGTCGGCTCGACATTCTCGTCAACGACGTCTGGGGTGGAGAAAACCTGTTCGAATGGAACAAGGCGGTATGGGAACATGATCTCGACAACGGCTTGAAGCTGTTGCGCCTGGCGATCGACACGCATCTGATCACCGCCCACCATGCCCTGCCGCTGATGATCGAAAATCGCGGCGGGCTGCTTGTCGAGGTGACGGACGGAACGGCCGAGTACAATGCCGAGCATTATCGGCTCTCGCCCTTCTACGACCTCGCCAAGGTCGCGGCCAACCGCATGGCCTGGGCACATGCCAAGGATCTGGAACCGTACGGCGCCACGGCCATCTCGATTACCCCGGGCTGGATGCGCTCTGAAATGATGCTGGAGCATTTCCAAGTGACGGAAGAAACCTGGCGAGAGGCAACGAAGATCCAGCCGCATTTCGTCATTTCCGAAAGTCCACGCTTCGTCGGCCGCGCCATCGCGGCGCTGGCCGCGGATCCGCAGAAGGCCCGGTGGAACGGGCAATCGCTGTCGAGCGGCAGCCTTGCCCAGGAATACGGCTTCACCGACCTCGACGGCTCGCGCCCCGATTGCTGGCGTTACATGCGCGAGGTGATGGAGCAGAACAAGCCCGCCGACGCGACGGGCTATCGCTGAAACATCTCACGCGAAGGCGTCCAGCGATCAGATCGTCAGTGTCTGGATCGCACCGTCACCGAACTCGCAATCGAGTTCCCAACCGGCGGCAGCGGCACGCACACGCAGAAATGTCGCCCCGTCTCCAGCCGCCGGGCGCGTTGCATTGACGACGCAGCGGTAGGTCTTCGCACCATTTCGGATCTCGATCGCCTCGCTGTCGACGATCTCCTCGTCGATGCCGTTGGCGAAGGGATAGGGCGCAAACATCGCCGCCGTGTGGATCGAGTGTAGACGAGTGATGAGAGAGCCATCCTCATCGCATAGATCGACGGTGGCGATGCAGCCTCGATGTTCATCGCCCGAGAGAAACACCACATGCTCGACCCGGTTCTCGGCGATATAGGCAAGCACCTCGCGAAGCGTGTTGGGATAACCGTCCCAGCCGTCGGAATGCAGCGCACTCAGGTTCGTCCACGACAGGCTGCGGTCGCGTTGGATGGCGCGCCGATGCCGCGGCAGGAACATCACCGGCGACACCACGAACTTCGGTGCGGGCGCCAGCAACAGCCATTGCTTCAAACTGTCCATCGTCGCCGGCGCAATCATCGCCGCCGTCCTAAGACCGTCGCCGACCTTGCGGTGTGTGCGCTGCGTCCGTGTGTCGAGCATGAAGAAATGAAAGCCGTCGAAATCGAACATCTCGAGCTTGGCATGCATGCCGCGCTGATACTTCCTGTAGGCTTCGATGCCCCGCGTCACCTTTTCGGCGTTGTCATCGTCGTCGGGATCGGAAATCGGCTCCCAATTGTCGTCGATCTCATGATCATCAAGCAGCATGAAGGACGGGATCTTCCGCAGCACGTTGCGCACGCTTTGCTGGTTGAGCCAGGCTTCATAGGGCAGACGATATCGATCGTCCCGCCGGGTCGGGTCATAAAGGCCCGCTGTCGGGTCGACATAGACCTGGTCGCCGACGAAAAGCGCGAAGCGCGGCTTGATGCCGACATTGGCCTCGAGCCGCTCGCCGATGCGGCGATAGGAATGGTAGGCGACGGCCTCGTCGAGAAATCCGGCCGGATACTGGCACGACGACAGCGTAAAACTGGTGCCGTTCGGCGTCGGTTCCAGGGGCGGCTGCACCGGCGGATCGTAGGGAATGACGCCGTCCCTCAAGTCGAAATCCTGTTCGACAACGGGAAGAGGCGCTGCCTGCATGAAACCCTGCCGCTTTGTATTCGGAGTGGGAAAGGCGAGCGCACGCTCCACAGCGACGGCCATTTCTTCAAATCGACTGAAGGCAAAGGCGATCGCCTGCTTGCTCGCGGCATTGCCCGCACCTGTCGGATCCAGCCGGCGCATCTGCTTCTTCGCGATATCGGCAACGAAATAGCCGTAGGCTGGCCCCTGCCCGGCACGGCCGGGCTGTGCCAGATGCCTGTCGAAATCGAAGGTCGGCAACGACAGCCCGCCGCCAAGACCAGCAATCGGATCACGCGGAGCGGCGGTCTCGCGCAGCACGATCACCGGCGGTGGTGCCGCAATGGGTTCAAGCGGCGGCGGTGGCTCCTCATGCTCGAAGTCCGGTGCCGCCAACGCCGCATCCTCGTCATAGACCAACAGGACCAGAAGCGCATTGCCGCGATCCGCACCAGCGTTGCCCGGCATGCGGGCCGGCAGCGGGGCTTCGAATGCGTCCCAGCCATCGTCTTCAAGCGCCTTGGAGGTATAGGCCACAAGGTGTTCGATGAGATATTGGATATCCCAGGGCTTCGCCGCATCATCCGGTCGACAGATACGTTCGTTGACCAGCCGGATGCGCAGCAACAATGCGGCTTCCGTCGCCCGGTGCGAGGGCGCCGAACCAAGGCGGATCACCAGCGCCGGGGTCTTCGGGCGCTCTTCGGTGAGGATCGGACCGATCCAGGGCGGATAGACCACTTTTTCGCTGTCGGCCTTGATTGCACCCGTCGGTATGTCGGCGTCGAGAAACTGCTGGATCTGCTGCAAGGTCGCATGACGCGTCGTTCCGACCAGAGCATCCTGATGCCCCGCGCCCGGGTTGACGAAGGGAGGCCTATAGACCCGACCGGCATCGCCAAAAATCTGCCGCATGCGATCAACGGTCGAGATGTGTGACAGGCCGTTTTCCGCCCCATGCACGCTGAAGGTCGGGAACGACCAGTGCTTTTCCAGATTCTGGCGCGATACCAGGCGATTGCGCCCATGAAAGTCCGTCATCGTCGAATAGCGCACGAAATGCAGTGTCGACGACACCGTCGACAGGCTCAGCGGACCGAAATGCTCGTCAATATAGCGCAGCATCTCGGGCTCCATGTTGCGCACGTTGAAATCGCGACCGTAAAGCGCGTCCATGCGGTGCCGCGTCCGCGTCCAGGGCGTTCGTTTCGTCGGCCATAGCGGATTTTCGACGTCGAATTCCTCGACGGGATAGGGCAGTGTCGACAGCAGCCGATCGAGAAGATCGTCGGCCAGTGTCGGCTCCTTCGGGTTGAAGCTGTAGCAGTCCGGCAGGAAATCGATGAGATAGCGCACGACATAGGCGCGAAAGATGTTGGCCGGTGCGAAGACCACGAGCGGGCCGACCTGCGTGAACGCCGCGCGATTGACGAGCCCGGTCGCATGGCCGTTCAAGACGGCAATGCTGAAAACGACGGTTCCCATGCAATGGGCGATCACGTCGACCGTTCCGTCCGGCGACGTCGCCGCCACCGTCTTCAGGGCTGCCGGCACGTCGACATTGCCGATCTGGTCAAAACTCCAGGCCTGCGTCGCGGTCGGCTGACCAGCGCTGGTTCTCAGATCGGCGATCCAGATGTCACGGCCGGTGCACCAGAAATGGCTGGCGAAGTTGGGGTTGACCGCATGATGCGCAAACGTCGTGCCGCTGGCGCTATAGCCGTGGAACATCACCAGCGGCCGCTTCTTGGTGTTGGGATGACGATAGCGCGTCAGCCGCACTTCGCCGGGGATGTCGTTGCCTCCGCCATCCGGCCGTTCGGGCGCAAGCGCGATGCGGTGCAGTTCGGCGGTGATCGATGCGCCGCCAGGCAGCTTCAGGGTGGTCGGCGGCAGGCGGTTGACGATCGCCTCGCTTGACCGCTTGTCCTGGTCGGGAGAACGAAAGCTCCAGATGTGCAGACCAAGCAGAAGCCGCGTGACGAAGCCGAAGAATGTCAGCAATTCGCCGATGGTGTTGGCGCCATCGCGTTGATTGACGATCCGGAATAACGGCAGGCCGATCCGCGCGAGATAGCCGACATCGAGTTTCAGCACGCGCTCGCCGCTGTCAGCGCTGAGGCCTGGAAACCTGTCGAGCCTCACCTCCATGAGTTGGCGCCAGGGGTTGCAGCGCCTCTCATAGGTGAAGGTCTTGGTGCCGACGATACGGTTGCCAGCAAGCGTGATCTTGCCGCCGACGTCCCGTGGCCCAATGGTCAGATCATAGCTGAGCGCCCTGATCTCGCCGGAGCGGCTGGCGATCGCAAAAGCCGATTTAAGCCGCGACCAGATACCGGGGCCGTCATCCCCATCGACAAGAGCCTGGTAGCCGTCGCGAAGGCCCCGGTTCAGCGTCCACGCCTTGCCGGCACGCCACACCCGCCCAAGCAACGTGCTTTCCTGCCGCTCGAATATCCTGAGGCTGCCGGAAATCGGCGCGCTGAACTCGACGGCGGCGTCGAGTCGCTGCTCCTTCACATGCAAAGGCAACCAGGTTGTCTCGAGCGTTTCCCAGACCTCCCGAGGGAAGATCCGGATCTGGCTTCTGATGGCGCGATCCGGCACTTCGGTCGCGACACGAAGGATCGGATGTCCGCCATTGTTCGGCGTCAATTGTCCAAGTCTCGTCGGTGTAAACCGCATGGTCAGCTCGACGATCCGGGTTTCCTCGACCCCATCAGTGGGCGTCAGGCGAATGGGGCCGACAAGCCGTTCGGTGATTTCCACTTCGCTCGACTGCGCCCGTGCGGCGACGTCGGTGCTGCGAAAGACCGGACGAACCAGTGGTGGACCCATGGGCCGGGCTTCGGCCGCCGCATAGCCCCACTCGTCCGCCAACGTTTCGGCCGCGCGTAGCGCGATCGCGGTAATCGTCAAGGCAGGGTTCGTTGCAAGGGCCGTTGGAATGATCGATCCGTCGAGCACGACGAGATCGTCATACACAGCATCGGAATCCGCCGATGTGAAGACGCGCCCCAGATGGTCGACCACACCGTCCGCGCCGGTATCGGCCATCACGCATCCGCCAAGCGGTTGGACGGTTGCCAACGGTCCGCGCTGGTCTTTGAGCAGCCAGGTCAGATCGGCCGGCAACAGTTTCCAGACCGGATTGGGGATGAGGCGGCCACCTGAGTTCTTGGTCAGCGCCGCGAGCGCCTCGATCTCCTTGTCGAAGATCGGCAGGCCTTGCAGCTTGTCCCAGCGGATCCGCGCGATGCCGTCGCGATCGGTCGCGATGAGATCGCCGTCGAGCTCGATCCGGCCCGCCGCGCCATCATCGGCCATGACGGCGTAGAGGGCCGAGTGGCCGATGCGTGCCGGCGGCACTGCGTAGATATCGTCATCCGGAAACCCCGGCCGGTGACGGCTGCCGTCATGCCTGGCGAGGCCGTGCAGCGTATTGAGCGTGGCAAAAACCTCGGCAAAGGCGATGCGCAGGGCGGCCGGCACCGACATTTCCTCGATCATGACACCGGCGGAGGCACGCAGGTCGATCACGCCGGTAATCATCGGCCCGATCGCCCGGGCCGAGGGTTTGACCGTTTCATCCGCGACAGTGTTGACAGTGGCTGTAGTGGCATAGTCGGCAACCAGCATGTCACCATTGGTCGAGCACCGTGTTCCGAGGTTCTTGTCGGGCAGTTGCAGGCCCAATCCGCGTGACCGCATCAGGATTTCGCTGGAGCCGAGAGTACCGGCGGCAAGCACGACCTTGCGCGCCCTGATCGGCACCGTCCCGCCGTCGCGCTTTCGCAATTTTGCGTCGGTGTAGACGCTGTTGACGATCCAGCCCGCCTCGCCATCCCTGGCGATGGTCAGCACGGTCGCACCGCTGAAAATTTCCGCACCGTACTCGTGTGCCCGCGCCAGCAAATTGACGTCGAGCGAGTTCTTCGCACCCCCATTGCAGCCGGTGGCGCAATCGCCGCAGCGCACGCATTTGTTAAGGCGTACATTGCCCGAACTGACGGTGTCGCTCATCGCGACCGTGATCGAGGCGGGGCGGAAATTGCCGTCCGGGGCGATGGAGCGAACGGAGCGAAACTTTTGCGGCACGCCATCAACATGGTTTGCAATGGTGTTTGGGGTGCCCATGATGGTGCTGCCGAGCAGATCACGGGCGCGATCGAAATAGGATTTCCAGACCGAGAGGTCCTTGAGGGCCGCTGGCCATCCCCTATGGAATATGCTTGGCAGCGGCGTTTCCATGACCCCGGCATTGATCAGCGAGCCGCCGCCCACGCCATTGGCGACGACGGTAACGACCTCCGCACCGATCCTTATGTCGATCAGGCCCTCCTTGTTGTTGTCGCTGCGAATATGGCGCGGCAATTCACCAAGCCCTGTCGGAAACGAGCCTGGCAGATATTCACGCCCGCGCTCGAGCACGCCAACGGAGATCGGCCTGCCCTCATGCATGCGACCGGCGAAGCTCGATGCGGCAACGGCACCGCCATACCCGCTGCCGATGATCAGGACATCGAAGTGCACATTGGCGGGCGCCTTGCGAACACGATCGACCAACCGTTCGAATCCCTGCGATATCCAGGCCGTTTTCGATTCCGTGTCGAGGTCGCTCATGCCGACCTCACCGGCAAGCTGCCGCAACGCCTCGTCGATGACGGCCTCCGATCCTTTGTCGGTCTGCGATCTGCCTTTGCCAATGTCGCTTCTCTGCACAGAGTTCTCCACCAGATGTGCCGCCACCCTCGGTCGCAGCCGCCTTTCTTCCGGTCTTTCCACGCCCGCAAAATATGCTCGCATCCATTTCATGCGTCGAAGCCAGAAGATATCGACTTAACCTTGGGTTGTACATGAGCACAAAGCGCCGCATTGGCCCTTCCGACCCATGTCCTGATTTCGACTGAGGTTGACGCCCCCCTCTTAGCGCCGGGTGAATTATATGCGAAAGTCTGCAGATACGTGAGAGGGGAACCACTAATCCAGAAGTAGTAGGCTCCTCACCCCATCGTGTGAGCGAATTGGGCGCCCCGGCGCTTTCCTCCGTCTTTCTGCAGCCGTGAGAAAGAAGTCATGGGAAAAAACGATCCGCTCCTGGAGGGCTTCCTGCCGCTGGAACTGCTCGGCAGGATCCACGGCGCCAATGGCGACCGCCCGGCAGCCGTCGCATTTCCGGCCGCGGTGCTGTTCGTGGATGTGTCGCGCGACACGGCCCTCGTCGAACAATTGGCCCGGCGCGGACAGGACGGCCTGGACCAGATCCCGAAACTGCTCACGCTCTCCTACGCCCGCTGCGCCGAACAGATCTGCAGCCGGGGCGGCGAGGTTCTCGGACGCTCGTTCTCAGCGCCGGAGACCAGCTGCGCTGGTGCAATGCGCAGGGCATCCGTTTCTGGTCGCTCTATTATCGCGGAGATTGGAGCGCGTTAGAGCCTGCGGCCAGAACGCCGGAACATCCAGCAGGAAATATGGGCCCTGCGCTGCAAGGCGCTCTGCGTGCTGCACATGGATCGACCGCGCGAGGCGGTGGAGGTGCTCAGGCTGATCACCTCGGCCATGCTCGGCTCCGTCGATCTTGCCGCACAGATATCGGCGCGCGGTGCGCTGGCGCTGGCGCTCGCCCGCATCGGCAGGCACGCAGAAAGCGTCGAGGCCGCCGTCGACACGCTTCGTCTGCTGCGCGCCATGCGCCGGCCCTCCTCCCACAGCGCGCTGATCGGCATCTCCGGCGTCGAAGTGCTGTTTCGCGGCCGGGAGGAGGGGCTATCGCGCGAGTACGAGCAATGGGGTCATTGGGAGCGCCAGGTTCTGCATGAGCTTTCGCGCTATTGCCGGGTCTTCCCGGTGGGTACGGCGCAATATGGGCTGTGGTGCGGGTTGGCGCATTGGCTGGACGACAGCAAGGAGCGCGCGCTGTCGACCTGGACTCAGGGTCTTGCCGCAGCCAGGCGCCTGTCGCTCCGGCAGGACGAGGCGACCATCGCAGCCGAGATACGGCGCCGACAGGATACTGTCTGATCGGCAACAGGCCGCCGTCAACCCGGCCTCAGCCTAGCGCGGTTTTCCGTCGACGGCCTTGAACGCGCCTCTCGCCTCCTATAGTCCGGGTGCCGAGTTGATTTTGGATTGGGACAATCGTGTCGAGAGATCGTTATTCGAGAAAACTGGAATGCTCGAAATGTGGGGCGTCCGGCTTTGCAGAAGCCTCGGAGAACGACGATCCGAAAAGCAGGACCCGTGGTTTTCTCATCGACCAGATGCCAACGGGCTTTTCGACGGAGCGCCCGTCGAGCGATCCTGCCAAACACATGATGCGGTGCCGCTGCGGCCATATCTTCGCCTTCAAGCAGAAGACGGTCTATGCGCCGAGCGGCGAGCCACGGACTTGAGGCATAAAGGGTTCGAACCACACTTCCTTAAGGTCCGGCGCACCGCCTCCCATGCCTAACCAGGGATCATGAAGCCCGAACCACCAGGCCCATGGCCTCGCAGATCATGACCGCCTGATCGATGGTGATGACGGCGCGCTTCAAGGCCACCGTGTCGGGCTCGATCGTGCTGATGTCGCTACCGCGCAGATCGCAGCCGATGAAATTGCCGCGATCGAGTGCCGCACCGGACAGATCAACGCCAGTCATCGATCCACCGTCGCAACGCACACCGGTCAGATCCGCCTCGCGCATCACGACGTCGGCGATATCAGCACTGCGAAGATCGGCCCCCTGCAGTCCGACAAAAGACCAGTTTCCGCCCTTGATGCTCGTCGCGTCGAACTTGCAGGCCTCGAACACGCTGCCGACAAACTTGCACGCGTTGAAAGCGACATCATAGAAATTGCACCCGACGAAGGTGCAGTTGATGAAGGCGCTTGCCTCGTGACGCGAGCAATTGAACTTGGCGCGGCGGAACGTGCATTCCTTGAAGACGGCGCCGGCGCTCGTGGCCTCGGTCATATCGAGATCGGCAAAAAGCGTCCGGCTGTGGTTGCGGTCAGAGATCGTCTGTCCATACCAGTCGGCGCTGGTCACCGTTGCATCGAACTTGGAGGCTGCGGTTTCGGCTTTACGGTCGGTCATGTCGGGCGATCCTCCTCTTGCTTCGTCGGGTCAGAACCGCCTGTCTGGCGTGGAAATGCACGGCGCGCAAGCCAACGGGCCGCGTCCGCCGCGTCGCTGGCACAGTCATGCACCGTTCGCCGGCCAAAAACCTGCCGATGCCAGGGTCATTTTTCACTGGTAAAGCCGGCGGCGGCGATAGAGTTGGGAGCGGCTCGCCGAGCCACTTCCAGCCTTCAACTGCAGTCGCAAACGGCACTGGCAAGAGATCAGCTCGGCCAGCGCCAGCCCTGGATTTCCGGCATGCACTCGCCGTATGCGCGGACATAGCGGTGGCGCTCGTCGGGCTTGCCTTGAAGCTCGACAGTGATGAGCAGTCCCGGTGCCGTCACGGTCGATCTCCGTCCAATCACAGATCGCACCATGCGCCACAGGCGGTCGCCGCCGCGGCGCACGGGTTATTTCAGGAACGCCCGAAAGCGTCGCATGGCGAAGGCAAAGAGAATGGCGCCGATCACCAGCAAGGCAAGGAGCTGCGGCCAGACCACGTCCAGCCCCGCATCGCGGAAAAGAACTGCCTGGGCCAGAATGACGAAATGGGTGTTCGGCGCCGCAAGCATGATGGTCTGGATGATTTCGGGCATGCTCTCGCGAGGCGTCATGCCGCCGGAGAGAGCCTGCAGCGGCAGAAGCACCAGCATCAGCAGCAAGCCGAACTGCGGCATGGAGCCGGCGATGGTCGCAAGCAGGATGCCCATCGACGTGGTCGCGAAGAGTTGTAGGGCGGTTGCCAGCAGGAACAGGATGAATGAGCCCTGCACAGGAACGGCGAGCACCCCTTTGACGATGAAGACCAGCGAAACCGCCGAGGCCAACAGCACCACAAGTCCCATCGACCACACCTTGCTGACCATGATTTCGAAAGGGGTCACGGGCATGACCAGCAGGTGCTCCACCGTCCCATGCTCGCGCTCGCGGATGAGGGCAGCACCTGTCAAGACGATCGACAGGATGGTGATGTTGGTGATGACGTTCATCACCGCGCCGAACCAGCCCTTGTTCAGCTCGGCATTGAACCTCGCACGAAGAACAAGATCGACCGGTAGTGACTGTTCGCTGCGATGGCGATCGAGGAAGCCTGAGACCTCGCCGGTGACGATCTGCTGGATGTAACCATTGCCGGAAAAGGCCTGGCTCATGCGCGTCGCATCAACATTGAGCTGGATCGTCGGCGAACGCCCGGCCAAGAGATCCGTCTGGAAATTCGGCGGAATGTCGAGGGCGAAGGTGTCGAGGCCCTGGTCCATACGCCGGTCCATTTCCGCCGGCGTGATCATCTGTGGGGGCACGAAATAGGGCGGATAGAAGGCTGTGGCGATCCGCGTCGAAACCGGCGAGCGATCTTCGTCGACGATGGCGACGGCCGCCCGATTGAGCGTTTCCGGCATCGCTGTCGAGCCGGTATAGACCGACAGCGTGAAGGAATAGACGATCAGGATCAACAGGATCGGATCGCGCCAGAGGCCCCAGAGTTCCTTGATGCCGAGTTGATAGATGTGGGACAGGCGCATCGTCACCTCGCCTGCTTCTTGAGGGACAGGGTGCCGATGGCGAGCAGCACCGGCACCGCGATCAGCATCGGCACGAAGGCGCCGGCAAGATCGCTGAAGCCGAGCGCCTTGGAGAAGGTGCCGCGGGCGATCGTCATGAAATGCGTGGTCGGGTAGATCTGGCCGATGAATGCGCCTGCCCCTTCAAGCGACGAGACCGGATCGATCATGCCGGAATACTGGATCGCCGGAATGAGCGTCAGGATCGCCGTGCCGAAGATCGCCGCGATCTGGCTCGCCATGAAGGTGGAGATGACAAGCCCCATCGCCGTCGCCGCCGAGACATAGATCAGTCCCGCGACCGTCCAGGTCAGGAGGCTGCCGGTAAACGGCACCCGGAAGACGAAGATCGCGAACGCCGTCAACAGAACGAAGTTGAGCATTGCGAGCGCGATATAGGGGATCTGTTTGCCGACCAGGAATTCCAGCCGCGTCACCGGCGAGACATAGAGATTGACGATCGACCCCAGTTCCTTCTCGCGCACGACACTGAGCGCCGACAGCATGGCCGGTATCAACATCAGCAAAAGCGGAATGACTGCGGGAACCATGGCGACGATGCTCTTGACGTCAGGATTGTAGCGGAAGCGCGTCTCGATCTTGAAGGTGCCGGTGGTTGCCGCATTGCCGTAGCGTTCGCGGATCTTGCCGGTCAGCCAATGGGCATGCAGCCCCTGGACATAGCCCTTGACCGTTTCGGCCCGGCTGGCCATGGCGCCATCGATCCAGGCGGCGATTTCGACCTTTTCGCCACGGGCCGCATCGCGGGCAAAACCCGGCGGGATCTCGATCGCCAGGCTGAGTTCGCCGTTGCGCATGCGCCGGTCGAGGTCGGCGTAGTCGGTGATCGGGTCCTTCTCGATGAAGTAACGCGAACCGGCGATCTCGAGAATGTATTCGCGGCTGGTGGTCGTCTGGTCATGATCAAGCACCGCGAAGGTCAGGTCCTCGACATCCATGTTGATGCCGTAGCCGATGACGAACATCAGGATCACGGTGCCGATGGTGGCAAGCGTCGCCCGGATCGGATCGCGAACCAGCTCCAGCGCCTCACGGCGGGTATAGCTGAACATGCGCCCGACATCGAAAAACCCCGATTTCGAGGCGGGCCGCTTTGGGGCCTCAGGCTTGACGACCGGCTCCGAGGGGGCCTTTGCCCGAACTACCGCGGGAGCCGCCTGCTTCGCCCCGGCGATCGCCTCTTCCAGATAGGTGATGAAGGCCTCCTCCAATGTCGCTGCCAAGCGGCTCTTCATGATGTCGGCGGGCGTATCGCTCACCAGCACTTTGCCCGCATGCATCAGCGACATGCGATCGCAGCGCATCGCCTCGTTCATGAAATGGGTGGAGATAAAGATCGTCACCTGCTCGTTGCGGGAGAGGTCGACGAGGATCTGCCAGAAACTGTCACGCGCCACGGGATCGACGCCCGATGTCGGTTCATCGAGGATGAGGATGTCGGGCGAATGGATCAGGGCGACCGCGAGCGAGAGCCGCTGGCGCACGCCGAGCGGCAACGCGTCCGGCAAAGCCTCCATCACGCCTGAGAGGTCGAAGCGTGCCGCAAGTTCCTCGATTCGGTCAGGAATGGTATCGGCCTCCATGCCGAAAAGCTTGGCGTGCAGTTCGAGGTTCTGCAGAACCGTAAGCTCGGTATAGAGCGAGAAGGCCTGCGACATGTAGCCGACACGGTGGCGGACCTCCATGTCGCGCGGGTCAACCTCGCGGCCGAACAGCTTTGCCGTGCCTTCGCTGGCGGCAAGCAAGCCCGTCAGCATCTTCATCGTCGTCGTCTTGCCGCAGCCGTTGGAGCCGAGAAAGCCGAAGATCTCACCGCGGCCGATGCGGAAGCTGACATTGTCGACCGCGACGAAATCGCCAAAGCGCATGGTGAGGTTGTTCGCCTCGATGGCGATATCCTCGCCAACACCTTCCGGGCGCGGCGGAATGACGACGTCATGATGCTCGCGCCGCAACTCCTCGGGAAGCAGGGCGATGAAGGCGGCGTCGAGCGTGTCGACGCCAGTCTTTTCAAGCAGTTCACCGGGCGTGCCCGTTGCCAGCACCCGGCCGGCATCCATTGCCACCAGCCAGTCGAAGCGCGCCGCCTCTTCCATATAGGCGGTTGCGACGATGACGCTCATACCCGGCCGCTCAGTGCGGATGTCGTCGATCAGTTCCCAGAACTGGCGGCGCGACAAGGGGTCGACGCCGGTGGTCGGCTCGTCGAGGATCAGGAGATCGGGATCGTGGATCAGCGCGCAGCAGAGCCCAAGCTTCTGCTTCATGCCGCCGGAAAGCTTGCCCGCAGGACGCTCCGCAAAGGGAGCCAGACCCGTGCTTTCGAGCAGGCTTGCGATCCGCTTTTTACGCTCCTCGCGATCGTGGCCGAACAGACGGCCGAAGAAATCGACGTTCTCGAAAACAGAAAGCGTCGGATAAAGGTTTTTTCCGAGGCCCTGCGGCATATAGGCGATGCGCGGGCAGGTGCGGCGCCGGTGGCCGGCATCGGCGATGTCGCCGCCGAGCACGTCGACGCGTCCGCCCTGCACGGCGCGTGCACCGGCGACGAGAGAGAGCAGGCTCGATTTTCCCACCCCGTCCGGCCCGATCAGGCCGGCCATGCAGCCCGAGGGTATATCGAGCGTCACGTCGTCCAGCGCCTTCGTCTTCCCATAGGAAAGCGTGACGGCGCTCAGGCGAACCACGGGCTCCGCCGGCGGCAGGCCGGCCCGGTCGGGATCCGCCATCACTGCACCAGCGTGCCGGTCTGGCTCGCCGGCCACTCAGCATTGGGGTCGACCTTCACATAGGCAACGCCCGGAAGACCGGTTTTCACCATGCGGATATACTTCTTCAGGAGTTCCTTGGGGATCTGCGCCTTGATGCGGAACGTCAGCTTCTGCCGCTCCTCGGCCGTCTCGACCGTCTTCGGCGTGAACTGCGCGACATCGGCGACATAGGAAACCTTGGCGGGAATGATGTACTGCGGCGCTGCATCCAGCACGAGACGGACCTCGCTGCCGATCGATAGACGCCCCGCCTGATCCGTCGGCAGGAAGAATGTCATGTAGACATCGCCGAGATCGACGAGATTGAGCACACGGCCGCCCGCCGCCAACACTTCGCCGGGCTGGACGACACGATATTGGATGCGGCCATCACGCGGCGAGACCAGAGTGCTGTCGTTGATGTCTGCGACGATGCTTTCGACCGATGCCTTGGCTGCCTCGACCGAGGCTTCGGCATCGACGACCTGGGATTTCGCCGAATTGATCGCCGCATTCGACGCGGCGAGCGAGGCTTCCGCGGCACTGGCGGCAGCTCTTGCCCCCTCTGCCGTCGCCCGGTCGTCGTCGAGCACCTGCTGTGAAACCGTGCTCGTCTTGACGAGCTGCTCGGAACGGACGAGCCGCCGCTCGGCAGCGTCCAGTTGTGCCCGGCGTTGTGCCAGAACGGCGTCGGCTGCCGCCTTTTCCGCCTCGCGCTGGGTCACAAGGTTCTTTGCCGCTTCGACGCCGATGACGGCGCGCCTCTCCTGTGCTTCCGCCTGCCGTTTATGGGCCTCCAGTTGGACCGTATCCATCTGGGCAAGCACCTGACCGGCAGTGACGAAGTCCCCCTCGTCCACCATGATCTCTTTGATTCTGCCCGGCGTTTTCGTCGAGATATCGATCTCGACCGCCTCGATGCGTCCGTTGCCGCTGGCGATCCCGGCGGGTAGCGCATTGCGATCCAGATTCTGCCAAGCGTAGTAGCCGCCCGCCAGCGCAAGAACGACCAGACCGATCACGAGCCAATTCTTCCGGGCTTTTTCCATATCAGCGTCCCACCTTCAAATGCATCCCACGACAATAGACCGCGGTCACCCAAACACAACCGGGAATAGGCCTGGCGCGGGGAACCGTCACCGCGGCGTAAACGGATCGCTAAAGCAGACGCGAAGGAGCAGGTCATCGCATTGACTCATGTCAATTGGGCTCAAGACAGGCATTGCCATTTGACAAAAGACGATTGAAAAAATCAAAAGTAAAAAGCTGATATTGACAGATGTCGATCATCGTGTGATTTTTGTCGAAATCGATGGTGGCAAAATCGCCATCGCAGCGTGGGAGGACACCATGCAACCGCTTTTGAAGGTTGAAGGACTGAAGAAATCATTCGGGGGCGTTGCTGCATTGCGCGACGGCCGCCTGGAGCTTCAAGCCGGCTCCGTTCATGCGCTTTGCGGCGGCAATGGCGCCGGAAAGTCGACGTTTCTGTCGATCCTGATGGGCATCCAGCAGCGCGACGGTGGCACAATCTGGCGCCGCGGCAAGGAAGTGCACTACGGCAACCCCGCCGAAGCGCTCGCCTCCGGCATCGCCATCATCGAGCAGGAACTGAGCCCCGTCCCGCATATGACGGTCGCCGAAAACATCTATCTCGGCCGCGAGCCCTCGGGGCGCTTCGGCGGCATCGACTTCAAGAAGATGAACCGGGATGCCCAGCAACTGCTGGATCGGCTCGAATTCGGCATCCGTGCAACCCAGACGATGATGACCCTTTCGGTTGCGCAGATGCAGCTGGTCGAGATCGCCAAGGCTTTCAGCCATGAAGCCGAAGTCATCTTCATGGACGAGCCGACATCGGCGATCGGCGAGAAGGAAGCTCAGCACCTCTTCGCTGCGGTTGCCCGCCTCAAGGCCGAAGGCAAGGGCGTCGTCTACGTCTCGCACCGGCTGTCGGAGATCTTCCAGATTGCCGACAGCTACACTGTCTTTCGCGATGGCGGCTATGTCGGCAGCGGCCTGCTCGCCGATATCGACCGCCCGGGCCTGATCAAGATGATTGTCGGGCGCGAACTTGGCGAAGAATATATCAAGACCAACGACCCGACCGACGAGATCGGCCTGGAGGTTTCGGGCCTGACGCTGCCGGGCAAAATCGAGGACATCTCGTTTTCGGTGCGCAGGGGCGAAATCTTCGGCATCTACGGGCTGATGGGCTCCGGCCGCACGGAAATCTTCAACTGCCTGTTCGGCCTCGATCGCCCGTCGCAAGGCGACGTCAGGCTCGAAGGTGAACCGGTCAACGTCACCAAGCCAGCCGACGCGATGGCCAGCGGCATCGCCTTCGTCACCGAAGACAGGAAAGTGAGCGGCCTCAACCTTGCAGACAGCGTTCGCGGCAACATCTGCCTTGCAAGCCTCCCGGAGATGAGCCCGAGCTTCGTCATGAAGCGCCGGGACGAGGCCGCGGCAAGCGCCCAGATGATCGCCCGGTTCGGCATCAAGGCCGCCCGCGACACGATGCCGGTCTCGGGCCTTTCGGGCGGAAACCAGCAGAAGGTGGTGCTCGGCAAATGGTTCCTGCGCCAGCCGAGATTGCTCTTGCTCGATGAGCCGACCCGCGGCGTCGACGTCGGTGCCAAGCGCGAAATCTACCGCATCATCTGCGACTTCACCGCGGCCGGTGGCACCGTTGTCATGATTTCCTCGGAGATCGACGAGGTGCTCGGCATGTCCGATCGCATCCTGGTCATGCGCCAGGGAAAATCCGCCGGCATCTATGACCGCCGGGCGACCGACGCCCGTTCGCTCGTCCACCTGTCGACCTGAACCACCCGCGAGATCGACGCCAGAAGCGCTTGTCCGACATCAAAGGGGCCTGAGAACCGTGTCCAATATCGAAAACAAATCGTCCAGCAGCTGGTTCAATGCCGAAAACCGCGGCACGATGATCCAGGAATACGGCATCTTTCTCGCCTTCCTGCTGTTGGCGTTCATCCTTTCGCTCTCCAACGAATATTTCCTGACGCCGGGCAACATTTCGAACGTGCTGCTGCAGACGTCGATCAACGGCGTGCTCGCCATCGGCATGACCTTCGTCATCCTGACGCGCGGCATCGATCTTTCCGTCGGCTCGGTCGTGGCCCTTGCCGGCATGGTGAGCGCCAGCTTCGCGACGACCTCGGCGACGGCAGGCATCGCCGGCGCGCCCTACCCTTTCTTCATCGCATTGGCGATCGGCATTCTCGTCGGCGTCGCCTGCGGTATCATCGTCGGCTTCATCGTCTCGCGCTTCTCTGTTCCGGCCTTCGTCGCCACGCTCGGCATGCTGTCTGCGGCGCGCGGCATGACGCTGATCTATGGCGGCGGCAAGCCGGTGCCGGCGCTGACGCCGGAATTCCGTTGGATCGGAACGGGCAACATCCTCGGCATCCCGATGCCGGTCATCCTGCTGGCGATCGTCTTCCTGGCCTCCTGGTGGATCCTGACCCGCACGCGCTTCGGCCGCTACATCTACGCCGTCGGCGGCAACCCGCATGCGGCCAAAACCTCGGGCATCAATGTCACTCGCATTCGCTTCCTCGTCTACGTCATTTCCGGCGGTCTTTCGGGCCTTGCAGGCATGATGCTCTCTGCCAGGACGGGCTCGGCCCTGCCGCAGGCCGGCATCGCCTATGAACTCGACGCAATCGCCGCGGTCGTGATCGGCGGCACCAGCCTTTCGGGCGGCGTCGGCCGGGTGACGGGAACGCTGATCGGCGCGCTGATCATCGGCGTAATGAACAACGGCCTCGATCTGATGGGCATCCAATCCTACTACCAGCAGGTCCTCAAGGGCGCGCTGATCGTCGGCGCCGTGATGCTCGACCAGAAACGCAATCAGGGTCTTTGACCCCTAAGAGATTGGCCGCCGAGCGGCTGCCATGAACCAATCCGTGCGCCATGAAGGTCGCGGAAACCACAATATGGAGGAGTAGCATGAAGAAACTCGTGATCGCCCTGGCTTCCGCCACGGCCCTCTTCGCGTCATCAGCCGTCGCGCAGGAAAAGCTCAAGATCGGTGCAGCGCCCTACGGACTCAATGCCGAATTCATGCAGATCTGGTCGGCGGCGCTTGAAGAGCACCCCGCCGTCAAGAGTGGCGAAGTCGAACTGACCGTGTTTGACGGTCGCTACGACGCGCTGGTCCAGCAGGAACAGTTCAACACGATGATCACGCAGAAGTTCAACGCGATCATCTTCGTGCCGATCGACATCGAGGCCGGCGCAACCGCCGTTCAGGCGGCGCATGATGCCGGGATCCCGGTCGTCGGATCCAACACCCGCGTCAACTCCGACCTCTTGACCGCCTATGTCGGCTCCGACGACACCGTCTCCGGCTACATGGAAGCCAAGACCGTGCTCGACAAGATCGGCTGCAAGGGCAACGTCGTCATTATCGAAGGCCCGATCGGCCAGTCGGCGCAGATCTCCCGCCTCGAGGGCAACAAGAAGGCGCTTGCCGAGTGCCCTGACGTCAAAGTTCTCGAGCAGCAGACGGCCAACTGGTCGCGCGCCGAAGCCCAGACCCTGATGGAAAACTGGCTGACGGCCCATTCAGGCCAGATCAACGGCGTCATCGGCCAGAACGACGAGATGGCGCTCGGCGCGATCGAAGCGATCAAGTCGGCCGGCCTCAAGGTCGACGACTTCGCCATTGCCGGCATCGACGGCGTGACCGATGCCCTGACGGCCGTCAAGGAAGGCACGATGACCTCGATCCTGCAGGATGCCCGCGCGCAGGCACAGGGCGCGCTCGACCTCGCGATCTTCCAGGCGAAAAAGGGTGACTACAAGCCACAGTCGGACATCTGGGCGCAGTATCCGGACATGCCGTTCAACGACGGCAAGGACAAGGAATACAACGTTCCGTGGACGCCGGTCACGACCGAAAACGTCGACAAGCTGCTCGAAGCCCGCAAGTAACGCCAACTCAAGCGGGGCGGCCTGCCCGCCCCGCTTTCCAACCGCCGAGGGAAAACGACATGACCGAGACCACACCGCAGATCGACCTCAATTTCCCGCTGACGGGCAAGGTTGCCCTCGTCACCGGCGGTGCCTCCGGCATCGGCGCGGCGATTGCCAGCGCCTTTGCCGCCAAGGGCGCGAAAGTGGCGGTGCTCGACATCAACGAGGATGTCGCGCGCACAAAAGCCGAGGCTCTCGGGGCTGATGCAAGACCCTTCGTCTGCGACGTCTCGGACCCAGCCTCGGTCAATGCGGCCGTGTCGGGCGTGGTCGCCGCTTTCGGCGGCATCGACATCGCCGTCAACAGCGCCGGCGTAGCGCTTCTGGCGCCTGCCGAAGAGCTGTCGCTCGACTACTGGGACAAGACCATCGCCATCAACCTCAAGGGCAGCTTCCTCGTCACCCAGGCCGTCGGCCGGGCGATGATCGCCGCCGGCAAGGGCGGCAAGATCATCAACCTCGCCTCGCAGGCCGGTACCGTCGCGATCGAAGACCATGTCGCCTATTGCGCCTCGAAGTTCGGTGTCATCGGCATGTCGAAGACCTTTGCGGCCGAATGGGGCAAACACGGCATCTCCGTCAACACCATCTCGCCGACCATCGTCCTGACCGAACTCGGCAAGAAGGCCTGGAGCGGCGAAAAGGGCGAAGCCGCCAAGAAGCGCATTCCGGCCGGCCGTTTCGCCTATCCCGAGGAAATCGCGGCCGCTGCCGTGTTCCTGTCGTCGGCGGGAGCCGACATGATCAACGGCGCCGATCTCTTGATCGACGGCGGCTACACCATTCTCTGACGACGCACGACCCCATCTACAGGAGACACCATGCAAAGGTTCATCAACAATCCCGACGAGGTGGTCGAGGACACCGTCAAGGGCTTCGTCAAGGCGCACTCCGACATCGTGCGCCTGGCTGACAACCCGCGCGTGGTCGTCGCCAAGGGCGCACCGGTTGCCGGCAAGGTCGGCGTCGTCACCGGCGGCGGTTCCGGCCACGAACCTGCCTTCATCGGCTACACCGGCCGCAACATGCTGGACGCGGTCGCCGTCGGCGAACTCTTTTCGTCGCCGACCGCCAAGAGCTTCCATGATGCCATCCGTGAAGCGAATGGCGGCAAGGGCGTCGTCTGCCTCTATGGCAACTACGCCGGCGACAACATGAACGTGAAGATGGCGATGAAGCTCGCCGCCAAGGACGGCATCGACGTCCTGACCGTCGTTGCCAATGACGACGTCTGCTCGGCACCGCCGGAGGAGCGCGAGAAGCGCCGCGGCGTGGCCGGCGAAATCTTCATGTGGAAGATCGGCGGTGCCAAGGCGGCTGAAGGCGCAAGCCTCGAGGAGGTGCGTGCAACCGCGCAGAAGGCCATCGACAATTGCCGTTCGATCGGCGTCGGTCTCGGGCCATGCACGCTTCCGGCGGTCGGCCATCCGAACTTTCAGATCGAGCCCGGCACGATGGAAGTCGGTATCGGTCATCACGGCGAACCGGGCGTACGCGTCGAAGCGCTGAAGACCGCCGACGACGTCGCCAAGGACATGTGCCAGATCGTGCTCGACGATCACAACCTGGCGTCAGGTACCGAGGTCGCGGTGCTGGTCTCTGGTCTCGGCGCAACGCCGCTCAACGAACTCTATATCCTGAATGACACGATCGAGAAGGAAATCACCGGTCGCGGTCTTCGCATCTACCGGACCTATATCGGCAACTACTTCACCTCGCTGGAAATGGTCGGCGCCACGCTGACCGTGCTGGCGCTCGACGACGAACTCAAGGCGCTCCTCGACGTCGAGGTTCGCTGCACCACCATCCTGTGACGAAAGAGGCGCATCATGCAGACGTTTAGCAACGCCAACTCAGGCGCGATCGTGCTGTCGCTCGCAGAGCGCATCATCGAGAACCGCGCCTATCTGAGCGAGATCGACGGCAAGATTGGCGACGGCGACCACGGCGTCAACATGGCCAAGGGCTTCGGCATGGCCGCCGATCGGCTGAAGGGCAAGGAGGCAACCTTGTCCGAGGCGCTGGATACGCTCGGAACCGTGCTGATGACCGAGATCGGCGGATCCATGGGCCCGCTCTACGGGGTGATGTTCACCGAGTTCGCCGAAAAGCTCGACGGTGTGCCTGCCATCGATGCGGCAACCTATAGCCTCATGCTGCGTGCCGGCCTCGAGGGCATCCAGTCGATCGGCTCGGCCAAGGTCGGAGACAAGACGCTGATCGACACGCTCGTTCCGGCCGTGGAAGCCTTTGACGGTGCGACCGCGAGCGGCAAACCGTTCGACGAGGCGCTCGATGCGCTTGTTTCCGCAGCCGAAGCTGGCCGCGATTCGACCCGCGACCTCGTCGCCAAGATCGGCCGCGCCAGCCGGCTCGGCGAGCGCTCGCTCGGCGTGCTCGACGCCGGTGCGACCTCCTGCGCGATCATCCTGAAGGAACTTTCGCTGGGCGCACGCGCACGCCTGACGTAACCCCTGCCGAAGGCGACGGCACGGTTCCGTGCCTTCGCCAGACACCTTCGCCTCCCAAGGCCGGTGCGATCCCGCTCAAAAACAGCGGGATCGCACACCGCGACGACAGTCATACCAGCTGCTGGTGCCGGCCGGCACAGATGGCTGAATGCGCGACATTCCAAATCTACTGTATAAACCTGCACTTCGATCAGACCCGACCTAAGGAACGGTGCAGTAAGGTTGCAAAAGCACGACGTTGCTTCCATGTTCACCAACCAAAACAGGGAACGAACGCAACCAGATGACATCGAAGACATCCTCACCACGCAAGGGCGGTGCGAGCAGGAGCGGCGCGACCGATACGTCGGACGCCATCCCCCTGCGCTATGGTGACGATCCCTATGTCTGGGCCTGCTGGCTCTACTACGAAGACGGAATGACCCAGGGAGAGATCGCCGATGCGATGGGCGTCTCGCGTGCGACCGTCAACAGCTACCTCGCCGAAGCCCGGGAAAAGGGCATCGTCAACATCTCGCTCGAGCCGGCGCGTCTTGCGTCGCTCACGATCGCCCAGGAACTCAAGCGCCATTTCGGCCTCGCCGACTGTCTCGTCGTTCCAAGCGACGACAACGCCCGGCCGCTGATCGACCGGCTCGGCGTGGCCGGCGCAATGGCGTTGCAGAAGCTGGTGAAATCCGGCGACACGCTGGCGGTCTCCTGGGGACGCACGGTGATGTCGGTGGGCGAGCATGCCGATGTGCATGCGCTCCAGGACGCGACCGTGGTGCAGGCGACCGGCGGCACGACGGCGGCGTTCTCCTATACGCCGGAGCTCTGCGCCGCTTCGATCGCCCGTGCGATCTCTGCGCGCTGCGTCGGCATAACCGCGCCGGCGATCGTCAAGTCGCCGGAATTGCGGCAGATGCTGCTCGACGAGCCGCTGCTGCAGGAACAATTCGCCACGCTGGCACAGGCGAACCGCATCCTCTTCGGCATCTCGTCGCTGCGCCCTAACTCGACCATCCATACCAGCGGTTTCTTCGAATCGGTCTCGCTGCAACACTATCTCGCAGCCGGCGCCGTCGGCGTCGTCGCCGGACGGTTCATCGACGAGCGCGGACGGCCCGTCGCGGGACCACTCGACGACAGGACAGTTGGGATTTCGCTCGACATGCTACGCCGGATCGGCACGCGCATTGCCGTTGCCGGCGGCTTCGACAAGGTTCCGGCGCTGCTTGCGGCGCTGCGCGGTGGTTACGCCAACGTGCTGATTACCGACGCGGCGACCGGTCACGGCATCCTCAGGGCAGACGGCGTCACCGGCCTCGACACGAGGATCTCGCAGCGGCCGAAGCTTGCCCAGACGCCCAGCTCCTACCGCACCCACGTCAAGAAGTTCCTCAACAACCCCAATGAGGTTGTCGAGGAGATGCTCGACGGCGTCGTCAGGGCACACCGGGACTATATCGAGCCGATCAACGGTTCGCATCGCGCGCTCGTTGCCAAGACCGGACCGCGGCCGGGCAAGGTCGGCCTCGTCATCGGCGGCGGCACCGGCCATGAACCCTGTTTCCTCGGTTATGTCGGCAAGGGCCTCGCCGACGCCGTGGCGGTCGGCAACATCTTCTCCTCGCCGCCGCCTGATCCGATCGTCCAATGTGCGGTTGCCGCATCGGGCGGCGAGGGCGTGCTTTTCGTCTATGGCAACTACGCCGGTGACGTGATGAACTTCGAGATGGCAGCCGAGATCGCCGAGGAAAAGGGCATCAAGGTCCGTACCGTCCTGACCACGGACGATATCGCCTCCTCGCCGATCGAGGATCGCGAGGGTCGGCGCGGCGTTGCCGGCAATTTCTTCATCTTCAAGATCGCCGGTGCGGCCTGCGATCGGGGACTTTCGCTCGACGCCTGCGAGGCCGTGACCAGGAAGGCCAACCTTCGCACCTATACGGTCGGCGTTGCGCTCGAGCCCTGCTCGATGCCGCAGACCCGACGCCACAATTTCGAGATCGGCCCCGACGACATGGAAATCGGCATGGGCATCCACGGCGAGCCCGGCGTGACCCGCGAGCACATCAAGCCGGCCGACGACATCACCGATGCGATCATGGACAACATCTTCAAGGAGATGAAAGCTTCGGCCGGAGATCGTGTCGCCGTGCTCATCAATTCGTTCGGCGCGACGCCGCAGATGGAACTCTACATCCTTTACCGGCGGGTTGCGCAGCGCCTTGCCGCCAAGAACATAGAGATTGAAGCCAACTGGATCGGCCATTATTGCACGTCTCTCGATATGGTCGGTGCATCGATCTCGATCCTCCATCTCGACCAGGAACTGACCGATCTGCTGCATCACCCTTGCGAAACGGCTTTCCTGCGTATCAATTAGCATTCCGTCAGGGACCCATGGTCAGGCATGGGTACCGGGCGTTCTGGGAGGACAGTGATGTCGGAAAATGCGGCGCGCCGCTTGGTCAGCATGTTTCAGGCGATCTCCGAGGCCGTGGAAGCCGAAAAGGATCATCTGTCGGAGCTTGACGGCGCCATTGGCGATGCCGATCACGGCACGACGATGTCGCTCGGCTTCCTGGCGGTGAAGGCCGGACTGGCCAAGCTCGACCTCGACCATGCCCAGATCTCCGACGTCATGGCGACGGCGGCGGGCGCTTTCCTCAATGCCGTCGGCGCCTCGACCGGACCGCTCTATGCCACGGCCTTTCGCCGCGCCGCACAAGCCGTCGCCGGCAAGACGGAGCTCGATCTCGCCACCTGCGCCGCCATCATCGATGCCATGGGTTCGGGGATGCGCGAGCGCGGCAAGGGACAACGCGGCGACAAGACGATGCTCGACGCCTGGCTGCCGGCAGCCGATGCCGCCGCAGCAGCCCTTGCAGACAACAAGGGAGCTGACGGTTTCTGGCGCGACGTTGTCGCTTCGGCCGAGGCCGGCGCCAACGCGACGCGCTCGATGATCGCTACAAAGGGACGCGCCGCAAGGGTGCGCGAGCGCTCGCTTGGTCATGTCGATCCCGGAGCCGCCTCGTCCGTCGTGATCCTGCGCGCCATGGCATCTTCGCTCAACAGGGCGGCCTAGCGCGCGGCGCCGACCAACAGCCGCAACCGAGGTTCGGGAGTAACGCGAACCTGTGTTCGCGAGTAACGCGCACGTGATGCCGCTGTTTGGACAAAATTTACCATCACATGCCAAGGCTGGTGAGCAGTGGGGATGTCCGGCGTTCAAGTTTTATTGAACTGCCGACAGACGAAAGCCAGCGGCAAGCGCTTGCAGCTAAAGCCGCTAGAGGTTTTATGGTCCGGTCGCCATTTCAAGGAGCCCGCATGCGGCGCATAACGAGACACCTTCTTTCCCTTTCGCCCGCAAACGCCGGCGAATTCCTGGGCAAGACGAAGCCCGCCCGGCGCGCCGCGATGGCCGCGACGATCGCCATCGCCCTTTCCGGCTGCATGTCAGCCTTTGACGAAGTTCGTGCACCGCCGCCGATCCCGGCGAAACTGATCGGCGCCATGGCCAAGAACGGCTCCAAGCCGGAAAGCCCGGTGCTCGTTCGCATCTTCAAGCAGGAAAGCGAACTCGAGATCTGGAAACAGAACAAATCCGGGCAGTATGCGCTCCTCAAAACCTATCCGATGTGCCGTTGGTCTGGAAAGCTTGGGCCGAAGACCAAGGCGGGCGACCGCCAGGCGCCGGAAGGGTTTTACCACGTGTCCGCCCGCATGCTGAATCCGAAGTCGCAATTCTATCTGTCGTTCAATCTCGGCTACCCCAACCGGCTCGAGCAGGCTCTCGGCTACACCGGTGAGGCGCTGATGGTGCATGGTGCCTGTTCGTCATCCGGTTGCTACGCGCTGACGGACCAGGGGGTCGGAGAAATCTATCCCGTCGTCCAGCGCGCGCTCGCGGGCGGTCAGGGGCAATTCCAGGTGCAGGCCTATCCGTTCCGCATGACGGCAACGAATATGGCGCGGAACAGCGGTGACCCGAACTTCAATTTCTGGAAGAACATCAAACAAGGCTACGACATCTTTGAAGCGACGAAGCGCCAGCCGAAGGTTTCGGTCTGTGGCGGTCGTTACGTCTTCAACACCGACTTTGCCAACGGCGAGCCGACCGACCCGCTTGGCGCCTGCCCTGCGACCACGGCAACATCGGACGCCGGGCTGATGGCAAGGCTGCAAACGGAAGACGCCAAGGTCGCGGGCATAGTCGCCAATCAGACGCCCGCTCCGGTGAATTCCTATGTCGATGGCGGCATGCATCCAAGCTTCCGGACGCTGCTTGAGAAAAACGGCGCTGAAAAGCTGGCCGCCAAGATCTCGGGAACTAAATACCCCATTAGCCGACCGGACGCGGCGCTGGCAGATCCCTATGCCGGCCTGTGATCGGTGGCGGCGGGAGATGAGCAGCGCTAGATGCGCCATTCCTCCGGTAGTCACCGAACACAGGTAATTGAGGTTCCCCATGCCGCAACGTGACGTCTGCCGCCGATCCTTCCTCAAGCTTTCCGCCGGCATGGCGGTGCTCGGTTTGGCGGGGTGCGGCTCGACGCGCGAGCGGGTTGCACAGCAATACGCCCCGGCGCCGGAACCGGTGCCCGCCGCCAACACCGTGCTCTCCGAGATGTATGGCGAACGGCCGGGAGAAACCTATCCTCTGCCGGCGATCCCTTACGAAAAGATCGACCCGCGATATTACAGGCAGATGGTGCCCGATCCGACGGGCGAGCGGCCCGGCACTTTGGTTGTCGATGTCGGCAACCATTTCCTCTATCGCGTCTATGAGAACGGCCAGGCGATGCGCTACGGCGTCGGCCTCGGCCGGGCCGGCTTCGCCTGGGCCGGTCGCGGCGTCATCCAGTACAAGCGGCCTTGGCCGCGCTGGAAACCGCCGAACGAAATGGTCGCACGCCAGCCGGAACTGCAGCAGTACAGCATCGAGGCCGGCGGCATGGAGCCGGGGTTGAAGAACCCGCTTGGCGCCCGCGCGATGTATATCTTCCAGAACGGGGAAGATACGCTTTACCGCATCCATGGCTCCCCGGAATGGTGGACCATCGGCCAGTCGGTGTCGTCGGGGTGCGTGCGCATGATCAACCAGGACGTCGTCGATCTCTATGACCGCGTGCCGAACGGCACGCCGGTCGTGGTGACGGACCTTTCGGGCGGCGGAATGGCGGCGCAAACACCGGCCCAGCCGCAGGACAATCTCCTGCCTGGCGAAGGCGGCATCCCCGGCGCACCCCCGCCGATTTATTAGGACCGGCGATGTCGACCGTGGGAGCATTCAACGCTCCACGGTCGACAGCTGGCCTCAGATGACGAGCAGCGGCGTCTTTCCCCGGACGCGATTATAGAGGTCGATTGCGTCCTGCTGCAGCATCCGCACGCAACCGGCCGAAGCGTTCTTGCCGATCGAGCGCCACTGCGGCGACCCATGGATGCGGTAGAGCGTATCCTGGCCATCCTGGAAGATATACATCGCCCGCGCGCCGAGCGGATTGCTGAGGCCCGGATCCATGCCGCCCGCCTCGATGCCATATTTCTTCAGGTGCGGCTGGCGCGCGACCATGTCGTCCGGCACCGTCCAACGCGGCCACTTGCGCTTCCAGTGCACGACCGCCCTGCCCTTCCAGGCGCGTCCCTGTGCGCCAAGACCGACGCCATAGCGGATCGCCTTGCCGCCGGGCAGCACCCAGTAGAGGAACATCTTCTGCGTATCGACGACGATCGAATAGGCCGGCTCGTTGGTCGCATAGGCGACCTCCTGCCGCAGGAATTCCGGCTTTATCGCATCGAACTGCACCCCCGGGACATCATAGCCCTCGTCCTTGACCGGACCGTAGATCTGGGCGTAATCGAGCTTTGGCGCCGGCTCATCCTTGCGCTCAAGCTCGATCGGGGCCTTCTCTGGCGGGGTGATGACGTCCTTGCTGGTCTTGTCGGCGGCATTTGGCTCGAGACCGGGCTTGGGGACCTGTGTGCAGGCGCTCAAAATAGAGCTTGCGACCACTGCAAGCAGTGATCGGCGGGACAATTGAAAAGACACTTTTTTATTCCGGGTTGGATGTATGCGAGGAGAGAGTTGTGGCTGTTGGTCCCATTCGTGACCGAAATGTGGTCAAAGCCGATCTCTTTGGTGGATGATCCTCGCCAGTCGCTCGCCGCCAACTGAGTGTTGCAAAATTCACCCGGTCGGGCGCGAGCGGGGAGTCAACTTGACGGCAGACGGAAGCGGCAAGTCGCGTTCAGCCTAGCAGTTGGTCTAAAGCATATCGCGCAAAAGTGCGCAGCGGTTTTGCGATGACGACATGCACAAAAACAAGAGCTTAAAGCGCGCAAGCGAATCCTGGAAATCGCGACGCGCTTTAGGTGAAAGCGTCCTTCCGCAGCACACTCTCGGCCTGCTCCGAGCTCATCTCGAACACTTTTCTGCCTATCTCGAACCCGAAACCGTTGCGAGCGAATGCGGACAGCTCCTTGGCCTTGCGCTTGTCGTCGAGCTCGCCGCGGCGGAAGGGGCCGAAAGCGCGCTTGCGAGCAAAGACCACGGCAGCAAACAGATCGTCGGTCTCCTCCAGCGCCACGGCGGCGGTTTCCCTGTCGATGCCCTTCGCCGAAAGCTTCTGCGCAATCGCCCGTTTCGACTTCCCGCTGCGCACCGCCGACTGCGTGCTGAGCTGCGCATAATCCGCGTCGTTCAGGGCATTCAGATCATAGGCGAACTTGACCGCGAACTCGGCAACGGCCTTGAGCTGCTGCTGGCTGATATCCTCGAACTTCTGTCGCGCCTTCCGGGTGATGGCGTCGAACAACTGTTTCTCCGTCATCATCTGTCGTTCGAGGCGATAGACCGCCGAATTGCGCGCCCAGGACAGCATGCGCGCGGTCGGCGCGTCGGAGGGCGGCGTGTCAGAAGGCGGATCGTCGGCTTGTAGATCGTTTGATGTCACGGGGTGGGCGGGCTCTTTTGGGATGCGCTTGATGGGCGATATTTCGCCCACAGAGATAGCCGCAAACGTGGCGCTTCGGTAGTCGCCACGGGCGGGATTGATTGCGGTAGCGCTAGCCCGGCATTTTGCGACCGGAAACCGATGGGCATTTCAGCCATTGCCAACCGGGCCTTTGCAATGTGATCTGCGGCTGATATGTTCCTAATTCGTTCCCCGTCGTGAATCTCTCATATCGAGCGCGGGGATGCCTCGGCGTCGCCCGCAGGGCCGAGCAATCGGTGCCAGCGTTCAGCGCGAGAGGTAGAATCGGCAGAGACTTACCGGGGACTTCGGCGTGGCGGCGGCCTATCTGGAAAAATTGAATGATCGACAGCGCGATGCCGTCGAATTTGGCGTAACCGCACCCGGCGAAACGATTGCAGGGCCACTCCTGATCATCGCCGGCGCCGGGTCGGGCAAAACGAATACGCTCGCCCATCGTGTTGCCCACCTCATCGTCAATGGCGCCGACCCCCGCCGCATCCTGCTGATGACGTTTTCACGCCGCGCCGCCAACGAAATGGCGCGACGGGTCGAGCGCATCTGCGCCCAGGTGCTTGGGGCAAACGCCACTGTTGCCACCGATGCGCTCACCTGGGCCGGAACATTCCACGGCATCGGCGCGCGCCTGCTGCGCATCTATGCCGAGCAAATCGGCTTGAATGTCGATTTCACGATCCATGACCGGGAAGACAGTGCCGACCTGATGAACCTTGTCCGGCATGAGCTCGGCCTCTCGAAGACCGAGAGCCGCTTCCCGACCAAGGGCACCTGCCTGTCGATCTACTCGCGGGCGGTCAACTCCGAGACGCCGCTGAGCGAGGTCTTGCGCGCGCACTATCCCTGGGTTTCCGGTTGGGAGGAGCAGTTGAAGCAGCTGTTTTCCTGTTATGTCGAGGCAAAGCAGACGCAGAACGTGCTCGATTACGACGACCTGCTGCTCTACTGGGCGCAGACCGTCAGCGTGCCGGAACTGGCCGAGGACATCGGCAACCGTTTCGACCATGTGCTGGTCGACGAATATCAGGATACCAACCGGCTTCAATCATCCGTGCTGATGGCGTTGAAGCCAGGCGGCAGGGGCCTGACGGTCGTGGGCGACGATGCCCAGTCGATCTATTCGTTCCGGGCAGCGACAGTGCGCAACATCCTGGATTTTCCGGGCGAGTTCACCCCTCCGGCCGACGTCATCACGCTTGATCGAAACTATCGTTCCACCCAGACGATCCTTGCCGCTGCCAACGGCGTCATCGATCTCGCCCGGGAACGCTTCACCAAGAACCTCTGGACCGAGCGGCAGTCGGCGGAAAGGCCCAAGCTGCTGGCGGTCGCGGATGAAGCCGACCAGGCGCGCTATATCGTCGAGAAGGTTCTGGAGAACCGAGAGATCGGCATGACGCTGAAGCAGCAGGCGGTGCTGTTTCGCTCGTCGAACCACAGCGGGCCGCTCGAGGTGGAGCTGACCCGGCGCAATATCCCCTTCGTGAAATTTGGCGGGCTGAAGTTTCTCGACAGCGCCCATGTCAAGGACATGCTGGCGGTGCTCAGGTTTGCGCAGAACCCGAGGGATCGGGTCGCCGGCTTTCGCCTGCTGCACATGATCCCCGGTGTCGGCCCGCAGACTGCCGGCAAGATCCTTGACGCGATCGCCGCAGATCCGGAACCGCTGGCAGCCCTCGGGGAGATCCCCGCCCCGCCGCGTTCCGGCGACAACTGGCGGGATTTCGTCACCCTGATCGAAGGGCTGCGCAAACAGGCAGGCGGCTGGCCGGGTGAAATTGCCCAGGCACGCGAATGGTACGAGCCGCATCTCGACCGCATCCACGAGGATGCCGACACCAGAAAGGCCGACCTCCTGCAACTGGAGCAGATCGCCGGCGGCTATCCGAGCCGGGAACGCTTCCTGACCGAACTGACGCTCGATCCGCCTGATGCGACCAGCGACCAGGCCGGCGTGCCGCTGCTTGACGAGGACTATCTGATCCTTTCGACGATCCATTCGGCCAAGGGGCAGGAATGGCGCTCGGTCTTCATGCTCAATGTCGTCGACGGCTGCATCCCCTCCGATCTTGGCGTCGGCACCACGCATGAGATCGAAGAGGAGCGCCGGCTGCTCTACGTCGGCATGACACGGGCAAAGGACAGCCTCACACTGATCACCCCGCAACGGTTCTTCACGAGCGGCCAGCATGCGCAGGGCGATCGCCACGTCTACGCCTCGCGCACGCGGTTCATTCCGGCAACGCTCCTGCAGTTCTTCGAGACGGCATCCTGGCCGGTGGTCAGCGCCTCAGCGTCCGAGCGCAGCGCCAGGCAGATCCGCATCGATGTCGGCGCGCGCATGCGGACCATGTGGAAGTAAGGAGCGGCACGTGGCCGAGCCTAGCGACACCGTGATCGGAAGACAGACTACAGCCGATGCGACGGGAACGGAGCGGCAGCGCAAGATCATCCATATCGATATGGACGCCTTCTATGCTTCGGTCGAACAGCGCGACAATCCGGAGCTGCGCGGCAAGCCGGTTGCTGTCGGCGGCGCGGCTGCGCGCGGCGTTGTCGCCGCGGCAAGTTACGAGGCACGCAAGTTCGGCGTCCATTCCGCCATGCCATCCGTCACGGCGAAGCGAAAATGCCCCGATCTCATCTTCGTCAAGCCGCGCTTCGACGTCTATCGGAGCGTGTCGCAGCAGATCCGCGAGATTTTTGCCGAATATACGCCTGTCATCGAACCCCTGTCGCTCGATGAGGCCTATCTCGACGTGACCGACAATCTGAAGGGCATGGAGATCGCGACCGAGATCGCCGAGGAGATCCGCGCGAAGATCAAGGCAACGACGAACCTGACGGCCTCGGCCGGCGTCAGCTACAACAAGTTCCTCGCCAAGATGGCGAGCGACCAGCGAAAGCCGGACGGGCTGTTCGTCATCACGCCCAAGAACGGACCGGCTTTCGTCGAGGCGCTTCCGGTGAAAAAGTTCCATGGCGTCGGGCCGGCAACGGCCGAGCGGATGAAGCGCCTGGGTATCGAAACCGGCTTCGACCTGCGGCAGCAGACCCTGGCGTTCCTGCAGGAGCATTTCGGCAAGTCCGGGCCGTATTTCTACGGCATCGCCCGCGGCATCGACGAACGGCGGGTGCAGCCGGACCGGGTGCGCAAATCGGTTGGTGCGGAAGACACATTCGTCGAGGATATTTTCGAGTTCGAACCGGCATGCGCCGAGTTGCAGCCAATGACCGACAAGGTCTGGCGCTATTGCGAGGCGCAGGGGATCAGCGGCAAGACGGTGACCGTCAAGGTGAAGTACTCGGACTTTACCCAGGCGACACGCAGCAAGACGCTCGGCGCACCAGTTGCAGGAGCGTCCGAGATGCTTGAGGTGGCCGTTTCGCTGCTGGCATCGGTCCACCCGTTCAAGCGCGGCGTGCGCCTGCTTGGGGTCACGCTGTCGTCGCTCAACGGCAATGAGGAAGAAGCCCGCGCGCAGCTGGAGCTTTCTTTCTGACGATCAGGCCATGCCAAAAGAAAAAGCCTGCCGCGGGAGGAGGTGCGGCAGGCTTTCAAAAGGATTGAATGGCAACCGAGAGGAGGAGTGTCGCCATTCCGGCAAGCGCTCGTTAGGAGGAGGAGAAAGCACTTGCACACTCGAAGTCCTGCGGGAGGAGATGCATCGCTTCGATGAGTTGACTATACAAGAAACCTACCGATTTCGTAGATCTGACTTCGCAGACCAGCCATGCGTGGAGCGCCGGTCAGGCGGCTCAGCGCACCTTGAAGCGGTCGAAGGCTGTCAGCCGCACCATCGGCGGATCGGCCTCGTTCCAGCGATAGATTTCGGTTCTGAGGTAGCGCAGCTCCTCGTCCAGCCCCTCTTCGCCGATCTCGATCCACCAGGATTTTGGGCGCCCATCGCTGCCGTCGGACCAGCGATAGCCGCGGCCCTTCAGGTGGTCCTTCATTTCGAAGGGGCTGTTTTCCGCATAGAGGCGAACGCGTGATCGCTGGCTTGCCGCGTAGAGCTCGGCAAAAGGTGTCTCTTGCGTATCATCGGCTGGGCCCGCAATCACCTCGAGCAGGGCAAAACAATCGTCGACGGCGCGGTGGCCGTCGTGGAAATATCCCGCCTGGCCGATGAGGTAGCCGAGCTTCGTGCCCTCGAAGCCGCGGTCGCTCCAGCCGATCTCGGAGACCGAGCAGGCCCAGGCCTTCTTCTCGAAGATCGGCGAAAAAGCTTCGCAAAACGGCCGGTCGAACCCGGCATTGTGGGCGATGATCAGATCGGCGCGCTCAATGATCGCCTGAAGCCGGGCAACATCGATGGTTTCGCCGGCGACCATTTCGTCGGTAATGCCGGTGATGCGCGTGATCTCGGCTGGAATGGAGCCGCTCGGCTGCCGCAGACCGCCATAGACGTCGATCACGTCGCCGATGGCCCCGTGAGCGTCAAAGGTGAACGCAATGACGCCGATCTCGATGATCTCGTCCTTGCGATGGTTGAGGCCGGTGGTCTCGGTGTCGAGGATGACGCCGACGAGCGGAAACTCGGCGCGCGGCGCGGCCACGACGGGGCGCGGCTCCAGCTTTTGCAGAACGCGGTAGCGACCCGTCGCCTCCAGATGATCGACCATGGCGCCGGCGCTCATGCCGGCAGCCGCGCGTGAGGACGCGCGCTTGGAGCGTGCGCCCTTCTCGTCCGGATCGGACGAAACAAACATGTCGTATTGCAATGCCATCAGCCCTTCTCCCGGAACTTTTGGCGAAAGGGAAGACCGAGCGCCTATCGCGCCATCACTTTCCCCCACTGTCAACAACCTGTGGCGAGCGGGCCGGATTTAACCCGGGAAAACCTGTGAGCGGACCGCCAATCGGCAAGATCTCGGCCCGGAAGGGTCGAACGGGCGCCACTCACGGCGCCCGCGATGGTTTCGGTTAGCCGAGCGCGGCAACAGCCTCGATCTCGAACAGCATCCCGTCAAGCGCCAACCGCGGCACCGGGATCAGTGTGCATGTGGGTTTTGCGCCCTCACCCAGCGCCGCTTCCATTTCAGCGCCGAAGATATGCAACCGTTCTTCGGAGTGGTCGACGATCAGCACCGTCAGCTTGACGATGTCGCTTGTATCAGCGCCCGCGGCACCAAGCGCGGTGCGCAGATTGGCGAGCGCCTGGCGGACCTGCAGTCGGAAATCCGGATCGAGAGCCCCTTGCACGTCCTCGCCTCCCTGGCCGGCGACAAAGACCAGCCGCACGCCCGCCGGGACCAGGCCGACATGGGAGTAACCATTGACCGATGCATCATAAAGCCCAGGTGGATTGAAAAGGCGAATAGGCGATTTTGTAGTTGTAGACGACATTTTTTGCTTTCCGTTGTTGCACGACGAAGCCGTGGAAACGCCGTATGGAGGATCGCCGACGTTGTGGGTCGGCGTGCCGGACAGCGCGTTCAGGCTCCATATCGTTTTGACGATCCAGCAATGCTTCCCGTGACGCGGGCGAGTGGATTTCTTTTTGGCTGCGAGCGTTCGCATTTAGACACAGGCGGTCACGGGTGCCGGATCCCGCGCGACGCGATGATTGAACTGCTTGCGTTCGAACAGGGCAGATCGGGTAGCTTCTTGCCCAACCCGACGACGGCCTTGATTGCTTTAACAGCAATGGCGTAGCTAGAGGCAGTCGGTTCGACAAATCGGTCCAACCGTCTCCGCATCACAGCGAAAGGTGCCCCATGAACGAAGAACCGAAAATCGTCCTGTCCCCGCTCTCGCAGGAGTTCTCCCGCGACGGCATCACTGTGACCGTCGAAATCTCCCGGATCGAGGACGGCAACGAGTGGGCGCTGGAAGTCATCGATACCCAGGGCATGTCGACACGCTGGGAGGATCTGTTCGCAACGGATGCCGCAGCGCTCGCCGAATTTCTCAGCGCCGTCGAGCAGGATGGCATGTCCGTGTTCGTGATGCCCTCGGCGCTGCATTGACGAGCTACCATATTTTCCGGCACCGGGCCGAACGGCGCCACGACCGATAAAGTGACCGGCGCCGGTGCCGGTGCCGGTGCCGCTCCCGGCTTGAGTCTCCTGCCATTGAAAGCGCCCGGGGCGACTTTCACGCCAGCCGCTCGCTGAGGGCAGACGTGCGAAGACGGGTGGTGTTCAACAGGCCGGCCGCCTGGATCAGCGGGTAAGCCGCGGCCGCTATGTGCGAATTGATCCGGTGCAGGTCACCAATAAGATCGATGAACAGAGCATTGCTTCTAAGACTGACGCCCTTTTCCATGCCTTCCCGGCCGAGATGCTCATTGATCGCGCGCTCCTCGAGCGCGCGGAAGCGATCTTTCTGGGATGCCAGGCGGGCGGCAGCGCCGACGTCGCGCGACGAAAGAGCCACCGGCACAAGGCGTAATGACACCGCGACCTCGTCGCAGAGCATATCGAGGGCCTCGCGCTGGCTCGGCGCCAACTGGATGTCCTGCTTGATCTTTGCCCGGATGCGGTCGGCGAGGTTGAGCTTGATCACATCACCCGCATGTTCGAGATTGCTGGCAAAAAGCATGATCTCAAAAGCGCGGCGCGTATCGCCACCCGACAGTTCGCCCTGGGCCAGCCGGCCGAGATAGGCATGGACCGACGCCATGTAGGTGCCGAGCTTGAAATCGATGGCGTTGACCTCCTTCAATGTCTCCAGCCGACTGGACGACAGTGCCGTGAGCGACATCTTGAACATGCGCTCCAGCAGTTCGCTCATCCGTATTGTCTCCATCGTCGCATTGGAAAGCGCGACGGCCGGCGTCGTCAACGAAGCGCTGTCGAGATAGCGCGGTGTGGCCAAGGGATCATCGGCGGCCGAAGCATTGGGGATCAACCGGTCGACGAAGTGCACGACGACGGGCGAGATCGGCAGGAACACGGCGGCGACCGTCAAGTTGAACGCCGCATGGAGTCCGACCGCGACATGCAAGGGGTCCAGCGGCACACCGGCGGCAACATCGACGATCTGTCGCGCCAACGGCAGCAGCGCGATTGCCAGAAGGCCGCGGCAAAGCAGATTGGCGACCGGGAGCCTTCGGGCGATGGATGGCTGGTCGAGGGTCGCGCTGACGGCCGGCAGGCCGCCGCCGAAATTGACGCCGAGGATCAGGGGCACGGCACCGACCACTTCCAGACTGCCATTGGTCAGCAGCGAAGCGATCAACAGAATGACCGCGAGCGTTGAATGGCAGAACCAGGCGAGACCGGCGCCGACGAGGAACCCGAGCACCGGCTCGTTGGCGATCGCAGCGAGAACATCGTGAAACAGCGTTGCCTCCCGCAGGGGAGCGGTCGCCGCAACGATGACCTTCAGCGCCAGGAGCATGAGGCCGAGGCCCATCATGATGCGGCCGGCGTTTCGCGGGCGAAACTCGCCCGACGCTCCGAAGGTGAGATAGCCGGCAAACAGAAAAAGCGGCGCCATCGTCGTTGCCAGCGACGAGCCCGATGCGAAAAGGCCGGATACGAACGCCGAGCCGATATCGGCACCGAGGAGAACCGCAAGGCCGGTCGTCGCCCCGATCGCACCGGCACCAGCCAGGCCAGCGATAATGAGGGCCATGGCCGTGGCGCTGCCGAGAACGGCGGTGGCGGCTATGCCGCCACCGAATGCGGTCAGCCGGTTGGACAGGCGCTGCTCGACGAACCGCTGCAGCCGATCGCCCCATCCGCGCATGACGCCGGTTCTAACCATCCGCACACCCCAGAGGAGGAGCGCGACGCCGCCGAGCAGCTCCACAATGACAAACGTTCCGGAATTCATGTCCAGCGAGGCCCTTCCGCTCGAAGCGATCAATCGGCGACGGAAATGTCGGGAGCGACAGATCCGATGTTGTAGCCTTCGAGCTGCGCAGCAGATCGGTCCGGCACGGGGAAGTTCAGGATGGTTGCCGTGCCGGGGGTAACGGGAACGACGCGCGAGGGCGGCAGGTCCAGAAACTCGTGGCAGGCTGCGCGAATGACCCCGCCATGGGCGACCACCAGCAGGTCGCCATCCGTGCGCGACATCCAGTCACGAACCCCGTCGGCGACGCGATTGCGAAAGGCGATCCAGGTTTCGGCGTTGGCGGGCGTGAAGGTGCCGGCGCGCCAGGCGGTGTAGTCCTCCGGGCGCTCGGCGATCAGCTCCGGCTTGCGACGCCCCGTCCACTCGCCCATGTCGAGCTCGCGAAACCGCTCGTCGGACGGCGCGTCCGGATGTCCGATCAGCGCGACGGTCTGCCGTGTCCGGCCGAGATCCGATGCGATGATACGGGCGGGCTGCAGCGCCTTGGCATAGGGGCGGAAACGCCGGACCTGGGCAACGCCGCGTTCAGACAGCAGCGAGTTGTCCTGGCCCTGCAGCCGTTGTTCGGCGTTCCACTCGGTTTCGCCATGGCGCATGAGGATCAGCCTCATTGATTTATCCTTTCTCCGCTGACGGCAAAGACAGCGTCAGGGGTCCTGATGAATGACAGTGTGACGGCGTCCCCGGGCATTGCGCTGAAGTAACCCTCCGCCATGCCGGTGATGCGCAGATCGCCGAGCATGGCGGTGACCATCGTGCGTCCGGCGATCGGTGCTGCCTCGGCAAACCGCGCGGTGACCGACGGTTTGTCCGGCACCGCGCCGACGCAGACGTCCTCGGCCCGATAGAGAAGCTGCACCTCTGGATGGCCAGCGGCGATCGAGCCCGACACCAGTGGCGTATCATTGAACACGAAAGTCTCTCCCACCCGGCGCGCCGGTAAGAGGTTGGCCGGCGGCGTGCCGAGAAAGGTGGCGACGAAGGTCGTTGCCGGGTTGCGCAGCAACTCGATCGGCTTGCCGAACTGCTCGACACGACCATTGTTGAGCACGGCCACATGCGTCGCCATGGTCATCGCCTCCACCTGATCGTGGGTGACATAAACAGACGTGGCGCCCGTTGCCCGGTGGATGCGCATCAATTCGCTGCGCATCTCGATGCGCAGCTTGGCATCGAGGTTCGACAGCGGCTCGTCGAACAGCAGGATGCTGGGTTCGGGCGCGATCGTGCGGGCGATTGCCACGCGCTGCTGCTGGCCGCCGGAGATTTCCGCAGGATAACGTTCGGCAAGGGCACCAATGCCAAGTAGGGCAAGCACCTCCTTGACGCGGCGGTCGCGTCTTTCGCGCGGCCATCGCGCGACCTTCAACGGCCAGGCAATGTTGCCGGCGACGGTCATATGCGGCCAAAGGGCGTAGCTCTGGAAGACGAGGCCGGCGTTGCGGCGGCCGGCGTCGGCGATGACGCCTCCCGCACCACTGGAGACCGTCTGGCCGACAAAGGCGATCTCGCCTTCGCTCGGCGCCTCCAAGCCCGCCAGCATTCTGAGCAATGTCGACTTGCCGCACCCGGACGGGCCAACGAGCACCAGGAACGAGCCAGCCGGAACCGAGATGTTGACATCCTTGACGGCGGTGAAGGCGCCAAATCGTTTGACGAGGTTGCGGATCTCAATGGCGTCCGCAGCGCCGGTTGCTAGGGCGTTCATGACTCTTTCCATTTCTGGACGCGGTTCTGGAGGCCGTGGGCCAGAAACGAGGCCGCAAGGCAGACAAAAAGGATGACGAGGGTGATGGCGTTGGCAAACTGCATGAAGCCCTCGGCAGCGTAACGATAAGCGACCATGCTGAGGACGGGCGACGTCGCGGTGAACAGCAGCACGACCAGCGAGAGATCGCGCACCATCTTGACGAAGACGAGGATCGCGCCGGCAAACAGGCCGCGGATCGCCAAGGGGAAGATGATCGCAAACAATCGGCGAAGCAGACCCGCCCCGGTCAGCCGCGCGCTTTCCTCGATATCCGCTGAGATTTGGCCAAGAACCGACCGACCAGACTGCACGGCAAAGGGCAGATTGTGGGCGGACGCCGCGATCACCAGCAGCGCGAAAGTGCCGTATAACGAAGGCAGCGGACCAATTGGCGCGCCGAAGAGGGCGATGTAGGCCGCCGCAAAGGCAATGCTCGGCACCAGAAGCGGAACGAAGGCAAGCTGGCTGAGGATCGTGGCGAGCAGACTGCCGCGTCGCTGGACGATCGTATAGGCGAGCGCCAGCCCGAGCAGCATTGTCGTCAGCGCGACGACAAGGCCGAGGCGGATGGTATTCCAGATCGCGTCGATCAGCACGGGATTGCGGAAGATGCCCGCCTGCCCCTGGGCAATTTCGCCGCCGCCTTCGCCGATCCAGAAATGCAGCGTCCAGTTCGAAAACAGGGCCCCGCTTTGAGGCGCAAGGCTTGAGGCTGCAAGCACCAGGACCGGCGTCACCGTGGTCAGCAGACCGATGAGCACGGCGACGGCAAAGAGCGGCCAGCGCCAGGCGCCAAGGGGAAACCGTTTTGTGCGTCCGCCCTTGCCGGTGACCGTGATGAAGGCCTTGCGGCCGGAGACGATGCGGTCCGATATCCACAGGAACAGTGCTGAAACGGCGATCAGCAACAGCGCAAGCACGAAGCCGCGCTCGTTCTGGCCGGTTTCGATCATGCCGAAGAGGCGGGTCGAAAGCGTCTGCATGCGCACCGGCAATCCCAGGAGCGCAGGTGCGGCGAAATTGGCAACGGCACCAGCAAAAGTGAGCGAGGCGGCGGCGATCAGCGCTGGCGTGACGACGGGCAGGATGATGCCGAAGAAGATGCGCGGGCGTTTCGCACCCGCCATTTGGCCCGCTTCAACGAGATCGGCGCCGACCGAACTCAGGGCCGCTGCGATAATCGTATAGGCCAGCGAATAATAGTGGGCGATCAGCACGATCGCGGTCGGCACCAGCCCCCAGGCGAGCCAGTCGGGAATGGCAAGGCCATTGGTTTCGAAGAAGCCGGCGGAGCCGCCGAGCCGTGAGTTTCGAAACAGCGTTCCCCAGGCAAGCGCCGCGGCGAAGCTCGGGATCATGTAGGGCAAGCTTGCCATCAGCCCGAGCAGGCGGCGTCCCGGCACGTCGGTCAAGACCACCAGCCAGGCGAGAAACCCGCCAAGAATGAGACAGCCGCTGGCAACGCCGAAGCCGAGAACCATGGTGTTGAACAGCGGCCGCCACCAAAGATTGAAGGACAGCGGGCTGAAGAGCACCGCCTGCCACGCTTCGATCCCTGCCGGTGTCAGCGTCGACACGAGGATGCGGAGGAGAGGCGCCACCACCAGAATGGCGACGATGGCAATGAGGATGGCCGGCATGATGAAACCTGATCGGAGCAGCCGGCTACCGCCCGATGGCACGAAGGTTGATGTCGATGTCATTTGCGAACCTCGGCGTTTGCCGGCGCGGCCCTACTGCCTGTTTCCTTAAATCCTATTCGATTTAAGGATGAAAACATGGAGCAATTCAAAGCGCTACAGCGACCTTTGCGCCTCTAATAAGACGCGCGGCACTGTAGTTGCACCGGCAAGCAGCCCATTATTGAAGCGTGATGATGAGATCGGAGACGCGCCCGCGGGCAGCGGCGGTCTTTGCCGGGTCGATGGTCCAGGCCTTCAGCTCGCCGAGTTTGACGGAGTCCGGATGGTGGGCGATGGTCGTGCGCGTGGCATAGTCGCCGGGAACGTTGAACGGCTCGAAGCCGGCACCTCCCGTCGGCGTGTCGTCGCCGAACATGAAGTCGATCAGCAACCGGGCGGCGGCCGGATGCGGCGCCTTTTCAGCAATCGTCAGAACGGCCGGAAACAGGATGCCGTTGGCGGGCTCGACATTGTTGGCGACTTGCAGTGCCCAGCCTTCCTTCTCATTGTCACGCCGGTCCGAATAGGTGCCGAAGCCGACGGGAGGGTTCTTGGCAGTGGCATCGCCGACGGACTTGTTGAGCACGTCGCTATTGGGGACGAGGATCAGGTCGTTGGCAAAGAGGTCCTTGATGAACTGCTCGCCGGCGCCCTGAAGATCGGCATCAACGGCAATGTCCTTGCCGAACTGCGCCTTGTAGGCCGCGGCCATCTCATCCGGATGGAGCGCAATCTCCGTCAGGAGGTCGAGCAGTTCGCCGCGCTGGCTCGGATCGACCATCAGCACCTTGCCCTGCCACTCCGGCTGGGTCAGCTGCCACAGGTTGGTAACCGGTGAACCTCCGGGAAAGGCTTTCTCGTTGTACATCAGCACCTTGGTCGACAGACGCTGGGTGAGCAGCGGCCCCTTGTAACGATCGTCGATCTGCCCAGCCACGCGCGGCGGCACATAGTTGACGATGCGCTTGGCTTCGAGAAGCTTGCTGAAGACGACGGGCGTGTCGGCGATATAGAGCACGTCGACGGCATGAACGCCTGCCTGCTGCTCTGCCTCCAGACGCGCGATCTGCTTTGTCGAGCTCATGTCGAGGCCGATCAGGTCGACGCCCGGATAGGCCTCCTCGAAGGCTTTCTCGATCTTGGCGATCCGGCTCGACAACGAAAAGACGGTGACGCTGCCTTCCTTCTGCGCAAGCGGCAGCAGTTGTTCGGGCGTCATGCTATCCAGATCTGTCGCCATTGCTGCCGTGGGCAGCACGACACAGGCCGCAAGTGCGGACTTCATCAGTCGCTTCAACATGGTTTCCTCCTCCATTTTCCCCAGTCAATCGAAGTCGTTGAACAGCTCCGACAGTTTCTCCAGCCTGCCGATCACCTCACGCTCATGCCTGCCGGCGATCGTCAGGACGATGCCGTTGACGATGGCAAACGGGATGGTCGGAGTCTGAAACTCGCTTCCCGAACGCCCCCGCGGCGCCGCCAGCATCAGATCCGCAACCGGCTCCATCAGCGGGCCGGCAAGGTCCGAAATCAAAATCGTTCGCGCGCCGACGCGCCGGGCATGCTGCACCAGCGGCGCATAGCTTTGCGGCTGCTTGCGAAAGGCGAGCGCAATGACGACGTCGCTCTTGTCCATGCTGACCATGCGCTCGGCGATGTCCCGGCCGCGGCCGGTGAGCGCGATCGTCGTCATGCCGAACCGGTCGAGGCGACGCTGCAGGAAGCCGGCGACGGACTGTGCGTGCCCCTGGCCAAACACGAACACCCGGCGCCCTTCGAAGATCATGTCGGCAGCCATGTCCACATCACTTTGCGGCACCGAGCGCGCGAGCGTTTCCAGGGCCGAAATCTCCGCGGCAATCAGGTCGGTCAGATAGTCGCCGTGCTCGACCTTGGCGACCGAGCGGCGCATGCGGGTCGCGGCATCCTGATCATCAAGCACCTCGCGCTGCAGCTGTGCGCGCAGATCCGGAAAGCCGCGGTAACCCAGCTTCTGCGCCAAACGGGTGACCGTCGCCTCATGAACGCTGGCCCGCTGCGACAGCTGCGGGCCGGACAGAAACGCAGCCTCCGCCCGGTTCTCGAGCATCGTGGCGATCAGCTTTTGATCGGCCTCGGTCAGCCTTTTCGATTGTGCCTTTATGCGATCGATGAGTGTCATGGCGCTCTACAAGTTTCTTTGCATGACACATCGTTCAAGCAAACGACCTTGCAGTCAAGGCGACACCCGCAAGAATCCTTGCAAGGCTCTGCAAGGCTTGGCCCAGCACTCGAAAATCAGTCTAATCTCTAGGGTTTCCCGCGGCTATCGGACGAAATCCACGCCAAAGTGGGCAGAAAACTGGCGCTTGCGACAGTGTGGAACGTCGCCGACAAAAATCTTTGCAAAGACCCGCAAAGGAATGGACGCCGTGCTGCCGCTCATTGCAGAACGGCGGTCGAAGGCGCGGGCGGCTGCAAGGTTGTCGGCAGCGACGCATCGGCCCGGGCAGCATGACATTCACTGGCGGCCTCGACGTTCAACGGCGACCGGTGGGGAAGCTTTCCGGGAAGCGAGGCAACAGAGCTCCCGCGACGACGAGGGAAGGAGCGCAAGCGAAGCGCCCTTCGCACCGTTCAGGCCTCGAAATCGCCGAACACATCCTGCAGCCGCGTCAGCATGCCGACCCGTTCGCTGACCTCGTCACCCAGGACGACGATGATGTTGCTGAGCATCAGGTCCATGACGGCAATAGTCGTGGCAGCACCATCCCACAGGGGGCCATGCGAGCCCGGGACCACAAGGCAGATATCCGACACCTCTGCTGCCCAGGGGCAATATTCGTCCGTGTAGAGGATGACCTTGACGCCGGCCCGGCGCGCCTCCATCGCGAGCGGCTTCGCCTTGGCGGCAAAGCGGCGCACGTCGTGCAGAAAGAGCACGCGGCCCTCCACCGAACCATCGAGCAGTTCCGAATAGGTTCCGTTCAGGCCATCGACGAATTGCACCCGCGAGCGGGTATAGGAGAGCTGGCTGGCAAAATACTGAGCGATACCGCGCACGTTCTGATAGGCGGCGACATAGACTTCGCTGGCACCGATCAGCGCGTCGATCGCCTGCTGCCATTCCGGCGAGGTCGTCAACTCGTAGACCATGCCGAGATTGTTGATCTGCTCCTGAATCAAGCCTGCAAGCAGCTTGCCCTCGCGAATGTCTTCGCGCAGCCTGTCGACCGGACCCTTCACCTGCCAGGCCGGGTTGGAGCTGCCGCGCCGCAGCTCGTGCTTCAGCTGGTCGAGGCCGTCGAAGCCCATGCGCCGGAGGTAGCGCCCGACGGTCATCGGCGACAGCTCGAGACGGCTTGCGATCGACTTTGCCGTTTCGAACGGGATCTCCGCCAGATTGCGCTCGATGTAATGGGCAATCAGCTTGTCGGATTTCGACCGCCTGAGTTCCTCGCTCTGCACGAGCTTCAGGATTCGTTGTGCCACGTCCCCTCCCCGGAGATACTTCCGCCCGCTGACAGCGCCGCGCGTCGGATATGACGCGCAAACGACGCTGCAACGCCTTTTAACTTGCGGCAGGCGGGCGGAATTGCCGATCTTTGTCGCCGCTACTGCGCCGTCTTCACCTTCGTCCAGACACGATCGAGCTGGCGCACGCCGGAGCCCAGGTCCTCGAAGATCTGGAGCCGTTGCATCGTTTCGGGCGTCGGATTGATTTCCTTGCTATTCTTGATCTGGTCGGGGGTCAATTGCCGTGCCGGTACGTTGGCGGTGCCGTTGGTCTGCTGGGAGACGTTGAGCGCGGCGACTTCCGGACGGGTGTAGAACTGCAGGAACTTAATGGCGCTATCCTTGTTCGGCGCGGTCTTCAGGACGCAGATATCCTCCTGGTACATGGTCGCGCCTTCCTCGGGGATCACGTAGCCAAGGTCCTTCTGGTTGGCAAAGACGTCGACCATCGCGCCGACGAAGAAATGACCGGCGGCGACGTCGCCGGACTGCACCATCGGCCGGGTATCGTAGGTGAAGGCAGCGACGTCAGGTTTCATCGCGATGATCGTATCGGCCGCCTGCTGCAGCTCGGCGGGGTCGGTCGAGTTGACCTTGTGGCCGTTGAGGATCAAGCCCACGGCCAGAACCTCGCGCATGTCGTCGAGCAGAGTGAACTTCAGCCCCTTTTCCTTGACGGTCGCAATCAGGTCCTTCCAGCCGACGACGTCCTTGCCCAGGACCTTGCGGTTGTAGACGATGCCGACGGTTCCGAAGGCGTAGGGCAGGCAAAACTCGCCCTTGGGGTCGCTCTTAGCCCTCAGGAACGCCGGGTCGATGTTCTTGAAACCTTCATAGGCATTGATGTCGGTTTTCTCCAGAAGGTCGAGCTTGGACATGATGTCCTGCATGTGCACCGACGGAAAGACGACGTCATAGCCGGTCGCGCCGCCCTGGATCTTCGCCAGCATCTCCTCGTTGGAGGAATAGGTGGAGAGGTTGACCTTGATCTGGGTCTCCTCCTCGAACTTCTTCAGGACCGCCGGATTGATGTATTCGCCCCAGTTGTAGATGTTGAGCTCGGCGGCATGGCCGAGGCCGGTCATGGCGATCAAGGCGGACAGCGAGAATGCGGCGGCCCGTGCGGGGCCGAAGAGTTTGGCCCTGGTCGCCCGGACGACGCGGCTTGCTTTCGTCATAGATAGTCTCCTCTGATGGTTCGTGGGGACTTGCGCCCCCAGGATCGGACCGTTCCCTGGTCCTTGCCGGCTCCGGCTTCTGCGGCCGTTGACACCGATGAGTAAATGGTATCCATATATCCAAAACGCACAAGCGTTATTTAAATAACATTTTGGGGAATGACAGATGCAGGATTCCATTGTCCGGCTGGAGGGGGCGAGCAAAGCCTTCGCCACTCCGGAAGGCGGGAGCGTGACAGCGCTTGATGCCATCGATCTTCAGGTGCGGCGCAACGAGTTCCTCACGCTTCTCGGACCATCCGGCTGCGGCAAGACCACGTTGCTGCAGGCGATCAGCGGCTTCGTCGAGCTCGACGGCGGACGCATCCTGATCGACGCGGAGGACATGACCGACAGGCCACCCTATCGCCGCCCCGTCAACACGGTCTTCCAGAACTACGCGCTCTTCCCGCACATGACGGTCGGTGAAAACACCGCCTATGCGCTTGAGGTCGCCGGCGTCGCCAAGGCCAGGCGGCGCGAGCAGGTGGCAGCCGCCCTGAAGATGGTGGGCCTTGAGGGCATGGAGGGCCGGCGCCCGCGCCAGCTTTCCGGCGGCCAGCAGCAACGGGTCGCGCTTGCGCGTTCCATCATCGCGCGTCCGAAACTGCTTTTGCTCGACGAGCCGCTTTCGGCCCTCGACAAGAACCTGCGCCAGGCCATGCAGATAGAGCTGAAGACACTGCAGCACGAGCTCGGCATCTCCTTCATCTTCGTGACGCACGACCAGCAGGAAGCGCTCACCATGTCGGATCGCGTCGCCGTTCTTTCGGGTGGGCGCATCCAGCAGCTCGATACGCCCCGCGCGATCTATGACCGCCCGGTCAACAGTTTCGTCGCGACGTTCATCGGTGCAAGCAATCTCTTCGAAGGCAGGATCGATGGCGACCGGTTGATGACCAGCGACGGTACGGAAATCCGCCATCGGCGAACGCCGTCAGCGGCATCGGGTGCAGCGACGGCGCTGATCCGGCCTGAGCAGTTCTTCCTCGCCGATGAAGCCGAGCCCTTTCCCTTTCCCTGTCTCCACATCGACCTGGAAGCCATCGTCTTCGTCGGCTCGACGTTCGAGCTGTTCGGCCGCACACAGGCGGGCAGAAAGATCGTCGCCGAGATCCCCGCCGGCCGTCGCAGCCTGATCGGCGACATCGAGCGGACGCGCCGCGCCCGGCTCGCCTATGACCCGGCAGCCGTACACCTCATTCACCCTTGCGCGGAGGCGTGACATGTCGATCGCCATTCGCCGCCGCGTCCAGCTCGCCGTCCTGCTCGGTCCCGTTTCCCTGTTCCTCGCCGTCTTCTTCCTCGGTCCGCTCGCCATCATGATGGTCACGAGCTTTCTGGCGCCAGGCCTCTACGGTGGCGTGGAATGGACCTTCTACCCGCACAATTTCGGCCGCATCCTCGGCTTTGCCGATCCGATGTTCGAGGATTTCGATCCCGTCTATATCGCCATCTTCATCCGCTCGGTGAAGATCGCCGCACTCACCGTTATTGCCGCTTTGCTGGTCTGCTATCCCGCGGCCTTCTGCATCGCCCGCCTGTCGGAGCGATGGAAGAATTTCTGCCTGTTCCTCATCACCCTGCCCTTCTTCACCAGCCTGATCGTGCGGCTGTTCGTCTGGGTGCTGATCCTGCGCCAGACCGGCCTCGTCAACGAGATGCTGCTGTCGACGGGACTGATCGCCCGGCCGCTGGACCTGATCTATACGGACGGCGCGATCATCCTCGGCATGGTCTATGTCTTCATCCCGTTCATGTTCATGCCTGTTTATGCCAGCGTCGAGAAGCTGGACTGGACGCTGGTGCGTGCCTCGCTCGATCTCGGCGCCGGGCCTATCCGCACATTCTGGCGCATTATCCTACCGCTGACGGCTCCCGGCATTGCCGGCGGCGCGATCATCGTCTTCATTCCGGCGCTCGGCAATTTCGTCGTCCCGGCCATTCTCGGCGGCGCCAAGGTGATGATGCTCGGCAATCTCATCGAGCAGCAGTTCCTGGCCGCCCGCAACTGGCCGTTCGGCTCGGCGCTGGCGATGATGGTCATGAGCGTGATGCTGGTGCTGCTGCTCGTCTATGTGCTCGCGTCTAGCCGCCGCGGCACCGACGCAGCACTTGCTCGCTGAGGTCCCCCATGAAGATCGCTCAATCCCTCTTCCGCGGAAGCCTGCTCGCCTACACCGCTCTCTTCTTCGCCTTCATCTACATCCCGCTGGTGGTGATCGCCGTTTATTCGTTCAACGCCAACCCGGTCAACATGATGACCTGGACCGGCTTCACCACCGAATGGTACGCCCAGGTGCTCGGCTTCAAGACGACGATCTCCGAGAATGCGCTCTATATCGAATCGACCGGCCAGCTTATTCAGGCGGTGTGGAACAGCCTCGTCATCGCCACCTCCACGACACTGATCGCCACCGTCTTCGGCACGGCCATCGCGATCGGCCTCTACCGTTTCGACTTTCTCGGTCAGCGTTTCTACCGGGTGATCATGTTCATGCCGATGCTGATGCCCGACATCGTGCTCGGCATCGCGCTTTTGATCTTCTTCGTCAATTCGGGGATCAGCCTCGGCCTGACGACGATCGTCATCGGCCAGTGCACCTTCCTGATTTCCTATGTCTTCATCGTTGTCTCAGCGCGGCTGGCCGGCATGGACAGAACACTCGAAAACGCCTCGGCCGACCTCGGCGCCGACGAATGGACGACCTTTCGACGGGTGGTGCTGCCACAGCTTCTGCCCGGCATCGTCGGCGGCGCGCTGCTCGCCTTCATCATCTCGATGGACGATCTGGTGATCACCTATTTCATCGCCGGCGTCGATGTGACGACGCTGCCGATGTTCATCTTCGCCATGCTTCGCCGCGGCATCAAGCCGGAGATCAATGCGATCGCGGTGATGATGCTGACCTTCTCCTTCGTCGTCGCCTCTCTCGGCCTCTACCTCCGCTCCCGGCAGAAATGATCATGGACAACAAACGCAAAACCGTCTCTCAAACACGCGCCCGGGACCTCGGCTTGCCATTCAAGGGCCGGACCGGCCCCCTGAACGCCATCACCGATGTCGCAGGGATCGCCGTCGGCTTCCACACAATCTCAGAAGACGTGCCGCGCCCGGGGCGCAAGCGCCCGGTCAGAACCGGGGTCACCGCCATCCTGCCACATGCTGGCTCGGCCGTGCCCATCCCGGTTTATGCGGGCGTGCATCGCTTCAACGGCAACGGCGAAATGACCGGCACTCACTGGATCGAGGATGGCGGCTTCTTCCTCGGCCCGGTGATGATCACCAACACCCATGCGGTCGGCATGACCCATCACGCCACGATCAAGTGGATGCTGGAGCGCTATGCCTCCACCTATGACAGCGACAATTTTCTCTGGATCATGCCGGTGGTCGCAGAGACCTATGACGGCGTGTTGAACGACATCAACGGCCAGCCCATCGGCGAAGCCGAGGTCCGGGCAGCACTCGACGCTGCCAGCGGCGGACCTGTTAAGGAGGGGAATTGCGGCGGCGGAACCGGCATGATCGCCTATGGGTTCAAGGGCGGCACCGGCACCGCCTCTCGGGTCGTCGAGTTTGGCGGGCGTGATTACACGATCGGCACGCTGGTGCAGGCAAACCATGGCCAGCGGGACTGGCTGACAATCTGCGGCGTACCGGTCGGCGAGCACATGCGCGATGGCACGCCGCAGAGCCAGATGCAGGAGCGCGGGTCGATCATTGTCGTGATCGCCACCGATCTGCCGATGGCCCCGCACCAGCTGCAACGCCTCGCCCGTCGCGCCTCGATCGGCATCGGCCGCAACGGCACGCCCGGCGGCAACAATTCCGGCGACATCTTCCTGGCGTTTTCGACCGCCAACCCGCAGCCGATGGCGCACCGCGCTCCGCCGCGCCTCGCGCTTGAGATCGTCAATGACGAAATGCTCGATCCCGTCTATCTGGCAACGGTCGACACCGTCGAAGAGGCGGTGGTCAACGCCATGATCGCAGCGGAAGATTCAGGCGGCACCGCGCATGACCGGTTCAAGATCGAAGCCATCAGACATGAACCACTTCTCGAGGTCATGCGGAAGTACGGGCGCTGATGCGGTTTCCCTGTGTTTCCCGCCCAGATTGCCGACCAAGGCAGCTTCGATGCCGTGCCTTTTTCGGCGCGCTTCTACCGGCTTAGGATTTGTCGGCGACGCCGCACTGACAGGCGAGGGTAACGGCTGGCTCTTGGTTCCGTTACAAGCCCTGAGCGAACCGTATGATGGCAGTGCTGACATCATCGGGCCGCTCCTGCGGCACCCAGTGCCCACAGTCGGGTAGGAAGATGGTATCCACCAGCTTTGGCACCAGTCGCGGCATCTCGGCGATGATCGCGCGCATGCCGGGAATGGCCAATCCGGTATCGCGCTCCCCCATCAGATATACTGCCGGAACGTCGACGAGCTTTCCCTTCAGGCAGGATTGCAGTGCCCAATTCCGATCAAGATTGCGGTAGTAGTTCAGCCCTCCGGAAAAGCCGCTTTGCCGGAAAGCGTGCACGAAATTCTCGAACTCTGCATCGCCGATCCAGTCCGGAAGCTTTGCGGGGACAGGAAGGCTGGCCAGCAGACCGTCGCGTTTCGACACCATGCCGAAGGGATTTGGCGTCCTGTCGTCGTCGCGCGGTCCGGCCTCGCCGGACGCGGCAAACATCAGTTTGCGCAGCGTCAACGCCACATCCCGCTCGAACTCGGCTTCGGCGACACCTGGCTCTTGAAAATAGAGCGCATAGAACAGTGCATCCGCGGTTTTCGGGAAAATCTGCGTCGGTGGAGCTGGCGGTTGCGACATCATCGGCACGCCGATGGCCACGACGCCGGTGAAGCGGTCAGGTCGCAGCAGCACCGCCTGCCAGGCGACGCTCGCGCCCCAGTCATTGCCGACAATGATCGCGTTCTCGACGCCGAGCGTATCGAGCAGCCCGACCATGTCGCCGGCGAGATGGAAGAGCGTGTATTGATCGACCTCGTCAGGGCGGCTGCTCTTGCCATAGCCGCGCATATCCGGCGCGATCGCACGAAACCCGGCGGCCGCCAGGGCCGCAACCTGATGTCGCCATGCATAAGCGGTTTCTGGAAAGCCATGGCACAACAAGACCGCCGGCCCTTCGCCCGCCTCCAGGAAGTTCAAACGAATTCCATTCGCGTCTACGAGGCGCTCCTGCATTCTCTTCTCCAAACAGTTCCGCTTTCGGGCTTCGAACGAAACGATATCGCTACAGAAATCAAAAACCGTGCCCTTGTCCGCTTCATTCCTATGCGCAACACAATATGTTACGAACATCGACAGGTCAATAATTCATAACAAATTAAGTTACACATAGGAGTGGTCGATGCCACAGGACAACCGCCTTTCAAGAATGCTGCATGTGCTCGTTCACATGCATCTGCTCGGCGGCACCGAAACGTCGCAGACGATCGGCTTGATGCTCTCCACCAACCCGGTGGTGGTCCGTCGCACGATGGCGGCACTCAAACGGCATGGTATCGTCGGCTCGGAAGGCGGGCCTGGTGGCGGCTGGCTGCTGACCCGCGGCGCGGAAGAAATATCCGTTCTCGATGTCCACAAGGCGCTCAACGACAAATCCGTCTTTTCGCTGGGGCTGGCCGCCGATCATGCAGGATGCCCCGTTGAGCGGGCCGTCAACGCGCATCTGTCAAAGGCGTTCTTGGCGGCGGAAACGGTGCTCAACGACGAGTTTGGCAAGCTGACTTTGGCGCAGATTGCCCGGGAATTTACAGCAGCGCGCTAAGCGCGCCCGAGGAACCTTGGGGCCCAGAGCGTTTCGGATTTAGACGGGACCGCACAAACGCTCTATCGCTTTGTCTTTACGCATTTCCTGACGGAAAACCGCCTCGCACTTTTCCTGGAAATGCTTTAGTCGAGCTCGGCGATGAAGCCCGGTGTCGGCAGCGCCCGATCGCGAGCGCCCCATGTTTCGATCGTGGCCGTCAGCGGCAGTTGGTTGGCGCGATAAGCCACATAGAGGATACCGGCCCCGCCAACCTTCGGAACCTGGCGAAACCATCTGGTGTAGTCGAGCGGAGCACCGCTTGCCCATCGCCATGGGCGAGAAGCATCGTCCTTGACAAGGCTCAGCCAGGGGCCGACGCGCCGGTGCTCGCCACCCTCGAAAGCACCGTCGAAGAAATGTCCGTCTCCATTGACGAGAGACGCGACGAAAGCGTTCTCCTCGGCAGAGCCGATTGTCGCGAGATAGCCGCCGCAGCGGACGGCCGTGTTGCTTGCATCCTCCCAGGCGACATGTTCGGCCCTGTAGGCGGCAGCATAGAGATGGCCGTCGAAACGGCCATAGGTCAGGGCGAGCGGGGAGAGACAGCGCACCATTTCCACCACCCGCGCATCCTCCAGGCCATCGAGGTCGGCCGCGTCATATCGGCGGGCTGTCGCAAGCGAGAGGATCTCCTGCTTTGGCGCCGTCGTCGCCAAACCAAGTGCTGCGGCCGTTTCCTGATTGACGAAACCGGTCTGCACGAGGCCGCGGGCGCGCTGGAACGATGTGATGGCGAGGCGGGTCTGGCTGCCGAAATTGCCAGCGACCGTTCCCGTGTCGAAACCGGCGCCGATCAACGACGTCTAGACCGCCGCCCTGGCCGGCCGGTCGGCGAATTCACGCTGCTCCTGCGCCATGGCTGCCAAGGGCGACCGCAGTTCTTCGCTTGCGGCATCATCGACGCCGACCTTGCGCGAGAAGCGCGCAAGCGCTTCGGCGAGGCCGCGGCCGTGGCAAAAAGGGGCATGTCGCACGTCCACTTAGCGCGTCACGAGCCTATCCCGCCTGCCTGAACTTGCGGCGATTGCGACCGAGAGCGATCGACTCCGCCGCCTCGATGATCGAGTCCGTATCGATGCCGAAATGCGCATAGAGGTCGGCGATCGTGCCCGTCTGCCCGAAATGCTCGACGCCGAGTGAGACGGTTCGGTGGCCATGCACCGATCCAAACCAGCCGAGCGTGGCGGGATGACCATCCGTCACGGTAATGATCTCGCAGCTATCGGATAGCGGCGCCAGCAGCGCCTCGATGTGACTTTCGGCGCTGTGGTGGCCATGACGACGGGCACGCTGTGCCGCAGTCCAGCCGGCGTTGAGCCGGTCGGCGGACGTCACCGCCAGCACAGCGACATCGCGGTGACGTTCCGCAAGTCGCCCCGCCGCCATCAGCACCTCGGGGGCGACGCAACCTTGATAGGCCAGCACCAGCTGGGTGTTCGGTCGCGGCTCGCGCAGCCAGTAGGCACCGTCGATCACGCCCTGGCGGAAGGCCGCATCCTCGCGGCGCTGCATCTGTTCGAGCGGACGGGTCGTCAGCCGGAGATAGACGGAACCGCCAGTCGTATCGCGCAGCCACGTCCGTTCGTCGTGCACGGCATCGCCATCGCGCTGCATATAGTCGAAGGACCAATCCATGATCACCGAGAGTTCGTCGAGATAGGCAGGCTCAAAACTGGCAAGCCCATCCTGGCTCATGCCGATCAGCTGCGAGCCGATCGATTGGTGAGCGCCGCCTTCCGGCGCCAGTGTGACGCCTGACGGCGTGCCGACGATCATGAACCGTGCATCCTGGTAGCAGGCGTAGTTCAACGCATCGAGCCCGCGCGCCACGAACGGATCGTAGACGGTGCCGATCGGAAGCAGGCGTTCACCGAACACCGAATGGGAAAGGCCGGCAGCCCCCAGAAGCAGGAAGAGGTTCATCTCGGCAATCCCGAGCTCGATATGCTGACCGCCAGGGCCGAAGGCCCATTTCTGCGCCGAGGGAACCTTCTCGTCGCGGAACGTGTCGGCCTGCATGTCGCGGGCGAAAAGGCCACGCCGGTTGACCCAGGGGCCGAGATTTGTCGAGACTGTCACGTCAGGCGCCATCGTCACGATGCGGGCGGCAAGCGCATCGTCGCGCTGCGCCAGGGCATCGAGGATCTTGCCGAACCCCGCCTGGGTGGAAAGTTCGCGGTCATCGAGCAAAACCGGCCCGGCCGATTGCACCGGTTCAGACTTGAACCGCCTTGTACCCTGGGCAAAGAACGACACGCTCTTCAAAAAGGTCTTCGCAGCTCCGGCATCGGCGACTGCCGCAAACTCCTCCCATTCCGCGCCGACCCTGACGCCGATCTTCTGCTGGAAGTCCTGCATCTGTGCCTTGGTCATCAGGCCGGCATGGTTGTCCTTGTGCCCCGCCAGCGGCGTTCCCCAGCCCTTGATCGTATAGGCAAGGAAGACCGTCGGACGGTCATGGTCGATACTGGCAAAGGTCTCAGCAAGCGTCTGGATGCAATGGCCGCCGAGATTGCTCATCAGCTCGGAAAGCTCGTCATCGCTGCGCGAAGCCAAAAGCTTGCTGACATTCCCCTGATCGCCGATCTCGTCCTGCAGCCGCTTGCGCCAGGCGCCGCCGCCCTGGAAGGTCAAGGCCGAATAGAGCTGGTTGGGGCAATGGTCGATCCAGGCGCGCAGCGTCTCGCCACCGGGTTCCTTGAACGCCGATTGCTGCAAGGCGCCATATTTGACGACCTTCACGTCCCAGCCGAAAGCGGTGAAGATGGCCTCGATCCGCTGCCACAGACCTTCGCGAACGACACCATCGAGGCTCTGACGGTTGTAATCGATCACCCACCAGGTGTTGCGCAGATCGTGCTTCCAGCCCTCCTGCAGGCACTCATAGATATTGCCTTCGTCAAGCTCGGCATCGCCGACGAGCGCGATCATGCGACCGTCGCTGCGCTTTTGCGCCCAGGGCTTCGAGGCGATGTAATCCTGGATGATCGAGGCGAAGGCGGTGATACCGACACCCAGACCGACAGAGCCGGTCGAAAAATCGACGTCGTCGATATCCTTGGTGCGGCTGGGGTAGGATTGCGCGCCGCCGAAGCCGCGGAAATTCTGCAGCTTCTCGCGCGTCTGGTTGCCCATCAGGTACTGAATGGCGTGGAAGACAGGCGCGGCATGCGGCTTGACGGCAACGCGATCCTCCGGCCGAAGGATGTGGAAGTACAGCGCCGTCATGATCGAGGTGATCGAGGCGGACGACGCCTGGTGCCCGCCGACTTTCACCTCGCCTTTTTCCCGGATGTGATTGGCGTTGTGGATCATCCAGCATGCGTGCCAGAGGACCTGTCGCTCAAGATCCTTCAGGCATTTCAGCGTGGCGGTCGAAAGAATCTGCTCTTCCATGTCGGCTCCTCCCAGAACCCGGAAACGCTACACCCAGCGACGCGAAATATCCGATCTATCTTTGTTGGAATTTTTGCCGATACCGGCAATACTGACCGACGAAACGCCATTTTAGGAAATTTCATGCCGAAGAAGACGCCAAGCTTTGACGCCGCGACCATCCGTATTCTCGATCTCTTGCAGCAGAACGCCGAGATCAGCACGGCCGAGCTCGCCGATGCAACCGGACTGTCCGCCTCTCCCTGTTGGCGGCGGGTCAACGAACTCAAGGAGAGTGGGGTCATCAAGGGCTCGGTCGCGCTCGTCGACGCCTTCGCCCTTGGCCTTGCGGTCAACGTGTTCGTGCACGTCTCGCTCAAGCAGCAGGACCGCGCCTCACTCGATGTCTTCAGCACTGCCATCAAGACCAAGCCGGAGATCGTCGAATGTTACCTGATGACGGGCGAGTCGGATTACATGCTGCGCGTCGTCGTCGAGGATCTGATGAAATATCAGGCGCTCGTCGTCGACTTTCTGACGACAATCCCTGGCGTCTCTAGCATCCGATCGAGCTTCGCGCTCAGCCAGATCAAATATACGACCGCGTTGCCGACAGAGCACCTGCGCAACGCCTGAACATGTTTTGTCGGGCTATTCCTGAGTTTTGAGGTAGCTTAACACGGCATCGGCGATCAGCCCCTTGTGCCGTTGCATCGTCTCCGGCTCGCAAAGGTCACGGCGGAAGATCGTGCCGAACGTGTAGCGGTTCGAGACACGGAAGAAGCAGAACGCGCTGATCAACATGTGCACGTCGATCGGATCTGCCTTGCGCTGGAACACACCTTCGGCAACACCGCGTTCCAGAATGCCGGCAATGGTTTCAATAACCGAGACGTTGAGATCGCGGATCGCTTCCGAGCGCATCATATGGGCGGCGTGATGGATGTTTTCGATGCTGACCAGCCGCACGAATTCCGGGTTGGCCTGATCGTGGTCGAAGGTGGTTGAAATCAGGGTGCGCAACGCAGCCTCGGGCGCGAGGCTCGACAGTTGCAGATCGGCCTCCAGCGTCCGGATCTTGCGGTAGGACCGCTCGAGTACGGAGAGATAGAGCCCCTCCTTGCTTTCGAAATAGTAGTAGATCATCCGCTTGGAGGTTCGGGTCTTTTCGGCGATCGCGTCGACTCGGGCGCCTGCGAGACCATGGGTCGCGAACTCGTCCGTCGCGACGATGAGGATGTCCTCCTTCGTGCGCTGTGGATCGTTCTTGCGTCCGTTCTCTGCTCGCGCCGCCATGCCCAATTACTTCCTCACCCTTGATTTTCAACGAGAAACGGCCGTGGCCGTCACGCATTGACCGCGGCTCCACTCCGCGTCCTGCCCAAAGTCTTATTGGGCTTGCCGGTTTCTTTCAAGACATGCCGCTTGACATTCGAACTAGTTAGTACATTTTGAAACGGCATCCTGGTCGCTTGGAGGAGAGATCGGCATGCCAGCCTTGCGCGCCTGGATGTCCTGATCGATGACGGATGTCACAGACCGCAAGTCGCGGTTGATCGCCTGGGAGGAGCGAAATGGTGAGGATAATCGAATTCTGCTTCCTGATGCTGAAGGTCGCCATCGCGCTTCTACTTGCGGGCATGGTGGTGCTGGTCTTCGGAAATGTCGTGCTGCGTTACGCCTTCAACACGGGCATCACCTATTCCGAAGAACTGTCGCGCATCTTCTTCATCTGGCTGACCTTTCTCGGCGCCGTCATTGCCATGCGGGAACATGCCCATCTCGGCGTCGACTCGCTGCTGCGCCGCTTGCCGCCGCTCGGCGCGAAGGTCGCCATTCTCTGCGGTCAGGCACTGATGCTGGGCGCAACATGGCTGATGATCAGCGGCAGCTGGACGCAGACGCTGATCAATCTGCATGTCGCAGCACCGGCGACCGGCATTTCCATGGGCTTCTTCTACGGCGCCGGCCTCGCCTTCGGCATTCCCGCCTTTCTGATCATCCTCTGGGACGCGTTCTGCGTGCTCACGGGTCGCATCGATGTGGCCACGGCCGAGTTCGTGCGTGACAGCGAGGATCAGGCCATCCTCGACGACCACCCGACTCCTTCGCTCGCCCAACCCATCGCAAAGCCCTGAGGAGACGACGATGACCGTTACCATTTTCCTCGGCGCTCTGCTTGGTCCGATGGCACTTGGCGTGCCGATTGCCTTCGCCCTGATCATCAGCGGCGTCGCGCTGATGATGTATCTCGGCCTCTACGACGCCCAGATCGTTGCCCAAAACGTGCTGAACGGCGCCGACAGCTTCCCGCTGATGGCCGTGCCCTTCTTCATGCTCGCCGGCGAGGTGATGAACACCGGCGGCCTGTCGCGGCGCATCGTCGATCTTGCCATGGCCTTGGTCGGCCATATCCGCGGCGGGCTCGGCTTCGTCGCCATCTTTGCCGCCTGCATCATGGCGAGCCTTTCTGGCTCGGCCGTTGCCGATGCGGCAGCGCTCGGCGCACTTCTGTTGCCGATGATGCTGAAATCCGGCCACGACCCGGCCCGCGCCGGGGGTCTGCTCGCCTCGGCCTCGATCATCGGCCCGATCATTCCGCCGTCGATCGGCTTCATCCTCTACGGCGTCGTCGGCGGTGTCTCGATCACCAAGCTTTTCCTGGCCGGCATTTTCCCCGGCCTGATGATTGCAGCTGCCCTCTGCGTGACCTGGCTGATCGTGTCGCGCAAGGAGCAGCATCAGCTGCCGCCACGCCAGAGCGGCGCCATCAGGATGAAGACCTTCATCGACAGTCTCTGGGCGCTCTTCCTACCGGTTATCATCATAGTCGGGTTGAAGTTCGGCGTGTTCACGCCGACGGAAGCCGGCGTCGTCGCCGCCGTCTACTCACTGTTCGTGTCGATGGTGATCTATCGCGAGCTGCCGCCGGCCAAGCTGTTCCACGTTTTCGTGGCAGCGGCGAAGATAACGTCCATCGTGATGTTCCTCGTTGCCTGCTCGGCCGTCTCTGCCTGGCTGATCACGGTTGCCGACGTCCCCGGCGACCTCGCCGCCCTGGTCGAGCCGCTGATGGACAACCAGACGCTCCTGCTTTTGGCGATCATGGTGCTCGTCGTCGTGGTCGGCACCGCCATGGACATGACCCCGACCATCCTGATCATGACGCCCGTGCTGATGCCGATCATCAGGCAGGCGGGCATCGATCCGGTCTATTTCGGCGTGCTGTTCATCATCAACAACTCGATCGGCCTGATCACGCCGCCGGTGGGCACGGTGCTCAACGTCATCTGCGGCGTTTCCAAGCTGAAGATGGAAGACCTCATGAGGGGGGTCATGCCGTTCCTGATCGCCGAGCTGATCGTCCTGCTTCTGCTCGTCTTGTTCCCGCAACTGGTGACCGCGCCGGTCTCCTGGTTTGCGCGTTAGGCCCAAAAAAACACATGCAAAGTTCAACCGGCCGGTGGGAGAACCCGGCCAAATCTGGGAGGAAAACATGTTCAACAGACTGATGAAAATGGCGCTCGGGCTTGCCGTGCCGGTAGCGCTGATCGCAGCGAGCCCGGCGCTGGCCGAGATCCGCGAGCACCAGCTCAAGTTCGCCGCCGCCAACAACAAGGGCCATCCCCAGGTGATGGGCATGGAGAAGTTCGCCGAACTGGTGAAGGACAAGAGCGGCGGCAAGATCGAGGTCAAGCTGTTTCCGGGCGGCGTGCTCGGCGGCGACGTGCAGACCGTATCGGCGCTGCAGGGCGGCGTGATCGAAATGACGGTTCTGAACGCCGGCATCCTGGCAAGCAACGTCAAGCAGTTCGGCGCCGTCGATCTGCCCTTCCTGTTCAACAATGGCGAAGAGGCCGACAAGGTGATGGACGGCCCCTTCGGCACCGGCCTTGCCGATCTTTTGCCGGACACCGGGCTCGTTGGGCTGGGCTATTGGGAGCTCGGTTTCCGCAATCTCACCAACAATCGCCATGCGGTCACCAAGCTCGAGGACATCAAGGGCCTGAAGATCCGCACGATCCAGTCGCCGATCCCGATCGAGCTCTTCAACAATCTCGGCGCCAATGCCGTGCCGCTGCCCTATACCGAGCTCTATACCGCGCTTGAGACCGGGACGGTCGACGGCCAGGAAAATCCGGCCGCAAACATTCTCAACGCCAAGTTCTATGAGGTGCAGAAGTACATGACGGTGACCCGTCACCAGTACAATCCGCAGATCGTGCTGATCAGCAAGAAATTCTGGGACGGTCTCAACGACGAGGAGAAGGTAGTGTTGCAGACCTCGGCCACCGAGGCCCGCGACTATCAGCGCCAGGTCTCGCGCGAGTTCGACGCCAAAGCGATCGCCGACATCAAGGCGACCGGCATGGAAGTCAGTGAGCTTTCGCCGGAGGAAACCCAGAAGCTGCGCGACGCCGTCAAGCCGATGATCGAGAAGTTCAGCGCCGAAATCGGTCCCGACACTGTCGCAGCCCTGTTCAAGGAGCTTCAGACGCTTCGCGGCCAGTAAGCCTGCCGCCGGCCCGCTTTTATGCGGGTCGGCAACCAACCGATTGATGAAAGCCGTCGAGATGACTGAGACCCTTCTGAAACCGTTGAAAGCCGGATTGATCGGCGCCGGCATTCAAGCCTCGCTCACACCGGCCATGCATATGCGCGAAGGTGCGGCACAGGGCCTTACCTATGAGTACGAGCTGATCGACCTGACGCAGCGCGGCGCGAGCCCGGACGACCTGCCGCAGTTGCTGCGGGAGGCCGAACAGCGGGGCCTTTGCGGATTGAACATCACGCACCCGTGCAAGCAACTGGTCATTCCCTTTCTCGACGAGCTGTCCGACGAGGCCCGAGATCTCGGTGCTGTGAACACCGTCGTGCTCAAGGCGGGTCGCCGCATCGGCCACAACACCGACTGGTGGGGATTTGCCGAAGGCTTTCGCCGCGGTCTGCCCGGAGTAGCGCTGTCGCACGCGGTGCAACTCGGCGCCGGCGGCGCCGGCGTTGCGACAGCCTACGCGATCCTATCGATGGGGCTAACTTCACTGACGGTGTTCGACCGGGAGATCGAGCGCGCAGAAGCACTGGTATCCAGCATGTCGCCGCTGTTTCCACAAGCACACATTGTTGCCGGCACCGACCTTCCATCCGCTATGAGAGCAGCGGACGGTTTGCTCCATGCTACGCCAACCGGGATGGCGAAATATCCCGGCCTGCCACTTCCAGCCGAACTGCTCGAACCACATCATTGGGTGGCGGAAGTCGTCTATTTCCCGCTGGAAACCGAACTGCTGACTGAGGCCAGGCGGCGCGGCTGCAAGACGCTCGACGGCGGCGGCATGGCGGTGTTTCAGGCGGTCGGCGCCTTTAGTCTGTTTACCGGGCGCGAGCCGGATGCGGCCCGCATGCTTGCCCATTTCAAGGCCCTGACCGCCTGACGACAGGGCATCGAAGGAGACACGCATGAAAACCTCGATCGCGACCGTCTCTCTGAGCGGCGACCTGCGCAGCAAGCTGGAGGCGATAGCAAAGGCCGGCTTCGACGGCGTCGAGATCTTCGAGAACGATTTTCTGGTTTTCGATGAAAGTCCGCGCCAGGTCGGCCAGATGGTGCGCGACCATGGCCTGGAGATTTCTCTGTTCCAGCCGTTCCGCGATTTCGAGGGCATGCCGGAGCCGCTCAGAAGCAGGACGTTCGACCGTGCGGAACGCAAATTCGACCTGATGCAGGAGATGGGAACCGACCTGGTGCTCGTCTGCTCCAATGTCTCTCCCGCCGCACTCGGCGGTCTTGACCGGGCTGCCGCCGATTTTCGTGAACTGGGGGAAAGGGCGGCCAGGCGGGACTTGCGGGTCGGATACGAAGCGCTCGCCTGGGGACGCCACATCAACGACCACCGCGATGCCTGGGAGGTGGTGCGCCGGGCCGATCATGCCAATGTCGGCCTCATCCTCGATAGTTTTCACACGCTGGCGCGCAAGATCGACGTCAACTCCATCCGCTCCATACCCAAGGAGAAGATCTTCATCATCCAGCTGGCGGACGCGCCGCTGATCGACATGGACCTGCTCTATTGGAGCCGGCACTTCCGCAACATGCCGGGCGAAGGCGATCTGCCCGTTCTCGAGTTCATGCGAGCTGTCGCGGCCACCGGCTATGACGGCTATCTGTCGCTCGAGATCTTCAACGATCAGTTTCGCGGCGGCTCGGCGACGGCGATCTCGGTCGATGGCCAGCGCTCGCTGCTCTATCTCGGCGACCAGGTCCGGCGGACTGAGCCCGACATTGCCCTCCCCGTTCCCGAAATGCCGGCTCGATCAGGCGTCGAAGGCATTGCCTTCATCGAATTCACCATCGACGAAAGCGAAGCACCGCAATTCGAGGCGCTGATCCGCACACTCGGCTTCCGCAAGGCCGCTCGTCACAAGACGAAAAGCGTCACCGTCTTCCAGCAGGGCGATATCAGGCTGGTGATCAACACGGAAAGCCGCGGCTTTGCCAACTCTTCTTACCTGGTTCACGGCACTTCGGCCTATGCGATGGGCCTGCTCGTCGACGATGCCCGGGCCACGCACCGGCGGGCGCTGGCGCTCGGCGCCGAGACCTTCGCCCAGCCGGTGGACGAGGGCGAGATCGAGATGCCAGCCGTTCACGGGGTCGGCGGCGGCATCGTCTACTTCCTCGATCGCCACAGTGACCTCGGCAGCATATGGGACGTCGAGTTCGATCCGGTCGAAGACCTCAGCGCGACCTCGGCCGGGTTGTCATCGATCGACCACATCGCCCAGACGATGCACTACGACGAACTGCTGACGTGGCTGCTCTTCTATACCTCGCTGCTGGAAGCCCATAAGACCCCGCTTGTCGACATCATCGACCCCTCGGGCATCGTGCGCAGCCAGGTGGTAGAGAACGCCGCCGGATCCCTGCGCATCACAATGAATGGCGCCGAGAACCGCAACACGCTTGCCGGTCGGTTCATCGCCGACACGTTCGGCTCGGGCATTCAGCATCTGGCCTTCAAGACGGACGATATCTTCAGGACTGCAGACGTGCTTGCAGAGCGCGGCTTTGTCTCGCTGACGATCTCGCCCAACTATTATGACGACCTGGAAGCCCGTTTCGGGCTCGATCCGCATTTCACCGAGCGGATGAAGGCGCACAACATCCTCTACGACAAGGACGAGCACGGCGAGTATTTCCAACTCTACAGCCCGACCTTCTCTGGTGGATTCTTCTTCGAGATCGTCGAGCGGCGCGGATACCGCGGCTATGGCGCGGCCAACGCGATCTTCAGGATCGCAGCACTTCGCAAGTTTCTGGAGCCGGCCGGCATGCCTCGCGCATAAGCGTCAGGTATGCGCCGGGCGTGCGCACCGAGAGATGCGTTCGCACTGCAGGGATGCGTCCGCGCCCAGGGGATTGACGTCCCCGTGGATCGCGGCGCCACCTCGTCGATCTTCGGCATCAAACGCCACATGCTGCCAGGCGGCGCTCACGGTTTGCGCATCGCGCTACCGTGCGTCGAAAGCCGACGTAACAGTTACAGAAAGGCGATTTACTCTTCAAAGGAAGAGCTTTCCTGACTAGTGTGCGGTTGAGCAGACCACGTGGGACTGAACCTGGCCTTGTTGCTGAAAGGACCTGGCATGACCGTGCCGAAAGTCGCCTTCTCTGTCTTTTCCTTCCTTCTGGCAATCACATTCAGTTTGTCGCCCGCTCACGCGCAGCAGGCGCCGGCCGTGGTCGTGGCGCCCGCCAGGATCGTCGACCTGCGTGAAAGCGTCGATCTGACGGGCCGCGTCGTTGCGACCCAGAAGGTCGACATCCGCGCACGCGTCGCCGGTTTCCTGGAGGCGGTCGATTTCAAGGAAGGGCAGACGGTAACGGCCGGGACCATGCTCTATCAGGTCGAGGACGGCGCCTATCGGGCGGCGGTACAGGAAATAGAGGGTTCGATCCAGGCGGCCGAGGCCCAGCGCGATCTTGCCGTGCTCGAACGAGACCGTGCCAAGCAGCTGATCACAAGCAATACGATCTCCCAGGCCAAGGTCGATACCGCTAACGCCGAAGTCAAGAAGGCGGAAGCGGAACTCGTACGGCTCAAGGGCAGCAAGCAGAGCGCCGACCTCAACCTCTCCTATACCAGGATTACCGCCCCCTTCGACGGCGTGCTGGGCCTGACGACCGCCGATGTCGGCGCACTGGTCGGCCCGGATACCGGGCCGCTTGTCACGTTGACGCGGCTCGATCCGATCTATGTCGTCTTTCCGGTGTCCACCTCGCTGCTCCTGACCTACCGGGAGCGGGTGCAGAAGGGCGAGATGCCCGGCGGCGCCAATGTCGCGCTGACCTTGCCCAACGGTACCGAATATCCGCTGAAAGGCACCATCGACTTCATCGCCAGCAACGTCGCGCAAGGAACCGACACCGTGACAGTGCGCGCGCAGTTCGACAACCCGAACTCCCTGCTGCTCGACGGCACCCTCGTGCGCGTTATCCTTGAGCAGTCCGACAAGCAGGACGTTCTGGCGGTACCTGAGCAGGCGGTCCAGCGCGACCAGCAGGGCGCCTTCGTCATGGTGGTCGATGCTGCCTCCAAGGTCGAGCTGCGCCGCATCGACGTTTCCCGCTCCGCTCGCGGCCTTTCCGTGGTGAGCAAGGGGCTCAAGGAAGGTGAAAACGTCATCACCGAAGGTGTCGGCAAGGTCAGACCGGGCATCGTCGTTGACGCAGCGGCGGCGACGGGTGGCTGAGCATGATCTCCGAAATCTTCATCGATCGCCCGCGTTTTGCTGCCGTCATCTCGATCGTCCTCACGCTGGCGGGCCTGATCGCGCTCACCCGGCTGCCGATCGCGCAGTTTCCCGACATCGTGCCGCCACAGGTGAGCGTCACCGCAAGCTACCCCGGCGCCGGCGCCGAGGTGGTCGAAACAACAGTCGCCCAGCCGATCGAGAGCAAGATCGTCGGCGTCGACGACATGCTCTACATGAAGTCGACGAGCGGCGCTGACGGTTCCTACACGCTCACCGTCACATTTGCCGTCGGCACGGACCCCGATATCGCCACCGTCAACGTGCAGAACCGCGTGTCGCTTGCCGAGGCCGGGCTACCGGCGGAGGTCAAGCAGACCGGCGTCAGCGTGCGCAAGAAATCATCGGCCCTGATGCAGGTGATCACCATCTACGGCAAGGACGACAGTTTCGATTCGCTGTTTCTGTCCAACTACGCCACGATCAACCTGATGGACACGGTCAAGCGGGTTCCGGGCGTCGGGGATGCCTCGCTGTTCGGCGCCAAAGACTATGCCATGCGCATCGTGCTGGACATCGACCGCCTGACCAATCTCAGTCTGACGCCGACCGATGTGATCAACGCGCTGAAGGCGCAGAACGTCCAGGCGGCAATCGGCCGGATCGGCGCGCAGCCGATGACCGACGATCCGCTGTTTCAGCTCAACCTGCAGACCCAGGGACGTCTGACCGACCCCGCCCAGTTCGAGAACGTGGTCCTGAGGGCCGAGCCGGACGGGTCCTTCGTGCGCATCCGCGATATTGCCAAAGTCGAACTGGGTGCGGCGAGCTCCGATTCGAGCGCCCGCTTCAACGGCAAGCCGGTTGCGATGATCGGCACCTACCAGGCACCGGGAGCCAATGCGCTTGCGGCCGCCGAAGGCGTCAAACAGGCGATGGAGCGCCTTTCCCAGTCGTTTCCTGAGGGACTGACCTATTCCGTCTCCTACGACACGACCCAGTTCGTCGAGGCGAGCGTCGAGAATGTTGTGCATACGCTGCTGGAAGCGTTCGTACTCGTCATCATCGTCGTCTTCCTGTTCCTCGGCAATGTCAGGGCGACATTGATCCCGCTCGTCGCCGTGCCCGTCGCGCTGATCGGCACCTTCGCGATCATCCTTGCCATGGGCTTTTCGCTCAACACGGTGTCGCTGTTGGCGATGGTTCTGGCGATCGGCATCGTCGTCGACGACGCGATCGTGGTGGTCGAGAACATCGAGCGCGTGATGGAGGAGAACCCAGGCATGCAGGCGCCCGAGGCGGCGCGTCTCGCCATGGGCGAGATCACCGGGGCGATCGTTGCCATTACGCTCGTCTTGCTGTCGGTGTTCGTTCCCGTCGCATTCATTCCGGGATTGAGCGGGCAACTGTTCCAGCAGTTTGCCGTGGCCGTATCCGTGTCGATGGTGATCTCCGCCATCAATGCGCTGACCTTGAGCCCTGCACTCTGCTCCATCCTGCTGAAGCCGCATCACGGGCCGAAGCGCGGCGTCCTCGGCTGGCTCTCGCGGCGGATCGATAACGGCCGCGATGGCTATGTCCATGTCGCCGGGCATATCGCCCGTCGGGCGATCCTCGGCATCCTGCTCCTGGCCGTCGCAATCGGCGCCAGCGGCTGGCTTTTCCGTGTCGTGCCGACCGGCTTTCTGCCAAGCGAAGACCAGGGCGCCTACTTCACCGAAATACGGCTGCCGGAGGGCGCGTCCTACAACCGCACGGATGCGGTTGTGCGCGACGTCGAAAAGATGCTCGGCGGCATCGATGGTGTCGCCGACGTCATTACGGTTACCGGCTACAGCTTCCTCGATGGCCTGGCCAAATCGAACAGCGCCTTTGCCATCGTCACGATGAAGCCGTTCGCCGAGCGGACCAGCGCGGCCAGCTCCGTCGATGCGGCGATCGCAACGACCATGGCCAAGGGCACGGCCGTCCGCGGCGCGCAGATCTTCGCGTTCAACCTGCCGCCGATCATGGGCCTCGGCACGGGGTCGGGCTTCGAATACCAGCTGCTCGACCTGCAGGGCCGCCCGCCCGCAGAGCTCGCTGCAACCGCCGGCGGCCTGATCGTCGCCGCCAATCAAAATCCGCTGCTTGGCCCCACCTTCACCACCTATTCCGCAAGCTCGCCGCAGCTCTACCTCGATCTCGATCGGGATCGCCTGCAGGCGCTCGGCGTATCCGTGAGCGACCTTTTCAACACCCTGCAGGGAACGCTCGGGTCCTATTACGTCAACGACTTCAACCTCTTCGGACGCAGCTGGAAGGTCAATCTGCAGGCGGCCGAAGCCGACCGCAGTTCGATCGACGACATCTCGCGTCTGCACGTCCGCAACGCGTCCGGTGGCATGGTCCCGGTCGCCTCGGTCGCGCGCGTCGAATACGTCATCGGCCCGCAGTCGATCGTGCGGTACAACAACTATCGCTCGATCACGCTCAATGGGCAGCCCGCCCCTGGCGTATCGTCTGGCGAGGCGCTCGCGGCGATGGAAGCCCTGTCGGCAACGACCCTGCCAGCGGGCTACAGCTACGAGTGGACCGGCACAGCCTTGCAGGAGCTTGAAGCGGCGGGACAGACGACGGCTATCCTCGCGCTTGCGGTGCTGTTTGCCTATCTGTTCCTCGTCGCGCTCTACGAAAGCTGGACGATCCCGGTCCCTGTGTTGCTGTCGGTGGCCGTCGGCGTCGCGGGCGCCCTGGTCTCGGTTCTCGTGGCGGGCCTGTCGTTCGACATCTACGCCCAGATCGGCCTCGTCGTGCTGATCGCACTCGCCTCCAAGAACGCGATCCTGATCGTCGAATTCGCCAAATTCCATCGCGAGAAGGGTGCTGGCATCGTCGAGGCCGCGGTCGAAGGCGCACGCGCCCGCTTCCGCGCGGTGATGATGACGAGCTTCGCCTTCATCGTCGGCCTCGTCCCTCTCGTCACGGCGCAAGGGGCAGGCATGCTGAGCCGGCGGGCCGTCGGCACGGGGGTCGCGGGTGGCATGCTTGCGGCCTCGCTGATCGGGATCTTCATCATCCCTGCCCTCTATGTCGTGTTTCAATCGTTGCGCGAGCGCGGCCATCGGCTTGCCGGTCTTTCGACCACGGGCGGGGTGCACGCACCGGCAACGACGAGCGATACCGAGGCCAAGCATGTTTCCGCGGAGGACGGCGAACAAGCGCGCCCGGCCACGATCGAGCAAGGCAGTCCCTAGAGGGAGGGCCGGTTCAGCAACAGGCTGAGATAAAGGCGCCTGCACGCGGCCGGATGACACGGCGGTCGTCAATCCCCCCCGGTGCACCGTACAACTGCTTGACAGCCTGCGCGAAACAGCGGAAAAATATCACCATGGGGTCGCGATCACCCCACGAGGCGACAGCCGAAGTATCGCGTCCATTCAACCGCTCAGACGGAGGACGCGTTATGCCGTCACCTCTTGAAATTTCCCCGGACAAACTTGCCCGCCTCATTGGTACTCCCAAATGTCCCGCGCTGATCGATGTCAGGATCGGCGAGGATTTCGATGCCGATCCGCGCTTGATCCCCGGATCGCTCCGGCGCGACTACCGGCTCGTTGAGAACTGGGGCAACGACTTCGCGGGACGATCCGCCGTCATCATCTGCCAGCGCGGCAAGAAGCTGAGCCACGGGGTCGCCGCCTGGCTGCGGCACGCGGGAATTCCGGCCGATGTCCTGGAAGGCGGCTTTGAGGCCTGGGTCGAAGCCGGCTATCCGGCCGTGCCCGTCTCGGCCCTGCCGAAACGTCAGACGAACGGACACACGCTCTGGGTCACGCGCGCGCGCCCGAAGATCGACCGCATCGCCTGCCCCTGGCTTGTTCGGCGCTTCGTCGATCCAAACGCCGTCTTCCTGTTCGTGGCACCCGCCGAAGTCGAAGCCGTCGCGGACCGCTTCGACGCCACGCCCTTTGACATCGACGCCCCGATCCGTTGGAGTCATCGGGGCGACCTCTGCACCTTCGACGTGATGGTCGAGGAATTCGGATTGGCAACGGAGCCGATGTTGCAGCTGGCAACCATCGTGCGGGGCGCAGACACCTCGCGCCTCGATCTCGCTCCAGAGGCCGCCGGCCTGCTTGCGGTTTCGCTCGGGCTCTCCCGCATGTATGCAGACGATCATGAGCAGTTGCAGGCAGGCATGCTGCTCTACGATGCCTTCTACCGCTGGTGCCGCGATGCGACCGGTGAAACGCACAACTGGCCCACGCCGAAAAAGGGTGCATGAAATGACCGATGTCGTTCACACCGCCGACGCCAGCAAGGCGTCGGCGCCCCATGGCCACGGCATCTCGCTTGCGGAAGCGTTCTGGGTCTGGGTTCGGATCGCAGGCTTAAGCTTCGGCGGCCCGGCGGGCCAGATCGCGGTGATGCATCGCATCCTCGTCGACGAGAAACGCTGGATCGGCGAGCACCGTTTCCTGCATGCGCTCAATTACTGCATGCTGTTGCCCGGTCCGGAGGCGCAGCAGCTGGCAATCTACATCGGCTGGCTGATGCATCGCACCGCCGGGGGCCTCATCGCCGGCATATTGTTCGTGGTTCCGGGCTTCCTTGCCATCCTGGCCTTGAGCTACGTCTATGCCGCCTTTGGCAATGTCAGCGTGATCGAAGGACTGTTCTTCGGGTTGAAGGCGGCCGTGCTTGCCGTCGTCGTCCAGGCGGTTTTCCGCATCGGCAGCCGAGCGCTGAAAAACAGGCTGATGATCGGCATCGCGGCGATAGCCTTTGTCGCGATTTTCTTCTTCCGCGTCCCATTCCCGCTGATCATCCTGACGGCCGGCATTGCCGGCTACATCGGCGGACGCCTGGGCTCGCCGCTCTTTCGCATCGGCGGCGGCCACGGCAAAACAACCGGGCCGATCCTCAAGGACGAGGATTCGGCCCTGGGTGAACAAACACCGATCCACGCCCGCCCCAACCTCACCTGGTCGATGAAGGTGTCCGCGGTGTTTCTCGCCCTATGGCTCGCGCCACTGTCGCTGCTGTTTGCGCTCGTCGGGCCGGACAGTGTCTTCACCGAAATCGGATGGTTCTTCAGCAAGATGGCGGTCGTCACCTTCGGGGGTGCCTATGCTGTGCTCGCCTATGTCGCGCAGGAGGCCGTGCAATATTACGGCTGGCTCAAACCAGGCGAGATGCTCGATGGCCTCGGCATGGCGGAAACAACGCCTGGCCCCCTGATCATGGTCGTCCAGTTCGTCGGCTTCATGGGCGCCTATCGCGACCCCGGCACGCTTTCTCCGATGACGGCAGCGACGCTGGGCGCGCTGCTGACGACGTGGGTGACCTTCGTGCCCTGCTTCCTCTGGATTTTCCTCGGGGCGCCCTTCATCGAGAAGCTGAGGGGCAATGTCGCCCTGACCGGCGCCATGTCGGCCATCACTGCTGCGGTCGTCGGCGTCATCCTCAACCTTGCGGTCTGGTTCGGCCTTCACACGTTGTTTTCGCAGGTCGTCCCGTGGAGCGTCGGCAGCCTTGCGCTCGATGTGCCTGTCCTGAGCTCGCTGGTGTTGCCGTCACTCTTGCTGACGCTTGCGGCGGCGCTGGCGATCTTCCGCTTCAACACCTCGGTGATCGCGACATTGCTGGCCTCGGCGCTCGCCGGCATGATGTGGGTGCTTGTCACTGCATAGGGTCGTGGCGTGGGACACCGTGGAAACCTGTGAGTATGGCCCTCCCGTTGCGGCAATCAGGCCGCAACACTCCCGGTCGACGGCATGTTGGCGTCCCCCCAGGTCTTGAGCGCAAGGATGACGGGCTCCAGCGTGCGGCCACGTTCCGAGAGATCATAGTCGACCCTGGGCGGAACCTGGGCGAACACCTTGCGCGTGATCAGGCCGTCGGCCTCCAGCTCGCGCAACTGGTTCGTCAGCATGCGCTGGGTAACGTTCGGCAGCTTCCGGCGGATTTCGTTGAAGCGCATGGTGCCCGACATCAGGTGGTAGAGAACGACCCCCTTCCACTTGCCGTCGATCAGGGTGAGCGTCGCTTCGACGGCACATCCCGGACTGCAGTCGAAACGATCGTGGCGTGTGCGTCCCATCCAATGGTATCCTTTTCGACACTATGGGCTTTTTATGTGCGTTCTTGCGATCTTGCAGCATAGTGCGCATCTTGGCCACGTTCAACCGATGGAGCATTCAATGCGAGCCGTAGCCTACCAAATCCCCCAACCGATCGAAGCCGAAACGTCGCTGGTCGATATCGACCTGCAGCGCCCGGAACCCGAGGGCCGGGACATCCTCGTCGAAGTCAAGGCGATCTCGGTCAATCCGGTCGACACGAAGATCCGCCGCGGAGTGAAGCCCGAACCCGGACAGTGGAAGGTGCTCGGCTGGGATGCCGCGGGTGTGGTCAGCGCCGTCGGGCCGAATGCGTCCTTCTTCAAGCCGGGCGACGAAGTCTTCTATGCAGGCGCCATCAACCGCTCCGGCACCAACGCCGAATTTCATCTGGTCGACGAGCGTATCGTCGGCAGAAAGCCGAGGTCGGTGGATTTTTCTGCCGCCGCCGCCCTGCCGCTGACTTCGATCACCGCATGGGAAATGCTGTTCGATCGTCTTGACGTCACCCGCCCGGTCGCAGGCGCTGCAAATGCGATCGTCATCATCGGCGGCGCCGGTGGCGTCGGCTCGATCGCGATACAGATCGCACGAGCGATGACGGACCTCACTGTCATCGCCACTGCGTCTCGCCCCGAAACGGTAGAATGGGTAAAATCGCTCGGCGCCCATCACGTTGTCGATCACCGGCAGCCGCTTGCTGCACAAATCGAAGCCCTCGGGCTTGGCCAGCCGGGCTTCGTGTTCTCGACGACCAATACCGGCGATCACCTTGATCAGATCGTCGAACTGATCGCGCCCCAGGGACGTTTCGGCCTGATCGACGACCCCAAGCAACTCGACGCGCTTCCACTCAAGCGCAAAAGCATCTCGCTGCATTGGGAGCTGATGTTCACACGCTCGCTGTTTGCGACCGCCGATATCGAGAAACAGAATGTCCTCTTGAACAGAGTGTCGGATCTGGTCGACGCAGGCAAGATCAAGTCCACGCTCAACGAGCATTTCGGGACGATCAATGCGGCCAACCTGAAGCGCGCGCACGCGGTAATCGAGTCCGGTAGGGCCAAGGGCAAGATCGTGCTCTCCGGTTTTTAGACGAGCGGGCGAAGCGCCGCCTTCCTCTTTCGCAAAAGCATGATGCCTGCTGCGAAGCCGCCCCATCGGGGCGGCCACGGCCGGCGTGTGTGCGCAAAAAGATCAAAAGAGGTCATGGGGAGGAGGCTCCCTCGACGACCGTACTTGCCGCCTGCTCCAGACCCGACGCCATCCCGCCAACCGAGCCTCTCGCGCCGCCAGGCGTCCCTATCCACAAGGATTGCAATGATGACACATTCCGCCGAGAAGGTGATTTCCTTGGCAATACTGCCGCAGAACCCGGCAAACGCGACGCATTGCGTGACGGGCTGCTCGCCCTGATCGAGCCGACCCGCAACGAGCCCGGCTGCCTCGACTACGTCCTGTTCGAAATGCAGGAAGAGCCGGGCACGTTCTACAGAAGCGTTCACCGACAGGGCCGCCCTCGACGCCCATTTTCAGACGCCACACTTCCAGGCTTTCGCAGCGACGGCGGACGACCTGCTCACCCGCCCTCTGCAACTGGTGTTTCTCAACCAGATTTCCGGCTGACGAAATCGAAGTCTCGCCCTGACGGATGCGCTTTTCCACGCCGGTGCAAGCGTTTCCGCATTCGGCAACAGCCCGCTTTTCCCCCAAGCGCAGTCGGCTATCACCGCTGGCGATTACCCACCGGCCGGAGATCGAATTGCACGCAAAGGCGTGTCACGCGTCGGTCACGCGCAAACAGATAAGAGGCGTGTTACTACAACCATACCCGAAGCGGCGCGAGTGTTTGTCGTCAATCGCCGTATGGTTTGAGCAAGATCATGCAACGCTATCTTTTTCACATCCACCTGGCAGGCGTTACCAGCCGCGACAAAGTCGGCACCCTGCTTGCCAACGATAGCCAGGCCGTCGAACACGGCCGCCTGGTGGCGGACGAAATCGCTGAGGAGGATGACTATCATGGCGTCATCGTCGCGGTAGAGAATGCCGAGGGTCGGCTTTTGGCGCGGCTGACGGCTTCCAGAGCGATGCCTCCCTGGCTGATCGCGAGATCGAAGTTCGAGCATGCCTGGGCGGAAATGAGCATCGATTTCAGTAAATTGTAATGTAACAGCAAGATTTCAGCACGAAAACTATAGGCATCTGGCTACAGCGCCGCGCGTCTTATTAGACGCGCAAAGGTCGCTGTAGCACTTTGAATTGCTGCATGTTTTTATCCCTAAATCAAAGACGATTTAAGGAAACATGCGGTGGGCAACTCGCCGGCAAGGTGGAAGAGGCATCGATGATGCCTCTTCCTTCGATGTCATCTCAGAATGTCGCCTTGGCACTCAGGATGAAGGAGCGGCCGGGTTCATAGAGTGGCGTGACGGTGCCGAATTCCTGACCGTAGGTGGCGCGCTCTGAGTAGGTCTCGTCGAAGATGTTGTTGATCTCGGCGCGCAGGGTCAGATTGCTGTGGCTCGGCGGCTGATACTCGACGAAGGTGTTGAAAACCTTGTAGCCCTCAAGAGGCGGGGTGCCGGCGGCAACATCGTCATTGTCGAGTGCGATCTCGACATCGCCGCCGATGGTGACACCCCAATCGATGAAGCTGTGCGCGGCCAGGAGCGTGATGAACTGACCGGCCGGGGCCGCCAGATAGATACCGGTGTCGGAGTCGGCCGGCTTGCCGTCGATCGAGACATCGATATTGGCGTATTTGACCTTGAAGTAACCGTCGCCCCAGTCGTATCCGGCACCGAGCTCGAAGCCCTTCGAGCGCACATCATGGTTCTCGATGGCCCTGGCGACCGCGTATTTGGCTGTGCGAGCGTCGTCGATATCTGTGTGGAAGAGGCTGCCTTCCACGGTGAAACCGTCATGCTTGGCGACAAGGCCGAAGGCATAATTGTCGGCCGTTATTGGCTCCGGGCCGGTTCCATAGTTCCAGTTCGGGTTCATGATGAAGTTTTCGGCAAGCGGGACGCCGGCCCAGACGTGGGAGTAGCCGGCTTTGGCCGTCAGCAGGTCCTCGATCAGATCATATTCGCCGGAGACGTTGCCGCTGAAACCGGCATTGTCCCACTTCTCATTTGTGGTGCCGGTGAACCATTGCTGGTCGCCACGCATGCCGAAGGAAAGCCGGGTGCGTTCCCAGGGTTCGAGCCGCGCCTGCGCATAGATGCCGACATTGCGCGCGCGCTCGGTCGAGGCATCGAAGCGATCTTCGAGTTCGGCCTTGTCGTTGTAGAAATCGACGCCTGCGGTGATGCTGCCGATATCGAAGCTGAACTTGTTTTCGAACTTGCCGTTGAAGCTGCCGGTTTCGCCGGCGCCGGGATAGGGGACCGATATCGTGCTTGGCGGCACCGGGCGAGGAAAGATCGGGATCTCTAGCCGCGTCGAGCTGTAGGCCAACACCACGGTTGGATCCCACCAATCCTCAGGCGTGCTGTCGGTATAGGAGAAGACCGTGTTCTGCCGGTCGAGCGTATAGTCGCGCACGCGCGGTTCCCACGGCGGGCGGCCCGAGATGAAGCCGGTATTGGCGCGGAACGGGCGCGGGGCGTCGTCGTAGACGCGTTCATGGCTGATCTCGAAACGATCACCACTCTCGAACTCGTATGCCACCTTGCCGAGCCCGCTCAGGAGATCGGTGCGCGTTCCCTCGACGATGCTGCCGTTGCCGGATTTGAACTCGTCCCCCTTGGCAAAATTGAAGTAGCCGAGAAATTCGAGCCCCTCCTGCATGCCGTAGGCGGAGATTCCGGTCTGGAAGGTTTTGCTGTTGAAGTTGTAGTTGGAGCTGACGAAGCCGCCATAGCCGTCGCCGTCGAGCAGGTCGCGGGCATCCTTCGTTTCATAGGCAATGGCGCCGCCGAGCGCGCCTGGTCCTACATCCGCAGGCGCGATGCCGGCATCGACGCGCACGGCCTTCAGCAGGCTCGGATCGATGAGGTTGGTTGCGTTGTGATGGAAGACCTTGTTGTTCTGGCGGCCGCCATCCATGGTAACGGCGAGATTGTTTTCCTCGATGCCGTGAACATAGACCTTCTGCGACATCGGCAGCGAGCTACCAACCTCGATCCCTGGCTCGCCGCGGAAGACGTCGGCGATATTCGCAGGGTTGAGAAGTTCGAGCTCCTTCTGGCTGATGACGATTTCACCGACGCCAGTGGCGTCCCCGAATACCGAAATCGGATCAAGCGCCGTAGAGCCGTCGGCCGGCGCCACTGCCGCGCCGCCACCGACCGCCCCTGTCCCGATCACGGCCGTTCGCCCGCCGGAGATGCGATACTCGATGCCCGTGCCGGAAAGCAGCCGTGCAAGCGCCTCCTCCGGCGCGTAGGAACCGACGACCGCCTTGGACATGACGCCACGGGACACCGAAGCGGCAAGCGTCACCTGCAGGCCCGATTGCCGGCCAAAGACGTTGAGCGCGTCGGCAAGCGGTTGTGCCGGCACGTTGAAGCTGCGAGCGGCACTCTCTTGTGCCGGTGCATCCTGCGCAAATGCCGAGCTCGGCCAGTTCAGCGACGAGGCCAGGCAAATCGCCATTGCCGTCGTTGCCATCAGCCGTCCCATCGGACGCCCGCCGTCGCCGCCCCAATTCAAACGACGGGATCCCTTGCGGCCTTGCGATATGCACATCGTAGTCTCATCTCCTTGAATTGCGCTCCGTTGCCGAGCGCTTTCCAACAATGACGAGGACCCCAGTTTTTTTTCTCAGAAAAATTGAATTTTATTGTCAGGATTTTCAGTATTGCGTCAGGACGCGACCATAGGTCGAAAAGGTGCGGACGCGGCCGCCATAGGGTTCGACCAGCGCCTTCAGCGCACCGTCCGGATCATGAAGATCATACAGACCGGTGACCTTGAGACCCGCGAGCTTTCGGTCCGGCACCGCTATCCACGCCGAGTGGTAACGTTGAAGCTGCTCGGCGACCGCACTGATGGACGCATCCTTGACGAAGATCCGGCCGCTGCGCCAGGCGGCGACCTGATCGGGCTGGATGATGTTGCGGGTAACCGCGCCGTCGCTCGCAGTCACGACAGCCATCTCGCCCGGAAGCAGCCTGAAGTCCGACGTTTCCCTGGCGTCCTCGACCGAGACCTGAACGACGCCTCTTTCCAGCTCGACGGTCGTTTCCCCTCCCGCAAGCCGAACGTCGAAGGCGGTACCGACGACCAGAACCGTGACGCCTCCGGCCTCCACCGTAAAGGGCCGCGCCGGATTATGCGCGACATCGAAAAACGCCTCACCGGAAAGCAACGTGACGTGGCGCCCGGCGGCGGTCATCTCCGTCTTGATGGCACTGTCGCCGCCAAGCTCGATGAGCGTTCCATCCTCCAGCGTCACTCTGGCATTCTGGCCGGTGGCGGTGATGTGATCCGCCTGAAGTCGGATCAGCAGCGACGGGCCGGCAAGGACGAGGAATAGGGTCGCGGCAATGGCAGCGACTGCGCTCATGACCGGGCGGCGCCAACGACGCCTGGTGCTCGAAATGACGTTGGCGCGCGCCGCGCCTGCCCACAGATGTTCATGGGCCGGAGCCGCTTCCCCCATCAACTGCCAGGTCCTCAACGCATATTGCCAGCCCCGCTGATGATCATCAGAGCGATGCAACCACCGCTGGAAGTCGGCGGTGAGCTCGGGACAATTCGGCTCACCCTTCAGCCGCAGAAACCAGTCCATGGCTTCTTCCAGTGTAGCGGCTGCGATTTCCTGATCCTGGGTCAATATATCCTACGCCGGTCTGGGCCTCTTCCGAGGCACTTCTACCCGAACATTCCCTCTTTTGACAAAGACGAATGACGCGCTTTTTTTTCTCAGGGAGCGACCACTTTAAGTCGCGTTGACCAGAAGTGCCGTGGCAATCTTCATCATCGCTGCCGTGACGTAACGATGGGCGCTGGCTGTCGATATGCCCAGATGCGATGCCACTTCTTCAAGCGTGTAGCCGCCGAAGCGGTGCATCTCGACGGCGACCCGCGCCTCGACAGGCAATTCCGAGAGGATCTGCGAAATCCGGCGAACGTCGTCGCACAGCAAGGTCGATTGTTCCGGCGTCGGCACGTCGGCAGGAACCGACCAGAACGGCACATCGTCCTGGTGGCCGATTGCGGCCACCTTCCGGCGCCTCAGCACATCGAGCGAGAGGTTCCTGACCGTGCGGTAGAGATAGGCGAGGAGCTGGCCTTTTGAAACCGTCCGGGTACTGGAAGGCAGAAACCGGACAAACGCATCCTGGACGATATCTTCGGCAGCATCGCGCGAGCCGAGCAGGCGGACCGCATAGGCGATGAGCGCCGGACGATGGGCAATAAAGATATCGACGCGCGTTTCGGATTGGGTCTCGGTCGTCATAGGATCCTGGCCGGGAGCGGGTTCGTCCGCGGCGACTGCTTTGCGCGAACGGGCGTAAAATTGAAAACATGTCTATAATAGTCAAGTTTAAAATTCGGCCAGCGGCGAACTTTTCCCACGGAAGAAGGAGGGTGTGTCTCAATCGCCGCGATCGCGGAAGCCACCACGGTGGGGCACGGCAAGTGCCACGGACGGCATGCAGACGGCCGGTTTTCGAGACGCGAGATGGCTATCGCAAGAGCCAAGGAACATCGTCAAAACCTTGCGTCTTTGGCGTTTGCGGCAATCCCGAAGCGTGAAAATCTGGCCGCCCCAGCAGCTTGGTCATGGATGGCCGCAGCGCCGCCACGTGAAGCGAAACACGCTTCCAGCCAGACGCGCGCCCGTCACGATCAGAGCACGACATGTGACGATTGATCTCGGCGGGCAATACACTGCGTTGGTCGGTATTGGCGGCAGCGTGTGAAATCCGATGGTTGTTCGCTGGCGCGGCGCCAGATCGAACAGGACCCCGCGGTTTCGCACGACGTATCAGGCAACGATCAGTGCCGAAGACCTCAACGATCATCGCCGCCAAGCGTGGGCTCATGCCGGGGTCTTTGGCAACGGACTTGTAGCCCCCATAACGTTCCGCATCGTATCGTCGCGGACTGTGGCATCGGAAGCGGCGCTGACGACGAGCCCCTTCTTCGCCGCGTCTTCCGCGAGCGTCTCCCAGCTGTTTCTGATCGTTGTCGCCATCTCGACCCAGGAACGGTCGACGCCGTTCGCCGCAAGCGTCTCGATCAGTACATCCATCCGCTCGACGCACTCGTCAATATTCAGGTGCAACCGGGATAGCTGGTCGAGCGTAATGCCGGGATGATCCAACAGCCTTGGTATGGTTGTCGCCGCCTTTTTGACGAGCTCGTCTTCTTCGATCAACGAACGCTGCCACGCCTCACACATCGCTGCCCCCAACTCTTACTCAGAACAACAGGATCGACGCAGGCACGACACGGGTCAACGCACCAAGGCGGGCATCAAGGCGGCCATACATCCGTCATACGGTGGAACCTTAGTCCCTCTAGACAGGTTGCGCGCGTAAAAAGAGCGGGAACGGACACGCGCGATACCGACGACACATTTTCCCGGCGAGTTTACCGACATCGCGCGACACCGATCGCAACGGCGTTAAACGACCGTGATCTGATTTCGACCGTTGCGCTTGCGGCTCGCCCTCGTCGAGCGTCGTCGCCGGGATCAGCACAACGAACTCGTCGCCGCCAAGACGTGCCAGCACGTCGTCAGACCGCAGCGCCCGCCGGCAGCCGGTGGCAATCGTCGCCAGCAGCTCGTCGCCGACGGAATGCCCCAGTTCGTCATTGACTGCCTTGAAATTGTCGACGTCGAACATCAGCAGGCATGTCGGACGGCGGGTGCGCGTGGCCAGATCGAACTCGATCGCAAGCACGTCAAGCAGTTTTCGGCGATTGTAGAGGCCGGTCAGCGGATCGGTTTCGCTTTGTTGGCGCAACTGATGCTCAATGGCATTCTTCTCGGTGATATTGCTGGCAACCCAGACCACGGCGTCCTCGCCGTCGACAGGAAAATCGAGCGCCTGGACCCGGCCTTCAAACCAGATCGGATGATCGGGCCCAGCATCTTCGAGGCCCTTAACGTCGCTTCCCGCGAGGCTGTATTCGACGATGTGCAATGCCCGGGAGCCGAGCGCCTTTTCGATTTCCAGCGCGAACCACAGCGCCTTGTCATGGGCAAGGACATCAAAAACACTCTGACCGACAAGACTGCTGCCATCGTGATAGTAGCGGTGATCCGCCCCACCGTACAGGGCAGCATAACGGCCGCTGCGCGTCAGAATGAACGCCGGGTCGGGCAAGGCGGCAAGAATGAGAGTGAGCTGATCGCGGGAAAACCGCACCTCGTTCTTCACAGGTGCATCCGCGGCGGCACGACTACGGCGCCGCGCGTCTTATAAACGCGCAAAGGTCGCTGTAGCACTTTGAATTGCTGCATGTTTTTATCCTCAAATCGAATAGGATTTAAGGAAACATGCAGTCGGCGATACGCTCATGACGATGACATCCAGGCATTGTCTTCTTCCCTTGTCTCCTCGTCCCATAGACGAAAGAGCAGGCGGTACAGACTTGGCTCAAAGGGATGCTGTCGCAAAAAACCTTCGAAATATTCAATTTTTCTAAGCTACATCCACCAGCGCCCCTAAGCGAGCATGGAGCGCATCCCTATGCGAGCTGGAACGCAAGCCATGCCCGGAAAATAGGCATATCAGTGTGACAACAACATAGGACAAGCACGCACGCCTTCTCGCTGCCGAGCGGATAGGCGCTCTTGTCCGCGCACCCGCTGAGCAGGACGGCTCGTTCATCCCAAACGCAATGTTCGACAGCCGGTCTCCGGATAGGCTATGCACGAGGTCGAGAAGGGCCGTTGGCCGAGGCGCATGATGCAGACAGACGAGCTGAACCTGAAATCCCAGCGTCCGTTGCCGCCGCTGAACGCCCTGCGCGCCTTCGATGCGCTGGCCCGGTGCGGCAGCCTGCGCGCAGCCGCAATCGAGCTCGGCGTCGTGCCCGGCGCCGTGCGCCAGCAGCTTGCAAGCCTCGAGGAGCATTTCGGCTTTGCCCTGCTCGATCGCGAAGCTGGCCGCGTGACCCTCAATCCGGCAGGACGGCGGCTCGCCGATGCCGTCGGTGTCGCCTTTGCCATCGTCTCGCGTGCGGCGGAAGAGATCTCGTCGAGCGGCAGCACCGTCCGGCTGCGGCTCGGCGTGCCGATGCCGATGGCCTCGGCATGGCTTATGCCGCACCTGGCAACGCTGCAAAGCGCCGTCTCGGGCCTTGAGGTCGATATCATCCCGGTTGCCGTCAACCAGTCGCTGACTGACATGCCTGAAATCGATGCCCTGATCGTTGGCGGTGAATACCGACCGCTGCCCGATATAGCCGCGACCGCCTTCATGGACGACCGGTTTGGCCCGGTGCTCACCGTCGGGCAACCGTCCCCCGGCCTTACGCCGCCCGATCTCGCGGACATGACCGCGCTGGTCGCCCGCACGGTGCCCTATCTCTGGGACGACTGGTTTCGCGAAAGCGGCAATGCTCCGGTCCGCTTCCGCAAGCGGATCGAGGTGGACGATCTGACGCTGGCCCTCAGTGCCGCCCGCAGCGGGCTTGGCGTCACCATCGCGCCGGCGGCCTCGATCGAAACGGACCTTGCCTCCGGCGCGCTCGAAGCGCCGTTTGGTTTTGTCAGCCGGCCGACCGGCTATCGGTTCTGCTGCCGCATTGCCGACAGGGACCGCAAGCCGATTGCTGCCCTGCGGAATTGGCTGCTCGCAGAGGGGCGGCGCCAGGAAGGAAAACTGCCCTCCGCCGCAGTTTAATGTCTCTGCCATAGGACAGGCTGCCCGGACTATCTTTGCCGGCACCATCGACAGACAGCCAGGACCCTCACCATGACCACCTCCAGCCATCCGTCCCGTATCGAGTGGGTCGGGCAAAGCTGCGCGCTTCTGCGCGCCATTGCTGCCGAGTTTGAAACAACCCTCCCGTTCAAGGGCCTGACGATCGGAACGGCAATCCATCTGGAGCCAAAGACCATAGCGCTGCTGATGACGCTCAGGGCCGGCGGCGCGCAGCTCGTGGCAACCGGCAACCTGAACAGCACCCAGCCGGCGACGGTCGATTATCTGAAACGTCAGGGCATCACCGTCATCGGTGGGCAGACGACCGATGCGACGACCCATTCCGGCTTCATCGATGCCCTGCTCGATCACCAGCCCGACCTACTGCTCGACAATGGCGGCGACCTTTTCGCTCGTGTTGCCGAACGGCCCTACGGGACATTGCTCGGTGGTACCGAGGAGACCACTTCCGGCCGGACCCGTCTGGAGCCGATGCGCGACGCCATCGGCCTGCCGGTGCTTGTCATCAACGACAGCCCCATCAAGCAGTTTGCCGAGAACCGCCATGCGGTCGGCCAGAGCCTGTTCGAAAGCTACATGCGCTTCACCAATCGCTCGACCAATGGCAAGCGTGTGACCGTTTTCGGCTATGGCGCCTGCGGCAAGGGCACCGCCGCCTGCTTTCGCAATGCCTACAGCGCTGTCAGCGTCGTCGACGTCGACCCGGTTGCAACGCTCGAGGCCCATCTCGACGGTTTCTCGACGCCGAGACCCGATGACGCCATACGCTCGGCCGACGTCATCGTCACGGTCACAGGCTCTGCGAGTATCCTGACGGCTTCGGATCTCGCGACCCTCAAGGACGGCGTGATCCTCCTCAACGGCGGGCACTTCCCGCACGAGACCGACGTTGCCGGCATGCGCGCCGATAACGCGGTGGTGGCGGCGGAAACCTACGCCGACGAGGGCATCGAGACGCTCGTCCTTGCCGATGGGCGGCGCATCCATATTCTCGGCGCAGGTCACATGGCCAATCTTGCCGGGTCAAGGGCGCTTGGCAATTCGGTCGAATCCATGGATCTCGGCTTTGCTCTCCAGGCCCGCTGCCTGGAGCGGGTGGCGAGCCGCACGCTCGACGCTTCGATGTGTGTCGTGCCGGTGCCCGGAGACATCGACGCCATGGTGGCATCCGCCTATCTCGAACTGCACCGCTGAGGGAACTGACAGATGCTGCGCTGGGGAATTCTTGGAACGAGCTTCATCTCCGACACGATGGCCGGGGCCATCTCTGCCAGCGACGGGTCCCGCATCGAAGCGGTGGCCGGGCGCGATCCGCAGCGGCTTTCGGATTTTGCCGGGCGACACGGTATCGCGAAGCACTATTCCGGCTACGACGCGCTGCTCGACGACCCTGATATCGATGTCGTCTATATCGGCCTGCCCAACAACATGCATCATGAGGCGGTGATCCGCGCCGCGGAAAAGGGCAAGGCCGTCCTGTCGGAGAAATCGCTCACCACGACGATGGCCGAAGCCGACGCCCTGGCGCAGGCCGTGCGTGACCGCGGTATCTTCTTTCTCGAAGGCTTGATGTATCTCTGCCATCCGTTGATGGCCAAGGCCGGCGAAATCCTGCAGTCCGGCCGGCTCGGTGTGATCCGCTCGGTTTCCGGTCTCTACGCCGCCGATATCTGGAAGTTCGTGAACCCGATGGGCAAGGGGACGATTTTCAATCTCGGCTGCTACCCGGCCTCGCTGCTGCACTACGTGATCCAGACGGCCTGCGGGCAGCATGCCTTTTCCAGCCGGTCGACCAGCGCCTTCGGAAACGCCTCGTCGCACGACGGCAATATCTGCGACGCAAGCCTGTCGGTTCGTTTCGACAATGGCGTTCTCGCCACGCTTCAGTCCACCGACAGCTTCGGCATGTCCTTCGCCTTTTCCATCCATGGAGAGCGCGGCGCCCTGCGGTTCCTCACCAATCCCTGGCTGCCTGTGGCTGGCGAAAATCGCCTCGAGCTTTGCGAATATGGCCGCGCTCCGGAAGAAATCGTCGTGCTTTCCGACCATGACGCCTTCGGCCATCAGGTGCGACTGGTGGAGAACTGCCTGAAGGCAGGACTGAAGGATGCCCCGCGTCCGGCACCACAACTCACCGATTCGCTCGAGATCATGTCTTTGCTCTCCGCCTGGGACGATCAGGCAAGACTGTCATCGGCAAGTGGCGCATAGCATCCCCGCCCGCCGCAGCCTGTTTTCAGGCACACGCCATAAGGACGCACGACCCCACCAAAAATGATTGCGAGCGGACCTGGCGCGCCGTTTCAAACGTCATGGTTTGTGCGTAACAATTGCGGACCGCGCGAGGGGCGCGTGGCTTCCTTGGGGGACTTATGAAGAGATTGTTGCTCACCGCAGCGCTGTTTCTCGCCGCGACCGCGGCCGGAAACGCCCAGACCGTCAACGCCGGAAAATACACCGTCGAAGGCACGAACCTGGATGGTTCCAGCTATTCCGGCACGGCCGAAATTACGCTTGCGAGCGAAACCACCTGCGTCATCGAATGGGACACGGCCGGCGTAAAATCGACCGGCGTCTGCATGCTGAACGGCAATGCCTTCGCCGCAGCCTATGTGCTCGGCGATGCCCTTGGCCTCATCGTCTACAAGGTCAACGGCGACGGTTCGCTTGATGGCACCTGGACAATCACCGGCAAGGATGGCAGCGGCACCGAAACGCTGACCGAAGCCAAGTAACCTTCGCGGCGGAATGCGCTCGGCTATCATGAAAACACCTGCAGTGGGCATCTGCCCGTTGCAGGTGTTTTGTTTTGGACAGGCAGTCTAGGAGAGCTCCACTTTCGCGGTTTTCTCCCTGTACTCTTCCTTCGGATCGCTGCCCAGGAGCAGCTTGATACCGGCAAACAGGCTGGTCTCGTTGAGCCAGATTTCCGCTTCGCTCGGCTCGAAACGCAGCAGGGCCAGTTCGGGGTCGTCCTTTCCACCCTCGTACCAGGCGGCGATGTACTGGTTCCACAGCCGATCGATAACAGTGCGGTCATTGTCGAGGCGAAGGCGCCCGTGAACGGTCGCGAACAGTTCATGATCCTTGGATGCAAAAGCAAACATGGCCGGTGTGTTCGCGGCGACATTCTGGGCCACGACGGCACTCCTGACGGTGAAGAACCAGATCGGACCCTGCTCGCCCTCGATCTGCGCCGTCATCGGACGCGTGTGCCCATGCTCTTTTTCGGACAAGCCAAGCATGACCGTCATGTCCGATTTCAATGTCTTCCAGAGTTTCTTCTTGAGTTCTTCGGGAGTTGCCACTGCCGTATCTCCTTGACGGTTCGACGCGCCGACGTTGCCCACCTTTTTGGGATGGCCTTCGCGAGCCGGCGCGAAACCAGACGCCGGCCGATCGGCCGGCGTCTGCTATGCTATCCGCGGGTTTAGCGGTTGGCGTATCGGGCGCGCTGCTCTTCGATCTGCGTCGGGCTATAGGGATCGAGGTTCTCATCGAACCTGCTCCAGCCCTCCGCGCGGTAGGCTGAGCGGCGTGCGTTGACATCGACCCAATTCGAGCGCGTGAGGATCGCCTCGGCCTCGGCGACATCGCTGTCGGCGACGCGTGCAGTAACCAGTGTGCCGCCGCGGCGAACGCCCTCGGCGTAGACATGGGCATCTTCTTCCGGCACGCCGGAATCCGTCAGCGCGCCGATTATGCCGCCCACGGCACCACCGGCAACGGCACCGGCGGCGGCGCCCGCCGCTGTTGCCGCCAGCCAACCGGCCGCCACCACCGGGCCGACGCCCGGGATCGCCATCAGCCCGAGGCCGGTCAGAAGGCCGCCTGCGCCGCCGACCGCAGCACCGAGGCCGGCGCCAGTGCCAGCCCCTTCGGCCGCACCTTCTGTGTCGTCAACCTTGTAACGGCCTTCGGCATTGCTGGCGACCATGCTGACGTCGTCATCGGGAATGCCGGCCGCTTTCAGCGCACGCACGGCCTCGGAAGCCTGCTCATAGGTATCGAAGAGTCCGGAAACTGTTTTCATGTCGATTTTCCTTGAATGGGTCTGCTGAAGTTTCTCGACCAACATCAGTTGGCGACGATGTTGCCCTGGTAATCGAGCGCGACGGTCACGGGCTTTCCGTCCTTGGTGGCAGAGGCCTGCCAGATGCCCTTGTCGTCCAGCTTCAATCCGGTCACGGATGTGTAGCCGTTCTCCTGAAGTCGTGCGCGCGCCTGCTCTTCGGTGAAGCTGTTGGCGCCCTCGACAGGTGCGGTCGGGTTGGTGGTGTCAGGCGTGGCCACTGCTGGCGTTTCAGCCTCCGGCGAAGGGGTCGGCGTCTGGGCGTAAGCACTAAGCGCGCTTGCGGCCAGAAAAGCTGTCGCGACGATCACTCGTTTCATTGTTGTCTCCTCGATGCGTCATTGAACGATGCTGGGACAACGCGAGTGCTTGGCGATGGTTCCTGCCTCACATCAGAACAAATTGAAAATTATTCAATCAACTTAACAGGTTACCGGCGCTGCGCACGCTCTCGATCGGGCACGACAAGGCCCGCCGGGTTTGATGACAGCGCCAAGCCAAACGCCTCTCGCACAGGAAGGTTCAGTCCGTTGTTTGCAATTGGTGCCGGCAATGCGCAATGGTAGCAAGCGCCTATCAGCAGGAGGCACTCGCTGACGCGAGCCGCGTGACGCCTCCTGCCCGTCCCAACAGGAAGCGGCCGTTGTTGAAATTCGCCAGCGCCCTAGTTCCCGTTCGAGTTTCGATCGGAACAGCATCGGCGACCTGAATGGCAAGCAATCATAAAGGGGATTGGATCAGGAAGGCGGATGCCGACCAGACACGGGCGAGTTTTCCCGAACTGTTCTTCGACCTCGTTTTCGTCTTCGCGCTCATTCAGCTCGCCCACAAGCTCGCAACCGATTTCAGTGCCACTGCCGTGATCGAGGCCGTCCTGCTGATCCTGGCGATCTGGTGGGTCTGGATCCACACGACATGGGTGACGAACCTGCTCGATACCGAAAAGGAGCCGGTCCGCCTGCTGCTGTTCAGCCTGATGTTTGCCGGCATCCTTCTGGCGATCGCCCTGCCCGAAGCCTTTGGCGACCAAGGACTGGTTTTTGCGGCGATCTACAGCGGTATGCAGATCTGTCGGTCGGCTTTCACGCTTTATGCCTTTCGCCACGCCGACAGGCGATCGTTCCTGACCTTCCTGCGCATCACGATCTGGATGCTGCTCTCCAGCGCCTTCTGGCTGTCCGGCGGGCTAATGGAGATCGAAGGGCGCCTTCTCCTATGGACGCTCGCCCTCCTTGTCGAATACGCCTCGCCGGCGCTCAGGTACTACGTGCCCTTTCTCGGCAAATCGCCCGACGAGACCTTGGATATATCCGGCGCGCACATGGCGGAACGTTGCGCGCTCTTCGTCATCATCTGCCTCGGTGAGACCATCTTGACCACCGGCCGCAATGCGACGGAGCACATGACGGATGATATGACCTTTGCCGTGTTCTGCAGTGCATTCCTCAGCACCGGCTTCATGTGGTGGATCTATTTCCACCACGGCCAGGAAAAGGCGGCATCCAAAGCCGAAGCGACATCACGGCCGGAGACCCTGGCGCTCAATCTATTCACCTACGGCCACCTGCCTGTCGTCGCCGGCATCATCCTGACGGCAGTCGGGGAGGAGTTCAGCTTGTCTCACGCCGAAGAATCGAGTTCGCTGAAGCATGCGCTCGCCATGCTCGGCGGCCCGGCGCTTTTCCTCGGCGGCAACATCTGGATCAAGGCCGTCGCGACCCGCCAGTTCCCGGTCTCGCACATCGCCGGGCTCGTGCTTCTCGCCGCCGCGATCCTCATCGTGCCAATTGCCCCCAACTACATCGTTCAGGCCGCATCGACCGCAGTGCTGTTGATCGTGGCGCTTTGGGAATATCTTGCCCTGCGTCGCCTCGCGGCATCGACCGCCTGAGCAGGCGACTGCCTGAGCCACCCGCCAACCGCAACGGTCGCAAGCAACCAGAGGAACTTAATCGGCTCCTGCGCATTCACGAATGCGCAGACCTGGAGGGGCACTTGCATTCACTGACCCGAAAACGGGCACTTCGGAAGTCCGAGCCGCTCTGGGCCGATACCCCACGCCATGCGGTGAGGACACAAAGGCGGCTCACCACCCATGATGTCGATGTGCTGATCGTCGGCGCCGGAATCAGCGGTGCGCTGATGGCGAATGCTCTGATTGGCCACAATCTGTCAGTGCTGATGGTCGATCGCCGAAAGCCGATAGGCGGCAGCAGCATGGCCAGCACCGCCATGATCCAGCACGAAATCGACGTGCCGCTGCATCGGTTGAACCGCTTGCGCGGAACCGCTGACGCCGCGCGCGTCTGGCAGCGCTCGGCGAAGGCGGTCGAGCATCTCGCATCGCTCGTCGACGCCCTGCAGATCGATTGCCATTTCGAGCGGAAGAACACGCTTTATCTCTCGGGCGCAAGCTATGGTTCGCGCGCACTTCAAGCGGAAGTGAGTGCCCGCGAGGCTGCAAGCCTCGCCGCAACGCTTCTGCCGCAAGACAAACTGCGCGCCAGGTTCGGTATCGACCGTACCGCGGCGATCGAGACGCATGTCTCCGCATCGGCCAATCCGGCCCAGTTGACCGCCGGCTTCCTCCGCCACGCACAGGCAAACGGCGTCCCCATCGTCGAGACGATCGAGATCACCGATATCAGGGAGGTTGAGGGCCGGAATGCCGTTGCGACGTCCGACGGCCGGATCATTCTAGCGACCCATGTGGTCTTCTGCACGGGCTATGAGTTTCTGAAAGCCGTCGCGAACAAGAAACATGCCATCGTCTCGACCTGGGCGATGGCGACCAGACCTCGTCATCCACGGCCGGAATGGCTCGACGACTATCTCGTCTGGGAGGGCGCCGACCCGTATCTCTATTTTCGCTCGACACGGGACGGCCGCATCCTCGTCGGCGGCGAGGACGAGAAAAGCGACGATGCCTTCGAGGATCCGGCAAAGTTGAAGGGAAAGTCCGACATCCTGCGCGAAAAGCTCTCCGATCTGATCGGGATCAGGATCGGCGAGCCCGACTACCGTTGGGCAGCGGCATTCGGCGTCACCGCTCAGGGCCTGCCGATGATCGGCCGCGTTCCCGGTATGCGCAACGCCTTCGCCACCATGGGCTATGGCGGCAACGGCATCACCTTCAGCCAGATCGCCGCCGAGATCATTTCGTCGAGCATCCTGGGGCATGCGGACCCGGACGCTTCGCTGTTTCCGTTCGTCTAGCGGTCGGCGTGGAAACAGCGCCGCATTTGCCGGCCGATCATTCGTGATAGCTTCTGATAAATCCTTGGGGAAATAGGCATGGGCAAGGCAATCGATCAAATCCGGGATCTCGGTGCGCCGCCCTCGATGCAGGGCGTGCGCCCGGCCATGCCCACGTCGCTGACGCTTGTAGGCGCCGCGGCCGTGCTTTACCTCGCGCGCGACGTCTTCCTCCCGATCGCCGTCGCGCTGCTCCTGACCTTCGCACTTGCGCCTGTCGTCGCGGCACTGCGCCGTATCGGCCTGCCACGGGCGTTTGCGGTGATCTCTACCGCGTTGATCACCTTTATCTTGATCGGCATTTTTAGTCTCATCGTCGCACTGCAAGTTGCCGAACTTGCGAAGAACCTGCCCGCCTATCAATCCAACATCGTCATGAAGGTGAAGGACCTGAAGGAAGCCGGCTCCGAAAGCGGCATCATCGATCGCATCGGAAACGTGGTCGAACGCATCAACCGCGAAATAGACCGCCCGACCACGGAGACACCGACTAGCGTCGAAAGCCCGAAAAGAGATCCGCTGCTGGTCGAGATCTATTCTCGCGACAATCCGATCCAGGTTCTCACCAACATCATCGCGCCGCTAGTCGGCCCGGTGGCGATGGCCGGCCTTGTGGTGGTGGTCGTCATCTTCATGCTGCTGGAACGGGAGGATCTGAGGGACCGATTCATCCGTCTCGCCGGTTTCGGCGATCTGCATCGAACCACCGAGGGCCTGCAGGATGCCGGTAAGCGAGTCGGCCATTACCTGCTGATGCAGTTGATCGTGAACACCGCCTATGGCCTGCCTGTCGCCATCGGCCTTTGGTTTATCGGCATACCCAACGCGGTGCTGTGGGGGTTGCTTGCGATCGTCCTGCGCTTCGTGCCCTATATCGGGCCGGTCATCGCCATGGTGCTGCCGCTGTTTCTGTCGGTGGCGGTCGACAGCGGCTGGTCCATGCTGTTGTGGACGGCCAGCCTGTTCGTGGCGATGGAACTGGTGATCAACAATGTGGTCGAGCCGATGCTCTACGGTTCCAAGACCGGTCTGTCGCCGCTGGCGATCATCGTTTCCGCGATTTTCTGGGCGTGGATCTGGGGGCCTGTCGGACTGATCCTGTCGACGCCGCTGACGGTCTGTCTCGTTGTTCTCGGCAAACATGTACCGCAATTCGAATTTCTGCAGGTACTTTTCGGCAGCGATCCGGTGCTCGCGCCGCATGCGCGTCTCTATCAGCGGCTTCTGGCAGGCGATCCGGACGAAGCGACCGATCAGGCCGAGGAGATCCTCGAAGAAGAATACCTCGTCGACTACTACGGCGCGGTCGCCATGCCCGCCCTGGCTTTGGCGGAACAGGATCGCGCCCGTGGTGTCATGAGCGACGAGCAGCGGCTGCGCGTGGCTGCAAGCGGCATGTCGCTGGTCTCCAACCTCGAAGACATTGCGATCGAGGAAAGTCAGGACGATGAGGATGAGAAGGCAGACACGGAAGGCGAACCGGCAAGCCAGCCCATTCCGGATGGCGAAGGCATGACCATCCTGTGCGTCGGCGGCCGGGGCGAGATCGACGATGTCTCCGCTGCGATGCTCGCCCAGGTGCTGCGTGCCGAAGGGGCCGCAGCAACGGCGCTGAGTTTTCACCAGATCGAACCGGCCAATATCCGCAAGCTCCAGACCGAAGCCGTCGACGCGATCGTCGTCTGCTTTCTCAACCGGGATTCGATCAAGCACGCCCGATTTGTCGTCCGCCGCCTCAAGCGGGTCAACATCAGGGCAAGGGTCGGCATCGTCATTTGGGACACTTCTGCCGACCGTGCAGCGGGCCAGCGCAAGGCAGATACAAGTGCGGAGCAAGTGGTGGGCGCCGACTTCGTTGCATCAGACATGACGACGGCGGCGATTGAGGCGCTGACGAAGCGGCCCTCGGTTCCGCTTGCAGCCCCCAGCAAGACCAAGGTTCGGCGACGACTGGTGCCACAACAGACACAATGACGTCTTCAGCGCTGCTGGAGCGGGCCGGGCCTATCTGCTCGGAGAGCGGGGCAACCCGGTTCCGAAGACACAGAAGTCCTACATCAGGACGTGGACATTCCCTGCCAAATGGTTTTCGGTCTGGTGACGCCTGCTTTTTCTCAGGCCGACGTCGTCTGCGACGAGGCGTCGTTGATGAAACACGATCTCGGATGGCGCCAAGAAGATCGAATCGGCGAAGGAACTCAGCATGGCCAAGGATGCCATGGCAGCCAATGACATGGAGAAATGCAAGTCGCATATGGACAATGCGGTCAAGGGCAAGGACGCGATGTAACGCGATCAACTCCGTCCAACGATCGGTCAAAACACAAAAAACGCCCGCTCGGATCCGAGCGGGCGCTTCATGAAATCTTTGATGGTCTCAGGCGCGATTAGCGGCCGAAGGCATTGCGGGCAATGCTCGGGATGTCGGCGCGGTCGATGCCGAGGTCACGCAGTTCGCGCGTGGACATGCGGCCCAGTTCGGAGACCGTCTGCCGGTACTTGAGCCAGTTGTTGAAAGAGCGTGCTACGTTCATGATGATCCCCTTTNCGCAGTTCGCGCGTGGACATGCGGCCCAGTTCGGAGACCGTCTGCCGGTACTTGAGCCAGTTGTTGAAAGAGCGTGCTACGTTCATGATGATCCCCTTTCCGTGGGCTTTCGAAGCCTAGCTGCCAGTCCTTGGCGCTTCGTTCACTTCGATGAGGGATATATAGTCGATCACCCCCGCAGATAGCAGCGCTAAGACTTCACTCCACCCCTGCAAGCCGCGCATGTTGCGGCGGCCGGCAGATGGATCTCCTTCTCCTTCATGTCGCCCNGTCCTTGGCGCTTCGTTCACTTCGATGAGGGATATATAGTCGATCACCCCCGCAGATAGCAGCGCTAAGACTTCACTCCACCCCTGCAAGCCGCGCATGGATCGTTGTGCCCCAGGGTACTGCAGAAGCCGAGCAGTTGAGCCCCCACGAATGGTCAAAGCGAGCGGAAGGCAGCGCTGAGCCAAAAGGGAACTCGGCCGGAACACAAACCAGGGCGCCATGCCCGCCCCTCAATGTTCCGTCCGCCATATCCTGTCGATGACCTCGAAAGCGAGCGCGACGTTGGGATCGGTGCGTCGGGGCCGAAGACAGACGAAGCCGAGTGTGGTTTCGAGTTTGACCCGGTCGGCGATGACGAGGCCGCTTGCCTGCTGTTCGCTGAGCGCGATCGATTCCCGGCAGAGGCTAAGGCCGAGCCCCGTGCGAACCATGGCCAGCATCGACGTTTCCTGATCGACGAGGGCGACGACGTTCTGCTTGAGGTTAAGTTCGCCGAGTTTCCTCGCAAGCAGCCGATGATGAACGGAGGCCGGCGGCGTTCCGATCCACGGCAGCGCCGCAAGCTCGCTCCAGTCCCGCCCTGCGACGATGCCGGCAAAGGCCGGCGGTGCGACAACACGATAGGTCAGCCTCGACAGCGGCTTGACGAAGAACTGCGCATCGGTCTCCGCGCTCCGGACATCCGTGCTCGTGCCGAAATCATCGAGGTCGCCGAGAAAGAACCCGACATCGAGCTCGTTGCGCTTCAAACCGATCGCGACTTCGCCGCTCATGCCTTGGCGAAGGGTGGTTTCAATACCCGGCCCGCTTTCGACTAAGGCTTGGAGAAAGGCACCCAGCCTCGTGAATTCAGGGTCGATGATCGTTCCGATCCGCAGCTTGCCGCGAAGCTGCGCCGTCAAGTGCATCGCCGTCTGCCTGAACTCGGTCACCGACGCCAGCACCTGCTCGCCCTTGGCCGCCAGTAGCGCGCCGTCGCGCGTCAATTCGAGCCCGTTGGCGGTGCGATGGAACAGGGTGAGGCCCAATTCCTGCGACAGGCGCTTCACCTGCAGGCTGACGGCAGGCTGGGTCAGATGCAACAGTTCGGACGCCCGCGTGACGTTGCCTTCCCGCGCCACCGTGACGAAGGCCCGCAGCAATCGCAGATCCAGATGATGAGACATATAAATGTTCCTTATAATTGTCGGGCGTATTTATCATTGGATTTCGCCATGCGGTAGCCTTTTACTGATTTCTGGCGGATCGCAATGCCGCGATCGCTGACGAAACTTATAAAGGGTGGGATGATCTTCGGCCGGTACGCGACCCTGGTCGCCGTGGCCAGCCCACCGCCCTTTCGGCTGTGTTTGGAAAGTGCCTGCAATGAAGACCGACACCTCAACTGCTGATACCACCGTTTTCGACTATGTGGTCGTCGGCGCCGGTTCCGCCGGCTGCCTGCTTGCCAACCGCCTCAGCCGCGATCCCGGCAAACGGGTCCTGCTGATAGAGGCGGGCCGGCGCGACAACTATCCCTGGATCCATATCCCCGTCGGCTATCTCTATTGCATCGGCAACCCGCGCACCGACTGGCTCTACAAGACCGAGCCGGAAGCAGGATTGAACGGACGGTCGCTGCGCTATCCGCGCGGCAAGACGCTTGGCGGCTGCTCGTCGATCAACGGCATGATCTACATGCGCGGACAATCGCGTGACTATGAGAGCTGGGCGGCCCAGACCAATGATCGCGAGTGGTCCTGGGAGAATTCGCTCCAGGATTTCAAGGCCCATGAGGATCACTACCGGCTCGACGACGGTGCCGATCCCGTCACCGGCGACAACAGCCGGTTTTCCGACATGCATGGCCGCGGCGGCGAATGGCGGATCGAAAAACAGCGGCTGAAATGGGATATCCTGGAATCCTTCGCCGAGGCCGCGGTCCAGGCGGGCATTCCGCGCTCGGCCGATTTCAACAGCGGCGACAACGAGGGCGTCGGCTATTTCGAGGTCAATCAGAAGTCGGGCTGGCGATTGAACACCTCCAAGGCCTTCCTGCGTCCGGTGCGCCATCGCCGCAACCTGGTCGTCTGGACGGAGGCCGAAGTCGAAAAGCTGCTGATCGAAACGACAGCGGATGGCACCAAGCGCTGTACCGGTGTCTCGCTTTATCGCGGCCGCGACAAGGTGACCGTGCGGGCGACGGGCGAAGTCATTCTGTCGGCGGGGGCGATAGGCTCGCCGCAAATCCTGCAATTCTCAGGCATCGGACCGGCCGCGCTGTCGCATGCCATGGGTCTCTCCGTCGAACATGACCTGCCCGGCGTCGGCGAGAACCTGCAGGACCATCTGCAGATCCGCGCCGTCTTCAAGGTCAGGAATGCCAAGACGCTGAACACGCTGGCGAGCAATCTCGCCGGCAAGGCCCGGATCGGGCTCGAATATGTGTTGAGGCGCAGTGGACCGATGAGCATGTCGCCATCGCAACTTGGCGCCTTTTCCCGCTCCGACCCCGACCGCGCCCATGCCAATCTGGAATATCACGTGCAGCCGCTCAGCCTCGACGCCTTCGGCGAGCCGCTGCACAGCTTCCCGGCCTTCACCGCCAGCGTCTGCAATCTCAACCCGACGAGCCGCGGCCATGTGCGGATCCGGTCGCGCGACCGGGGCCAAGCGCCGGCCATTGCTCCGAACTATCTGAGCACGGACGAAGACCGCAAGATCGCCGCCGACAGTATCCGGCAGATCCGATCGATCGTCAGCCAGCCGGCGCTGGCACGATACGAACCGATCGAGTGGAAGCCTGGTATCGAGTTCCAAAGCGATGGCGAACTGGCGAAACTCGCCGGCGATATCGCCAACACCATCTTTCACCCCGTCGGCACCGCCAGGATGGGCGCCAAGGACGACGGCCTAGCCGTCGTCGACAGCCGGCTTCGGGTTCGGGGGATTGGGGGACTGCGGGTGGTCGATGCCAGCGTGATGCCGACCATTACCAGCGGCAACACCAGCGCGCCGACAATGATGATCGCGGAGAAAGCCGCGCGCTGGATCATCGGCGACGCACAAAGGCGAGCCTAACCGGGAGCGTTCGGACGGCCCCCCCATGACGACAGCTGCACGCAACACATTACCAACCGGCCTCGCCTGAGAAGACGAGGCGGGTTGGTGATTTCTACTGGAACATGCCCTTCGGCGTCTCGCCCTTGAAGAACGGCACGATCAAGGCCTCCAGCAGCTCCGGCTGGCCGATGACGGCGGTGTGCGAGGTCGCCGGCAGGATGGCAAGGCGCGAAGCCGGCAGCGGTTTGCCCATGTCGCCCATGCCGCCGCCGCCGAGCAGCCGGAACATCGCCACCGTATGTTCCAGTGTCGCGACATCGGCATCGCCGGCGATGATCAGCACCGGGGCCTTCAATGCCTTCACGTCCTTTTCCCACGCCATTGGCTCTTTCTCGAGCGTGATCAGCTTGGCGACGAGCGCCGGGAAGCCGTCCGGATTGGCGGCGAGCTTGCGGTAGTCCTCGGCAAACGGCATGCCGACGAACATCTCCACCGTCATCTGCGGGATGAATGCCTTGAATTCCGGCTGCCAGCCCTCGGCATCGTAGCCGACGGAAGCCGCCGCCAGCTTGTTGACCTTGTCCGGATGGCGGATGGCGAGCTGCAGCCCGGCCGCTGCCCCCATGGAGTAGCCGAATACATCCGCCTTCTTGACGCCGACGGCATCCATGAACGCCGCCACGTCGTCGGCCAGGTTCGGATAGGTGATCGGTCGGTCGATGTCGGTGGTGCGCCCATGCCCCTGAAACTCGATCGCGTAGACCTTGTTGGTCTCGGCGAGCTTGGGGATGATCGCGCCCATGGACGGAATATTCATATAGGCGCCGTGCAGGACAATCAGCGGCTCGCCCTCGCCGGACACTTCGTAATACATCTTCATGCCATTGACTTCGACCCGCTCGCCAACCGGCTGGCTGTCGGCAAGGGCAGGCCCGGCAATGAGCAGGGTTGCGGCGATAAGGGCAGTACGGAGCATATCTCTTTCCTCGCGGTTTCATGCGTTTCCGTCAACGCTGACAATAAGACGAGCGAAATCCTCGCGAACCGACATCGCCCTGCAATTTTTTGTAGCAATCGCCCGGGGAGCGCCAAACGGCTTATGAACCGGAGCCGACTGGGTTGAGGACGCATGGTTCGACGGCACCGAAAAACCTCGCCATCCCAGGGGATGGCGAGGTTTTCTTTCCGTTCATGACGATGCCGGCGTTATCTCAGCCGTTCGACAAGCATTTCACCAACCTGCAAGGCAGAGCCCGGATTTTGCCCGGTGATCAATTCGCGGTCGACCACCACATTTGCCTGCCAGGGCGCCGCGTTGCTCTCATATTTTCCACCCGCCGCTTCGAGCGCCGCCTGCGGATAGAACTTCATCGTGCCGCCATCGAGCGGGCCCTTGGCAAGTTCCTCCTCCTGGTTGCTGATGACGGTCATGCGGTAGCCCGAATAGATCCATGTGGGCCGATCGGGCTGCTGCGAGGCTTCGAGCTGGTCCGTAAATGCCTTTGCCTCCGCCAGTGTCGAAAGCAGCGCGATCGGGCCGTGGCAAACCAAAGCCGTGATCTTGCCGTTCTCGTGGAAATAGGCGAGCAACTGCCCAAGCTGCCGGTCATGCAGCAGATCCTGCATCGGCGCGTGGCCGCCGGGGATATAAACGGCATCGAAGGATGCATAGCCGATCTGCGCGACGCGGGCGAGACCGATCACCGGCGATTTTTCCGGCGACGTGATGGCGAGTTCGTCGAGCAGATCCTGGTAGACTTTCATCTGATCGGCACTGCCGCCGAAATAGGCCGGGTCCACGGATGTCCTGTCGACCGCCGGCACTTGCCCCCCAGGCGTGGCGAAGGTGATCTCGTGGCCGGCCTCCAGCAGCAGCTTCACCGGCTGCATCAACTCATTGAGATAGAAGCCTGTCGGGAATACCCTGCCGTCCCTGAGATCGAGATGGTCGGAACCGGAAAGCACGACAAGCACCTTTGCGGCATTTGCGTCGGCAGCGGCAAAGGTGAGCGCGAGCGCGGCAGCAAGGCCACGCAGCCATGTCATCGGGTTGGTCATGATTGTCACTTTCTAAGTAGGAAGCTGCGTCAGTTTGCCTGGCCGGCGAGCAGCAGATCGCGGATGGCTTCGCCGACGCCATGGGCCGACTGCGGATTTTGGCCGGTCACCAGCCGTCCATCCACCACCACATTGGACGTCCAGTCGGGAGCGGGTTGGTGGCGGGCGCCGCGCGCCGAAAGCGTGCTTGCCAACAGGAACGGCACAACGTCTTCGAGACCGACGGCGCGCTCCTCATCATCGGTAAAGGCGCTGACATTCCGGCCCGCGACCAGGTAACGGCCGTCGCTGAGCTTTGCGTTCACGAGCGCCGAGGGGCCGTGGCAGACGGCTCCGACCACGCCTCCCGCCTCATAGATCTCGCGGATCGCGGCTTGCGCCTCGAGGCTTTCGGGAAAGTCCCACATGGTTCCGTGACCGCCGGCAAAGAAGATCGCCTGATAGCGGGAAGGGACGATATCGGCGATGCGCGTTGTCGCCGCGACAACAGCGCGAAAGCGCGGATCGGTCCAATAGCGTGCATTGATCTCGTCCTTGAGATCGAGACCGTCGACCGGTGGCTCACCGCCTGCAACCGAGGCGAACTCCACCCAGAAGCCCGCCGCCTCAAGCACGGCAAGCGGATGCGTGACCTCGCCGAGAAAATATCCGGTCGGCTCACCCGTCTTTCCCTTGGTGGCGTGGCTCGTCAATACGAACAGTACGGGCTTTGTCAGCCCTTGGTCAGAAGCCGGCATCAGATCACCTCTTGGTTTCGCTGGTCTGGCAGGACTTTATTATCCCCACCGGAGGCGATAAATGATCTCAACTTCAATTCATTTATTCTCCGGAGACAAAGATGCCCCGTCGTTTCGATTACCTCGCCGATGTCGAAGTGTTCGTGGCGGTGGCCGAGCACGGCTCGTTGACGGCCGGCGCCATCGCCCTTGGTACGACACCCTCCGTCGTCAGCCGCGCCATCTCGAGGCTTGAAGCGCGGCTCGGCAGCCAGCTCCTGCGCCGCACCACGAGGCGCATCGGTCTCACCCACGACGGACAGCATTTTCTCGACCAGGCGCGTTCCGCCTTCTCGACCATCGACGACGCCGAGCGCGCGATTCAGGGCGGCAGCCGCCAGATCGCCGGCCGCATCCGCCTCAGCGTGCCGACCACATACGGGCACTTCCGCCTGCCGCCGCAACTCTGCCGGTTCCGCGCGCTCCATCCCAAGGTCGAGGTCGAGCTCAACATTACCAACCGCAACGTCGACCTGGTTGCCGAAGGTTTCGATCTCGCCATCCGCATGGGTCAGTTGCCGGACAGTGGCCTTGTTGCCCGCAAGATCGAGGACGGGGCGATGTGCCTTGTCGCCGCGCCCGACTATGTCGCCCGTCGCGGTACCCCTCAGAGCATCTCCGATCTCGATCGTCACGACTGCGTGCCCTTCGTCATGCCGAGCACCGGTAGGTTCGCGCCCTGGATGTTCCATGACAACGGCCAGGATCTCGACTGGGCGCCCTCATCCGGCGGGCTTCAGGTGAGCGATGACGTGCTCGGCGTGGTGTCGATGGCCGAGCAAGGCGCCGGCATTTGCCAGACCTATGATTTTGTCGTCGAGCGCTCCATCCGGCAGGGGAGACTGATCGAGCTGCTGCCGCAGCTGAACGGGCGAACGCGATCGATCTCGATCGTCTACGCTCCCAATCGCCGGCTTTCCGCCGCGTCCCGCGCACTGATCGACGTCTTGGGCAAACGGCAAAGCTGATGGCGAAAGTGTTCGGGGCGTTGCGCGGTCCAATACAATTTATCCGGCCACATCTTCCTAAACACACCCAAAGTCACAAAACTGTCACAAACAAAGGGCCGGATCGCCCGCGTTTCAGTTCCGATTTGCCACAACAATGCGAGGACGAGACGCCATGAATGCCAAGGCACAGACGCATTCGCCGCCGGCCGAGGCCGGCAGATGGCATCGATCGGAAGCCGGCACGATCATGCCGTCATCCTCGTTTCGGTCGCCATTCTCGCGTCCCTTGTGGTCGCCGACCGGGTCTTCGGCATCGACTATTACGACCTCGTGCGCAACCCGAACGCCATCGCCCGCAACCCCGGCTATTTCGGCATCGTCTCGAATATCGGGGTTATCTTCTGGATCGTCGGCGCGGCCGCAGCTCTTCAGGCTTTTGCGGCGACAAGGGCCGAAGGGACCACGCCTCTCAGGCGAACGCTGCTTGCCGGTGGGCTCTTTGCAGCCCTGATGGGTATCGACGATTTCCTCGTGCTGCTGAAAGCGGTCGCGACCACGGGCATCCCGGAAGAAGTCGCCCTCGTGCCGCACATGCTCGTGCTTTGCGCCCTGTGCTACTGCGCCTACACGGTTCGGGCAGCAACGCCGCGACTGCTGCTCGTCGGCTCGGTCCTGTCGATGGGCCTGTCCTTCGCCGCCGATATGGCCCCGATCCATGTCGGCGGGGCCACCTTCGTCGAGGAGGCTTTCAAGCTGGTCGGCATCCTGTTCCTGAGCGCCTATCTCGTCACCATCAGCCACCAGGCGCTGCAGCATGGCGGGGCGTCGCGGCACCCAGCCATCGGATAGCAGCCTGTATGGGCTGAGCCACGGTCACGTCGTTCCACCGCTCAATGCCTGTTCAAGGAAGATGTACTTCATTGCCGTCTGGGCCGCCTGGATCCGGCGGTCGCCGCGCCCGCCGTGGCCGCCTTCCGTTTCCTCGAAGAACAGCGCGTTGGCATGGCCGGCGGCCTGCAGCCGTGCTGCCATCTTGCGTGCGTGGCCGGGATGCACCCGGTCGTCGGCGGTCGACGTCGCCAGCAGCACCGGTGGATAATCGGCGTCATCAGCGACGTGTTGGTAGGGAGAATAGGTCGCCAGCCAGGCCGCTTCCTCGGGCTTGGACGGATCGCCATATTCGGCCATCCAGGATGCTCCGGGCGGCAATTCGGTATAGCGCAGCATGTCGAGCAACGGCACTTCGATGAGCACCGCACCGAAAAGCTCGGGCCGCTGGGTCAGCGAAACACCGGTCAGCAAGCCGCCGTTCGACCCGCCTTGAATGCCGAGCATGGCAGGGGTCGAAATCCCGCGCCGCACCAGATCTTCGGCAACGGCGGCAAAATCGTCGAACGCGTTCTGCCGCTTGTCCTTAAGTGCTGCCTGATGCCATCGCGGACCGAACTCGCCGCCACCACGGATGTTGGCCTGGACATAGGCGTAGCCCTTTTCAAGCCAGAGCTTGCCGCGTACACCGGCGTAGCCGGGCAGAAGCGGGACTTCGAAGCCGCCATAGCCGTAGAGCAATGCCGGCACCGGCTTTTGCTGGTCGCGACGCCGAACGACAAAATAGGGAACGAGGGTGCCATCCCTCGAGCGTGCCTCGAACTGCTCCGATATCAGCTCTGACGCATCGAAACGCGCCGGCTGCGCCTTGACTGTCGCCAGCGTCTCGCCGTCATCGTCAGACCAGATGATCGAGCTCGGCGTCAGAAAATCGGTGAAGGAGAACGAGACGCTTGAGCCGAACTGATTGATATGGCTGATGCCGACATTGCCGTTTTCGGGCAGAGTGACCGGTGTGAGCGACCACCCCCCTTCGCCGCGTTCGGCAAACACCACGCGGCCGCGCACATTGTCCATCAGGCTGATGAACAGGCGGTCGCGCGTGCTGGCGACATGCGCAATCGAAACACGCTCTGCGGGCGGCAGCACCGTTTCGATGGCGCCGAGTTCACCCGTTTCCAGCCAGCGCTTGAAATCGAAGGCGTAGAGCCCGTCCGGCAGACATGCCACGCCACCGGGCGCGGACCAGACGCTGCGCACCGCGAAGACGATCTGGCCTTTCAGAATTGCGATGTCGGCGACGTCGTCCGGCAGCGGTAGCCGCCGGTTTTCGCCCGAAGCCAGCCTGACGAAATGATGGCCGGAATAGAAATCGATCGTCCTTGTCAGCAGCAGGTACTGCGCGTCGCCATCGAATTCGAGCGAACCGCCGACAGCAAGATCCTCGACCTGCCCTTCGAAGATCGGCACCGCCTCGCTGAGATCCGTGCCCCGTTTCCACAGCTTCACGACGCGCGGATAGCCGGAATGCGTGCGTTCTTCCTCCTCGAAGGCGGCCGCAACGATGACCGTGTTGATGTCGAGCCAGCTGAAATTTGATTTCGAAACGGGTGCACGGAATCCGCCCTCGACAAAGCTGTCGGTTTCGATGTCGAACTCGCGCATCTCGCTGGCGTCGCCGCCATCGGGCGACAGGCTCAGGAGGCAACGGTCGAAATCCGGATAGAGGCGGCGCGCGCCGCTGAACACCCATTTGACGCCTTCCTTTTGCGAAAGCGCGTCGAAGTCGATGATCGTTTGCCAATACGGCTTTTCGGTCTTGTAGGAAGCCACAGTGGTGCGGCGCCAGAGGCCAAGCACGTTGGTCTTGTCCTGCCAGAAATTGTAGACATGGCCGCGCAGTTCATAGCCGACGGCGATGTTGTCCTCTGCGGTCATCAGCTCCAGCGCCGTTTCGAACCGCGCCTGATAGGAAGGATCGCCTTGCAGCCTCTCTTTCGTCAGCCCGTTCTGGCGATGCACCCAGTCGAGCGCGGGCTTGGATGTCCTATCCTCCAGCCAAAGGAACGGGTCTTCGGCAGGTGTCGAAAGCTGAGGGGCAACGGACTTGGTCATGAAATCTCCAGCGACAATATCAGCGAGGCAATCGGGAAGTGTAGCAGCGGTATATGTTGTCTCATCACCTGGCTTTGCAATGCCAAAGGTCGATTAGCGGCGTGGCCATGTTGGGGAGGCGCGGCTTGCCGGCAGGTCACTTTGAAAATCCTGTCATCCCAAAGCAGTCACGTCGACTTCGGACAATTCATTCGTTTACCGATCGGCAAGCTGGGCCAGGCAGACCTCGCGAACGCAGGCACGGAGCCAACGGTGCGCCGGATCGGCATCAAGCCGCGGGTGCCAGAGCATTGAGACGGCAACCTCAGGCACCGGAACTGGCAGAGGGAAACTGTGCATGCCGGCGCGCAGGTTTCCCGTATGCCGTTCAGGGACGCTAGCGATCAGGTCCGATCCGCGCGCAAGTGCGAGCGCCGCCGAGAAGCCCCCGACCGTGGTGACGATCTGTCGCTTGAGCCCAAGCTTTTCCAGGGCGTCGTCGATCGGCCCCCTGTCGAGACCACGCCGGGAGACGAGCACATGCCGGCCGCCGGCATAGCCGGCTGCGGTCAGCGGGCCGAGGCTCAAGCGGTGCTCCCGGCGCACGACACCGATGAAGCGATCCCGGAACAGCGCCTGCGTTTGCACTTCGGGGCCGGTCGCAGGCCCGATCACACCGGTTTCCAGATCGACGCTGCCGTCGCGCAACGCGCCGCTTTCCTTGTTCGGCTTCGGCAGGAAGCGCAGGCGGACGCCGGGCGCTTCATCGCCGATGCGCCTGAGAAGGTCCGGACCGAAATTCTCCACGAACCCCTCACTCGTCCTAATCGTGAAGGTGCGCGTGAGCTGGCCGACCTCGAGCATTTCGGCCGGGCGCAGGACCGCTTCGGCTTCATCGACGAGTTGGCCGACACGCTCGCGCAGTTCCAGTGCCCGCGGTGTGGGGACAAGGCCGCGCCCGGCCCGCACCAGAAGCGGATCGCCCGTCACCGCCCTGAGCCGAGCAAGCGCCCGGCTCATCGCCGAAGGGCTGAGCCGCAGACGCTCGGCGGCGCGCGCGACGCTGCCTTCCGCAAGCAGAACATCGAGGGTGACCAGCAGATTGAGATCGGGTTTCGACATTCGCTTGGTATAGCGCAGTTTGATCGGGATGTGGCGCCTGATGCATGAATAAAGTGCAAATCATGCGCCTTCCGCCATGTAACGCAGACGCTTAGGCTTCTGGCAGCTCCATTTTGGAGATTGCCAGCATAGGGAGTTTGTCTTGAAGCGAGATATTGCAGTGCTCACCGAGGCAAATGTTGAAGCCATTGGACGGAAGCGTTCGGCCCGATGGGCGCTGGCCAGCCTGTCGCTCTCCATGTTGTTGTCGGCGCTTGGCACCAGCATCGCCAATGTCGGCCTGCCGACGCTGGCCAGCACCTTTGATGCACCGTTCCAGGACGTGCAATGGGTGGTGCTTGCCTATCTGCTCGCCATCACCGCGTTGATCGTCGGCGTCGGCCGGCTCGGCGACATCGTCGGCCGACGCCGACTGCTGCTCGGTGGCGTCGCATTCTTTACGCTTGCCTCGGGCCTAAGCGGCTCCGCCCCGACGCTCTGGCTGCTGATAACCGCCCGCGCGGCGCAGGGGCTCGGCGCGGCAATCATGATGGCACTGACCATGGCTTTCGTCGCCGAGACGGTGCCGAAGGCACGCACTGGCAGCGCCATGGGGCTGCTCGGAACGATGTCCGCGATCGGCACAGCCCTCGGGCCATCGCTCGGCGGCGCGCTGATCACCGGCTTCGGCTGGCGCGCACTTTTCCTCGTCAATGTGCCGCTCGGTTTCCTCACATACATTCTTGCGCATCGCCATCTGCCTGCCGACCGCCAAGGGACGACGCCCACCCCTGCCCGCTTCGATGTGCCTGGCACCGTCGTGCTGGCATTGACGCTGGCGGCCTACGCGCTTGCCATGACCATCGGCCGCGGCCAATTCGGCCCGCTCAATATCGTTCTGCTACTGGCCGTGGCCCTGGGCATCGGGGCTTTTGCAATGGTCGAAAAGAAGGTCGCATCCCCGTTGATACGCTTGGCGATGCTTCGCGATCCGGCCTTGAGCACGAGCCTGGTCACCAATGCGCTGGTCTCGACGGTGATGATGACGACTTTGGTTGTCGGTCCCTTCTATCTCACGCGCGCCCTTGGCCTCGATCCGGCCGCGATTGGGCTGGTGATGTCGGTCGGTCCGGTGGTGGCGGCATTGAGCGGCATACCGGCGGGCCGCTTCGTCGACCGGTTCGGCGCGCGACCGGTGATGATGGCCGGACTTGCGGCAATCGCGGCCGGCGCCGCAGCACTCTCCATCCTGCCGGCAACATTCGCCATCCCGGGCTACCTCGCGCCCATCGTCGTCGTCACCGCCGGCTATGCTCTCTTCCAGGCGGCCAACAACACCGCCGTCATGGCGGACGTGCCGCCGGATCGCCGCGGCGTCATCTCGGGCATGCTCAACCTGTCGCGCAACCTGGGGCTCGTCACCGGCGCATCCGTCATGGGCGCCGTCTTCGCCTTGGCATCGGCGGCATCCGACATCGCCACGGCACCAACCGAGGCCGTCGCGTCAGGCATGCGGGTCACCTTCGCTGTCGCGGCGGGCCTCATTCTCCTGGCGGTCGCCATTGTTCTTGCGGGTCGCGCGCTCGCGGCCTGCTCGTCGATGCCTGAGAATGAACTGCAACCTTGATCGCCGTGGAGATCGGCTCGCCGATTGCCCCGCTCATGGTTGCTTTGCCGGCGTCGCAACCGACTTTACTCCAGGTCCATCGTCGTAAAGACGCGGCAATTGGCGGCCGCCGGCACCGTCCTGCAAGCCTCGACCGACGTCAGCAGTTCGACCCCGCCCAACTTCGTCGTCAGTTTCATCTCCAGCATCGCAACGGGCTCGATCTTGCGAATGTCGGCAGCGGGCGTGATCTTCATCAGATCGATGACTTCACGACCGACGCCCATCTCCGCGAGATAAGCCACCAGCTTGCGCTCGGTCGCCTTGTTAATTTCATAGGTCTTGTAGCCACCGATATTCCTGCGGCTGACGACTTTCTTGCTGGTCATCTTCTTTTTGCCGTTCACGACACGATACTTCGCCAGATACTGCGTCTCGATCTGAATGTAGGTTGTGGTGATCTGGTGCACGCCGAGGAACGCCCATTCGCCGACGACGCGTTCGGTGCCGCCGGCAAGCATCAATGGGCAGGCCGAGTTGCAATAGGCTTCGCCGGAATAGGCAATGCCGATATGGCGCGCGCCCTTGCCGTCATTGTCACGGCAATCCTGCTGCTCCGGCTGACAACCGATGAAGCGGGTCTTGCCGACCGCCGCTTCAAGTTTTCGCGTTCTGATCATCCGCCCGATCGCAAGCGCAGCATCGACATCTCCGCCAGGCGACGTCACCACGATCGGCAGACGACGGGTGCCGATCGACTTGAGCAGTTTCTTGAAGCGCGCCGGACTTTCATCGACAATCGTACCCTCAGCCGATATCCACTCGGGGCAGGTCGGCTCGCACCCGGGCTGGCCGCTGCGAACCACGAAAAATTGCATCTCCGCGCCGTCCGGCTGCGACGCGCGAGCCACTGTGACCTGGGCAATGAGCCCAGCCAACAGACAAACAATGGCCGCTGAACGCGAGAACACTTCTCGTGGAAATGCCGTGTCGAGCATGGAAGTGTGCCTCCTCCCGACTGTTTTCTGCGTTGGGGTTTCAGACCGGAGCGATCGCGCCCGATCCCTGCCTTGCATCCCGGCACTACGCCGGACTGAACAAATTTCTATGCTGCCAATATGAACGTCGAAACACATGGCGCTTCTGGCGTGATCGTTGAGATCATGCGTCAGAAGGCGAAATACGGGTTGTGCCAGCCAAGAATGAAATCAAAGATAGCACGATCAATAAATATAAGGCAATACTCATATAAATGAAATCACTAAACATGCGCGATGCGATCAGCCGACACGGTTGCCGGCGCGGCGACCACCCAACCCCCCGGAAATTCTCGATTTCTTCAAAGGAGAGGCTGACAGGAGGCGCGGCATTATCCGTGCTCAAGTCACTGTGGCAAAATGATAATCGTTGGCGCGGCATCGATCAGACGCGCGGGGGGACTAGATACGCCGCCGACGCTTTGACAACATAGGCGCTCAAGGCAGGGTTGGCGATTCGATGACGATATACTTCAAGGCGGCGATTTCCGATGACGTGGCATTCGGGATGATCGAGCAATGTTTTTCCGATCCGGGCGACTATGACGGCTATCTCGACATCTTTGGCGATCACACCGAGCAGACCGTTTCATGGAGCAAGGGCAGGTCGGCAGATGAATTCAAGGATCAGATAACTGAGGCGCTACGCGCGGCCTGGGAGACGGCGCGTTTCTGGCAGGTTTACGAACGGCGTGAAGGCCGGGACGACGTCGGCACCAATGAAATTCGAAGAGCCGCCATCGACCTGACGCGGGCCTATGGTGGCGTGATTGTGATCACGCTCAGCCTGCTTGGGCGACGCAGCAGCGCGAACGATCTCGAACTCGTGTTCCTCTGCTTCCAGGAAGATGCCCAACGCCGCAATTTTCGCGTGCGCTACGACGGAAAATTCGTGTCTGCCTGAAGCCATGGATGCTTAAAGACGACGGGTGTTAGTGACGTTTTCTCGAGAGCAGCTGCGAGGATGCCATCTCTTCGAGAATGTGGAGGTCCTCGTTGAGCGTCGTGCGATGCTTGTGCGACAGGTTGACGAGACAGTCCGCAATTTCGTCGGAAGTCCAACCCGCGGCCTCCGCACGGTCGACCAGTTCCAGGAAGGCACCTTCAACCGCGCGCTCGCAATCCGGCTCCCGATCCGGGTGTCCATGACTGACGAGCGGCAGAGCGATTTTGGTCATGACCGATCCTCCGGGGCGAAGAATAGCGCCGCGGCAAGGGCCTGCAAAGCGACCAAGGTCCTATCCTTGCAGCGACCTTGGTATTTCGAGGCGCCGGTCGCCAAATGCCGAGGCGAGCCCCCATCGATTGCTAAATAATCTGACAGCGGCGGCGGCCACGACGCGTCATCCTGCCATCATCGGAAACGAATGACAGGAGATGATCCGATGGCGGACACAGCTTCATCCCATGACAACCTGATCTATGTCTCCACTCGCCTGATCGGCCCACGAGACCGATTTTCGACGGCATTCGAAACACATGGCTTTTCCCGGCGGCTGCTTGCGCGGGTATCCCGCTGGATGGAGACGCGGCGCGGGCGCCTGGATCTGCTTGCGCTTTCCGATCATCAGCTGAAGGATATTGGCCTGACGCGCGGGGCCGCCTATAACGATTTCTACAAACGCGACGAATAGGACCGCAATGTCCCAGTTTTCGTGCCAGACGCTTCTCGACACCTCGACCGCCTCGCTGCGGGACGTGGTCTGCGATGGCGCGTGTCGCGGGAAAAGCGGCGAGGAATGCTCCCACCGCACAAGCCTCGTCTATCCCTATCGCGGCGTGTTCATGCGGCATGTGGGCAAGGCCGATACGGTGGCTGAATCCAATCAGGTGATCTTCTTCAACCGCAGCGAAGACTATCGCGTCAGTCATCCGATCGAAGGCGGCGATGCATGCCTCGACGTGCAAGTGGACGAAGCCATCCTCTGCGAACTCGCGCCGAAAGAGCAATTGCGGTCGGGCGCGCTTGCCGCGTTCAAAAGACCGCGCCGGCGGATCGATCCACGAGCGCAGGCGCTTGTCGCGCTGTTGCGTTACAGCCTTCGCCGCGGGATTGCCGAAACGCTCGAAGCCGAGACCCTGACGCTGACATTGATCCGGCGTTCGCTCGGCGAGAGGACGTCGCATAGCGCTGCTACGACCTATGGGCGCGAAAAGCTGGTCGATCGGGCCAAGCTGGTTCTTTCGACCGATCTCGCCCGCCGCTGGACATTGGCCGAGGTGGCAACGGAGGTCGGCGTGTCACCTGTTTATCTCACCCAGGTTTTCCAGCAGGTCGAAGCCATGCCGCTCTATCGCTATCAGTTGCGGCTGCGGCTTGCGCGAGCGCTGGACCTGCTCGGCTCCTGCCATGACTTGACGGCACTCGGCCTCGACCTCGGCTTTTCCAGCCACAGCCATTTCAGTGCGTCCTTCAAACAGGCCTATGGGCGCACGCCCGCCGAATTCCAGCGCGCCCTGCATCTGCGCTAATACCCAAAATTGCCTGCCGGAGGGCCGTGTCGCCACGCCCCGTCGGGCGATTGCGACGTACGACCCGGCACCGATCCACCTTGGGGCCGGGCCCGGATTTAACTGGACAAAAATAATCATAAAAAAATTCCGGATCGGTGAAAAAAAATCGGGAGCCGGTCGTCTTTGTATGAAAGCGCCTGCTGAAGCACCGCGCCGAAAGCCGAGACGGGTGGAAGATGAGCTCACCGGAATGCCGCAACGGACGTCCGCCGTTCGAGGAGAAACGTGACCGCACAGGTTCGTTTCTTCCTGGAGCGATGGCGACCGATGCATTGACGTTCACGACCTGGCACGCGGCGTCGCCGACACATATCGCTTCCGTCCGCACCAACCGTTCAAACGGACGTCGTCAATCGCGCCCGCCTGGGCCAACCTCATGTGGCGCCCGGCTGTCAGCCCGCCATATCCTGCGCCAATCCCATCCGCCTCCTCGGGCGGCTGGCAGACCGTGCGTGATGCATATCACGCCGACCTGAGCCCGTTCACTACGAAAATTCAATGCGTTGCGCCTCCCACGCGACGCGATTGCGCGACTTTGCATGTCGCGTGCCGAGGATCGACAGACATGAAATCGTCTAGGCAAATCGCAGAAACTGCGACATTTCAAAGCTTCGCCAACTGCTACCTCAGGGAGATCAATCCCGGCGTGCCGGTCATGCACCGGACCGCCAGCGGATCCTGCGACAGCATCGAATGGTCGCTTCCCCGCCAGCAAATGATGCTGCGCGTCGAGGTTATCTCATCGTCGCTGTGCGGCCCGCTTCACTTCGGCAGGGCCTGGGGGCGCAACGTCTCCGATCCGTCGTGGCGTCCGATCGAGCTGATGTCTGCGCTCCATATGCTGGTCCAGGCCGCCTACCGTCAGGACGGCGCCGGTCAGACAGATGCGTTGCGCGGCTTCGAGCTCGAGCTTCTGATCCGGGTGCTCGAAAGCTATCAGCAGACCGCCCTCTACGTCGACAGGGCGCAACCGCGTCAGGAAGACGCCAACGATTTTCTCGAGGCCGAGCAGTCACTTGTCTTCGGGCACTGGCTGCACCCCACGCCGAAGAGCCGGCAGGGCATGACCTATTGGCAGCAGGAAAGCTATGCGCCGGAACTGCGCGGCCAGTTCAAGCTGCATTATTTCGCTGCGAAGGCGGACCACGTCAGTCACGCATCCTCCCGCTCGATACAGGCACCGGATATCATCCGCTCGCTGTCAGGACTTGACGCGGAAGGGCTGGGCCTTGCCGGTGACGAATGCCTGCTGCCGATGCACCCGTTGCAGGCGGAAGCCCTGCTTCTCGATCCCGGTATTCAGGCGATGCAGCGGGCCGGCATCCTGCGTCACCTCGGCCCAACCGGTTCTCTCTTCAGCGCAACGTCGTCCGTCCGCACGGTCTATGGTGCTGCTGAAGACTGGATGCTCAAGTTTTCGCTGCCGGTGCGCATCACCAATTCCGTGCGCCTGAACCGAAGACAGGAGCTGGAGGCCGGTGTCGCCATGGCCAAGCTCGTCGACCGGATCGGCCTGGCTAAACGCGCGGCGAACTTCAGGATCATCCAGGACCCGGCCTATATCACGCTCGATTTGCCGGGTCACAGCGAGAGCGGCTTCGAGGTCATCCTGCGCGAAAACCCCTTCGCGCGCGGCAACGGACAGGGCGTCATAACCGTGGCCGCGCTGACGGCCGACCCGCTTGCGCAAACACCGTCGAGGCTCGAAAAACTCCTGCGCACGCTCGCCGCAAGGGACGGAGAGCCTCTCGCCGACACCTGCATAATCTGGTTCCAACGCTATCTCGCATGCGCCGTAGAACCGCTGATCCGGCTTTACGAAGACTATGGCGTCGCGCTTGAAGCGCATCAGCAAAACAGCCTGCTCGACATCGGCGCCGGTTACCCGTCGGTCAGCTACTACCGCGACAACCAGGGTTTTTATCTCTCCGAACGTTATCGTGGCCTGCTGGCAAGTCTCGTCCCGGAAACCGAGACGATCCCGTCGCTCTATTTTCCCGAAAGCGAGATCCGCGACCGCTTCGCCTATTACCTCATCGTCAATCAGGTGTTCTCGGTCATCAGCCGCATGGGCCACGACGGATTGTGCGACGAAGGCACGCTTCTCAGGATGCTCCGGAACCACCTGGAGCAATGCGCGCTCGGCATGACCGGCGCCGGACGGGATTTCGCCCGGCATGTGCTGGACCTGCCGACGATCGCGTCGAAGGCCAACCTGACCACCCGGCTGTTCAATGTCGACGAACTGCAATCCGACCACGCGCCGGTCCTTTATCGCCCCGTTCCAAACCCTTTGCGGGCACCCGCGGCGCTGACGACCCTGAGGACCAGCCATGCCATTGCCTCTTGATCTCCGGGGACGCCCCGACGACCGGGTGCTTCGCCAGCTTGCCGCCGCCCTTGTGTTCGAAGGCGTCATCGAAGCGCGCCAGAGCGAGGGCGGCGGCGATGGTGCAACGCATTTTCGTTGGACGCTCGGCGGCCGCGACTTTCGGTGCGATGCCATCCTCGGCGCATTCGGGCGAATCCGGCCATTGCCGGGATCGGTGCAGATGCGGGAAAGCGACGGCAGCTGGGGCGAGGCGTCGCTCTCGGTTATGGTTTCGGCCCTGCCCGGCAGCGGCATCACCCGTGGCAAGCTGCTGAACGAGATGAAGCAGACGATCGCCTTTTCCGAGTGGAACGACCGCCATCTTATCGCCCGTCCCCGACGGGAGATGTCCTTCGCCGAGCTCGAAGGTGCAATCGACGAGGGGCATCCCTACCACCCCTGCTACAAGGCCCGCACCGGCTTCTCCCAGGCGGACCATGTCCTCTTCGGCCCGGAGGCCGGCCAGTCGTTTCAGCTCGTCTGGCTGCTCGTCGCGCGCAAGCATCTGCGCCAGGCGCTGCCCGACACAGAAGAGGCATTCTGGCGGACCGAACTTGGCGGGGAAACCTGGGCGCATCTTCAGGGCATGCAACAGCAGCTCGGTGTCTGCACTGAGGATTTCGGGCTCGTGCCGCTGCATCCGTGGCAATGGCGCAACCTGAGCGAAACGCTGCTTGCCGGCTGGATCGCAGACGGCGATGCCCATTGCCTCGGCCCGGCGGGCGACCGCTACACGGCGACCCAGTCGGTACGCTCGTTGCTCAACCAGGACCGACCGCACGCGGCAAGCGTCAAGCTACCGCTCAACATCGTCAACACGTCCTCGCGGCGCATCCTGGAGCCGCATTCGGTCTGCACCGCGCCGATTATCTCAAGCTGGATCGGCGAGATCGTCGCTTCGGATCCGCTGTTCAGCGAACAATACCCGCTCACCATCCTGCAGGAATATGCCGGGATCATCGCCGATGCGGACGAGCCGCTGGCCGGACAAGTGGGCGCGATCTGGCGCCAGAGCGCGCAGGCAATGCTTGAAACCGGAGAAGCCGTCATTCCCTTCACCGCGTTGATGATGATGGAGACAGACAGGCGGCCCTTTGCCGACGACTGGATCCGGCGCTTCGGCCTGATGCCATGGATCAACCGGTTGCTCGAAGTCGCCGTCCTGCCGGTCTGGCATCTGCTCGTCCATCACGGTATCGCCGTCGAGGCGCATGGCCAGAACATGCTGCTCGTGCACCGCGACGGATGGCCGGTACGGTTGATCCTGCGGGACTTCCACGAAAGCATCGAATTCTCGCAGGGCTTTCTGCGCGAACCGGAAAAGGCGCCCGATTTTCCATCCCTGCATCCGCTTTACCGGGACGCCGAGCCGGACCAGTTCTACTGGACGGACAATCTGGATTGCCTGCGCGAACTGGTGATGGACACCCTGTTCGTCTACAATCTGAGCGAGATCAGCCACCTTCTCGGCCATTGCTACGCCCTCAGCGAACAGCTGTTCTGGCAGCGGGTCGAAAGCCTGCTGTCATCCTATCCGCACAAGCATGGCACGGCGGGACGGCAGGCGCAGCTGGGCCACGACGGCCCCGAAATTCTCACCGAATCCCTGATTACGAGGAAGCTCTTCGCCCGCAAGCCCGAGTACCACCACGTAGTGCCCAATGCCTTGGCCGCGGACAGGCTTCAACAAAGGAGAAAGCCATGATCCGTATCGACGACAGGCTCTATGATCGCGCCTATTTCGACGAAACATCCGCACGCCTGGCCGGGCGGATCGGCCTGAAGGACCGCGACGACGGACGCTACGCGGTCTGCTTTGCCGAAACCATCGACTGGCTGGCGCTATTCTTCGCCATCCGCAAGGCCGGCGCCAGCGTGTTGCCGATCCATCCGGGCACGCCCTATGCCGCCGCGCGCAAGCTTGCGGCCGGCGCCGGCTGCGATCGGCTGTTCTACAACAGCCTGACGGCGGAAGTGCTGGAACGACCGTCGAACGCCTTGCCGGTCGGAACGCTTCTCCAGATGAGCTCGGGCACAACAGGTGCACCAAAATGCGTGGCGCGTAGCTGGGAGGATATCGACGCCGAGATCGAAAGCTATATTGGCAGCTTCCGCGCGCCGGAGGACATGACCCCGGTCATCGCCTGCCCGACCACCCATTCCTACGGCCTGATCTGCGGCATCCTCGTGGCGCTCAAGCGCGGTCAGACACCAGTTATCGTCAACACGGCCAACCCCAAATACCTCATGAAGGTTCTGCGCAAGATCGAGCGGCCGCTGCTCTATTCGTCGCCGGCCATCCTGCACACGCTCGCCCGGCTGCTGCCGGACGGCGAGCAGATCCATGCGACGATGACGTCGGGCACGCTGCTGCCGGATCCCTGGTTTGCGCAGATCAGGGCCAGGAGCCGGCATATGTTCCAGCAATATGGCTGCTCCGAAGCCGGATGCATCGCCATCAATCCGGATGTCGCCAACGCCGGCGACATGGGGTTCGTGCTGCCGCATCTTCTGCCGCAAACCGGCAGCAACGCCGAAAATGCGGATGAAATCGTCGTGACCAAGGACGACGGCATTGCCATCCACACCCGCGATCTCGGCTATCGCCGCGATGACGGCATGCTGGTCTTCGTGTCGCGCATGGACGACATGATCAATGTCTCCGGTCTCAACGTCTATCCCCGGGATGTCGAGGACGCGGCAATGGCGATGGCTGAAGTCAGCGACGCCGTAGCCTTCCGCATGGGCGACCGTTTCGCAGGCGAGCGCGTGGCCTTGCTGTTCAGCGCCAGTCAAACCATCGCGCCGCAGGCGATCCGCGAATGGTGCAGTCAACACCTCGCCAATCATCAGCTGCCGATGGACATCCGCCAGGTCGACACCATCCCGCGCCAGGCCAACGGCAAGATCAGCCGCCGCGAGGTTGCCGCCCGGCACGCGGCCGGTGAGTTCACCAAACCGATCGCCGGAGCCGCGTCATGACCAGCAACGAAATCCTCGAGGCAATCCACGAGGTCCTTAGCGACCTTATGATGCATCCGCATCTCGACGGCTTCGGCCCCGACGCTCGCCTCAACGAGGACCTCTATCTCGATTCCGTCCTGATCCTGCAGATCTTTCTCAATTTGGAGCTGGAATACGGGCTGAGTGTTCCTGAAGAGGCGATCGCCCGCCAGGATGTCCACACCGTCGCCGACCTCGCCGCGCTCTATGAGCCGAAGCCCTCCGCGACGGTGGTCCCATCGTTTCCGCTGACCGGCGGCACGACCGACGAAGGCGTGCATGGCGAGGCCTATTACGACATCAAGGTGCACTGCTTTGTCAGTTGCGTCTGCGACGGGCTGAAGCGCAAGGGCCTGGATCACAGGCCATTCTATTTCGGTGTCTGGGATGCAAAGTTTGCGCTTAGCGACCGTTTCCAGCTTCTCTATCACGCACCCGAGATCAGCCAGGAATTCTTCCGCAGCTGGTTTCAGCGGCTATACGGCGTCACCGTTTACGAGTGGTACGACCCTGACATCAGCAAGAGCGAAAATCTCGCCGTGATGCTCGACCTCGTCAACAGGCGCGCAGATACCGGCTCCGTCATGGTCATGCTCGACATGTTCCACCTGCCGGAGCGCGAGAACAAGTTCAACCAGAACCCCTTCCCGCACTACCTCATGCTGCAGGAAACCGCCGACCCCGATACGTGGTTCGTGCATGATCCCGACTACCGTTGGGAAGGCGAGATCGCGCGGGACAAGGTGATCCATGCGGTGATGCAGCCGACCGTCGGCGGCGGCTATGTCTTCGACAATGCAGAGGCTCGGCCACCGGCAGCCGAAGACCTCAAGGCCTATTTCGAGGCCTGCTTTATCAGAGACAGCAATCCGCTGGCCGACACCGTTCGCATGATCGTCACGGCTCATATCGACGGACGCGGCGGCATCGACCTCTCCGACCTCACGGAGGCCGTGCGCGAACTGCCCGTCATCACCATCCGCAAATACGCCTACGAGCATGGCTTTGCGTTCTTCTGGCGAGCCCTAAAGCTGCCGGCGGCCGAGTTCGAAGGCTGGTGCGAAGAGATCGAGGCGCTCGTCCAGGCGTTGAAATCGCTGCACTACGATTGCATGAAGCTGAGCCAGACCGGCGACCGCGCCTTGGCCACCCCGGTGTTCGAGCGGCTGGCAGAAGCCGACCGGATCGAGACGAAACTGAAAGGCAAGCTCGCCGAGATCTTCGATCTCTGGTGCGAACGGAACATTGCCGCCGACATTCCCATGCTGGAGAGGCCCACGCTGAAAAGGGTTGCGCGATGAACATATCGCTGTGCACGATCACGTTTCGCCATCATCTGATTTCCCTCGGCGAAATCGCCGCCTGGGCGCAATCCAACGATTTTCAGGGGATCGAGCTCTGGGGTGCGCATGCACGCAACCTGGCGCAGCAGCCCGACCGCAATGCCGATTGGCTCGATACTTTCGGGCTGAATGTGCCGATGATCAGCGACTATCTGCCGCTCGACGGCGATAAGGAGACGCTGCGGCACAAGACTGTCGAGCTCTGCAGGCTCGCCCGCCGCTGGAGAACCCGCAAAATCCGTACCTTCGCCGGCAATTGCGGCAGTCTCTCCGTCTCCCACGAAGAGCGGCAGCGCATCGTGGAGCGGCTGAGAGAGATATGCGCGATCACTGCCAGCTACGGCATTCAACTGCTGGCGGAGACACATCCGAAGACGCTGGCCGATACTGCGGCCTCGACATTGCGCCTCATCGAGGAGGTCGACCAACCCGCCTTCGCGATCAATTTCGATACGCTCCACGTCTGGGAGGGCGGCGACGATCCAATCGCCGTGCACCGCCAGATGATACCGCACATCCGCCATTACCATCTGAAGAACATCCGCGACCGGTCTGACCTCTCGGTCTTCGAACCAGCGAATGTCTATGCCGCGGCCGGCCGTCGCGACGGAATGACGCCGTTGTTCGAAGGCACCGTCGACTATGTCGGCTTTCTCCTGGAGATCGTGGACGACGGACAGCTCGACGCATCGCTGGAATGGTTCGGCAATGATTGCCTCGATATCCTACGTTGCGATCGCCGGCAGGTTCGCCGCGTGATCGAGGGGCGTGAACCCGTTCGGCGGACAGTCAACTTTTCGTGATTGCGTTTTAGCGGTGTCATCGGTCTTTGTCGGTGCATCGCATAAAAAAATGGCCCTGGCTGTACATGCCGGGGCCCATTTTTTATTTTTGTTTTCGTCTTGCAAATGTCAATCAATATAGTTTCGGAACACCGAAATACTGCCTCGTTCGCGGCTTTGCTCATTTTTGACTTGAAGCGGACGAGCTGTGCTCTACCTCGCTACTCTGGCGATCTTGCAGCCGAAAATCAATCAACTTTTATGGGTCTATTTTTCGCCGCGCGACACGGGCGCTTTGGGAACTGTCGCACGGTTTCAGCACTCCCAGGGCGGGCAGAAAACATGCTCTTCTCCAAACATAGCTGGCGCCGGCAAGGATACGGAGGACGCGCGCGGCCGCAGCGTGTGCGCCCAATCGAAACTAACGTGCCGCCTTGCCACCTGCCAACGGTCGCATCGATCGCTAAAGAATCTGACAGCGGCACCGCCGTGCAGATGATCTTCTCCAATGGTCGAAATCACGACCAAGAGGAGACGAAGACGATGAGCCAGAAAACCTGCGCGGCCTGCGACTGCGAACTCGATCAGAACAGCATCAAGGTCAAGCTCGGCGGCAAGACGGTAGAAGTCTGCTGCGAGGAATGCGCTGCCGCCATTGGCGAAGCGGAGACCGCAAGGACGGCTGCGGCGTCGGCGGGAAAGTAAACATGAGGCCGGTCGCCACAGCGGCCGGCCTCCAATTCGCAAGCGTCAAGGTTGTCTTTTCCCCGCGGCCGTTCAATGACCCTTGAGCGCGGCAATTTCAGCCTGGAGCACCGCCACAGTCTCTTCCAGCGTCTGTACGCGCTGTTCCAGCTCGGACAGGCCCGACGTGGCGAAGGACGGCATGCTCGGCGCCGCGGTGATCGTCTGATCGACCTCGCCACACAAAAGATGCGCAAACCGGTCTTCGCGCTGGCCGGCGCCGCGGTTGAGCTGCACGATCAGCGGAGGCCGACGTCCGATCATCAGGTCGAGGTTATCCTTGAGATCCTCCACCGACTGGAACCGCGCCATGCGCTCGCTGCGGGACCAGAGCTCGTAGGCTGTCTGCGGGCCGCGCAGCAAAAGCAGCCCGAGCACGACGATTTGCGGCGAGGTCAGTGAAAAGCGGTTGGCGGCCTGATGTTCATAACGCTCGACGCGCGATGCAAAGGCCTGCCGGACCAATCCCTTCTGGGCGAGCGAATTGAGCGCACGATGCACATCGGCCTGTTCCAACGCCATCACCGGATCGCGCGCCGTCTTCTGGTTGGCGGCGGAGTGGAGGGAATTGAGCGTCAACGGATAGACGTCAGGAGTGGTTTCCTTCTTCTCGATCAGGCAGCCAAGAACACGGGCTTCGATCGCATTGAGTTCGGGAAAATCGGTGTCTGGATTGGTGTTCATAGGTTCACTCTTCTCGGCAATGCGTTCAACGGCAACCCGGGGTTCTCCGACCACGGATGATCTTATCCAGGTTCGTCGCCGTTTAGGGGCCAACGCTCCTGAAACTCCTTGATCGAACCGCGCTCCTCGATAGCCCGTTGAGCGGCCAAGGCCAAGTTGCTTTGCGGTTTCGATGGCAGATATGTCGCCCCTAGAGACGAGTGGCGTGGCATTCCATCCCATCGCACTTGCCGGTACCATTTTATTTCACCGAGCCCGACGCAGGCCGCTCGACCGATCACGATTGCGCCGCAGTTCGCATCGATACGGAGCCGGTCAATTTCAAGCTGATTCCGCCTCCTGCCCTTCCTCGCCTTACGTCGCCAGATGCCCAGCGGTCACCCAATCGGGATCGCCGCCGCGTCGCTTGGCGGCAACTCTCGAAACCATCATCACAGAAGCCTCCCATGTCCCGTGTGAAAAAGAGGGTCGTACTGCATTTTACGGGCTTTGAGCCCTTCGACGCGGAGGCGCACCGCCGGCGTTACGCCCGTTCAGCGCGGCAGAGCGCCGAGGTATGGGACTTCAAGTCCGATGTCGGGCCCTTGGTGAGCACGGGCGCGGCGACGCATTTCGACGTCGACTGTGCCGGACCGGACTGGCGGACTTCAAGCCGTATCCATGTTTTCGATCACGATGTGCTCGTCGATACCTTGAGCCGCCAGTCATTCACACGCCGGCTGGGCGGCGGATTTGCCAGTGCGCTGAACGTAACGTTCAACGGTGGGCTTTGGGGTTATTTTCGCCATGCCTGGCGCTTTGGCCTATTTTTCCTGTTCCCCTTCCTGCTGGCCGGATTGATGACGGCAGCGGCCCTAGTCGTTGCATTCATTCCGCACTGGCTGAGCCTTTCGAGCTGGAACCTGCTGTGGAGCGTACCGCTGGCCGGTCTCCTGCTGCAACAGGTCATGATGCCGTTGGCCACGAAGTTCCATACGCTGCACCTGTTTGCCGACTGGGAAATGGCCGTGGCCATGGCACGACTGGATCGGCCCGATTTCAACCGTTGGCTCGAAAGCTGTGTGGATGCCGCTTGCGAGGCGTTCAGCGAGGACGCCGACGAGTATCTTATCAGCTCGCACAGCATGGGTTCGAGTGTCGCCGCGCATGTCATCGGCATGCTGATCGAGCGGCGGCCGGATGTTATCGAAGGCAAACGGGTGGTGTTCGCAACACTTGGCGGCGCGATCCTGCAATGCGCGCTGATGGCGCCGGCCCATGCCCTGCGGGCCCGCGTCGGGGCAATTGCCCGCGCCAAGGAAATCTTCTGGTTCGAGGTCCATTGCCTGACGGATGCCATCCACTTCTACAAGACGCGTGTCGTCGCCCTGTCGGGGCATCCTGAGGCAAGGCAGCCGTCCATCGCCTATATCAAGGTCAAGCACATGCTGTCGCCTGACCGCTATAGGCGGATCAGGCGCAACTTCCTGCGCGTTCATCGCCAGTATGTGCTCGGTCCGGACGTGCGCGCACCGTTCGATTTTACCTTGATGACCGCAGGTCCGCTGCCGGCAGCGGCGTTCGCGGGTTTTTCGCAGGCTAACATACCGGCACTTTGACCCGCGACATCCTCGATGTCCTCTAGCGCGGCCCAGGCAGCCGCGCTTCTTTCCGGTCTTATGGAGCAACGCCCCCAACCGCGACTTCCGGTGCAAAGCGGTCGTTTCCAGCGGATGTCCGCTGGAATATCACACCGCTGATTTCGGCCGACCGGGAGAATGAGGGCAGTCAATCGAACAACCCTCGTCTCGACATGTTCGACTAGTTCCCCGGCTTGTTCTTGATCGCCGCATCGATCTGTTTCTTCACTGCATCCAGGTTGAAGGAGGCCGGATCCTGCATTGGCGGATAGTCAATCGCGGTGAGCGCAAGTTTGCCGACTTCCTGCTGAACACTGACGAAACGCCAGAACTCGCGAGCATAGAAGTCGTTCATGTAGCCCCCACCGAGGTCATTGAGGCTTTGACTGCCAATCGACGGCGTCCGCTCGAATGGGTCCTGACGGATATTGACCATGGTGGGCATGTCCGTTGTTACCTTCGCACCGGGCCAACCCTGAGGCTGCTGGAAGAACTGATACTTGAAGTCATCGATGCGAACTGCCCCCAGAGAAGGGCCGCCGAAGTAGAAGAATTCATGCCGTGCGGATGGTCCTTTGCCCGTCAACAGGTCGAGTTGGTTGTAGCCATCAAGGTGGTTCTTGTAGGTCTTGTCGCCCAGCTTCGCGCCCTTGAGCAACTGGTCAGTAATCTCGCTGTTGCCCGCCGCCGCGACCAGCGTTGGGAACCAATCCAAGGCAGAAAATATGCCGTTCTCGACCGTTCCCGCCTTAACCTTGCCCGGCCAACGGATAATGGCCGGCGCGCGGAACCCGCCCTCCATTACCGTACCCTTGGTGCCCTTGAACGGGGTCATGCCACCGTCGGGCCAGGTAAACACCTCCGCGCCGTTGTCGGTCGTGAAAATGACGATGGTGTTGTCGGTCTCACCCGCATCTTGCACGCATTTCAGGAGAGCGCCGACGCTGTCATCGAGCTGCGCCATGCCAGCTTCTTCGAGGCCATAGTTGGTGTCGCTGTTCATCAGCGCTTGGTATTTTGGCGACAGGAAAGTCCAGACGTGCATTCGCGTCGTATTGTGCCAGACAAAGAACGGTTTGCCGTCTGTCTTTGCCTTGTCCATGAAATCGCACGACGACTTGACCAGGACTTCATCGAAGGAGCCCATGTCGTATTTGGCCTTGGGCATGATGTCATGCATGTTCGGAACGTTGGACATGTCAGGGTACGGCGCTAGGGGACCCTCGTCCACGATCCTCTGCTTGCCGATCTTGCCCCAACGCGGCTGTTCGGATGTGTCGTCCGTATCGGTAGCAAAGGTGTGGACCAGATTGCGCGGCCCGACCTTGTCTCGGTACGACTGTTCGTTCGGAAACGAATACCAATAGGGGTCTGACATCGCGTCGAGGTGATAGAGGTAACCGAAGAACTCGTCGAACCCATGCAGTGTCGGCAGAAACTTGTTCAGATCGCCGAGATGGTTCTTGCCGAACTGGCCGGTGGCGTATCCCTCCGTCTTCAGCGCGGCGGCTATGGTTGCCGCCTTGTCAGGCATTCCTACGTCTGCGCCCGCCTGGCCAACCGTCGTCAGGCCCGTTCGGAGCGGAATTTCACCGGTAATGAAACTCGCCCGTCCAGCAGTGCAACTTGCCTCGGCATAATAATCCGTGAACATCATGCCCTCCGCCGCCAGCTTGTCGAGGCTGGGCGTCTTCCCGGACATTATTCCCCGGTGATAGGCACCGATATTGAACCAGCCGACGTCATCTCCCATGATGACAAGAATGTTGGGTTTTGGCTGCGGCTGCTGCGCAACTGATGGCGCAGCCAGCGCGGTCGCGAATACGGAAGCCAGCAAACCAAAATAAAGGTTTCTCATGCCACTCATAATTCATTCCCTCCGTTTAACTTGGCCTACTGCGTGTTTCCTTAAATCCTATTCGATCTATGGATAAAAACATGCAGCAATTCAAAGCGTTACAGCGACCTTTGCGCGTCTAATACGACGCGCGGCGCTGTAGTGGGGGATGCCCTTCTCACAGCATAGGGGTGCTCCTCCTCATTTATTCGGGACGATGAGCTTGTGAAATTGCGCGGCATAGCGCCGTCTCAGCGGAAAATGTTGGGTAGGGTGAATGCTGCTCTGAAAATTCGCCGTAGGGCGGCGACAGACATACCGGCCATCGAAGCGTCAACAGCTAGTCACGCTTTACTAACTGCCGCAGGGTGGCAGTCGTCTTGGGCACGAATATCGCACATCTTCATTTCCTCCGCCAGTTTTGAAACCGCAACGCGAAGCGAGCGTTTACTGCCGGCGCAAAGTTGCCAATCTCACCCATCCGTCGCGCGAAAATAGAGGACCGGTACCGAACGACGCCAACGCTCGGGAAACCTCGCGATCTCGAACCAATGCCTATGCAGAGTTGATCCCACGGACATGGGGAAGTATTTATCGTGTCGACAAAAGGATTCTAAAGATGACCGATACCGATTCCAACCCCACACTCGAACGCAAGCGCGGCTCCGGCGTAAAGATGGTCTACGACCTTCTGCGTGACGAAATCCTCGATCTGGTCCTGCCGCCGGGCAGCCCGATCGACGAGGTCCAACTCGCCGAACGCTTCAAGATGTCGCGCACGCCGATCCGCGAAGCGCTGGTGCGGCTGGCCGGCGAGGGCCTGATCGATACGCTGCCGAACCGGTCGACGATGGTTTCAAGCATCGATTTCCTCAACATGCACACGTTCTTCGATGCGCTCGTGCTGATGTACCGCGTCACCACCCGGCTCGCGGCGCAGCATCATCGCCCGGAGGATCTGCAGATCATCCGCGCCCGGCAGGCTGAATTCGCAGCCGCGGTGCAGGCCCAGGATGCGCTGGCGATGATCGCCACCAACGCCGCCTTTCATTCGGCCATCGCCGAGGCCGGCCGCAACGCCTATTTCAGCGGCCTCTTCAACCGGCTCCTCGACGAAGGCCGGCGGATGCTGCGGCTCTATTACCAGTCCTATGGTGACCAGCTGCCGCAACGCTTCGTCGACGAGCACGAGGACATGATCACCGTGATCGCCGCCCGCAACGTCGAAGCGGCCGACCAGCTGGCCAAGGTGCATGCCGAGCAGATCGTCACTCAGATCAAGCGGCTTTTCACCCGCGACGAGCGGTTGGATATCGCGCTGTAATCTTCTGTCGATTTCTTGTCGACAAATAAAATACAACAGGATATTGTCACCGTCGAAGGCTGAGATCGGCGTCGGTGATGACGTTGGCCTCAGCCCATTCGACAGACCAATTGAGGAGTTTGAGATGAAGGCCAAGATTTTCTCCGGCGTCATTCCTGCGCTGATGACCCCGTGCAACGACGACCGCAGCCCCAACTTCGATGCGCTGGTGCGCAAAGGCAAGGAACTGATCGCCCAGGGCATGTCCGCAGTCGTCTACTGCGGTTCGATGGGTGACTGGCCGCTTTTGACCGACGCGCAGCGCATGGAAGGCGTGGAGCGCCTGGTCAAGGCCGGCATTCCGGTTATCGTCGGCACCGGCGCCGTCAATACCGCTTCTGCCGTCGCCCATGCGGCCCACGCCCAGAAGGTCGGCGCCCAGGGCCTGATGGTTATCCCCCGCGTGCTTTCGCGCGGCTCGGTCGTTGCCGCCCAGAAGAACCACTTCAAGGCCATCCTCTCGGCTGCCCCGGACCTGCCGGCGGTGATTTACAACAGCCCCTACTACGGCTTTGCCACCCGCGCCGACCTGTTCTTCGCGCTGCGCGCCGAACATCCGAACCTCGTCGGCTTCAAGGAATTCGGCGGCGCCGCCGACATGCGCTATGCGGCCGAGAACATCACCAGCCGTGACGATGGCGTCTCGCTGATGATCGGCGTCGACACGGCTGTGTTCCACGGCTTCGTCAACTGCGGCGCAACCGGCGCCATCACTGGCATCGGCTGCGTGCTGCCGAAGGAAGTCATCCACATGTGCAACCTGTCGCGGGCAGCCGCCGAAGGCGACGTCGATGCACGCCTGCGCGCGCTGGAACTGGAACAGGCACTCGCCGTGCTTTCCTCCTTCGACGAAGGCCCGGATCTGGTTCTCTACTTCAAGCACATGATGGTGCTGAAGGGTGACAAGGAATACACGCTGCACTTCAACGAGACCGACGCCCTGTCGGAAAGCCAGCGCGGCTATGTCGAAGCGCAGTTCAAGCTGTTCAACAGCTGGTATGCCGCGTGGAGCAAGCTCCCGGGCGCAGTGCAAACATACAAGGGCTGATCATCGGTTGACCGCGCGTTAGCAAGAAGGCCCTCCCGTCGGGAGGGTCCTTAGCTGACGTGTGGAATTTTAGGTGACGTTTCTGCTGAACCCCCTACACCGCAAGGACTTAGGGGGTTCTTTTTGTTTAAAAATCTGAAGGAAGCGAGAACCAGCGTTTGTTCACCTTAAGATTCGTGCCCCAGCAACGTCTGATTTCGAATGATCGACGTTAGCTGCGCGGCGCAGATCTTCAGGGGAGCCACGGACTGGGATGCTTTCGCCATCGCCATCGCACCGGAATAGGTTGCTACGACCAGGGTTGCCATGGCCTCAGAATCGAAATCGTGAACGGGGGCCGCCCGGAGGTCGCCCCTCAGCTTGTCGGCGATGGCTGACCTCCAGCGCATGAAGATCGCCTCGATCGCGGCCTGGAAATCTTCGTCCTCGCGCGACAGTTCAAGAGCGAGATTGTTCAACGGACAGCCCGACACTGCCCCTTTCCGCTCCAGTTCGGAAATGATGGCTGCGAACACCGCTTGGATACCGTCGGCCGTCGTCGTCGCAAGATTGACTGGCGTGATCCAGGTCAACTCGACGGCTTCCGCCACCCGATCCTGAATAACGGCGAGGCCAAGGGCCTTCTTGGTGGGGAAATGATGGGCGAGCGCTCCACCCGTGACGCCCGCCTCGCGCTTCAAGTCGTGGAGGGCACTGGAATGGTAGCCGCGGGTCGAGAATGCAGCGTAGGCAGCATCCACAAGCCGCTGCCTTAGTCCTTCGGGATCATTCATGCGTCTATGCGACGAGATAGGTCGTTCCGACATGGGTCCTTCCTTTCCTCCTGGTTATAACAGGTTGACAAAACAGGACAACTGTCCTGTATTACAAAACAGGACGACTGTCCTGTTCCGAGGAAAGGTGGCCATGACTGTATTCACAATGAGCGAACCACTGACGGCTACGGACGATCCGACCAACGCGATCGTTGAACTGCGGCGGTATCGGCTTCGGCCGAACACCAGGGAGACGCTGATCGACCTGTTCGATCGCGAGTTCATCGAACCCCAGGAAGCGCAGGGAATGAGCGTGATGGGACAATTCCGCGACCTTGATGATCCCGACAGCTTTGTATGGCTGCGAGGCTTTCGCGACATGCCGTCCCGCGCAGCGGCATTGAACTCGTTCTATACGGGCCCGGTGTGGGCAGCTCACCGCGACCAGGCGAACGGAACGATGATCAATTCGGACAACGTTCTGCTCCTGCGGCCCGCATCGCCCGATACCGGCTTTGCGCGGTCGGGCGCCACGCGCGCCGCCTCTGGCGCGGCGGATGTACGGCGCGGTCTTGTGGTTGCGACGATCTGTTATCTCGCACCACGTACGGACGACGCGTTTGCCGTGTTCTTTGAAGCCGTTGTCAGGCCATATCTGGAGCAAGCCTCGGCCACGGTGTTGGCAGCATTGGTCACCGAGCAGAGCCCGAACACTTTCCCGAAGCTGCCTGTCCGCGAAGGGGAGACCGTCTTCGTCTGGTTCTCCGCTTTCCCCAGTCTGGCTGCCTACGAGACGCATCTTGCCGAACTTGCGCGCTCCGAGACCTGGATCACGGAGGTCGTTTCGGAGATGGAGCGGCGAACGTGGCGGCAGAACGAGGTGTTGCGGCTGACGCCGACGACACGATCCCTGCTGCCGTGACGCATTGCATCGAAGGGAGTTTGGCCGTGCCTTCTCGATGAGGTCGCAATGATCTCGCTGTCTTTGCTACCGGATGCCCGTTCAAAGAACCCGTTACCGGCAGATTCTGAAAATGTGGAACCAGGGCAAACTGGTTCCACATTTTGGGAAGGGAAAGGCCCTTCCGGGAGCCTCCGGGAGAGCCTTTCGTTTTGCTAAGTGCCAGAAGGGGGCTGAGTGCCCCGGGGCTGGATCTTTACGCCACGGCATCGAGCCCAAGTGTGTGCAGGCGCTCGAGTTGCTCCATCTCGGCGGCCGTCAGGGTGATGCCATCGACCTCAGACTTTGCGCGGGCAGCGAAGCGGCGCTGCGACGGCAGGCGCGCGCCCTGGCCGAGAATGGCGTCAAACAGGACCTCGGCGCGGTCGAACGGATTGCCGGGACGCCCGGCGGCAAATGCCTCCGGCGAGAAGGCGATGATCAGTTCGCCATGGAACGGCGCCAATGAGGTGGTGCCGAGATAGTCGAGCACTTCCGGGCTAGTCAGGTCGCCGATCATGATGCCGGCCAGGAGTTCGATCATCGTGCCTATGGCCGAACCCTTATGGCCACCGAACGGCAGCATGGCGCCAGCAAGTGCGGCATCCGGATCGGTCGTCGGATTGCCCGACGCGTCGATCGCCCAGCCCTCCGGCAGCGGCTTACCGGCCCGGCGGTGCAGCTCGATCTCGCCGCGTGCGGCAACGGAGGTCGCAAAGTCGAAGACATAGGGCGGACGGCCTTCGCGCGGCCAGGCGAAGGCAAACGGGTTGGTGCCGAGCAACGGCTTGTTGCCGCCGGTCGGCGCGACGGTCGCATAGCTCGGGCACATGACGAGCCCGGCAAGGCCCATATCCGTCAGCCCTTCCGCCTCGGGCCAGAGCGCCGAGAAATGGGTGCAGTCATTGATGACGAGGGCGGCAAGCCCCAGGGTCCGGGCACGCTCGGCGAGAACAGGCAGGCCAAGCTCGAAGGCCGGATTGGCAAAACCACCCATGGCATTGACCTTGACGATCGCCGAGCCTTCCTGCGGTAGAAGCCCGGGAGTGGCGTCCGGCTTTACCTTACCGGCCTTGACGGTGCGCAGCGCGCCTTCGATACGGTAGATGCCATGCGACTTGCAGGCGTCGCGTTCGCCTGCCACGATCACCCGCGCAAGGGCGCCGGCCTGGACGGCATTGAGCCCGGCCTTGCGGAAGATCGCCTCGACCCGCTCCTGAACTGCGGCGATTGTCAGGGTGGTGGTCTCACTCATCTTGTACCTTTCTGGCTGCATATGACCCTGTTGCGGGCGGTTGAAGTTCTGCATACATAGAGTATACAAAGATCCGACAAGTGCAATTCGGCTGTCAGCTATTCATGCCGAAAGACACCGGTGTTCTCAAGAAAGGATCCGCAGATGGTCTTCACCCCCAAAGGAAAACATCTCGTCGCCGGCGAGTGGCTCGACGGTGCAGGCACCTTCGCCTCGACACCGGCACACGGCCCGGCGCATGACTTCGCCGTCGGCACGGTCGAACTGGTGAACCGCGCCTGCGAGGCGGCGGAAGAAGCGTTCTGGACCTACGGCTATTCGTCGCGGGCCGAACGTGCAGCGTTCCTGCGCGCCATCGCCGACGAGATCGAGGCACGAGCCGAAGCCATTACCGCGATTGGCAGCCAGGAAACCGGCCTGCCGGAAGCGCGGCTGCAGGGCGAACGCGGCCGCACCACCGGTCAGCTGAGACTGTTTGCCGACCATATCGAGGCGGGCGACTACCTCGACCGACGCGTCGATGCGCCCCTCCCCGAGCGCCAGCCGGCGCCCCGTCCGGAAATCCGGCTGATCCAGCGGCCGATCGGCCCGGTCGCCGTTTTTGGCGCCTCCAACTTTCCCCTCGCCTTCTCGACTGCCGGCGGCGATACCGCAGCGGCGCTCGCCGCCGGTTGCCCGGTGGTGGTCAAGGGTCATTCGGCCCATCCCGGCACCGGCGAGATCGTCGCTGAGGCCGTCGAAGCCGCCATCCGCAAGTGCGGCGTTCACCCGGGCGTGTTTTCGCTGATCCAAGGCGGCAGCCGCGACGTCGGCCACGCGCTCGTCAAGCATCCGCTGATCAAGGCCGTCGGCTTCACCGGTTCGCTCGCCGGCGGACGCGCGCTCTTCGATCTGTGCGCCGCCCGCCCCGAACCAATCCCGTTCTTCGGCGAGCTCGGCTCGGTCAACCCGATGTTCCTGCTGCCGGAAGCGTTGAAGGCACGTGCCGAGGCGCTTGGACAGGGCTGGGCCGGTTCGCTGACCATGGGTGCCGGCCAGTTCTGCACCAATCCCGGCATCGCGGTGGTGATCGAAGGATCCGATGCCGACCGCTTCACGGCCGCCGCCGTCGATGCGCTCGCAAAGGTGGCGCCGCAGACCATGCTGACCGATGGTATCGCCAAGGCCTACCGCGACGGCCAGGAGCGTTTCACCACCCGCAACAGCGTCAAGCCGCTGCTCGAGACCAGCTCGTCGGACCGCGCCGCGTCGCCCAACCTGTTCGAGACGACCGGCAGCCAGTTTCTGGCCGACCATGCACTCGGCGAGGAAGTCTTCGGCCCTCTCGGCCTCGTCGTCCGGGTAAATTCGGAAGCCGAGATGGAACAGCTCGCGCGCGGTCTCCAGGGACAGCTGACGGTCACCGTGCACATGGATGCCGGCGACATCGAGCCGGCCCGTCGCCTGCGCTCCATCCTTGAGCGCAAGGCGGGGCGCCTGCTCGTCAACGGTTTCCCGACCGGTGTCGAGGTCGTCGATTCCATGGTGCATGGCGGCCCGTATCCGGCCTCGACGAACTTCGGCGCGACCAGCGTTGGCACCATGTCGATCCGCCGCTTTCTGCGTCCGGTCTCCTACCAGAACCTGCCGGAAGCCCTGCTGCCGGAAGATTTCCTGAACTGATCCGCGACCGATCGCTGCGCAGGGACCCCATTTTGCGAAACAAATGGGATCCCTGCGGGCCAACTGCGTCACGATCATATACTTTTTGTATACTGTTTGTATTTTTAAGTTGATTTACGCTCTCCAACGCGGAATATTGCGCTCGCCGTCAAACGGCGCACCAAATTCAGGGAGAGAGAAAAATGAAGACCTCGGTCCTAGCCTTCGGCCTCGTTGCCGCCACCGCTCTGACCAGCCCGGCCCATGCCGACAAGCTGGATGATATCATCGGCTCGGGTACGCTGCGTTGCGCAGTGGTTCTCGACTTCCCGCCGATGGGTTCTCGCGACGAGAACAACAATCCGGTCGGCTTTGACGTCGACTACTGCAACGACCTTGCCAAGGCGCTGGGCGTCACGGCCGAGATCGTCGAAACTCCCTTCCCCGAGCGCATCCCTGCGCTGATGTCCGGCCGCGTTGACGTCGGCGTCGCTTCGACCTCCGATACGCTCGAGCGTGCCAAGACCGTCGGCATGACCGTTCCCTACTTCGCCTTCGAAATGGCCGTTACCGCCAACGACAAGACCGACATCAAGTCCTTCGAGGACATGAAGGGCAAGGTCGTCGGCGCCACCGCCGGCACCTTCGAAGCCATCGCGCTGGAAAAGCAGGTCAAGGAATGGGGTGCGGGCGAATTCCGTCCTTACCAGACGCAGGCCGACGTCTTCCTCGCGCTTAGCCAGGGGCAGATCGACGCAACGGTGTCGACCTCGACCGTGGCGCAGGCCAACGTGAAGACCGGCAAGTTCGCCGGTATCTCGGTTGTCGGCAAGGCGCCGTTCGACATCGACTACGTGGCTCTCTTCACCAACCGCGAAGAATACGGCCTCATCAACTACCTCAACCTCTTCATCAACCAGCAGGTCCGCACCGGCCGCTATGCCGAACTCTACGAGAAGTGGGTCGGCGGCGAACTGCCTTCGCTGGCGGTGAACGGCGTGTACCGCTAATCTGTCCGTTTCTCTGGCGGCGCGAGGCACACGTCTCGCGCCGTTGTACCAACCTGCGCTGATATCGACCGATTGCGCGGGACCGTGTGCGGTCATCCGGCAAGGAGCGGACCTTAGAGCGATGCCTTGGCATCGGTCGAGGATTGCGACGCTGCCGGTGGCCGACACACTGCCCACCCAAAGGGCCGGGCGCTTTTGGCCTCCGGACGGCGTCGACAATCCTCACCGGACCGTCTGGTCCGGTTGCGGTTGTCTGCTTGCCGGAAGCTAAAATCGCTCCGGCGAAATCGGCCAATATCAGGGCAGGTTGGTACCACTCATTTTCGAAAAGGTGAGACGGCGATGTTCAACTACTCCTTCCACTGGAACCAGGCGCTGAAAGCATTGCCGCAAATGCTTGACGGCGCGCTGGTCACGCTGCAGATCGCGCTGCTGTCGATGCTCATCGGCGTCATTTGCGCGCTCGCCCTGACCGGGTTCCGCCTGTCCGGCAATCGCATCCTCAGTGGCTTTGCCACCGCCTGGATCGAGATCGCGCGCAACACGCCCGCGCTGTTCCAGATCTACATGGCCCATTTCGGCCTCGGCAATTTCGGCATCCATCTGAGCCCCTACACGGCGCTGCTCGTCGGCATTGCCTTCAATAATGCGGGCTATCTGGCTGAAAACTTCCGCGGCGCCCTGAAAGCGATCCCGGATACGCAGACCCGTGCCGGCCGTTCGCTCGGCATGACGGCGCTGCAGGCCTTCCGCTACATCATCCTGCCGCAGATGCTGCGCGTCGCCTTCCTACCGACCACAAACCAGATGGTCTGGGCAATCCTGATGACCTCACTCGGCGTCACCGTCGGCATGAACACCGACCTCGCCGGCATCACCCAGGAACTGAACGCCCGGTCCTTCCGCACCTTCGAATTCTTCGCCCTGGCAGCCGTGATCTACTACGTCATCGCCAAGGCCGTGACCCTCGCTGCCCGAGCGATCGCCTCGCGCATGTTCCGTTACTGAGAGAGGTGAGAGATGTTCAATACCGCCCTCACCTGGAGTGATCTCGCCTTCCTTGCACAAGGTGCTGCGATGACGCTCGCCGTCACCGCCGTTTCGGTTACCGCCGGTACGCTGCTCGGCATCCTCTTCGGGGTGATCCGCGTTCAAGCCGGCCCCTACTGGTCGGCGCCGCTGACCTTCGTGCTCGACGTGTTTCGCTCCGTTCCGCTCCTGATCCAGCTCGTGCTGGCCAATGCCTTCCAGTCCATCGCCAAAATGGGCTGGGGGCCGTTCACGACCTCCTGCGTGGTGCTGTCGCTCTACACGGCCGCCTATTGCACCGAGATCGTGCGCGGCGGCATCTCGTCGGTGCCGCCGACCACACGCCGCGCGGCACGCTCGCTGGGCATGACCTGGTGGCAGGACATGCGCTACATCGTGGCGCCGCTTGCCACCCGCGTTTCGCTCCCGTCCTGGATCGGCCTCACGCTCGGCGTCATGAAGGACTCGGCACTCGTGCTCTGGCTCGGTCTGATCGAGCTTCTGCGCGCCTCGCAGATTCTCGTCACCCGTCTGCAGGAACCGCTGTTCATTCTCCTGATCTGTGGTGCAATCTATTTCCTCATCAGCTTCCCCATCGCCCGGCTTGGTGGGTATCTCGAAAAACGGTGGTCCCCCAATGATTGAGATTGAAAACGTTCGCAAATCCTTCGGCCCGCTGGAAGTTCTGAAGGGTATCGACCTCACCGTGAAGAAGGGCGAAGTCCTGACCATCATCGGCGGCTCCGGTTCCGGTAAGTCAACGCTGCTAACCTGCATCAACGGGCTCGAGACCATAGACGGCGGACGAATCGTGGTCGACGGCACCGATGTGCATGCAAAAGCGACGAACCTCAACAAGCTGCGCCGTAAGCTCGGCATCGTCTTCCAGCAGTTCAACGCCTTCCCGCATCTGACCGTGCTCGAAAACGTCATGCTCGCCCCGCGAAAGGTGCTGGGCCAGTCGAAAGCCGAGGCTGAGGCCATGGCCGTAAAACAGCTCACTCATGTCGGCCTTGGCGACAAGCTTTCGGTCTATCCCAACCGCATGTCGGGCGGCCAGCAGCAGCGCATGGCGATTGCCCGCGCCCTTGCCATGTCCCCGGCCTACATGCTGTTCGACGAAGTGACCTCGGCGCTCGACCCGCAGCTCGTCGGCGAAGTTCTCGACACGCTGCGCATGCTCGCCTCCGAAGGCATGACGATGATCTGCGTCACCCACGAGATGAAGTTCGCCCGCGAAGTGTCCGATCGGGTGGCCTTCTTCCACAAGGGCGTGATGGCCGAGATCGCCCCGCCGGAAGCGCTGTTCGGCGCGCCGAAGGATCCGGAACTGCAGAAGTTCCTGGCAGCGACGCATTGAGCCGATCATGAAGGATGCAGCTCAACCTGACGTCATTGTCATCGGCGCCGGCGTTGTCGGCCTTTCCGCCGCGATAGCGGCCCAGGCACGGGGGCTTTCGGTCACCGTGCTCGACCGGGAAGGCCCGGCAGCTGGAGCCTCGGCGGGAAACGCCGGGGCCTTCGCCTTCACCGACATCCTGCCGCTCGCCTCGCCCGGCATCCTCAAGAAGGCGCCGAAATGGCTGCTCGACCCGCTCGGGCCGCTGAGCATCCCGCCGGCCTACGCCGCGCAGATCGCGCCGTGGATGTTCCGTTTCTGGCGCGCCTGCTCGCCAAAGCGGGTGGCGCATTCGACGGCCGCCCAGACGGCGATGATGGACCTCTCCAAGGTCGAGCTGGAGCCGTTCCTTGCCGCAACCGGCACCCTGCCGATGCTGCGCAAGGATGGCAATCTTCAGGTCTATGAAAGCGAGGCCGAACTCAAGGCTTCGCTGCCCGGATGGCGGGCGCGTGCGGACCATGGCATCGAATTCCGCCATATGGGCGCAGCCGAGATGGCCGAGATACAGCCAGGTCTGGCGCCCCGCTTCACCCATGGCACGTTTACGCCGGGCTGGTTTTCCATTGCCGACCCGAAGCTCTATACGCTGGCGCTGGCAGAACACTTCCGCGCCAAGGGCGGGGCGATCGAGCGCGCCGACGTTACGGCCCTGGCGCCAATCGATGGCGGCGTCGAAATTCGGACCACAAGTGGCGCGACGCGGCGGGCGGCACAGGTCGTGCTCGCGGCCGGTGCGTTCTCCCACCGGATTGCCAAATCTCTCGGCGAGAGCATCCCGCTCGAAACCGAGCGCGGCTACAACACCACGCTGCCGGCAGACGCTTTCGACCTGCGCACGCAGGTCACCTTCGGCGGTCATGGCTTCGTCGTCACCCGGCTGTCGACCGGTGTCCGTGTCGGCGGTGCGGTCGAGCTCGGCGGGTTGCAACTGCCGCCGAACTACCGCCGGTCCGAAGCCATGCTGCAGAAGGCACGAACCTTCCTGCCGGGGCTCAAGCCCGAAGGTGGCGTGCAGTGGATGGGCTTCCGCCCGTCGCTGCCCGACAGCCTTCCGGCCATCGGCCGCGCCCGCGCGACATCGCGGGTTGTCTACGCTTTCGGTCACGGCCATCTCGGCCTGACCCAATCGGCGGGCACCGCCCGGCTTGTCGCGGATCTTTTGACCGGCCAGGCTCCGACGATTGACATCGCCCCCTTCTCGCCTCAACGGTTCTGACAGAGGTTTCGACCATGGCCACCTACACCTTCTCCTGTATCGACGGGCACACCTGCGGCAATCCCGTCCGCCTCGTTTCCGGCGGCGGTCCTCGTCTTGAGGGCGCCAACATGCTGGAAAAGCGCGCCCATTTCCTCAGAGAGTTCGACTGGATCCGCACCGGCCTGATGTTCGAGCCGCGCGGTCATGACATGATGTCCGGCTCGATCCTCTATCCGCCTACACGGCCCGATTGCGATGTCGCCGTGCTGTTCATCGAGACCTCCGGCTGCCTGCCGATGTGCGGCCACGGCACCATCGGCACAATCACCATGGCGATCGAAAACGGCCTGATCACACCGCGCGAGCCCGGCAAGCTGTCGATCGACGCGCCGGCCGGCAAGGTCGACATCAGCTATCGCCAGGAGGGCCGCTTCGTCGAGGAAGTGCGCCTGACCAACGTCCCCGGCTTCCTCTATGCCGAGGGACTGACGGCCGAAGTCGAGGGCCTCGGAGAGATCGTCGTCGACGTCGCCTATGGCGGCAACTTCTACGCCATCGTCGAGCCGCAGAAGAATTTTCGCGATATGGCCGACCACACGGCCGGCGAACTAATCGGCTGGAGCCCGAAACTGCGCGCCGCCTTGAACGCGAAGTACGAGTTCGTCCATCCCGAGCATCCGGAGATCAAGGGGCTCAGCCACATCCAGTGGACGGGCAAGCCGACGCAGGCCGAGGCTCATGCCCGCAACGCCGTGTTCTACGGCGAGAAGGCTATCGACCGCTCTCCCTGCGGCACCGGTACCTCGGCCCGTATGGCGCAGCTTGCCGCCAAGGGCAAGCTGAAGGTCGGCGACGAATTCGTACATGAATCGATCATCGGCTCGCTGTTCAAGGGTCGGGTCGAAGCAGCGACCAAGGTCGCCGACCGCGATGCCATCATCCCCTCCATCGCCGGATGGGCGCGTATGACCGGTATCAACACGATCTTCATCGACGATCGCGATCCCTTCGCCCACGGCTTCGTCGTAAAATGAAAAATCCGTTCTCCGCTCGCAGTATCCTTGGCGGCACGGCCGAGGGGCCGATCGTTGCCGCACCGGAAGCACTGAGCTTCTGGGGTGGTGTCGATCCGGCGACCGGAGCGGTGATCGATGTCCACCACCCGCTGCACGGGACCTGTCTCACTGGCAGTATCCTGATGATACCGTCGAGCCGGGGCTCCTGCACCGGCTCGGGCGTTCTGCTCGATCTCGCGTTGACCGGCCGTGCACCGGCAGCCCTGATCTTTTCCGAAGCCGAGGACGTTCTGACCCTCGGCGCGCTGATCGCAGCCGAGATGTTCGGCAAGCCGCTGCCCGTCCTGCGCCTTTCGTCCGATGCCTTCGCAGCGCTCGCTGAGGCGAAGACTGCACACATTACCGATACGGCGATCGAGGCCGACGGCCTGACGATCACCATCGCACCGCTTGCGACCGCGGCGCTCGATCTTGATGAAGCGGACCTCGCCATGCTGGATGGCCGAGACGGCGTAGCGGTTGAGGTCGCGATGCGCATCATCTGCGCCATGGCCGCTCAGCAAGGTGCCAGGCGACTCCTGGCCGTGACGCAGGGTCATATCGACGGCTGCATCTATGCCAGCCCCGCCAATCTGACCTTCGCGGAAAAAATGGCTGATATGGGCGCGCGGGTCCGGCTGCCGACGACAATGAACGCCATCTCTGTCGACCGGGCCAACTGGCAGGCGCAGGGTGTGCCGGCGTCGTTCGGCGATCCGGCCGCGCGGCTGGCCGACGCCTATGTTCGCATGGGCTGCCGTCCGACCTTCACCTGTTCCCCCTATCTGCTCGACAGCGCGCCTGAGGCCGGAGAGGCAATCGCCTGGGCGGAATCCAACGCCGTCATCTACGCCAATACGGTGCTCGGCGCCCGCACGGCGAAGCATCCGGATTTCCTCGACCTCTGCATCGCGCTGACCGGCCGCGCGCCGCTCTCCGGCGTCTATCTCGACGAACACCGCAAGGCCCGCCGCGTGATCGACGTGGAGCTGCCTGAAGGGGTGGACGACGCTTTCTGGCCGCTCATCGGCTATCTGGCCGGGCGCGCTGCGCCGGATTGCATCCCGCTTCTGCGTGGCCTTGCCGCAGCAAAACCTTCGGCCGACGACTTGAAGGCGCTGTGCGCCGCCTTCGGTACCACATCGGCAGCGCCGATGCTGCACATTGAAGGTGTCACGCCGGAGGCGGAAGGTGCGGCGACAAGCGACGCTGGCATTGTTGTAATCACCCGCGCCGAGATGGCAGCCGCCTGGACCCTGTTGAACGAGGGACCGGAGGACGTGGATCTGGTCGCCATCGGCAGCCCCCACGCCTCGCTCGGCGAATGTCGGACTCTGGCGGCAGTGCTTGCCGGTCGCAAACGGCACAGGAATGTAGCGGTGATCGTTACCGCCGGCCATCAGGTGATTGCCGCTGCGCGGGCGGAAGGAACACTTGCCGCCCTGGAAGCAAGCGGTGTGCAGGTCCTGCCCGACCTCTGTTGGTGCTCGATCTCGGAACCGGTATTCCCGACGCGAACCCGCGCGCTAATGACCAATTCCGGCAAATATGCCCATTACGGCCCCGGCCTCTCCGGCCGTGCGGTCCGCCTCGGAAACCTTGCCGATTGCGTGACGGCTGCGCTGACCGGACACGTTCAGGCGCGGCTGCCGATTTGGCTCTCTCCGGCAACTCGGTAACGGCGGCCGCGAACACGCCTACAGATCAGGGGCACGGTCAACAAGGGTTTGGAACAGCACGTTTGCAGCCTCCTGAGGCGTCGAAGCGGTAAACCAGACAGGATCGGTCGTCAGGACGGCGTGCTCCGTCCAAGAGGCAGTGTCGGATGCCTCGCATTCGTAGACGCCGCAGGCGCGGTGCTGCTTTCGATTGAGCGCGATTTCGAGAATGCCCGAAGGCCGCGCGCCCGGCGCATCGAAGATCTGCAGGACGTAACCGCGGAACCCGGTTCTTCCACCCTTGGAATCGATCTCATCGAGAACGGACGGGCAGAGTTCCGCCTGTCCGACTGGAATAGGCCGTGTCCAGAACGGCCCTTGATCGCCTTGATCTGCGCGCAGCATCGCACTCGCCTCGTTCCCTCGGGGCAACGACCTTAACACTTGATCAGCACGAGTTCAGCCGACCCAAAATAGAATGCGGCCGAACGCTGTGACATGCTGGGTTGCAAAGCGTACCACTTTCGAGTGAGAATCCGGATTGGCGGGTCGTGCTAATCCTGCAACGTGCTAGAGCGGGCAATAGAGTACGCGGCAAGCGTCACACGACAGACGCGGGCCCATGCGATCGTTTACCGTGGCGGAGAGCATTTCCAGGAAAAGTTCGAAGCGGTTTTCCGTCAGGAAATGCTTGGAAATAATGAGATCGAGCGTTTCTGCGGCTCTGTGTGGACCGGAGAGGCTTTGGCAACATGAGGTTGGAACAATGCGCAGATTGATCGGCGGACTGTCAGTCATTGCATCCGTGGGATTTACGATCGGCATTGGCGCCACTGACCCCGTCGCAGCCGCAAATACATCCAAATTACGCTCAACGCGCAATGCCGATGTACCGGCGAAAACCGCGACTACACCAGCAAGAGGCAAGCGTCCCACCGTGTCGTGAACCACCCTCCTCCGAGGAACGGAGCCTACTACAAGGGCATATTCCGCGAATGAGGTGGGGGTACCAAGCACTGCCTGGAAGCCAGCAACGATCGCGGCGAATATCTGCAGCTTTACAGCCCGGCTTACCGCGAAGGCTTCTCTTCGGGATCGTCCAGCGCGACGACTATCGCGGTTAAAGTATCTGCGACCAAGGAGGCTCCTCTCCCTTGGGATTCGGTCCAATATCGAACGGCCAACACGATGTTTACACCATACGACCAAATGCCCGCCGGCACCCCTTCAAACTGAGGGTACTGCGCTCGGTGGCCATGGCTATATTCTACCATTGCGTGCAGGCGACACGGTCGCGGGCGATCATGCCGAACCGGAAGCCGCAATTTGTCCGGAGCCGGCCTCAGCTTTCGTTTCGAAGTCCGATTTGACGGTCTACCGGAAGTTTCGGCCGAGAGGTCCTTGCTCTCGAGCCGCTTCACCACGCCGCAGTGCCGAGCATCGCAGTCAAGACATCATCGTGCAAAGCATGGCCAGACGGCCGACAGAAATCCCTTCGTCAACACACGTGCCTGGCCCGGCAGAAGGGTCCGGCCAAAAGGAGGTCTCATGTCTCTCCACCAGGCATTCCTGGATTTCGGTTATGATCCAACCATCGTCGAGGTCGGGCGCACCATTCGGCCCAAGACGACAGGTGCGCCACCGGCTTCAGCAACCGTTAACGCCCAATATCTGCCACCACCGCAGGCGCAGGGCACGGCTCAGCATGTCGGCAGTCCCGGCAGCTGCGCAGCCTGGGCGTCTACCTATGGTCTTGCGACCTACACGGCGGCCGCCGCATCCGGCCAGTCGCCGTCGGGCGCGTCGCAACAGGCAAGCCCCGCCAACATCTATATCGAGGTCATGATCAACGATGGACAGAAGACGTGCAGCGGCTCGAATCTGGCATCCTACCTCAACATCCTGCAGCAGGGCGGCACGCCCAACTGGGCGACGGCCCCCTACTACCCCAACTGCCCCGAGCTTTGGTCCAGCTATGACCCCGACGCCACCGTCGATATCAGCTTCCAGATCCCCGGTTGGGCCATCGTCGAAACATCGGACCTCGACGCGATCAAGGCCATCATCGCTGGTGGTGGTGCGCTGTGCTACGGCACGGCTCTCAATTCCGGCTTCATGAGCTATAGCGGCCCTGGGCCATTGACGGGGCCGCTCGACAAGGTGCGGGGCGCCAACGGCAAGCTTGTCGGCCACTGCATGCTGATCATCGGCTACGACGATGCGCAACAGGCGATCCTCATCCAGAACAGCTTCGGACCGGATTGGGGCTGCCAATGGAACGGCAGCGGCGGTTACATCTGGATGAGCTACGAGCTGTTTCAGTACCTGGCACAGGGCCAGGCCATGTATGTGACGAGCTAGCCAGAGGGGCGAAGCTTCCCTCACGCACGCTATCCGGACGCCGCCGCGATCATGTGCGGCGGCGTCCGGTGAAAGGCGAAATCGTCGTGTGTTTTATCGCGGCGTGACGTCGAAGCCGAACCACTTTTCCGAAAGCGTCTTGATCGTGCCGTCCGCCTTGGCGGCAGCGATCGCCTCGTTGAACAGTGTCTTCAGCTCCGGATCCGTCTTGCGCAGGCCGACGGAACTGCCGCGACCGAGAAAGCCGCCCTGGAACCGGGGGCCGGTGGTGGTCATGTCCTCATTGCCCGGCTTTTCGGAAGCCGTCGTCAGGTAAGCCATCGAGGCCATCACCAGGTCGACGCGGCCAGCCGCGAGATCGAGATCGTGCTCTTCGGTCGTCTTGTATTCGCGCACCTCGACGACGCCCTTCAGATATTTGTCGACGAAGGCGGCACCCGTTGAGGCGATCTGGACGCCAATCGTCTTGCCTTCGAGCAGCGGCTTCAACTTCTCGATCTCGGCGGTAGCACCTGCCTCGTTCGAAGCGAGCGAAAACACCACGCCCTTTTCAGGCAGTGATGCGAGCGGACCGGATTTCAGCGTGGCGAAGGCCTGGCCGGTCGAACCGTAGGAGTCGCTGAAATCGATAACCTGCTCGCGCTTGGCTGTTGCCGACATCCCGGAAATGATCGCATCGAACTTGCCGGCGTTCAGCGCCGGGATCATGCCGTCAAAGTTCTGGACGCTGATCTCGCACTCGACCTTCATATGGGTGCAGAGGTATTTGCTGAGCTCGATCTCGTAGCCGTCAAGCGTGCCGTCGGGCTTGGTGAAATTGTAAGGCTTGAAGCCGCCTTCGGTGGCGATCGTCACATGTGTCCAGGTCTTGTTTTCCGCATGCGCGCCATTGGCGGCGAACATCATCGTCGCGATGCACAGGGCCTTCATTGTCGATTTGGTGTGGTTCATTGTAGTTCCCCTTTTTTGAGTGGTTAGAGCCGCCGGTTCACGCCTTGATGAACCGACGGAAGCGTTCGGATTTGGCGTTGCCAAATACCTCGTCCGGTCGACCGTCTTCCTCGATCTGACCCTGGTGAAGAAAAATGACCCGGCTGGAGACATCGCGGGCGAACCCCATTTCATGAGTCACGACCAGCATCGTGCGTCCCTCTTCGGCGAGCGCACGCATGACGCGCAGCACCTCGCCGACGAGTTCCGGGTCGAGCGCCGATGTCGGCTCGTCGAACAGCATCACGGCCGGACGCATCGCCAGCGCGCGGGCGATTGCCGCGCGCTGCTGCTGGCCGCCGGACAGGTGCGCCGGATAATGATTGCGCTTGGCCGCGATCCCGACCTTGGCGAGAAGGGCTTCAGCCTCTTCGAGGCACTCGGCGCGAGGGCGCTTCTGCACATGGATCGCCGCCTCGATGACGTTCTCCAGCACCGTCTTGTGGGACCAGAGGTTGAAGCTCTGGAACACCATGCCGAGGCGCGAGCGGATGCGATCCACCTGGGCACGATCCCTCGGACGGCTCTTGCCGTTGCCGGCAGCAAGCATCTCGATCGTTTCGCCCGCGACCGTGACCTCGCCACGATCCGGCGTTTCGAGCATATTGATGCAGCGAAGCAGCGTCGACTTTCCCGAACCGGACGAGCCGAGGATGGAGACGACCTCGCCTTCGCGCGCGTCGAGCGAGATGCCTTTCAAGACCTCGATCGGACCGAAGCTCTTGTGGATGTCCCGAACGCTGATGGCGACGGGCGCAATGGACGACGCGGGCGAACTCAATGCGCTTCTCCTTCGATGATGGCGGGCAGCACCGCAACCGGCTGCCTGAGATGCGGGCTCAGCCGGAACTCGACGAGCTGCACCAGGCGGGTGAGCAGGAAGTTGATGGTGAGATAGATGGCGCCGGCGACGACGAACACTTCGATCGCGCGGTAGCTCTCCGAGATGATGCGCGCCGCAACGCCGGTCACTTCCATCAGGGTGATAATCGATGCGAGTGAGGTCGCCTTGACCATCGAAATCATCTCGTTGCCGTAGCCGGGCAGCGCCTGCCTGACGCCGAGCGGCAGCGTGATGCGCCGGAAGATCATGAAGCGCGACATGCCGCATGCCCTTGCCGCTTCCACCTGTCCAAAGGGCACGGAAAGCAGGCCGCCGCGGACAATCTCGCTGGCATAGGCAGCGGTGTTGAGCGCCAGCGCCAGGACCGCACACCAGTATGGCTCCCTAAGCACGGGCCAAAGCAGGCTGTGTCGGATGGCCGGAAACTGGCTGAGACCGTAGTAGATGATGAAGATCTGCACGAGCAGCGGCGTGCCGCGAAAGACGAAGACATAGGCCTGTGCCAGCCAGCGCAGGGGGGCGATAGCCGAAAATCGGGCGACGGCGATGCCGACTGCCAGGATCGCGCCGAAGGCAATCGAGTTTGCCGCCAGCAACAGCGTCAGGGGAACAGCCGAAACGAGGCTGACAAAGGTTTCCTGAAGGAAGGTCCAGTCCATCAGCTTCTCCTCACGCCGCGGCTGAAATGACGCTCGGCCCGATGCAGGACGGTGCTCGATACCGTCGAGATCGTGAGATAGATGCCGCCGGCAATCAGGTAGAAATCAAAGGGCAGCCCGGTGGAGCCGGCGGCGATCTGCGCCTGGCGCAAGAGTTCGGCGACGCCGGTGATCGAGACCAGCGCACTCTCCTTGAGCACCACCTGCCAGACGTTGCCGAGGCCCGGCAGCGCATGCCTGAGGGTCAGCGGCGCGACGATGCGGCGGAACCGGAGCCACCGCGGCATGCCGCAGGCGATCGCCGCCTCTATCTCTCCGGGGTGAACCGCCCTGAAGGCACCACGAAAGACCTCCGTATGCTGCGCGCCCGAGGTGATCCCGACTGCAAGCATGCCGGCAAGGAAGCCGGGAAAGCCGATGAAGCCTTCAGCGCCGAAGAGATGTCCGACGGCGGAGATTGCAGCGGAGCCGCCGAAATAAAGCAGATAGATCACCAAGAGATCGGGAATGCCGCGCAGCACCGTCGTGTAGACGTCGGCAGCGAGGCGCGTCCCTGGTCCGCCCCTCACCTTGGCCCAGGCTCCGAGTACGCCGATGACGGCACCGGTCGCATAGCCCGACAGCGCGATCAGGATCGTCATCATGGCACCGGCAAGGAGGATGTTCCCCCAGCCACCGGGGCCGAAACTGATGAGTTCGAGGATACCGGGCTGGGTCACAAGGTTTGAACTCCCAGTTCCGCGGACCCAGTCGCGCGCGAGGGAAGAGGCGGGTTGACGTCATCGGGGATCGGATTGACGAAAGGCGTGTCGTCGAGACGGCTGCGATGGTCCGCCTTGGCGGCCGCCACCAGTTCTGGGTCCGCCATCAGATCGATGGCAAGGCTCGCCATGGCTTTCGCCGCATGCGCCATGCCCTTGTGCGCGGCCGGCAATTTTCCTTGCGCGACCAACTGCCAGGAATGGCCGGGCGTGCCGATCGCATAGGTCGCACCGCGCATCTGAACCGTCGGGACGACCCAGCTTACGGTTCCGACATCGGTTGAGCCGACGATGCTGCCGTCGCCGCCATAGAGCGGGTAGATCATGTCGCAGAGCGGCTGGCCCTTGCGCGGCGCCAGGCCAAAGCGTGCATAGGACGCGGCGATATCGTCGGGAGAATAGGTCGCCTGAAACTTTCGTGCCGTTTCGAGGTCGGCAGCATCGAAGGCGGCGGGACCCAAATGTTCGAGGCAGGTGTGGAGCCGTGCTTCCAGCGGGGCATTGCCGACAAGATTGGCATCGCCGCTGATCACCTCGTGGCGCACGGTCGTCTCGGTCATCAGCGCTGCCCCTTGCGCGATCTTCTTGACGCGCTCGATCAGGCCGAGCAGATCCGGCAAGGTGCGGGCGCGGATGAGATAGCGCACCGTTGCACGGGCCTGCACGACATTGGGCGCGTCGCCACCGGCATCGGTGATGGCGTAGTGGACGCGGGCGCTCGACGGCATGTGCTCGCGCATGTAGTTGACGCCGACATTCATCAGCTCGACGGCATCGAGCGCGCTGCGGCCGAGATGCGGCGTCGCCGAAGCGTGGGAAGCGCGACCGGAGAAGTGGAAGTTGATCTCGTTGCAGGCAAGCGAGATCGGGTTGTTGACGCCGGAAAAGGCGGCCGGATGCCAGGAGATGGCGATATCGACATCGTCGAAAGCGCCGGCCCGCACCATGAAGCCCTTCGATGAACCGCCCTCTTCGGCGGGGCAGCCGTAATAGCGCACGCGCCCTTTGAGGCCGTTGGCCTTGAGGTAATCCTTGACGGCGGCAGCGGCGAGCATGGAGCCGGAGCCGAGCAGATTGTGGCCACAGCCGTGGCCGTTGCCGCCCGGCACGACTGGTCGCTCTTCGGCAAGGCCGGCGACCTGGCTCAAGCCAGGGAGCGCATCGAACTCGCCGAGAATGGCGATCACCGGACCACCTTCGCCCGCTTCGCCGATCAGCGCCGTCGGCAGGCCGGCGACATTGCGCTCAACGCGGAACCCTTCCGCCTCCAGCAGACGGGCATGCTCGCTCGCGGACTGAAACTCCTCGTAGTTGGTTTCGGGACTGTCCCATACGCGGTCGCTAAGCGCGAAGAATTCCGGGCTCTTTTCCTCGACGATCGACCATACGAGTTCGGTATTCTTCATTGGCATTCAGTGCCCCATATGCGATAGTTACCAATATTGGCGCCAATTTAGGATACAAAAATAAATTGCGCAATGGGCGGCGATGGATATTTTCGGTATCGATCGCAGACGCAAAAACAGACGATCGCTTATGCGAACAAGGCGAGCCCGCGCGGCCCGCTCACAATTGAGCAAACAGGAATGTCCATGACCGAAATGCAAGATGTGACCGAGACTGCGGCCAAGGAGCGGGACGTCACCGATCTCGTTCTCGAGGACATTCTGACCGGCGTGCTGCCAGCCGGCACCTGGCTCAAGCAAATCGATCTCGAAAAGCGATACGATTGCACCCGGCCGGAGGTTCGCCGGGCTCTCGACCGCCTGTCGCAGAAGCGGCTGGTCGAGCACGTGCCCAATCGCGGCTATCACGTTTATCAGCCGGACGGCCGGCGTGCGCAGGAAGTCAGCGATATCCGCGTCATCCTCGAAACAGCGGTGGCCGATCTGATGGTGGAACGGGCCACGCCCGAAAGCATCGCCAGGCTGCGCCAACTCGCCAGCCATTTCGACCAGATGACCATGGTCGGCACGGTGCTGGAGCATTACGAGGCCAACCTCGCCTTCCACCGCGAACTGCTGCTTCTGTCAGGCAATCACGAGCTTGTGGACCTCGTTTCCGAAATCCGCCAACGCACCTCTTCGGCACCGGTCTCGCAGTGGCGCACAAGAGCCCGCGTCGAGCGGTCCGCACGCGAGCATCATATGATGGTCGATGCGCTCGAAGCCCGCGATGTCGCCGGCCTCAAACGCCTGATCGAGGCGCATATCCGCCAGACGGGGGATGTTGCCCCAGCTGAAAGCGTTGCGCGCCAAGCATGACGCCCAGCGCTTTCTGGGGGCAAAACCGCCGAATCCCCCTGATTTCTCAGAGTTGTGGCGCTACCGCACAGAACCTAAGCTTGGGCCGAAATTGAGGTTCAGCCATGACAGACACACGCAATTCGCCTGTAACCGATGTCGTAGAGATGCGTGAGGCGCTGGCGGAGTGGTGCACGCAGAACAACTGCACGCAATCGGACCCGCCCGCCAACAAGATCGCGCTCCGGATTTTCGACGTCGCCACCGGGAAAAAACTCAATCGCACAGAAATCCTGGCCCTGCTGTCGAACGGATAGCAACCGTTCGCCGGGTCGCCGCAACGGCGAGAAGTGAGGACCGGTTTCAAGACTGCGCCATTCTGTTTGCCGTCAGCTTCACGCCTTCGGCTATGCGGTCTCTGCCGATCGACGAGTATCCCATGCGGAAAAAGCGGCAGCTTTCCTCGTCGTTCGGAAAGAACGGCGATCCGGATTCGATCAGAACCCCGTCTTCCCGCAGATCGGCCATCAGCCTGTCCGCATCGAGACCGTCAGGGCCTTCGATCCAGAAGGAGGTTCCGCCGAACGCTGCCGAACCGGCGATCTTAAGCCCGTTGGCGTTGAGCGCGTCTGCCATTACCCGATGGCGCAGGTGGTACTCTTCCCGCATCCTGTGAAGCACGGCGTCATAGTGACCGAGCGCCAGAAAATAGGCAGCGGTGCGCTGGAGGTGGCCGGGCGGATGGCGCAGCATCAGGGCACGGAGCGCCCGCGCCTCCCGGATGACGGGCGCCGGTGCCACGAGATAGCCAAGCCGCAGGCCGGGGAAAAGCGACTTCGAAAAGCTGCCGATGTAAAAGACCCGCCCGTTTCTGTCGAAGGCCTTCAGCGCCGGCGACGGTGGCGCGAGAAAGCTCATCTCGAACTCGTAATCGTCCTCGATGATGACGAAGTCCCTGCTTGAGGCGGCTTCGAGCAGTGCTACACGGCGATCCATCGGCATGGTCGCACCCGTCGGCGAATGATGGCTCGGCGTCACAAACACGGCATCGATCTCATGCGGCAGGGCCGCCGGCGGTAGCCCGCCTTCATCGACGTCAAGCACCGTCACCTTTGCGCCGCTCAGTTGCAGCGAGGCGCTCATATCCGGGTGGCAGGGGTTTTCGCACACAGCATGGGACCCGCGCCGCAGCAACAGCTGAATGACGATCCAGAGCGCATTCTGCGCTCCCACCGTCACCAGGATCTCGTCGGGATTGGCCCGGATGCCGCGCCCCGGCAGCGTGCGCGAACAGATGTAGTTGACCAGTTGCACATCGTCAGACGCGGCGAAATCGCCTGCCATGAGTTCGAAATCTTCGCGCGCCAGCGCGCGCCGGGCGCAGTCGCGCCAGGCGGTGAGATCGAACAGCGACGGGTCCATCTGGCCATAGAGGAAAGGATAGGGATACCGCCGCCAGTCGAGCGGCTTGCGCATCTGCTTGGCAACGCGAAAGGTCGAGCGCAGCTTGGACGACCAATCCACAGCATCCGCCCCCGGCTTCGCCACGTCCGCATCAAGCACGTTGAACGGCGGCTTGTCGGCAACGCGGTAGCTGCTGCGGTCGGCCGCATCGAGATAGCCCTGGGTCGCCAACTCCTGATAGGCAAGCGTGACGGTGAGGCGCGAAATGTTGAGATAGCTCGCAAGCTTGCGCGTCGACGGCAGCTGGGCACCGGGCGGCAGCCGCCCTGACAGCACGGCGGAGACGACCGTCTCGCGGATCTGCGCCTGCAGGCTCGTACGGCTCGCCCGATCGATGAAGAAGATTGTTTCCGGAACAGAAATGCGTGCCACGTCCGATCCCCTATCGGTCAATCTGGACTTATCTAACTTTCAATCTGGCTATAAAGCAAACCGGAAAGCTGCTTTATCCCCTATGGTCGAAAATGAGATCGGCATAACAGTCGACAGACTCCGAAAACGGGGTCGGAACCAGAGGGAAACAAATGTTCTATTCCAACGCCTTGAAAACCATGGCGGGGGCGGCCACGATTGCGGCCGGCCTCCTGACCTCCAGTCTTGCCCGCGCCGAGACCAATGTGATCATCGGCTACCAGCAGATCGTCGGCCCGTTCATTGCCGCCATCGCCGACGGCCGTTTCGACGCCGCCGCGAAAGAGGCTGGCTATCTCGTCGACTGGCGGCAGTTCAGCTCCGGCGGCGATATCTCGACGGCGCTTGCATCGGGCAACGTGCCGATCGGCGTCATCGGCTCCACCGGCACCACGGCCGCGGCAACGCGCGGCGTCGATCTCGAGCTGTTCTGGATCCTCGACAATATCGGCAAGTCGGAAGCGCTTGTCGCCCGCGAAGGTTCGGGCATCGAGAAGCCGGAAGATCTGGTCGGCCGCTCCGTCGGCGTCCCCTTCGTCTCGACGTCCCACTTCCATCTCCTTGTCGGCCTTGAGCAGGTGTGGAAGGTCGATCCGCGCGAAGTCAACATCCTCAACATGAAGCCACCGCAGATCGTGGCCGCCTGGCAGCGCGGCGATATCGATGCCGCCTATGTCTGGCCTCCGGCCCTGTCGGAACTGCTGAAGACCGGCAAGGTCATTTCCGACTCCGAAGCGATCGGCGCAGCCAGCGTCCCGACCTTCGACGGTCTGGTGGTCGACAAGAAATGGGCAGCTGAAAATCCGAAGTTCATGGCCGCCTTCACCAAGGTGCTGGCCGAAGCCTACGCCGACTACAAGGCAAACGGCGCAAGCTGGACGGCAGACTCCGCACCGGTCCAGAACATCGTCAAGCTCATCGGCGGCGATGGCGCCGGCACCGTCGAAGCGCTGAACTTGCTCTCGTTCCCGACAGCGCAGGAGCAGGCGTCCGAAACCTGGCTCGGCGGCGGTGCTGTGCGCGCGCTGTCGGAAAGCGCGAAATTCCTTGCCGACCAGAAGCAAATCGACAAGGCGCTCGACGACTACGCCCCCTACGTCAACAGCGCCTACGCGAAAGAGGCTTCGAAGTAGCCGACGCCCGCTCCTGACCGCCTGTTGGTCAGGAGCGCCGCCAACGCCACTCAACAGCCATTTCTCGAAAGGCCTGCACAATGGAAACTCTCAATGTCAGCAATGTGAGCCTGACCTATCCTGGTCTCTATTCGGACGAGGCGGTCATTGCGCTCAAGGGCGTCAACCTCGAAATCAAGAGCGGCGATTTCGTCGTCGCGCTCGGTGCCTCGGGCTGCGGCAAGACCACGCTGCTCAATCTGATGGCGGGCTTCATGGCCCCGAGCGGTGGTGAAATCACACTTGGAAGCCGCCGCGTCTCCGGTCCCGGTGCCGACCGTGGGGTCGTGTTCCAGAAGCATGCGTTGCTGCCCTGGCTCAATGTCATCGACAACACCGAATTCGGGCTGAAACTGCGCGGTGTCGACAAGGCGAAACGCCACGAGGTCGCCTCCAAGAACCTCGCTCTTGTCGGCCTGCAGGATTTTCACCGGCACATGATCTACCACCTGTCCGGCGGCATGCAGCAGCGTGTGGGCATCGCCAGGGCGCTGAGCTGCGACCCGTCGATGCTCTTGATGGACGAGCCGATGGCGGCGCTCGATGCGCTGACCCGCGAGACCATCCAGGAATTGCTGCTCAAAGTCTGGCAGCTGACCAACAAGATGTTCTTTTTCATCACCCACAGCGTCGAGGAGGCGTTGTTCCTGGGGTCGCGCCTGATCGTCATGTCGCCGCGACCAGGACGGATCACCCACACCTACGAGCTCGATTTCAACAAACGGTTTCTGGAAGAAGGCAATGCCCGTGCAATCAAATCCAGTCGCGACTTCATCGACATGCGTGAACAGATCCTCAGCATCATCTACGGCGACGAACGCCAATCCGGAAACCCGGAGCTCCTCCATGCTTGAGCGCGTGACGAAAGCCAAGCCGGTCAAGCCGGGCCGGATCTACGGCGCCCCCGGCGAGGGCATGAGCGGACATATCAGCCTGCTGACAGCGCTGACCCTGGTGGCGCTCTGGCTGCTGGTCACCGAGATGCAATGGGTACGGCCGCTGTTTTTGCCATCGCCGCTTGCGGTCTGGGACAAGTTCGTGATCGCGCTGACAGAGGGCGTCTCCAATTCGACCCTCGCCCAGCATACGCTGGCAAGTCTCGGTCGCGTGCTCGGGGCCTTCGCGCTCGCCCTTGTCACCGCGGTTCCGATCGGCATCCTCATGGGCGTGAACCGGGTGATGCGCGGGCTGTTTGATCCGATCATCGAGTTCTACCGCCCCTTGCCGCCGCTCGCCTACCTGCCACTGATCATCATCTGGCTCGGCATCGGCGAATTTCCGAAGGTGTTCCTGATCTTCCTCGCGATCTTCGCGCCGATGGCGATCGCCGCCCGGGCCGGTGTGCGGTCCGTCTCGATCGAGCAGATCCATGCGGCCTATGCCATGGGCGCTAGCCGCCGCCAGGTCATCAGCCACGTCATTCTCAAGGCGGCGCTGCCGGAGATCTTCACCGGGATGCGCATCGGCATCGGCGTCGGATGGACGACGCTGGTTGCGGCCGAAATGGTCGCAGCCCACCGGGGCCTCGGTTTCATGGTGCTCAACGCCGCCGAGTTCCTGGCCAGCGACACCGTGATCATGGGCATCATCGTCATCGGCGTCTTTGCCTTTGCGTTCGATCTCCTGATCCGGCGTCTCGAGAAGGCGCTCATTCCCTGGAAGGGCAAGGTGTGACGATGCCCCGTTCAACAGGGGCGCGGCCACCGAGCTAATGGCCGCCCCGTCCTAACAGGACCCATACCGCACAAACAAAGCCGATCCGGCCGGTTCACCCGGCCACGGCGAAGCCATGCCCGAAAACATCGCCTGCAACGCTTAGGAAACACAAGCCATGACCGCGACCGACCTCTCCGACCTCTTCGACGCCTTCAACCGGCACGACATCGACGGCGTCATGTCCTTCTTCGCCGAAGACTGCGTCTTCAACACGGTGGCCGGCAGCGAAGCGCACGGCACCCGGGTCGAGGGCACTGAGCAGATCGCGACCGCCTTCAGCAGCGTGTGGCAGACGATGCCGGACGCTCATTGGGCCCACCACAGCCATTTCGTCCATGGAGACCGGGCCGTATCGGAATGGACGTTCTCCGGCACGAACGCCGACGGCAGCCGCATCGAGGCCGAAGGCTGCGACCTCTTCACGCTCCGTGACGGCAAGATCGTCCGCAAGCAGGCCTTTCGCAAGAACCGGCCGCTGATTGCGGCCCCCTTCCGCTACTGAGCTCCAGCCAGGCCAGGAAACCGTCATGGAACAGCTTGTCAAAACATTGCGGCCGAGCAAGCCCTTCGATCCGGCATACGATCCCAATCGCGCCGCCAATCCCGGCGACGGCAAGGATTATGCGCCGACCTACTGGATCGCAACCGCCGGACCGCCGCCCGCCGATGATGGTCCCGTGCTTGGGGATATCGACGTCGACGTCGCAATCGTCGGCTCGGGATACACCGGCCTCTCCTGCGCCATCCATCTTGCCAAGGAGCATGGCATCAAGGCGACGGTGCTCGAGGCAAACGGCGTCGCCTGGGGCTGCAGCACCCGCAACGGCGGTCAGGCGCAGATTTCGGCGGGCCGACTCAAGCGCTCGCAATGGATCGAGCGCTGGGGCGTGGATGTCGCCAGGAAGCTTCACGTCGAGATCAGCGAAGCCTTCGATCTTTTCCGCGACCTCATCCGCTCGCCGGAAATCGCCTGCGACCCGCAGGATGGCGGGCATCTCTATATCGCCCACCGCAACAAGGTGATGCCGTCGCTGGAAGCCGAATCCCGCGTCCTCAACGACGTCTTCGGCTACCGCACCCGCATCCTCGGCCGCGACGAAATCCATCGCGACTTCGTCCGCGACAACGAGGCGGTGGGCGCGCTTTACGAGCCCGACGGCATGGGCATCCATGCGGCCAAGCTCGCCTTCGGCTATCTCACCCTGGCGCGCAAGCTCGGTGCCCGCGTTCATACCTCGAGCCCGGTTCTCAGCTGCGACCGGAAAGGCGGAGTCTTCCACCTTCGCACCCCCGGCGGGATCGTGCGGGCGAGGGCTGTGTGTTTCGCGACGGCCGGCTATACCTCGCCCGGCCTGCATTCGCTGACGAAGCACCGGCTGATGCCGATCCTCTCCAACTCGATCGTCACGCGCGTACTCACCGACGAAGAGCGGTCGGCGTTGAATTTCCAGACGCATATTCCGCTTACCGACACGCGCACGCTTCGCCACTACTACCGGCTGTTGCCCGACGGGCGCGTGCAGATCGGCAGCCGCAGCGCGATCACCGGCAAAGACGCGGTCAACCCAAAACATCTCGACCGTCTGCTCGAGGGCCTCTACCGCAAGTTCCCGGTGCTGACAGGCATCAAGGTCGACTACTCCTGGTGGGGCTGGGTCGATGTCAGTCACGACATGATGCCGCGCATCTTCCGCCCGGATCCGCAACAGGCGCTGTTCTACGCCATGGGCTACGGCGGCAACGGCGTCATGTACTCGGCCCAGGCCGGACGGCGCATGGCGCAGATGGTCGCCGGCAAGGGCGGTGCCCTCGACCTGCCGATCTTCACCTCCCCTCTCCCCAGCCATGGGCTGCTGACGCCGTTCCGGCGCATCGGCCAGTGGGGGATGTACCGCTGGTACTACCTCAAGGACGAAATCCTCTAGCCGCTCGGTCGGCCCCCAACCCAACATGAAAGGAAACAGACAATGAAAATGACGACCGAAGAGGCTTTCGTAAAAGTCCTCCAGATGCACGGCATCGAACACGCCTTCGGGATCATCGGCTCGGCGATGATGCCGGTGTCCGACCTCTTCCCGAAAGCTGGCATCACCTTCTGGGACTGCGCCCATGAAACCAACGCGGCATTGATCGCCGACGGATACACCCGGGTCACCGGCAACATGTCGATGGCAATCGCCCAGAACGGCCCCGGCGTCACCGGCTTCGTGACCGCAGTCAAGACGGCCTACTGGAACCATACGCCGATGCTTCTCGTCACGCCGCAGGCGGCAAACAAGACGATCGGCCAGGGCGGCTTCCAGGAAGTCGACCAGATGGCGCTGTTTGAGGAAATGGTCTGCTACCAGGAAGAGGTGCGCGACGCGAGCCGCGTTCCCGAAGTCCTCAACCGGGTCATCGAGAAAGCCTGGCGCGGCTGCGCCCCGGCGCAGATCAACATCCCGCGCGATTACTGGACACAGGTGATCGACGTCGAGCTGCCGAGCATCGTTCGGCTGGAGCGCCCCTCCGGCGGCAAGCAGGCAATTTCAGAGGCAGCAAGATTGCTGTCCGAAGCGAAATTCCCGGTGATCCTCAACGGCGCCGGCGTGGTCATCGGCGGCGCGATCGGCGAATCCATCGCGCTGGCTGAGCGTCTCGACGCCCCGGTCTGCTGCGGATACCAGCATAACGACGCCTTTCCCGGCGGCCATCGGCTAGCGGCGGGCCCGCTCGGCTACAACGGCTCCAAGGCGGCCATGGAACTGATCGCCAAGGCCGACGTCGTACTGGCGCTCGGCACCCGCCTCAATCCGTTCTCGACGCTTCCGGGCTACGGCATCGACTATTGGCCGAAGAATGCCGCGATCATCCAGGTCGACATCAACTCCGATCGCATCGGCCTGACGAAGAAGGTGACGGTCGGCATCTGCGGCGATGCCAAGCAGGTGGCAAGCCAAATCCTCGATCAACTGTCGCCGTCGGCCGGCGATATCGGCCGCGAGGAACGCAAGGCACTGATCCACACCACCCGCTCGGCCTGGCTGCAGCAGCTGTCGTCGATGGACCACGAGGACGACGATCCGGGCACCGAATGGAATGCCTCGGCCCGTCGGCGGGAATCCGACCGCATGTCGCCACGCCAGGCATGGCGTGCGATCCAGGCGGCCTTGCCCAAGGACGCCATCATCTCCACCGACATCGGCAACAACTGCGCCATCGGCAACGCCTATCCGAGCTTCGAACAAGGCCGGAAATACCTGGCGCCCGGCATGTTCGGACCCTGTGGCTACGGCTTCCCGTCGATCGTCGGCGCCAAGATCGGTTGCCCTGATGTGCCGGTGATCGGCTTTGCCGGCGATGGCGCATTCGGCATCTCGATGAACGAGATGACCTCCATCGGTCGCGCCGGCTGGCCGCCGATCACCATGGTGATCTTCCGTAACTTCCAGTGGGGAGCCGAGAAGCGCAACACGACGCTCTGGTACGACAACAACTTTGTCGGAACCGAACTCAATCCCAACCTCAGCTACGCGAAAGTGGCCGACGGCTGCGGTCTCAAGGGTGTGACGGTCGACACGCAGGCGGGCCTGACGGCCGCCCTGCAGCAGGCGCTCGACGACCAGTCACAGGGCGTGACCACCTTCGTCGAAGTCATCCTCAACCAGGAGCTGGGTGAGCCCTTCCGCCGCGACGCGATGAAGAAGCCGGTGCAGGTGGCTGGCATCCAGCGCTCGGACATGCGGCCGCAGCAGCACGTCTGACATCCACCCCATGCCCGGCTGATGTCGCCGGGCATGGGCTTCCGACTTGGCGCTTTCAGACGGGAAATTTAACATGAATGCGGTATCCGAAACGACGCGGCGGCTCCAATGGCTGCCCTCGGCCCTGTCGACATACGGCCCTGGTCTGCTGGTGACGGCCGCCGTCGCCATGGCCGCTCAGTTCCTGTCGGATCATTATGGCGCGCCCGCCATGCTGATGGCGCTTCTGCTCGGCATCGCATTCCACTTTCTCTCCGAGGAAGGCAGGTGCGTCGCCGGCATCGAGCTTTCAGCAAAAAAGATCCTCCGGATCGGCGTTGCCCTGCTCGGCATGCGCATCAGCGTCGACCTCTTGATCGGCCTCGGGAGCGGCACCATTCTCCTGCTGGTGGCAGCGATTGCAGCAACGATCCTCTTCGGCCTTGCAGCCGCCAAGATCCTTGGAAGGGGCTGGAGGCTCGCGCTTCTGACCAGCGGTGCGGTCGCGATCTGCGGTGCTTCCGCCGCTATGGCGATCGCCGCCGTGCTGCCGAAGAACGAATTTTCCGAGCGCAATCTGATCTTCACCGTGCTGTCGGTGACCGTCCTCAGCACCCTGGCGATGATCGGTTACCCCATCCTCGCCCAGTCGCTGGGGCTCGATGCGCGCGGCACCGGCATCTTCTTCGGCGGCACGATCCATGATGTCGCCCAAGTGGTCGGCGCCGGCTTCTCGGTCTCGCCGGAGGCCGGCGAGACCGCAACACTCGTCAAGCTCATCCGCGTGACGATGCTGGCACCCGTTGTCCTCATCTTCTCCATCGCCCTTCGAAACGTGCCGCAGGAAGGGGTGGAGGCCGGCAAACGTCCACCATTGCTCCCCGGCTTCGTCGTCGCTTTCCTGATCCTTGCCGCCATGAACTCCGGCGGGATGGTGCCGGCCGCCGTCGCCGAACTCGGCATGGAGGCATCGCGCTGGGCGCTTTTGGCGGGCATCGTCGCCGTCGGCATGAAGACGTCGCTCCGGCGCGTGCTCGACGTCGGCGGCGACGCGGTCGCGCTCATCGTCGCCGAAACGATCTTCCTCGGCGTCTTCATCCTCGGCGGCATGCATTATCTGGGGCATCTCTAATGAAACCACTCGATCGCATCATCGAAACCGCTAAGCAGGCACCGCGCCACATCGTGCTTGCCGAGGGCGAAGACACGCGGGTGGTCGCTGCGGCCATGCGCGCCCGCGCAGAAGGTCTCGCCGAAGTCACGCTCATTGGTCGGCACGAGATCATCGCCGAGCGCCTGCGCGATCACGGCGGCGATGCGCATGCCTTCCGGATCGAAGACCCGGCGACGTCGCCACTGACACAGCAGTTCGCGTTGCGATATCACGACCTGCGCCGGAGCAAGGGCGTCGACCGAGAGATGGCCGAGAAGGCAGTGCGAGAGGACCTGGTCTTCGCAGCCATGATGGTTCGCGAAGACGAGGCGGACGGCACCATCGGAGGAGCGGTGGCAACAACGGCCGATACGGTGCGCACCGCCCTGCAAATCATCGGCCGTGCGCCTGACGCCGGCCTGGTCTCCAGTTTTTTCCTGATGATGTTGTGCCAGCCGCATCACGCCAAGAAGGGCGCCTTCGTCTTTTCCGACTGCGGCCTCGTGGTCGACCCGGATGCTGCCGGTCTCGCCGATATCGCCCGCATGTCGGCTCGGTCCTATCAGGCGCTGCTTGGCGAACGTCCCAAGGTCGCGATGCTCTCCTTCTCCACCAATGGTAGCGCCGCGCACGACCGCGTCTCCAAGGTGGTCGAGGCGACGCACATTGCCCGCGCCGCCAATCCCGACCTGCTGATCGACGGCGAACTGCAGTTCGACAGCGCCTTCGTCGAGGCCGTATCGTCGTCCAAGGCACCCAATTCGGCGCTGCACGGTCAGGCAAATGTCTTCGTCTTCCCCAATCTCGATGCCGCCAATATCGGCTACAAGATCGCCCAGCGCATCGGCGGCGCGACCGCCATCGGCCCGGTGCTTCAGGGGCTGGCCAAGCCCGCCAACGACCTTTCGCGTGGCTGCACGGCCGATGACGTCTTCCACATGATCGCCGTCACGGTGGTCCAGGCAGCGTCGCGATAGCGGCGGCGCTTGACCTATCGCGATGTCCGTTTCCGGACGCACGGATTACCGCTGCCAAACCGAAAACAACTTCAAATCACCCGCATGCAATGGTGCCCAAGATCTCGGCCTATAGTTCGGGCTGCGCGTTTGAGGAGATGCGCAGATTGAACAGAACACGCATCTGGGAGGAGACGCATGGATGTTTCGCATCGAAAGGATCACATCGAACAAACGATTGAGCGGCCGGAAGACAAGCGCCTGGGCGCAGGCGCAAACCTCGTCTATGGCCTTCAGCACGTGCTCACCATGTATGGCGGCATCGTCGCCGTCCCGCTGATCATCGGCCAGGCGGCCGGCTTGTCTCCAGCCGACATCGGCCTGCTGATCACCGCGTCGCTGTTTGCCGGCGGCCTGGCGACTATCCTGCAGACGATCGGCATTCCGTTCTTCGGCTGTCAGCTGCCGCTGGTTCAGGGCGTTTCGTTTGCCGGCGTCGCTACCATGGTGGCGATCGTCACCAGCCGCGAAGGTGGCGGATTGCCGGCGGTGATGGGCGCCGTGATGGTGGCGTCACTCGTCGGCCTGGCGATCACGCCGATCTTCTCGCGCATCACGCGGTTCTTCCCGCCGCTGGTTACCGGCATCGTCATTACCACGATCGGCCTGACACTGATGCCGGTCGCGGCCCGCTGGGCCATGGGTGGTAATCCCAACGCGCCCGACTTCGGCAGCGTCAGCAACATCGGCCTGGCGGCGGTGACTTTGCTCACCGTCCTGCTCCTCAGCAAGGTTGGCAGCTCCAGTATATCGCGCCTGTCGATCCTGCTTGCCATGGTCATCGGCACGCTGATCGCCTTGGCTTTCGGGATGACCGATTTTACCAAGGTCGCCGAAGGTCCGATCCTGGCCTTCCCCTCGCCCTTCCATTTCGGGGCGCCGGTCTTCACGGCCGCGGCGATCGTCTCGATGTTCATCGTTCTCCTGGTCATCCTGGTCGAGACGTCGGCAGACATCCTGGCCGTCGGCGAAATCATCGGCACCAAGGTCGATTCCAAGCGACTGGGCGATGGCCTGCGCGCCGACATGATCTCGAGCCTGTTCGCCCCGATCTTCGGCTCGTTCACGCAGAGCGCCTTTGCCCAGAACGTCGGTCTTGTGGCCGTGACCGGCATCAAGAGCCGCTATGCCGTCGCAACCGGCGGCCTCATTCTGGTGACGCTCGGCATTCTTCCTGTCATGGGGCGGGTGATCGCAGCTGTTCCGCCAGCCGTGCTCGGTGGCGCCGGTATCGTGCTGTTCGGCACGGTGGCGGCGAGCGGCATCCGCTCGCTCTCCAAGGTCGATTATCACAACAACATGAACCTGGTCATCGTCGCCACCTCGATCGGCTTCGGCATGATCCCGATCGCCGCGCCGCATTTCTACGACCACTTCCCGGCCTGGTTCGAAACCATCTTCCACTCGGGCATCAGTTCTTCCGCGATCATGGCGATCTCGCTGAACCTGCTGTTCAATCATTTCAAAACCGGCAACTCCGATCAGCAGTCCGTCTTCGTGGCCGGCACGGAACGCATCATCCGGTATCAGGATATTTCCGCTCTGCGCGACGGTGATCACTATCGCGATGGGAAGCTCTATGACCGCGATGGCAACGAGGTCCCGATGGCGGTGCCCCACCACTAACGCATGTCGCGCAAAAGTGGCCGCGGTTTTGCGCCCCCGACATGCGAAAGAACAAGGGCTTAGAGCAGCAACGCGCTTTGAGCCATCGCGCAAAATATGCAGTAGGCGTGGCCGAAGGATTTCGGCTACGAAGCATCCATGGATGCGGCTGTGTTGCGGAATACGCCGTGGGGACATCACCACTGATCATGCGGGAGACGGCGATGGAAGGACTGTTTGTCATACTGCTCTGTCAACTGGTCGGCGAGATCGTTGTCAGGACGCTCGACCTGAGCATGCCAGCACCCGCACTCGGTATCGTGCTCCTGCTTGTCTATCTCTGGTTTGCCGACAGGAGAGCCGGGTTGGAAGATGGCACCGCCCACACCCGGGTCAGCGGCGTGGCCGACGCTCTGCTCAAGAACCTCGGTGTGCTGTTCGTGCCCCTTGGCGTTGGGGTGATGCAGAACTACCGGCTGATCTACGAATATGCCGGCACGATCGTCGTCGCCGTCGTGGTGTCGACCCTTGTGACTTTGATGGTGACGGTGGGAGCTTTCCTGTTCGCGAGCAGGATGTCGGGCGCAGGAGGGGCTGGCGATGGACACTAGCGGTCGCGTGTTCGAGCTTTGGGTCTATCTCTCGACCAGCCCGCTCACGTGGCTGACCGTGACGATCGGCGCCTATATCGCCGCTCAGCGGCTTGCGGCGCTCAGCGGTTTCAACCCCATCGTCAATCCTGTGCTGATCGCCGTCGTCCTGGTGATCTCGATACTGGCTGCCACCGGGACATCCTATTCAACCTATTTCGACGGGGCGCAGTTCGTGCATTTTGCACTGGGACCTGCGACGGTGGCGCTTGCTGTTCCCCTTTACCGGAACCGGACACTGATCCGGCAGAACCTCGTGCCCGTCGTCGTTGCGCTTGTCGCGGGCAGCCTGACGGCGATCGTTTGCGCCACGGGTGTCGCCATCCTGCTCGGCGCACCTGACAGTGTGGCGATATCTCTGGCGCCGAAGTCGGCAACGGCCGGCATCGCCGTCGGCATCTCGCAGCAACTCGGCGGCGACCCGGCCCTGACAGCGCTTCTCGTCATCTTCACCGGCGTGTTCGGGGCAATCATCGTCACGCCGCTGATGAACCTTCTGCGGATCCGGAATTATGCCGCGCGCGGGTTTGCGGCCGGCCTGACGTCGCACGGCATCGGCACGGCACGGGCTTTCCAGGTCAACGAAATTGCCGGGACGTTCTCGGGCCTTGCGATGGCGCTCAACGGCATATTGACCTCAGCCATCGCCGCCATTGTCCTCGGGCTGCTGCTCTGAGCGCCGCCCTCGGGGACAGTCCGTTACCAGAAGGCACCGTAGAAGGTGACACAGCCGACGACACCGAGCACGATCGCCAGGGATGATCGGATCGTGAAATCGAGCAGCCTGAACTGATATCCAAAGCTTCCAACAGATGGCTTCATGGTTTTCTCCCGTGGTTGTCTTCTGAGCGACTGCGTCCCGGGTACCCGGGTTAGCGGATGGAACGTCGAGACGACGCCTATAGGCTTGCGGCCTCAGGCCGACTTTGCGAATCCACCGTCGTGGTGACGGTAGAAAGTCTTGGCTGCGACAAGCAGCGCTTCTTCGTCCAGCGGACGGCGAAACTCGCGCATGAGAAATCGGGCGAGATGCTGGATCTGCTCGCCATCTCTCGGAATGTCGTACTCGATACAGACAGTCTCAAAAACGCGCCAAAGCATGCCGATTTCCTCCTTGCTCAAGGCGGCAAGCATCTCGTCGGGAATTCCGCGCATAAAAACCTCACTCCGCATTGGCGCCGCCTGCCCTTGAGCAGGGACCGAATTGCCCATGGAGGGATCGTGATAAACGGGCGCATCGGCAGACCTGCGGTCACCGCCGCAGTGAGAAGCCAGATGAGCCTGAGAATGACGATTGATGGGTAGCCGGTGATTGGGGCTTTACTGAGGTGATCAGCAGGATCGCCGGAATGCGACCATAGATCCACCTGACGAGCGCGACGAACGGCCCCGATGCCCTGGTCAGGCCCTGCCAAAAGATCGAAAGCCCGTCGTCGATACCGGACAAGGTTCGCCCGAAAGTCAGCGCGCGCTATTGCATTGTAACTGCTCCGTGCACTAGCATCCCCGGCATAAGACAGGAAGCCGGCTGGGGACTGCTTGCACTGCGCTTTGACAGGGGGATGGATGAGCAGGAATACTGGCGGCGTGAGGTTCAATTCGCCTCTCGAGCGAATTCGCAGCTGCGCAATGGTTGCCATGCTTGTGTTTGTGCTGGCCGCATGCGGCGGGCATCCGAAGGGCGTGCTGACGCCGGTCGCAGATACAGCCCCGGATTCAAGCCGGGTCAACATGCTGATCACGACGACGCGCAGCCGGTCGGAAAATCCCGGAGAAATGTATAGCGGCGAGCGCGCCCTGGCGCCCACCTTCGTCGACATGACCGTTTCCATTCCGTCAGACACCGTGCGCAAGGCTGGCGAGGTCGCCTGGCCGAAAAAGCTGCCGCCCAATCCGGCAACGGATTTTGCGACGCTGAAGGCGGACGATCTGGACATGGCCGGCGCCAAATCATGGCTGAGCGCGAGTGTGCGCAAAAGTCCTGACAAGAGCGTTTTCGTCTTCGTTCACGGCTTCAACAACCGCTTCGAAGACTCTGTCTATCGTTTTGCCCAGATCGTCCATGATTCCGGCGTCCACAGCGCCCCCATTCTGATCACGTGGCCGTCTCGCGGCAGCCTGCTTGCCTACGGCTACGATCGCGAAAGCACCAACTACACGCGCAATGCGCTCGAAAACCTGTTCCAGTACCTCTACCGCGACCCGGAAGTGAAGGAGGTCTCGATCCTCGCACACTCGATGGGCAACTGGCTGGCGCTTGAGGCGTTGCGCCAGATGGCAATCCGCAATGGCGAACTGCCCGCAAAGTTCAAGAACGTCATGCTGGCGGCACCCGATGTCGACGTCGATGTCTTCCGCCAGCAGATCGCCGACATGGGCGAGAAGCACCCGAACTTCACGCTGTTCGTATCCCGCGACGATCGAGCTCTGGCAGTCTCGCGCCGGGTCTGGGGCGACGTTTCCCGGCTCGGGGCGATCGATCCGGAGCAGGCGCCGTTCAAGAAGGAGCTCGCGGACAACAAGATCACGGTGATCGACCTGACGAAGATCAAGGCCGGCGACAGCCTCAATCACGGCAAGTTCGCGGAATCGCCCGAAATCGTTCGCCTCATCGGTTCGCGCATCTCCGACGGCCAGACGCTGACAGACAGCCGGGTCGGTCTCGGCGACCAGATCCTGGTGGCAACGACCGGAACGGCCGCGGCTGTCGGCAACGCGGCCGGTCTGGTTTTGGCCGCACCAGTCGCCGTCGTCGATCAGAACACCCGCGACAATTACGCCGAGCACCTCGGCAGTTCGGCTGCGAGAACCAACCGTGCTGCGACGGCGAGCGGATGCGACCCGACGCGACCGACCACGCCGGGATGCAACAGATAAAAGTAGGCTTGGAACCGGCCCCGCAGCTTGAGGCAAACCTGCTGCGGGGTGCTTCGGCATCAACCCGGAAAGGGTATGCGCGCAAAGGTCGAGCGCGGCCGATTGCCTTCCGCCATCCGGAAGTACTTAGAGCATTTCCAGGAAAAGTGCGAAGCAGTTTTCCGTCAGGAAATGCGTAAAAACAAGGAGATAGAGCGTTTCTGTGACTCCGCCCAAACCGGAAACGCTCTAGCCCCCCGGCATGCTTTCCGACTACACCTTTACCCATGCGCCGTTTCGTTTTGACGACTGCACGCAGGCATCGACGAAGGCCATGCCCTTCATACCGT
>NZ_LMDX01000005.1:0-117211 GCF_001425225.1 Ensifer sp. Root127
GGTCATCACCGTGCGCACCGCCTCGTTCGCCTCCGCTGCCGAAGGTGGCTCGGCTTCGCTCGAGACGATCGCGGCTGCGGCCAATCCGGGTCTGTCGAGCTTCGTTGCCGACGCGCTGTCGTCGTCGGATCGTCCGGAGCTGACCTCGGCCAAGATCATCATCTCGGGCGGCCGTGCACTCGGCTCGTCGGAAAAATTCAAGGAAGTGATCCTGCCGGTTGCCGACAAGCTCGGCGCTGCCGTCGGTGCATCGCGCGCGGCAGTCGACGCCGGTTATGCCCCGAACGACTGGCAGGTCGGCCAGACCGGCAAGGTGGTTGCCCCAGATCTCTACATTGCCTGCGGCATCTCCGGTGCGATCCAGCATCTGGCCGGCATGAAGGACTCGAAGGTCATCGTCGCCATCAACAAGGACGAGGAGGCGCCGATCTTCCAGGTTGCCGACTACGGCCTCGTCGCCGACCTGTTCGAAGCCCTGCCGGAGATGGAACGGGCATCCTGATGAGACTTCAGAGACGACGGCTGAACGTTGACGTTCAGCCGTCGATCCTGATCGTGCGTGCGCCGACATGCAGCGCCCGACCGGCGCCAAAACCCATGATCGCCGCGCCGAGGCCGAGCGTCACGAACAGGATCGCGGCTGCGTCGAAGCTGCCGGTCCAGTCGCGGATCAGGCCGACGAGCAACGGGCCGATGGCGGCGAGCACATAGCCGACGCCTTGTGCCATGCCCGAGAGATGGGCGGCGACATGGGAATCGGGCGAGCGCAAGACGATGAGCGTCATCGCTACAGCGATCAGCCCGCCCTGGCCGAAGCCCTGGAGAATGGCCCAGAAGATCACCGTCGACGGCGGCGCGAACAGAATGCCGAGGAGCGCGATCACTGCGGCTGCGATCAGCGCGACATTGATGCCACGCTGGTCCTTGCGCCTGATGGCAAAGGAGGGAACCAGCAGGCAGGTGACGACCTGGGTCATGATCGAGACCGAAACGATGACGCCTGCCGTTGCCGGGTCGAAGCCGCGCTCCCTGAGAATGGGGGCGAGCCAGCCGAAGATGCAGTAGGCCAGAGCCGACTGCAGCCCCATGAACAGCGTTACCTGCCAGGCCAGCCGGTCGCGCCAAAGGCCGACGACACGAAAGCCGGTGTGTCTGACCTGCGCCTTGCTGCCAAGCGCCTGCGGCATCCAGATCAACAGCACGATGAAGGCGGGAAGCGCCCAGATGGCGAGTGCACCGGACCACGAGCCGGTAACACCGTGTTCGAGCGGCAGGGTCAGGCCGGCGGCACCGGCCGCGCCGGCGCAGAGCGCCATTGTATAAAGCCCGGTCATGATCGCCGCCTTGTCGGCAAAGTCGCGCTTGACGAGGCCCGGGAGCAGCACGTTGCCGATGGCGATCGCCGCCCCGGCGGCGAATGTCGACAGGAAGAGCACCGGTACGGGGCCGAAACCGCGCAGCACTGTCCCGAGCGCGAGCAGAGCCAAGGCGCCAAGCAGGGTGCGTTCGGCACCGAAGCGCTGTGCCAGCTTTGGTGCCAGCGGCGCAAACAGGCCGAGGCAGAGCACCGGCAGCGTCGTCAGCAGGCTGGCGCCGGCAGTCGTTAAGCCGGTATCGCGCATCACCTCCGGCAGCAACACCGAGAGGCTGGAAAACAGCGGTCGCAGGTTGAAGGCGATCAGCACGAGGCTGGCGCCGAGGACGAAACGCGCCGCTCCCCGCGGCAACACCGGCGGCTGAGGCTCGGGTACGCTGTCGGCTTCGGCGTCGATGAGCTGGTCTTCGAGACCGTTGATGGCTGCGACCTGATGGGCCGAGGAATTGGGATCACGGAAAGTCTGGTTCATTGCGAAAGAAGCCTGTCGAGTTCGCGAAGCACCGGCGCCATGAAGGCGCGAACGGCGGACGCGGCGCGGTCCGGATCGCCGGTGGCGATCGCCGCGACGATCGCCGCATGGGCCTGTTCGTCGGGTTCCGGCACGTCGCCCTTCAGCGTCGAGTGAATGGTTTCGAGGATCGATGAGGTGAAGAAATCGTAGAGCCCGACGATGGCGCGGTTGCCGGAGGCTTCGACGATGGATTTGTGAAAGGCGATGTCGCGATGGCCGAAGGCCTCGTAGCCGCCATCGGCAACTGTGCCGCGAGCCTTCAGCAGCCGGGTCATGCGTTCGAGGTCGGCGGGTGTATGGCGGATCGCCGCAAGCCTTGCCGCCTCGACATCGAGGGCGGCGCGCGCCTCCCATTGGTCGCGCAGACCGGCGCGTTTGACACGGTCGAGCGCGCCTGCCGGATCGACCGTCGAGCGCACATAGGTGCCGGAGCCCTGGCGGGTGTCGAGCAGACCCTGCGAGACCAGCACACGCACGGCCTCGCGCACCGTGCCCCGGCTGACGGACAACAGCTCGGTCAATAGAGTTTCGTTCGGGATGCGGTCGCCGACGCCCCAGCGGCCGCTGACGATCTCGGCGCGCAGGCTTTCGGCCGCACTGTCGGCCAGATTGGTTCGATTGACGGGCTGCATGATAAACTCATCAAGTCATCAGATGACCTAACGAATACGTCTGAGTTTAGTCGCTGTCAATTGGTTGTGGTGGAATCGGGGCGACATCGGCCGAATGCGCGGCGACGCTGGTCGGTGGAGGGCTGTTGTCGGGCGACCGCGCATCTCCGCGAGGTGGGGCTGTCGCGTTCCATCGGGAGTCGACAGAACAAGCCGATAAAATACTTCCTTCGACTAAATCCTCGACGGAAGCCGATCAATGATCGGTGGTCTGGCCGTCGGTGATGCTGAGCAACGTCTTTTCCATATCCGGCTCGTCGCCGGAGCAGACGCACAGCATTTCCGCGTCGCCTTCGCCGACCGAGAGATAAGCGTGGCCCATCGTCGAGTCGATATAGACGCTTTCGCCGGCTTTCAGTCGCACCGGCGCATATTGATCCGTATGCAGCTCGATCTCGCCCTTGAGCACGATCAGGAATTCTTCGCCGGCATGAGGGGTCAGCGGACCGAACTCTGCAAGCGTGCGCGCGCGGGCATGGGCGAGGATCGGCACCATGCGTTTCCTCACCAGATCGGTTGCAAGGTAGTGGTAGTCGTAATTGCGGGTCAGCTGCCGCAGCGTCGTCGTGGCCGAGGTTACCGAGCGGCGCGTGCGGGCGGCGGGCTGCTTGCTGTCGCCACTGAGCAATTCGGTGACATGCACGCCGAGGCCGGCGCAGATCTGCAGCAGCTTGTCATAGGTCAGCGACATCTGGTCGTTCTCCACCTTGGACAAGGTCGAAACGGCAACGCCGGTCAGGTGGCTGACGTCCTGAAGGGTCCAGCCGTGATGTTTCCTCAGGTTCCGCAGGCAATCGCCGAGGTTTGGCTGTTCCGACATGGTTCTCTCCGGCAAACGAGATCTACCTAGCTAGTTCAACTCTGGCCGCCTCGCAACAAGCGCCAAGAATTTTCCGATACGCTAAATATTGACCGTATCGGAAAATGAATTTACCAATGGCTATGCGCTCAGGATCCTCTTCTCCCAAAGTGATTGTCATTGGCGGCGGTATCGCCGGCCTGTCGGTTGCGGCTGCCGTCCAAGAATGGGCATCGGTCGTCCTCATCGAGCGGGAGGCGCATCTCGGCTATCACGCAAGCGGCCGCTCGGCGGCGCTTTTTGCCGAGACCTACGGCAACACGGTGGTCAGAGCGCTCTCCATTGCCAGCCGGCCGGCCATCGTCGATGGCGGCTTTGCCGAGCATGTGCGCGGCGCCTTGCATTTCGGTGGGTGCGACGACGATGCGATGGTCGATGAACTGGCGCAGAAGTACCAGGCGCTCGTGCCCAGCGTCCGGCGGCTTTCGGCAGACGAAGTCAGCGTGCTTATTCCCGTCATTCGTGCCGATACCACGTGTGGCGGCGTCTACGAGCCCGGCGCTCTCGATATCGACACCGGCAAGATGGTCCATGCCGCGGCCGCCGCTCTGAAGGCGCTTGGCGGGACTGTCATTTCGGGCGAGGAAGTGCTGCAGATCTCCCGTATTTCCGGCCGCTTTCAAGTGGTGACTTCGGCCGGCTCCTACGAAGGCGATATGGTCGTCAACGCGGCGGGAGCCTGGGTCGATGTGATCGCCGAGCGGGCAGGGCTGGCGGGGCTCGGGTTCTCGCCCAAACGGCGCACCGCCTTCATGTTCGACCCGCCCGCGGGGCTCGACGCGCGAACATGGCCGCTCGCCGTCGATCTGCATGAGCGTTTCTACTTCAAGCCGGATGCCGGAAAGCTGATCGGCTCGCTGGCGGACGAAACGGATTCACCGCCCTGCGACGCCTACCCTGAAGATATCGACGTCGCCATCGCCGTCGACCGGATCGAGCAGGCAACCGAGCTTCGTATTGGCCGGCCGCAAAGGCCATGGGCCGGATTGCGCACCTTCTCGCCGGACCGCACGCCCGTCGTCGGCTTCGATCCGCGCCTGCCGGGCTTTTTCTGGCTCGGTGGCCAAGGCGGTTATGGCTTCCAGGTCTCGCTGACCCTGGCGCGGATCGCCTCGGCGCTGCTGCGCGATGCCGCGATGCCTGAGGATGTCGTCAAACTCGGCGTCGAGTTCGACGCGCTGGCACCCGTCCGATTTATGGCGGCGGCGCACACCCCGTCGCTTTCCCCGACCGGCCCATGACCGGACAGACCATCAAGATCGAAACGTCGTCGATGCGGTAAGGAGAACCCCGCGACGACGTCAACACAAAGGCAACCAGGAGCGTTTGCTATGAAATCCACACGTCTGATTCTGCGCACCGCGCTCGTCGCATCGACAATCCTGCTGGCTGGGCAGGCCTATGCGAAGACCCTCGTCTACTGCTCGGAAGCGAGCCCTGAGACCTTCAACCCGATGATCGGAACGGCGGATTCGACTATGGATGCCGCGGCCAAGCCGATTTTCAACCGGCTGGTGGAATTCAAGCCCGGGACGACGGAGGTCGGGCCGGCGCTTGCAGAGAGCTGGGACGTGTCCGAAGACGGCAAGGTCTACACCTTCCATCTGCGCCATGGCGTCAAGTTCCACAGCAACGCGCAATTCACCCCGACCCGCGAATTCAACGCCGACGACGTGCTCTACACCTTCGACCGTCAGCGCAACGCCGACAACCCGTACCACAAGCTGTCGAACGCCTCTTACGAATATTTCAGTGCGCTTGGGCTTGGGCCGTTGATCGAGAAGATCGAAAAGCTGGACGATCATACCGTGCGCTTCACACTGACGTCGGCAAACGTCACCTTCCTGCCCAGCATTGCGCTCGACTACCTCTCCATTCTCTCGCTGGAGCAGACCGAGAAGATGGTCGCAGCCGGCACCCCGGAGCTGATCGACCAGGCGCCCGTCGGCACCGGGCCGTTCATCCTTGAGGCCTATGCGCAGGACAGCCAGATTCGCTATGCGGCCAACAAGGACTATTGGAACGGTGCGCCGAAGATCGATACCCTCGTCTTTGCGATCACACCGGAGCCCACCGTGCGGGTCGCCCGGCTGAAGGCGAACGAGTGCCAGGTGGCGGCGCCACCACCGCCCGGAGCCGTCGCCGATCTCAAGAACGACCCCGAGGTGACGGTCTATAACCTCGAAGGCCAGAATATCGGCGTTCTCGGCTTCAACGTCGAACACAAGCCGCTCGGTGATGCGCGTATCCGCCTGGCGCTCGCCAAGGCCGTCAACCGGCAGGCGATCGTGGAAGCCGTGTATCAGGGTGCAGGCAGCGTTGCCGGCAGCGTGGTGCCGCCTGCACAGCTCGGTGCGGCCAAGGACGCGGGCATCGACTACGATCCGGAAGGCGCCAAGGCGCTTTTGAGGGAAGCAGGCCACGAGAGCGACATTTCGATCGCGCTCTGGGCGATGCCGGTTTCGCGCCCCTATAACCCGAACGCCCGCCGCATGGCGGAGATGATCCAGGCGGACTGGAACGCCATCGGCGTGAAAACCGAGATCGTCAGCTTCGAGTGGGCCGAGTATCTGACCCGCACCGCCAAGGGCGAGCATGACGCCTTCCTGCTCGGCGGCAGCAGCGACAACGGTGATCCGGATAATATGCTGAGCTATCTGCTTAGCTGCGACGGCGTGAAGGGCGGCTCCAACCGGGCGCGCTGGTGCAACGCCGACTTTGAAAAGTTGCTTCAGGATGCGCGCGTCGCCGCCGATCCCAAGGAACGGGCAGCGCTTTACGGCAAGGCGCAGGCCATCCTCAAGGCGGAAGTGCCTGTTGCGCCGATCGCCCATTCCGTCGTGTCGATCCCTGTGCGCAAGAGCGTGAAAAATTACGTTCTCGACGCCTTCGGCCGCCAGAACTTCGCCAACGTCGATATCGCGGAGTAAGCCGGATGGACGAGATGACAATGAGCGGCGGCGTCACGCTTGCCGATCTAAGCCGACTGCTTCAAGGCTACATCAACGATGGTGCCGTCGGCGCCTCCCTGGGCTTTTCACAGGGCGATGGCGAGACCGTCACCTTGACCTCGGGACTTTCCGACCGGGCGCGGGGGATACCGGTTTCGCCAACGCAACTGTTCAAGATCGGTAGCTGCACCAAGACGTTTACCGTTGCCGCCCTGATGAAGCTGGCGGAAAGCGGTGTGGTGGAGCTTGGCGCGCCGATCTCGCACTGGTTCCCGGACCTTCCCGGTGCCGCTGCCATTTCGGTGCGCCAACTCGTCAACCATCGCGGCGGGTTGCCGGAATTCGAGTACGACATACCGATGACCCCGGACCGCATCTGGACGCCGGCCGAACTCGTCGATCTCGCGTTTCGGGTCGGCACTCAGTCGGCGCCCGGCGGTCCGGCCGTCTACAACAACACCGGCTATGTGCTTGCCGGCATGTTGATCGAAGAGGTCACCGGAAAGTCGCTCGGCGATTATGTCCGCCATCAGGTGCTCGAACCGCTCGGGCTCGAAAACACCTGGTCGCCTTCGACCGAGAGCTTCCCGGAAGAGCGCATGGTGCGCGGCTACTACCACCGACCGCCACCGGCTGCGGATGCAGGGGCGGGCATCGCTGCCGGAGCCGAGATGTGGCGCATGGACGGCGTCCTGCCCTATTCCGACGCGCTGCAGGATTCATCGGATTCGTTTCCGTTCACGGCGGCCTATGGCTGCGGCGACATGGTCTCGACGCCCGGCGACATGATCGCCTTCATGCGGGCGCTGTTTGGCGGCAAGTTGCTGGCGGACGGAATGTTCCGGGAGATGAGCGAAAGCCGTGTCGCCGTTAGCTTTCCCGGTACGCGGATGCGCGAGACCGGGGCGGGGCTGTTCCAGAGCAGCTACGCGGATCGGCTCGTCTATGGCCACCAGGGCAGCATCCCCGGCTATGTTACCGTGATGCAGCACGAGCCGAAATCGGGTCTGACAATCGCCATGACCAGCAATGTGGGCTCGGGCTACCGGATGTCCTTTTACGCCAGCGGTCTGCATCAAGTGCTCGATCAGGCAATCGGCATCATCATGGACAGCTAAGCCCGCTGGCGATCACGTCTCGAAATCAGATCGACCGCCCGTTCGGGCGGTCGAGCGTTTTGACAGCATTGTTATGAAATGAGGACGTCGACCTTTTCGAAGGTCCGGACGTCGATCAGCCCCTTGTCGGAGATGCGCAGTTCGGGAATGACGACGAGCGCCAGCAGCGAATGCTGCATGTAGGCGTTGTTCAGCCGGCAGCCGCAGACGCGCATCGCTTCGACTAGTGCCGCGGCCTTGTCCGCCACGATCTCGGCACGCTGATCCGACATCAGCCCCGCGACCGGCAGTTCAACCAGTGCAAGCTCCTTGCCCTCCTTGATCACCACGATGCCGCCGCCGACCTCGTGCAGCCGGTTCGCGGCTTTCGCCATGTCGTCCTTGTTGGTGCCGACGACGATCATGTGGTGGCTGTCGTGGGCCACGGTGCTTGCAACCGCGCAATCGCTGTCATAGCCGAAGCCGGAGACGAAGGCATTGACGACGTCGCCGGTGCCGCGATGACGCTCCACCAGCGCGATCTGGCAGACGTCCTGGGCGCGATCCATCTCGATGATGCCGCCCGCCGCCGAAAGCTCGGCTTCAAGCGCACGCGTCGGCGCCTGGTTCTCGACGACGCCGATCACCCGGACCCGCGCGTGGGTCGCGGTGCTGTTAAGCCCGATGTCGAAATCTCCAGCCTTCAGTGTCTTGCCGAGATGCACGGTGTCGCGGGCGCTTGCCGGGTAGACGAAGGGCGGGATATCGCGCACCAAGGCGCCGGAATCTGCCAGCAGTTCGCCGCGGGCAAACACCATCTCGATCGGCAGGGCAGCAAGGTCCGACGTGATGATCAGGTCGGCCCGTCGTCCTGGTGCGATCGAGCCGAGTTCCCGCTCGACGCCGAAATGCTGGGCGGTGTTGAGCGTGGCCATCTGGATGGCGGTGATCGGCTTCAGCCCTTGGGCGATGGCGTGGCGAACCACCCGGTTCATGTGGCCGTCGTGGACCAGCGTGCCGGAGTGGCTGTCGTCGGTGCAGAGCAGGAAGTTGCGCGGATCGACGCCGGCTTCAGTGATCGCCTTGACCTGGGCGGCAACGTCGAACCAGGCTGAGCCGAGCCGCAACATCGCACGCATGCCCTGTCTGACGCGGGCAATCGCGTCCTCGACGGTCGTTCCTTCATGATCGTCGGCCGGGCCGCCAGCGGCGTAGGCGTGAAACTCCCGGCCGAGATGCGGCGAAGCATAGTGTCCGCCGACGGTCAGCCGCGCATCCTGGGTTGCCGCGATTTCTGCGACCATCTTGGGATCGTTAAAGGCGACACCAGGAAAGTTCATCATCTCGCCAAGCCCGATGATGTTCGGCCAGCTCAACGCTTCGGCCACGTCCGTGGCCGAGAGTTCAGCACCCGCCGTCTCGAGCCCGGGCGCGCTCGGCACGCAGCTCGGCACCTGCACGTAGACATTGATCGGCAGGCTTTGCGCCTCGTCGTTCATCAGCCGCACGCCGGCCAGGCCGAGCACGTTGGCGATCTCGTGCGGGTCGATGAACATCGTCGTCGTGCCGTGCGGGATGACGGCGCGCGCAAATTCGGTGACGGTGACGAGACCGCTTTCGACATGCATATGCGCGTCGCAGAGCCCCGGCACGAGATAACGCCCGGCAGCGTCGACGACCTTGGTGCCTTCACCGATCGTATGGCTGGCGTCTGCCCCGACATAGGCGAAGCGGCCGGCTTTGACCGCGATGTCGGTGTGCGGAATGATCTCGCCGGAATAGACGTTGACCCATTTGCCGTTGCGGATGACGAGGTCCGCCGGCGCACGGCCCATGGCGACGTCGACGAGCTCGGGTGCGGTCCTCGACCAGGATTGGAGCATGACAGTTTCCTTCAATGGAGACGATGTCGGCGCCCCCTTTGACGTCTGAGTAAAAAGGAGGCGCCGACAGGTTTACTGGGTCTGGGCGATGAGCGCTGCCGCCAAGAGGGCGACGAACCACATGACCGGTTTTACATCGCCCGCCCGCCCGCAGACCAGCTTGATCAGCACATAGGCAATGATTGCGAGCGACAGCCCGAGCGTGATCGAGAATGTCAGCGGGATCAGCACGATGGCAAGGAACGCCGGGATCGCTTCGTCGATGTCGGTCCAGCGGATCTTGCTCATCGGCTCGGACATGAAGAGGCCGGTGAGGATCAGAACGGGCGCGGTTGCCACGGCCGGAACGAGCGACAACAGCGGCGACAGGAACAGGAACGGCACGAACAGCAGGCCGGCGACAAGGGCGACAAGCCCGGTACGGCCGCCCTGCGCAATGCCAGCGCCCGATTCCAGATAGACGGTGGCGGGGCTGGTGCCGAGCGGTGCGGAGATCAGCGCAGCGACGGCGTCGACATGCATGGATTGCTTGATGTTGCGCGGCAATCCCTGCTCGTCCTTGAGGTCAGCCGCTTCGGCAAGGCCGAGGAAGGTCGAGAGTGCCTCGATGAAATTGGTGAACAGGAAGACGAAGATGAACGGCAGGTAGATCAGGCTCAAGGCGCCGACGAGGTCGATCTGGCCGATGAAGCTGAAATCCGGTGCCGCGGAAAAGCCGCTCCAATTGACCAGTGTATGCACATCAGGCGTATCCGGCGAAAACGCGCTGCCGTCGCCCCACCAGCGGCCGATCGGGATGGAGAGGATGGTGGTGAGGATCATGCCGGCCATCATCGCGCCGGGAACTTTGCGGACCACCAGCGCGACCGTCAGGATGAAGCCGGCAATGAAGGTGAGGGTTACGGGGTTGAACGTCGTCAGCCCGACGATCGTATCCGGATTGGCGATGATGAACTTGGCATTCTCGAAGCCGATCAGTGCGATGAACAGACCGATGCCGCAGGCGATGCCATAACGCAGGTCGACCGGGATCGCCTCGATGATCGTCTGGCGCAGGTTGAAGAAGGCCATGACGGTGAAGAGCACGCCGGCCCAGAAGACGCAGCCCAGCGCGATTTCCAGCGGTACCTTGGCGCCGACAACCATCGTATAGGCAAACAGCGCATTGATGCCCATGCCCGGCGCCACCAGGATCGGGCTTCGCGCATAGAGCCCCATGGCGCAGCTGCCGATGAAGCTGACGAGTACGGTCGCCGTTACGCCGGCCGAAAACGGAATGCCGGCGTGGGACAGGATCGAAGGGTTGACGACGATCACGTAGGAGGCGGCGAGAAAGGTGGTCAGCCCGGCGAGGATTTCGGTTCGAATGGTCGAGCCGAATTTGGAAATCTGGAAGTAGCGGTCAAGCAGGCTGGCGAGCCAGGAGGCTTGTGCCTGGCCTGACGCCGGCTCAACGCCCTTGGGTTGGTAGTTCATTTTGTTCCCCTTTTTTTGAAATGAGGAAGGGGCCGGCGATGCCGACCCCTTCCAAGGCTTTACTCTGCTGCTGCGGCGCGCGCTTCCTCGCCGCCGTTCCCGGCGAGCGGCGAGATCACCTTGAGCCGGACGCAATCGACGACCCCGAGATCGGTGATGGCATATTCCGGGATCGCGGTGATTTGAAGCACGAACATGTACATGAACGGCCATGGCAGGGTGCAGCCGAGCCCGCGCGCCGCATCGTCCAGTTCCTCCTCCAGCGCCGCCATTTCCGATGGTTCGATATCGGAGACGATGCCGCCGATCGGCAGATGCAGGAAGGAGACGACCTTGCCGTCCTTGACCACCACCTGGCCGCCATGGTTGGCGATCAGGTGGTTGATGGCGACCCGCATGTCTTCCGGGTCGGCGCCGATGCAGATGATGTTGTTGTCGTCGGGCGCGGTCGAACTGGCGATTGCGCCTTCGCGCAATCCGAAGCCGGAGGTGAAGGCGACGGGTCGGTTTTTCGTCTTGCCGTAGCGCTCGACCACGGTGACATATTGGATGTCCTTTGCCGGGTCGGCGAGCACGCATCCGTCCTTGACTGGCAGGGTGACATCGCGGCGGGTGCGCACGAAGATCTTTTCCGGCGTGACGGCGATCGCCATGGCAGCGGCGCTGCCGCCGGGGCCGTCATAACGCAGCTTCAGATCGTCGAGTTCGAGCGGCGCGACCTTCATCGAAGTCAATAGCGCGGCGCTGCGCGGCGGCGGCACCAGTTCGATGGCCATGCGGCCCTCACGCGCGACTTCCTCACCCTTGGCGATGACGGCATCGATCCTGAACTCGCGCAGGTCGTTGACGAGCAGGATGTCGGCGGCGCGACCCGGCGAGATTGAGCCGACCTTGTCGTCGATGCGAAGGGCATCGGCGCCGTTGATCGTTGCCATCTGGATCGCCGCCATCGGCGAGATTCCCATGGCGATCGCCATGCGCACCATATTGTCGAGATGGCCGCGCTTGAGAATGTCGCTGGCAACGACGTCATCGGTGCAGAAGCTGATGCGGCGCAAGGCCTTGACGCCCATTTCGGTGACGATGCGCAGATTGTCGGAGAGGAAGTGGGAGATCGAGGATTCGCGCACGACGACATGCATGCCGGCCCTGAGCTTTTCGAGCATTTCCTCCGGCGAATAGCTTTCGTGGTCGGCGCGCACGCCGGACTGCTGGTAGCCGTTGAGGCGCGCTCCGCGCGTCATCGGGCAGCAGCCGAGCACCGGGAGCCGGCTCTTTTCGGCAAGCTCGAGCGCCGCCAGCACGTCGGGGTCTTCCTCCTGGATGAACTCGCGCACGGTTTCCCAAATGCCGACGCATTCCGGCCAGTGATGGGTGGCCTGGTGATCGGCAGGACTGAAATAGTGCCCGACGGTCGAACGCGGCATGGTGTACGGCGTCTTGCAGGGCGCGCCCCAGAAGACCTTGAGTGGTGTCTGCTTGGCCTCGTCGAGGAATTCACGCGCCGCCGCCGGCCCGCCGACGACGATGATCTGGTCAAGCCCGGTGACGATCGACGTGGTGCCTAGCGGAACGACCGCCTTGGCGAAGCTCGTTAGCGACATCTTCGAGCATTCGACATGCAGATGGCCGTCGATCATGCCTGGCGCCAGGTATTTGCCGGTGGCGTCGACGATCTTCGTTTCCGGCCCGACATAGTCTGAGATGTCGCCGACGGCGATGATCCGCTCGCCGTAGATCGCGACATCGGCCTGGTAGATTTCTTCCGATACGACGTTGACGAGCCTGCCGCCGCGGATCGCCAAAGTGGCCTTGTTGCCGGTGCCCGAGGCTGCCCGGATGAATTCTCTGATATTGCTCACTGAAACCTCTCCCTTAGCGTCGCCGAATATTCCCAGTTTGGTTTCGTTTGTACAATGGGCCGAAATGGCGTATTTATCGGACATATCGTACAGGATTTTGGACGAAAAATGGATCTCTCGCTTCTCGACTGCTTCGTGAAAGTTGCCGATTCCCGTTCGATTTCAGCGGCTTCCCGCCTGCATCGGCTGCCGAAATCGACCCTCAGCCACAAGATCCGGCAGCTGGAGGACGAGTTCGGCATCGAACTCTTCGTGCGCGAGGGGCATCAGCTGCATGTGACCGACGCCGGAGCGGAGTTCCTGCGTTATGCCCGGCTCATCCAGTCGAATTGCGAGGATGCGGCAACGGCGATGGCCGAGATGCGGCAGGAGGTAGCGGGCACGCTGCGCGTCGGCTCGACCGGCGAATTCGGCACGACGATCACATCCGAACTGCTCTACGCATTTCGCCAGCAATATCCGCAGGTCAATCTCGACGTCGTTTTTCTGAGCTCGCGGCAACCGTTCTCCGAGGTCACCGAGCAGGCGCTCGACGGCATCTTTCACTGGGGCGAACCATCAGATGTCGACTACATCAGTCGCCGGCTCTCGGTCTCATCTTACGGTCTCTTTGCGAGCCCCGAATACATCGCCCGGCACGGCGCACCGCTTAAGCCCGACGACCTCGCCGGCCATCGCGGGCTCGTCTTTCGCCAGCAGACACGCCTGCAATCCTGGTATCTGACGCGCGACGGCGATGCCGAGATCGATCTGCTGCCGGCGGCAACCTGCACCACCAACGACTATTGGACGATCAAGTATTTCGCGGTTGCCGGCGAGGGCATCGCCTATCTGCCGGAATTCTTCGTGGAGACGGAGCGGCAAGCGGGATTGCTTCAGCCTGTTCTGGCCGAATGGAGTTCGCCGAAAACGGCGATCAACCTGATCTATTCGCGCCGGCGGCACGTGTCGAAGCGCTTCAGGGCCTTTGTCGAATTCTGCATCGACTTTTATCGCGACCGGGAGCGCACAGGCATTCCGCGCTACTACGTGGAGAAAGTCAGCATGCCGTCGAATCGTGCGATCCGCTGACGCGGCGTCCGCAATCGATCAGCCGGCGGCTCTCAAAGCCAAGTCAACATAGGCGGCCACATGCTTTGCCGCGATATCGGACACGCAATGCATCTTGATGTGGCGGCGCGCCTTGCCTTGACCCATCAGCACGCCATGCGCGTCCGGTAGCGCGGCGCCCTCGCTGAATTCCAGGGTGACATGGGCCGAATACGGAAATATGCCGCAGAACGGTCGCGCGGCGGAAAACAGCAGGCCGCCATATTTGATCTCTTCCGAAATGCCCGCCCCGGACGCCAATGCGATCTCGCGCAGCCGCGAAACAATCGCGAACTGTGTGTCGCCGCGGTCGCGAATATCGGCGAGGAAGGCTTCAATGCGCTTGTCCATAATGGCTCGCTTACGACTCGTTGCAGAATTCTGAACGCACCAATATCGCGCGACGTGCGCCGACTATGCTCACGCGATGAGGTGTTTGGGCAGGACGATCCTGGCGGACAATCCACCCCCGACCTTGTTTCGCAAAACCAACGCGGCGCCCGCGTGATCGAGCGCGAGTTCGGCGATGCTCAGGCCGAGGCCGCTGCCGATCGCGGCCTTGAAGCGTCCGCGGAAGAAACGCTCGGTGACGTGGGGCATTTCCTCCGGCGGAATGCCCGGGCCATCGTCATCGATCGCAATCGTGGTCGTTCCGTCGTCGCTTTCAAGCCAGCAGAGGATCGTTCCGCCGGCCGGCGAGTGATGGAGCGCATTTTCCATCAGATTGCGGGCGGCAAGTCGCAGCAGATCCGGATTGGTCCTGACCTGCAGCTTGCAAAGACTGGGGTCGACGACAACCGTCGCGGCACTGCCGGCATGGCCAAGCAGTTCGCTCCTGAGCGAAACCAGCATCTCGCCGGGATTGACCTCGGCCACAGTGCGCGCCGTTTCCGACGCTTCGACCGACGCGATGTCGAGCAACTGCCGGACGAGCCGTCCGGTGCGGTCAACACCAGCAACAATCTGGCCGAGAGCCTTTTCGCGGATTTCGGCATCGTTGCTCGCCAGCGCCACCTGGGCCTGGGTTTTCAGCCCGGCAAGCGGCGTTCTAAGTTCATGGGCGGCAAAGGCGATAAAATTCTGCTCGCGCTGACGTGCGCCGGCGACGCGGCCGAAGAGACCGTTCAATGCGCGAAGCACGGGACTGATCTCGCTCGGTGTTGCGGTCTCCTTGATCGGGTGCAGGTCCGAGGCGTCGCGGGCGGCAAGATCGCCCGCCAGTTTTCTGAGCGGTGCCAGACCACGCCCGACGCTCAGCCAGATCAGGGTCGCCAGCAGCGGTATGATCAGGAGGGCCGGAAAGAGCAGGCCTTTGACGACGTCGTTGACCAGCCTGTCGCGGATGCGCAGGTTGTCGCCGACGAGCACGCGCACGCCAAGCTCGGCATTCTCGACCGCGTAGACCCGCCAGGTTTCGCCATTGATCACCGTCTCGGAAAGGCCGGTCGCATGCGCCGACAGCGTCGTCTCCGGCGCGCTTTCCGACTTGCCGATCAGGGTGCCGTCCAGCGACCAGATCTGGCAAGAAAGCTGCCGGTCGTAATGCGGGTGCTCGAGCACCGGGATCTTTGCCTTCGTCTGCGCCGGCTTATCCGGGTCGATCTCCTGGTTGACCACAAGCGAGCTGACCATCTTCGCCGCCTCCATCAGTCGGGCGTCGAGCACCTGCTCGACCTCGGCGCGGGTGCTGAAGAAGATCCACAGGGTGGCCGAAAGCCACATGAGCCCGGTGGTGACGAGCAATATGAAAAAGAGGCGTGCGCGGATCGATCGCATCAGATGTTGCTGCCGAGCCGGTAGCCGATGCCCCTGACGGTTTCGATCAGGCCAGGGCCGAGCTTGTTGCGGAGGTGATGGATATGCACCTCGACCGCGTTGCTTTCGACCTCTTCCTGCCAGCCGTAAAGCTTGTCCTCCAGCGTCGCCTTCGAAAAGATCGCGCCCGGCTGCGACATCAGCGCATGCAGGATGGAATATTCCCGACGCGAGAGCCGGACCGGCGCGCCTGCCTTTTCCACCGATTGCCGGGCTGGATCGAGCCGGATCGTCGACCATTCGATGAAGGCGGTCGATCGACCGGCGGATCGGCGCGCGAGCGCGCGCAACCGTGCTGCCACCTCATCGAGGTCAAAGGGTTTACCGAGATAGTCGTCGGCGCCCATGTCCAGCCCGCTGACGCGATCGGCGACCGTGTCGCGGGCGGTCAAGAGCAGGACCGGCGTGTCGTTGCGTGCGTCGCGCAGTTTTTTCAGCACGTCCGCGCCGGAGCCGTCCGGCAGCATTAGATCGAGGACGACGGCGTCGAACTTGCCTGCGGCCAGCGCCGCGTCGGCGCTCTCCCGGGTGGCGACGGCATCGGTGGTAAAACCGGCGAGCGCCAAGCCGACCTTCAGCCCGTCGCGCAAAATGTCATCGTCTTCGACAATCAGTACCCGCACTTAGGTCTCCACGGATTAACCGACGGCGGTTGTTTAGCACCTCCCTTAAGGCAGCCTTAAGGTAGCGCATTCCTTTGGGCGTCATCGTAACAAGCCCCGAGTCGATGAATGTCCGATATAGATGAACTGAACCCGTTACCATCAGCCAGAACCTATTTGCGATCCGGCGGCTCGCTGACGCGCCGCAGCCTTTTCGTTGGCGCGACGGCCATCCTGCTTTCAGGTTGTGCAGCAACCGCGCGCCCGACACCGAAGCCGACGGTGGTCGAGATGACGCCGCCGCCCAAGGGCACCGTTCCGCCGATGTACTACGCGATGCCGGATGAGCAATTTCCCATTCCCGCGGTCGATGTCTCCCAGGTCGATCCGAAGTTCTGGCGCCAGGAAGTCGACTATCCGACACAGGAGCGGCCGGGCACGATCATCGTCGATACGCCGGCGAAACACCTCTACCACGTGTTGCCCGGCCAGCGCGCCATGCGCTATGGCATCGGTGTCGGCCGCGAGGGTTTTGCCTGGTCCGGGCGGGCGGTGGTCGCCTATAAACGGAAATGGCCGCGCTGGACGCCGCCCGACGAAATGGTGGCGCGGCAGCCGAGGCTCGAGCCCTACAGCATCAAGAACGGCGGCATGGGGCCGGGCCTGAAGAACCCTTTGGGCGCGCGGGCGCTCTATATCCATAAGGACGGCAAGGACACGCTCTACCGCATCCATGGCAGTCCCGAGGCACGGTCGATCGGCAAGGCCGTCTCGTCCGGGTGCATCCGCATGCTCAACCAGGATGTGGTCTATCTGCACGCTCAGGTCCGAGACGGTAGCCCGATCGTCGTCATTCCCGATCCGTCGAAGGCGCATCTCGCCACGAGCTGATCGCGGCTTGTCCGGTCGGTCAATATCGACCGATTAGGGAACATGCATGTCTCTGGCCCGGGCAGGGCCAGAGCGTGGCGGCGCCAATGATGCGAGGTCAGTGGCTCGCAGGTCTCAGTCGTCCCAGATCGGCGCGACGATGTTGCCCATGACGGCGATGGTTGCAGCGCCGACGACGATCGCCAGCAGGGCCTGCTGCGCCGACGTGGCAATCCAGCCGATCAGACCCGGGGCAACTGGGAGCGCGTGGACCACGGCTTCGGAGATGTCGTGGATGATGTGTTCCGGGCCGGCATATCCCATCTGGGCAAGGCCGTGGACGAGAATGCTGCCGCCGACCCAGAGCATCGCCGCAGTGCCGATGGCGGCGAGAACCTTCAGAAAGATCGGCATGCCGACGACCAGGCCGCGGCCGATGGCGCGTAGCGCCGATACGGAGGTCTTGGCCAGCGCGACGCCCGCATCGTCGGCTTTGACGATCAGGCCGACGACGCCATAGACGGCAAGCGTAATGGCGATGCCGACCGCGGCAAGCACCACGCCCTGCATATAGATGCTGGCATCGGCGACGGTTGAGAGCGTGAGCGCCATGATCTCGGCCGACAGGATGAAATCGGTGCGCACGGCGCCGGCGACCTTCTCGTTTTCAAGCGCGACGGGATCGGTCTTTTCTCCGAGCACGGCGGTTTCGTGCTCATGGGCCGCGTGCGGAAAGAAGACGCCATAAAGTTTCTCGGCGCCCTCGTAGCAGAGGTAGATGCCGCCCAGCATCAACAGCGGGGTGATCGCCCAGGGGGCGAAGTAGCCGAGCAGCAGTGCACCGGGCAACAGGAACAGGATCTTGTTCTTGAGCGAGCCGAGCGCAATGCGGCCGATGATCGGCAGTTCGCGTTCCGGTGTCAGCCCGACGACGTAGCGCGGCGTCACGGCTGCGTCGTCGATGACCACGCCTGCTGCTTTTGCGCCGGCCTTTGCAGTCTGTGCGGCGACGTCGTCAAGCGAGGCGGCCGCCATTTTGGCGATGGCGGCAACGTCGTCGAGCAGGGCGATGAGACCAGTAGCCATTGAACGCGAACCCTTTGCGCTGAAATTCCATGGGGCGGGTGCTCCAGGATTCGGCAGTAACCACCGCCGCGTGTCGAGTCAACGACATGCAAATTCTCTGGCGAGCGGACACCATAACGTGAGGCGAAAAGTGGCTCGTTTCGGTTGACGTCGGTCCGCTTTCGATTTACGACTGACGAAATATGAAAATCGTCAGTCGTAAATCGAAAGCGGACTTACATGGATGACAGCATCGACAGCCAGCTGGACGCGACGCGTCAGGAAAACGTCTCGCGGATCCTGGATGCGGCCGAGCGGCTGTTTCGGCATTTCGGCTATTCGAAGACCAATGTGGCCGACATCGCCCGCGATCTCGGCATGTCGCCCGCCAATATCTACCGCTTCTTTGCTTCGAAGGCGGAGATCCATCAGGCGATCTGCGGCCGCATGCTGGCTGCCAGCTATCAGCAGGCTCAGGACATCTGCCGGCAGTCGCTGAGCGCGACCGAGCGCTTGCGGCAATATATCCGCGCGCAGCATCAAATGACGGTGGAGGTCATGCTCGACGACCAGAAGGTGCACGAGATGGTCGTCATCGCGATGGAACGCGACTGGCACGTGATCGACAAGCACATCGATCGTCTGCACGCCCTTGTCGCCGATGTGATCCGCGAAGGCATTCTCGCGGGCGAATTCCCCGAACAGGACGCCGACGCGGCCTCCAGATGTTTCGGCGCCGCGACCGTGATCCTCTGCCACCCGCAGATGGTGGCTCAATGTCTCTCGAAGGAAAATCGGGCGACGCCGGATGAACTGATCGAATTTGCGATCAAGGCACTGAAAAACTGACCAGGCCGGGTAGCGGCCCCCGATGTGTACCGTGTGGCTGATGCCGCCGAGGAGTGCGGAAATGTCTATGCCCGTTCAAACCCGTAGCCGTTTCGCGTTGAGCGCAAGGATGGCTCTTCTTGCCGCGATGTCCCTGGTGCTGGCAGCCTGCTCGCAGGAGCAGGAGGAAGCCAAGCCGGTCGTGCGGCCGGTCAAGGTGGTCGAGATCAGCGATGCCGGACAAGCGCGGCAGATGAACTATTCCGGTGTCGTGCGTGCCCGAACGGAAATGAACCTCGGCTTTCGCGTCAACGGCAAGATCACCGAGCGCCTGGTGAATGTCGGCGACCGGGTGAAGTCCGGCGATCCGCTCGCCCGCATCGATGCGACGGACTATGATCTTTCAGTCAAGAGTGCGGCCGCGAACCTTGAGGCCGCCGAGCGCCAGGTCGAGACGACCGCATTGGTTCGCGCACGCGCCGAACAACTCTTTGCCCGGAAAGTCGCCTCCCAGGCGCAGCTCGACCAGGCAACACTCAGCCATAACCAGGCCGTGGCAACGCGCGATGCCGCAAGCTCGGCGCTGTCCCAGGCGAAGAACCAGGTGACCTATACCGAACTGGTCGCTGACCGTAGCGGCATCGTCGCGGCAATTGCTGCCGATGTCGGGCAGGTGGTCGGCTCCGGCACGCCTGTCGCCACCGTCGCCGTCGACGGCGAGAAGGAAGTGCTCATCGCCGTCCCGGAAGTCGATGTCGCCAATTTCAAACCGGGCATGGCGGTAAAGGCCGGCTTCTGGTCCGATCAGGGCCTGATCCTCGACGGCAAGGTGCGCGAGGTCGCGGGCAGTGCCGAACAGCCGTCGCGAACTTTTGCCGTGCGCGTCAGTCTGCCCAACGATCCGCGCATTCTGCTCGGCATGACCGCAACCATCCTGGCTTCGGCTGATGACGCCGAGCGCCACATGTCCGTGCCCTTGAGCGCTTTGGCTCAGAAGGACGGTGAAACAACGGTGTGGGTCGTCGACCGTGACAGCGAGACCGTGAAGAGCAGGACGATCACCGTTGCCGACTTTACCGGCGAGGGCGTGCGCGTGGTCGACGGGCTGAAGCGCGGCGATCTGGTCGTGGCCGCCGGCACGCAGTTCATGACCGAAGACCTGAAGGTTGCGATATCGGGCGATATCGCCCGCCAGTCCGCCGCGACCGACAAGACCGCAGCCGCCGAAATCGTGCGCTGAACCAACCCAACCGCGGAATGATGCCGATGTCCCTACCGTCAGAAGAAAAACGGCCTTTCAATCTGTCGCGCTGGGCGATCGCCCATCCCAGTATCGCGCGGTTCCTGTTCGGCCTGATCATCATCACCGGCGCGCTCGGTTTGATGCGGATGGGGCAGAAGGAAGATCCGGACTTCACCTTCCGCGTCATGGTCGTGCAGGCTTTCTGGCCGGGCGCCTCGATTCAGGAGATGGAGGATCAGGTCGTCAACAAGATCGAGCGCAAGCTGCAGGAAACCCCGCATCTCGATTTCGTGCGCTCCTATACCCGCGCCGGAAGCGCGATCATCACCCTGCAGGTCGAGGGTGACACGAATGCCCAGCAGGTGGCCGACGCGTTCTATCAGGTCCGCAAGAAAGTCGGTGATATCGCCAGTGAGCTGCCGGAAGGGCTGCACGGGCCCTATTTCAACGACGAGTTCGGCGACACCTTCATCACCCTGCATTCATTGAGCGGCGACGGTTACAGCTATCCCGAACTGAAGAAGTTCGCGATCCAGGCGCGCGACATGCTGCTGACGACACCCGGCGTCGAGAAGGCGGTGATCCTCGGCGATCAACCCGAAAAGATCTATATCGACGTTTCTTCCAAGGTGTTGGCTGCGCGCGGGCTGACGCTCAACGACCTCAGGAACACCATCGCCGGTCAGAACAATGTCGATCCCGCGGGTTCGGTCGATACCGGTTCGCGCTCCGTGCGCATTTCCGTCGAGGGCGGCCTCGACAAGGTCGAGGATCTGCGCAACCTCAGCCTGACGGCCGGTGGGCAGGTCACCCGCCTCGGCGATATCGCCACCGTCTCCTCGGGGCTGGAGGATCCCTATTCTCGCAAGTTCCGCTTCAACGGTCAGGACAGCGTGCAGATCGGCGTGGTGATGGCCAAGGGCTTCAAGGTGACCGATGTCGGTACGGCCGTCGAAGAGACCTATCAGCGTTTCGAGGCGGCATTGCCCTATGGCATGGTCGTCGATCAGATCTCCAACCAGCCGGAAGTGGTCACGGAAGCCGTCGGCGAATTCATGAAGGCGCTCGGCGAGGCGCTGGTGATTGTGCTTGTTGTCTCGTTCCTGTCGATCGGCTGGCGCTCCGGCCTGGTGATCGCCATCACCATTCCGCTGGTGCTGGCGGCGACCTTTGCCATCATGTACGAGCTTGGCATTGACCTGCAGCGCATCTCGCTCGGGGCGCTGATCATCGCTCTCGGGCTCCTGGTCGATGACGCGATGATTGTTGTCGAGATGATGGAGCGCAAGCTGGAGGAGGGGCTGGTCAAGGTCGAGGCAGCAAGCTTCGCCTATTCTTCGACGGCCTTCCCGATGCTAACGGGCACGCTGATTACCACCGCCGGCTTCATCCCGGTCGGTTTTGCCGCCTCGACGGCGGGCGAATATGTCCGCTCGCTGTTCTACGTCGTCGGCATCGCGCTGGTGGTCTCGTGGTTCGTCGCGGTCTACTTCACGCCCTGGCTCGGCAACATGATCCTGAAGCAGCGCCCCCATGCCGGCGGCCACCACGATGTCTTCGACACTCGTTTTTATCGGCGCCTGCGCTCGACGGTCTCCTGGGCGGTTCACCATCGCATCATCGTGCTGTCGATGACGCTTGTCGCCTTCTTCGTCAGCCTGTGGGCGTTCCAGTTCATTCCCAAGAACTTCTTCCCGCAATCCTCACGTCCGGAAATCCTCGTCGATCTCTGGCTGCCGGAAGGCACCAGCATCAAGGAAGTCGAGACCCAGGCGAAGGCGCTTGAAGCGCGGATGATCGACGATGCGGACAAACGCTTCATCGCGACCTATATCGGCGAGGGCGCGCCGCGCTTCTTCCTGCCGCTTGACCAGCAATTGCGGAATCCGAATTTCGCCCAGCTCCTCGTCATGGCCAATGACGAGCCGGCACGCGAACGGCTGATCGTCAAGCTGCGCAAGATCCTTGCCGAGGATTTCCCGTCGATCCGCTCCAAGGTCGATCGCCTCTTCCTCGGCCCGCCGACCGGCTGGCCGGTGCAGATGCGCGTCATGGGGCCGGACCGCCAGGAGGTGCGCCGCATCGCCGACCAGGTGAAGGCGAAGTTTGCCGAAAACCCGCAGCTCGGTGCCGTGCACGACGATTGGCTGGAGCCGGTGACGGCGATGAAGCTGGTCATCGACCAGGATCGCGCCCGTGCGCTCGGCGTCACCTCGCAGCGCGTCCGACAGATGCTGCAGGCCACCGTGTCCGGCGTGCCGCTCGACAACTTCCGCGATGGCGAGGAGACGGTCTCGATCGTTGCCCGTGAACCGGATGCCACCCGCGCGCTGCTCTCGTCGGTGGAGTCCGTCTATATTCCAACCGATTTCGGCAGCTTCGTTCCGCTCTCACAGGTGGCCAAGGTCGTGCCGGTGCTCGAGCAGGGCATCGAATGGCGCAGGGATCGCTTGCCGACGATTACCGTTCGCGGCACCTTGCCCGACGGCGTGCAGCCGAACGATGTGGCGTTGAAGATGTACGACGACATGCAGACGCTGCGCGACAGTCTTTCTCCCGGGTATAGCGTCAGCATCCAGGGCGGTGCGGAAGACGCGGCCGAAAGCCAGGGTTCAATCGCCGCCAAGGCGCCGATCATGCTGGCGGTCATCGTCGTGCTCTTGATGGTCCAGCTGCAGCATTTCGGCAAGGCGATGCTGGTTCTGGCAACCGGTCCGCTCGGCATAATCGGGGCGGCGGCGGCGCTGCTGATCAGCGGCGCCCCCTTCGGCTTCGTCGCCATCCTCGGGGTTATCGCGTTGCTCGGCATCATCATGCGCAACTCGATCATCCTGGTGGACCAGATCGATCAGGACATTGCCGCGGGCATGGATCGCTCCGAAGCTATCATCGGCTCGGCCGTGCGCAGGTTCCGTCCGATCACGCTGACGGCACTGACCGCGGTTCTGGCGCTGATCCCGATCTCGCGCGGCGTCTTCTGGGGGCCCTTGGCCTATGCGATGATGGGCGGCATCCTTGTCGCCACCGTTCTGACAATTCTGGTGCTGCCGGCCGGTTACGCGCTCTTCTTTGGCCGGGAGCCGAAGAAGCAGACATCAGAACCGGAATCCGCTGAAGCGGGCAAGGCCGAGCCTGCGGCGCCGATGATCTATCCGCCTGCGGTTGCTGCCGAGTAGCACTGACGGCGCCGCCATAGCAGCTACCAGCTCGGCGCCCCCGGAGCGCTCTATCGATTGAAGGCGGCCGCGCGATTGTGCGGCCGCCTTTCTCCATAAATCGATGCCGATCAAGAAATTATGCAGTAGGGTCGCCCGCGTTCAGGTGCCTTCCGGGGGATTCGGGTGAAGCGAAGCGTTTTCTTCTGCAGTACGATGGTTTGCGCATTTTCGTTGCCGTGCATGGCGCATGCGGAATGGCAGGCGGTGGAAAAGGTCCGCACCTATGCGATCTCGGGGCAGACCGGCGCCGAGCTTTATGCGTCGATCGGCGAGCGGGGGCCAAAGGTCGGCGGGCTGGTTCGGGCCATCGCTCACACGGACTTCAAGCTGACCTGGACCCGGAAATACGAGCCGCAAGGCAACGCCTGCACGCTCGTTTCGGCCAAGCCGAAGCTCATCATCACCTATACGCTGCCGAAGCCGTCGAAGCCGCTGCAGGGGGCCATGGTAGAGAACTGGGAAACCTTTTTCGCAGGCGTTCGCAAGCACGAGCTTGTTCACGGTGACTACATCAAGGATCTGGTGAAGGCGATCGAGACCACATCAGTCGGGCTCTCGGTAGACGCAGACCCCAACTGCCGCAAGATCAGGACTGAGCTGACGAAGCGGCTCGGCGAGCTGTCTGTTGCTCAACGCCAGAGAAGCCGGGACTTCGACCGCGTCGAACTCAGTGATGGCGGCAATATCCATCAACTCATTCTCAATCTCGTCAATGGTGCCGGAAGCCGTTGACCGAGGCTCACGGGCATGCGCCATTTCATGCGCCGCAACGGCATCCCCGACAATCTCTTGCCGGGGCGCATCTCGAAACTACACATGCCGCCCCATATCGGCGCCGGATGCCGGATATAGGAGACGAGTCAGCCGATCGCGAACCACGGTCAGCAGGCCGTGATCAAAAACACGCCTGCCGGAGCCTTCGTTATTCGCAACGTCTGCCGGTTCGTTTGCTATCGGCGGCTTACTTCATGAATTCTCTGATCTTGTAGGCGACCTCGGTGCGGTTGGTCGCGTTCAGCTTTTTCATGATGTTTCTGATGTGAACCTTCACGGTGCTTTCACACAGATCCATCTCATAGGCGATGATCTTGTTTGCCTTTCCACGGCGCAAGGCTTCGGCGACTTCGATTTCCCGAGGCGTGAACAGGCTGTCGGAGCAACGGGCGCCATTCACGACCGAATTTATTGCCTCTCTCATCGTCAGGATGCTGCTTGCCGGAACGAAGACGCCACCGGCGCGCGCCAGCGCAATCGCTTCGGCGGCGACATTGATGCCGACATTGCTTGGAATGTAGCCACGGGCACCGCATTCCAATGCCTTGAGAATTTGGCCGAGTTCATCCGTTTCGGCAACCACGATCACCGGGCTGTATTTGAACTTCTCAACCAGAGTTTCGATCTTTTCGCAGACGGCAAGGTCACCCACTTTGCCGCCGCCGACGATGAGAAGAACGGCGGAAGGGTCTGTCTGCAATTTGCGGCCGCGCCACTCGTCAAAGGATCCGACTGTGACGATCGTCAGCCCGGGGTCATAGCCCGTCAGGCTTTTCGACAGGCACTCCCGGTCGAGAGCACGAGGGTCGATGAGCAGGATGTAGTCGAGATCTTCCTCCTGATCGGTCATATCCGAACCCGCCAGACTTTGGGGAAGACGCTGTTCCAGTACGCTTGGGAGGGATGTCGGTCGCGTCGTGGAGGTTCTTGCAATTGTTGCTGTACGAATATCCATTGAATTTTCTCCTTTTTATTCTTATTTTGTTAGGTGTAAATATTCTAGATACAAGTATTGGTGTTGATATTCCCTCAGGGTCCTCTCGTATTTTCTTCTTATATTTTGGTAATCAGATCACATATATTGTCGGTGCGCATTAACACAGGTTAAAGCCCTCGCAATGAATCAACCGGAATTCGTGCTGAGATAGCCCGGATCGAAGTCCACCAATTCGGCCAGGCGTCTGCGATCGAGAAATTCGACGATGCCATTCCTGAACGACAACAATCCTTTCAACCTCATCTCCTTCAGAACGCGATTGATGTGCACGGTCGACAGGCCGACGGCGTCGCCGATGTCGGACTGCGTTAGCGGGCAATCGAAACCGTCAAATCCCAGCCTGTCGGGTCTACCGGCGCGGACTGCGAGCTCGAGCAAGAGATGCCCGGTACGCTCCAGTGCGTCGCGACGTGCGATGTTTGCCAGCCGCTCGGTCATCCTGACCTGGCGCTTGAGCATCTCGTGCACGAAGTTCTGCTGGATTCTCTGCGACAGATTGGGGCCGCCGGTGCCGGGAGGCACCGCGAACTCGTAGACGGCAACGTCGGAAAGCGCCTGGATTGTCTCCTGCGTCATTTCCGACGACAAGGTCCAGAGCATATCTCCGCGCAGCATGAAATCGATGACGATGCGGGTGCCATTTGCCAGAATCTTCCGGCTGACGCACCAGCCGGAGATGAAGAACAGGACGCACGATCGACCTTCGGGCTCGAACAGTATCGAGCCCGCCGGGAATACCCGTTTTCGCGCCACGGAGAGTTCGGACCTCTGCTGATCCGTGTCGAAACTCGACAATTCTCTAAACCGTGACGATCCTATAAATGCCCCAAGTTGCCCCACCATAAAGGCGCACTCTCTCTTCGGTCCATTCGATTGTACTTAAGTATATAGCAAACAACCGGTGGTTAGGAATATTACCCAAGAGGATTAGTAATGGCGGGAAATCACATCGATATGAGCTTAATCCGGCCGGGTGGGTACCGGTCCTAATTAGCTGAAGCATTTGGGTTTTGGACCACTAAGGTGCCGATAACCGCGCGATCAACACTGTGTGACCCGTTACGGTTAGAGACCGTGCGACAACGCATAGCCAGATAAGGCTCTGCCGCTTGGCACAACCACCGGCTGGATCGTCGGGCTTGCGCTGCGGTTTTGGTGCGCCTCCAGGCACTCTCGCAGCTGCGAGATGCCGTTGCGGGCTTGATTGAGTATCGAGGCATGGGCCGCGGGATCGATGCCTTTGCGGGCTGACTCTTCAAGCAAGGAGGCCACATCGCGAGCGGAGATGTCGGGTCCGTTGGCAAAATACTCCGGTCGGCCAACGAACTGGAAGAAGCCTTCGACTTTCGCATCCCAGCCGAGACCGACCTGCGGCACGCCGAGGGAATAGGCGGCGATGCAGGCGTGAAGGCGATGCGCCAGTATCACCTGCGTCGATGCGATGATGTGGATCAGTTCCTCGGGCGTTTTGGGACGAGGGGCGAGGTAGAGATCACCGCTGTCGATGTGATCGGCGAGACCGTCACCGCCGAGAATGCGCCGCGCAAAGGCCTGGTCTTCCTGGGCTCCATTGGTGAAGAGGCAAATCCGATATCCGGCATCGAGCATCAGGCCCAGCAGCTGGTGATAGTCGTCGGCATGCCGAAAAGGAGTTCCAGCCGAGCCATGGCTGGAATGTCGGCGCAGAATCAGCGGGTCAGTGACGCAGATGCCGATTGCTCGGTCATCTGCCTTCAGTGGCGCAAGCGCGTGGCACGCGACGATTTCCCGGACGAGCAGCCCGGGATCGGGCAGTATCCGGGCGTGCGGGCCGGCTGGAAAGTGGCCGAGCCAGTTGCGGCCGGCGATCGTGTCACGAACCGAAACGTGGACGACCTGGCTCTCATCGATCATGCCGAAAAGCTGCCTTGCCTGCGACGACCAGTCCCGGCTGGTGCCGACGGCATAGACCGCCAGCGGCTTGCCGCTGCGGTTGATACAATCGAGTGCTGCGCCGACTTTCAGCGGGAAGTTCAGGTCGTCGTCCTGAAACAGGTTTCCACCGCCGATGACGACCGCATCCGCGGCGTCGATCTCCTTTCGCCATTCGACTTGCAGTCGGCGGAGTGTCGGGCCAAGCACCTGTCTGACGACCAGCCGACGCGCGAATGACGGCAGCGCTTGAAGTACCTTCAGCAACAGCCGGCGGCGCCCGCCGCCGCCGGTACCGAAAGCCGTCCTGCCGGCGAGATCGATCGTCTTGACCTCCAGTCCCTTGGCTCCGCGCGCCAGCGCAGTCTCCAGGCACTGCGCCAGAATGCCGTCACCCAGGTTTTCGCTGTATTTGACGTTGAAGATGACAATTTTCATCGGGAGCCTCCCATGCGGCGCGGGCTTGTCGCACCGACCAGTCGCGGTCGTGGCGCTTCTGCCTCGGCGATTTGCCGGCATGTCAGCGCCGACGCGCTGCCGGCGAGAATGTAGAACATCAGGCCCAGATCATAGACGGTGCCCGATACGAGAGCGGTGCTGAGGGCCGCGATAAAGCCGGCCTTTGCCGCCCGAAGCGCGGCAAGGCTTTCCGCCCGCCGCCCGGCGTCTGGTGCCGCGCGAGCGCACAGAATGGCCGCGACGAAGACCCAGAAGATGGCGAGCCCAAGGACCCCGACATTCGAGAGCAGAACCAGTAGATAGCTGGAGGCGCGGGCGCTCCCCAGGCCGGCCCCCATGCCGGAGGTGTTGACGAACGCCTCATAGGCGGCGGCGTTCCACATCGCGCGCTCGCGGCCGGACTGGCTGTCGGCCTTTGACAGCAGCATCTCATCGAGAAAATCGTAAACAGTCGACACCACCTCCGGGAACAAGTTGACGACCGTGAGGATGACGAGCGGTACGACCAGGAAGAGGGCGGCGAGAAACACCGGACGTCCGGGCTTTCTCCGTTCGAAGACCGTCACAATCGAACGTATCCAGAGAAACGGGAAGACCACCGCCAACCCGAGCAGTGCCGTGGCAGAAGTCGAAAACACCAGGCCGGCAAGCGAGGCGATCGCCAGGAGGGCTGTCGCCCGTGAGCGCACCCGGTCGAGCCAGAGGCTCGCGGTCGCGGCAAACAGGATCAAGGTGTAGTCGGCAAAGGCCGACGCCTCGGGGAACGATCCGGAAATCCGTTTCAACCCACCTTTTTCCGCGGCGGTCAGAAGGGCGTAGTTGGCCGTCCGTACCACGCTCAGCAGATACTCGGTGCCGGAGAAATAAGTGAGGATGTCGACCGCGGCGAAGGCGAGGTTGACGGTGGCGGCAATGAGGATGGCGTGGACGAGGTGCGACGGCGCGGCCGTCCGGCGCAGATAGGCATGGCAGAATCCGAAACAGGCAAGTCCGCCGAGTGCATAGACGGCCTGCGTTATGTTGTTGGACGAAAACCGCAGCTGTGACAGCGATATGAAGCTTCTCGCACCGACAGATCGCTCGACCGTCATCACGTCGACGGCGCCCTGGAACAGGCGAGGCGACAGGATCGCCGTCAGCACGCCGAAAAGGGTGAGCACCATCAGCCAGAAGCCGGCACCGGCAGGCACGAAGGCCGCCAGCACCGGACCTTCGCCATAGGCCATCAGGACCCTGAGGCCGAAGAACAGCAGGAAAACATTTGGAACGAGGATGGATGCGCCGCCAAGTGCCGGAAGGCCGATGGCAGCGGCAGAGCCGAGAGCGGTTGAGACGACCATGAACGTCAACGCCCAGTGAATGGGCGCCATCAGCACGCCCAAACCCACAAGCACGGTAACGAAGCCGATCAGTTCAAAGCTCATGCCACCAGTTCCAGTTGCTGAAACGATCCTATCAAAGGGGGCATGTTGCGTATTTACGCCTCCGGCTAAGCCTTTCGCATAAAGCCGCGGCCTGAATCGGTAATGGACCCGCGGTAGCGCCCCGCGTTAGTTTGCACCATGACCCCATCTGTTCGCGAAGTTCGCCCGTATTGGGCACGCCGCCTGCCAGTTCGGCTTTTCGTCCGGCCTGTCGTCGGCTGCCTGTGGCTGATGATGCTTGTGTCGGCGACCCATGCCGATGGGTACACGGCCGGCGACACGGGCGACGAGCTTCCTGTCGACGACATGCCGCTGACCTTTGACGAGACCTTCGATGATCTGAGCGTGTCCGCCTGGGGGCCCGGCACCCGCTGGATCGCGCATACGCCGTGGTCGGGGGATTTTGGTGGCGCCCGCTTTGCCAACCCCGGTGAGCGCTCGCCGTTCAAGACTGAAAACGGCATTCTGAGGATCGAGGCCAAGCGCGACCCGGAAGGTGACTGGCAGTCAGGCCTGCTCGCCTCGGTGGACGCCAAGGGCAATGGCTTTGCCCAGCAATACGGCTATTTCGAAATGCGTGCGCGTTTGCCGGTCGGTCCGGGCGTATGGCCCGCATTCTGGCTGATCGGCAAGGACCGCTCGAAGTCGACGGCCGAGATAGACGTGATGGAATTCTACGGTGACAAGCCGGAAGGATACTCCTCTGTCATCCATGTCTGGCATCGCGATGACAAGGACGATTCCCAATTCAGTCGGATCGAGGTATTTCGCGACGCCGACCCCCAGGATTTTCATACCTATGGGGTGAAGATCGATTCCGAATTCATACGGATGTACTTTGACCGGAAACTCGTGTGGAAGGCCGAAACGCGGCCTGAGCACCGGCAGCCGATGTACGTGCTGCTCAACCTCGCGCTCGTGGAAAAAACCGCCGATCAGGCGCCGGATCCATCCCACATGTTCATCGATTATGTCAGGGCATACGACCTTCAATAGGCGCCCCTCGCCAGGTCGTTTTCACCGCGTTTGATCCGGCAAGGTCAGCGCTGCGGGTGGCCTCGAAAATTCCTGCGAAAACAAAAAGATGGAACACGATTCCGGCCGCCTATCGGGCGCCTCGTCCGTGCATAGCCGTGACTTCCATCCCCTTAAGGACTAAGCGGGCCTAACCCTTTTGATGGCGATGCGTCGGTGCGGCTATCCCAATGATCAGCTGTTCATTTTTCGCCACCATGGAATTCTGGCTGACGACGGCATTGCAGCAAAATTCGCGAGCTGCCCATTGCCGGGAGGGCGTTTGAGCCGTCCCGCCGGGCAGTGAGGCGAGAGGGACAGGAGGCGAACGATGGCTGAGTTCCGATTTTTCAGCGCAGTAGATTCGGCGGTGAAGTCCGGGCGCGTGACGGGCCGCTCGCAGGAAACCGTGCACTACGACCCGGAGCACTCGGTTCATGCCGTCGTTCACCGGCACGCCCAGGCGGCTCCGCAGGCGACGGCAATCGTCTTCGACGACCACTCGATCACCTACGGCGAACTTGACCTGATGTCCGATGCGCTTGCCGCCTATCTGATCGATGCGGGCGTCACGAAGGGCGATATCGTCTGCCTCTTCGTCCCGCGCTCCCTCGAAACGATCGTCGCCATGCTGGCCACCCTCAAGGCCGGCGCCGCCTATCTGCCGCTCGATACGACTTTTCCCGTCGATCATCTCGACTACGTCATCGGCGACTGCGAGCCCAAGGTGGTCTTCGTCGATACCCGCTCGCTTGCTACGATGCGCCTTGTGCCGAACGTCAAGGGCACGATCGCCGACCTTCACGCGATCGTCGCCGATCTCGCACAAACCGAGAGGAAGCCGTTCGAGCCGGTACCCTGCGAAGGCGGTGACATGGCCTACGTCATGTACACGTCGGGTTCGACCGGTCGACCCAAGGGCGTCTCCATTCCGCATCGTGGCATTACCCGGCTCGCGCTCGATCAGAACTATGTCGAGCTCGGAAGCGGTGACGTGATGCTGCACGCCGCAACAATCGCTTTCGATGCTTCCACGTTCGAGATTTGGACGACATTGACGAACGGTGGGACCATTGCCGGGTTGCGGGACGGAAATTTCTCGGTCGGCCGGCTTAGGGATGTCATCCGTGACAACGGCGTTACCGCCTCCTTGCTGACCACCGGCCTGTTCAACCTGCTCGCCGATTTCTCCTGCGGCGAACTGCCGACGTTGCGGCATATGATGTTCGGCGGCGAAGTCGCCTCTGCCGAGCACATCAAACGCTTTCAGAAGGCGCATCCGGACTGCCGACTGACAAACCTCTATGGGCCGACGGAAATCACTGTTCTGGCCACCGCCTTCGACATCCCCGCGGGGTTCGACGGCAAGGACGTGCCGATCGGCGGCGCCGTCAGCCATACCGGTATACTGATCGTCGACGAGGACCGTCGCCCGGTCGGGCGCGACATAGAGGGAGAGCTTGTCCTCACCGGCGAGGGCGTCGCCATCGGCTATTTCCGACGCCCCGAGCTGACGGCAGAACGGTTCATCACCATCCGCACCGAACAGGGAGACGTGCGCGGCTATCTGACAGGCGATCTCGCGGTGCTCAGCGACGACGGCATCCTGCTTTTCCGGGGCAGGCGTGACCGGCAGGTCAAGCTGAATGGCAAGCGCATCGAGCTTGACGAGATCGAGGCCGCCTTGCGTCGCGATCCGCGGCTCGCCGACGGTGTCGTCATCTGCCAGCATCTGGATCAGTCGCACAAGCGCATCGTTGGTTACCTGTGCCCACGTGAGGGCACCCGCGCAGACGACGCCGAGCTGATCCGCGACGTGATGGAGAGACTGCGCAACAGCCTGCCCGCCTACATGATCCCGGGTGCGGTGATCGTGCTTGACGAATTGCCATTGCATCAATCGGGCAAGGTCGACCGCGCCAGGCTTCCGCTGCCGGTGGATGCGTTGCCGGCCGAGAACGCGCCAGTCGCCAGTCGGACCGAGGCACTCTTGCAAGACCTCTGGCGCAACGTGCTCAGCCTGCAGGCCGTAGAGCTTGATCGCAATTTCTTCGATCTCGGCGGCACGTCGCTGCAGCTGATGCGGGTGCATGCGGCGCTGGAGGTCAACCTCAGTCGGTCGATCGATGTCGTTGCCCTGTTCAAGCACCCGACCATTCACGAGTTGGCCGGCTTCCTCGATGGAAAGTCGTCGGCCAGTGCCCGAGCGATGACGGCGGCCGAGCGTGCGGCGCTGCAAAAGAAGAACATCTCCCATTTCCGCAGGAGCGCTTCATGACCGTTTTCAACGATGCAGACGACGCCCGCGGTTCGGATCGCAATGACCAGGACGTGACAGGCATTGCGATCATCGGCATGTCCGGTCGGTTCCCGGGCGCCCCATCGGTCGAGGCACTGTGGGATCTGGTGTGCGAGGGGCGGCATGCATTCTCGAAACTGAGGCTGGACGAAATCGAGGATGCATTTACCGATGAGGAACGTGCTGCCGCCAATTACGTGCCAGCCCGGCCGCAGCTTTCTGATGTCGACATGTTCGACGCCGAGTTCTTCGGCATGTTCCCGCGGGAGGCGGCGGTCACCGATCCGCAGCATCGCGTCTTTCTCGAGGTCTGCTGGGAAGCACTCGAGCGGGCCGGATACGATCCTCACCGCTATCCCGGCCTGGTCGGCGTCTTCGCCGGAGCCTCGATGCCCACCTATCTCATCAACAATGTCCTGGGTGAGCGGGCGAAGGTCGAGGAGTTCACCTCCAACTACCAGATCGGCTGCTTCCAGCAGATCGTCGGTTCAGTGACGGACGTTCTAGCGACCCGCATCGCCTACAAATTTAACCTGCGCGGACCGGCGATCGCCATCCAGTCGGCCTGCTCCACGTCGCTGCTCGCCGTGTCGCAGGCCTGCCAGAACCTGCTGACCTACAGCTGCGACATGGCGCTTGCCGGTGGTGTATCGATCACGATCCCGCAACGGCGTGGCTATATCTATCAGGAGGGCGGCATGGTTTCGCCCGATGGTGTCTGCCGGCCGTTCGACGAACAGGCGGCTGGAACGGTTTTCGGCAGCGGCGCGGGCATCGTGCTGTTGAAGCGGTTGGAAGACGCGCTGAGGGATGGCGACAGGATCTTCGCGGTCATTCGCGGCTACGGCATCAACAACGACGGTTCGGACAAAATCGGGTTTACCGCGCCAAGCGTCGAGGGGCAGGCGGACGCGATTTCGTCTGCTCTGGCAAACGCGGCGGTCGATCCTTCGACGATCGGTTATGTCGAATGCCACGGCACCGCGACCCCGCTTGGTGACCCGATCGAGTTCGGCGGATTGCGCAGCGCCTTTGCCGAGGCAGGCGACAAGCGGCAGCTTTGTGCCCTGGGCTCGGTCAAGGGCAATGTCGGTCACCTCGATGCCGCTGCCGGCGTCAGCGGGCTGATCAAGACCGCGCTGGCGCTCTATCACGCCAAGATACCGGGAATGGCGAATTATCAGCGGCCGAACCCGCGCATCAATCTCGACGACAGTCCCTTCTATATTCCCGCCAGCACCACCGACTGGCCGGCCACCGAAGGTCCGCGCCGCGCCGGCGTCAGCTCGTTCGGCGTCGGCGGCACCAATGTGCATCTCGTGCTGGAGCAGGCGCCCGCGTCGCAGGGCAATGTCGACGACGTGGCGCGGGGGCCTCACATTCTGCCGCTGTCTGCCCGCAACGAGGCAGCACTTGCGGCCATGCGGGCGAACCTGCGCGATCACCTGCAGGCGAACCCTGCTTTGCCACTGTCGCAGGTCGCGCACACGCTGCAGACCGGTCGCCGCGCTTTCAGCCATCGCACCGCCATAGCTGCCAACGATATCGAGCAGGCGATTGAGCGCCTCGGCAGCGAGCGCGTAGCAAGTGCCGTTGCCACCGAAAGGCCGCCGATCGCCTTCATGTTCCCCGGCCAGGGCTCGCAATATGTCGGCATGGGCGCGGCACTCTACAGCCGCGAACCGGAATTCACCCGCTGGATCGACAGAGGCACGGAGCTGCTTCGGGCACCTTTAAAAACCGACCTGCGCGATTTCATCTGCCACAGCGGCACGGTGAGCCAGGCCATGGCCGACGAACAGCGCGAGACGCGCATCGCGCAGCCGTGCCTCTATCTCGTCGAATATGCGCTCGCGCGGTTATGGATGAGCCGCGGCTTGAAACCCGATGTCATGATCGGTCACAGCGTTGGCGAATTCGTCGCCGCGACGCTTGCCAACGTCATTTCCTTCGAGGACGGATTGCGGCTCGTGGCCGCGCGCGGCCGCTTGATGCAGTCGCAGCCCCAGGGCGCGATGGTTTCCGTGCGGGCGGATGTGCAGACAGTCTCAGCCTATCTTGGCGACGAGGTCGAAATCGCTGCGGTCAACGCCCCGAAACTCTGCGTGATCTCCGGAACCTTCGCTGCCGTCGATGCTGCGTGCGCTGCGATGGAGCGCGCCGGCATCGCCTTCAGCCGGCTTCACACCTCGCATGCGTTTCATTCCGCCATGATGGACGGCGTCACCGAAGCCCTGCGCGAAAAGACGGCAAAGGTCACCTACGGTACTGCCATAACGCCCTATATCTCCTGCGTCACCGGTGGATGGCAGACGGTTGAGCAAGGCATGTCGCCCGACTATTGGGCGAAGCACTGCCGCGCCGCCGTCCGGTTTTCCGACGGGTTGGCGACCCTTTGCGACGGGCGCAAGCCCGTCCTGCTGGAGGTCGGCCCCGGTCGCACCCTGTCGGTCTTTGCGGCCCAGACGCTCAGCCGCGATGCGGTCACTGCCGTCGTCCAGTCGTTACCGGAACATGACCGCGCGCATGCCGCCGGTGAAACGCTCGCCGAGGCCCACGGCAAGCTCTGGATGTCGGGCTGCGACCTCAACTGGCCGACGTCGTCCGCGAGCAAAACCCCGCTCATTCTGCCCACCTATCCGTTCCAGCGGCAGCGCCACTGGATTGACGCTCCTGCCTCCGCACGGCGCGGCGAAGGCCGGCCGGCATCGTCGGCCGAGCAGCTCCCTGCCGCCGAGCCATCTTCCACCGACACTCAAGCGCAACCGTTTGACGGGATCAAAATCATGAATGTTGCCACACCAGTTGCTGCTGCCAGCCGTATCCCTGCCTTGCAAACCTCCCTCATCACCCTGCTCAGCGACATGTCGGGGGAGGCGCTCGGACCGGGTGAAGCGGGTGCGACATTCTTGGAGCTCGGCTTTGACTCGCTCTTCATCGGCCAGTTCGCGCAAAGGATCGAGAAAGACTACAAGATCAAGCTCTCGTTCCGGGAGCTGCTGAGCAACATTCCCAGCATCCAGGATCTGGCCGCGCATCTCGACCGGCAGTTGCCGCCCGAGCCGCAGCCGGCCCCAGCAGCTACGGCAGCTGCCACGACGCCACTCGCAACGACCGCGGCGCCCGCCGTCGCGGCGCAGACGGCCCTGCCGCTTGCCGTTGCCCCCGTCACCACAGCCGCGACTGTTGCCGGCATCGAGTCCGTCCTCCAGTCGCAATTGCAGATGCTGCAGACGATCGTCACGCAGCAGTTGCAGGTGCTCCAGGCGACAGGTTCCGTCGCAGCCCCTTCCGCACCGTCGACCATTGTTGCGGCGGCGATCGCCCCTCCGATCGCGACGATTGAGCCGCAGCCGGTATCGAAGATTGAGGTCGATCGTGCAGGCGACGGTGAAATCGGCGCCGAGCGCATCAAGCTCTACCGTCCCGGCGCCAAGAGCCTTGCACACGAGATGACGCCGCAGAAGCAGGCGTTCGTCGCCGACCTGATCGCCACTTACGAGGCACGGAACGGGAAATCGAAGAGCTTCACCGGCCAGAACCGGAAGTGGCTCGCCGATCCGCGCACCGCTGCCGGCTTCCGCCAGGACTGGAAGGAGATGGTCTTCCCCGTCGTTTCCGATCGTTCGAAGGGATCGCGCATCTGGGACGTCGACGGCAATGAATATATCGATCTGGTCAACGGCATGGGTCAGACGGCCTTCGGTCACGCACCGGATTTCGTCGTCGAGGCGGTGAAGGCGCAGGCCGACGCCGGGTTTGCCATCGGCCCGCAGACGCCGCTTGCCGGCGAAGTCGCGGAACTGATCGCAGAGATGACCGGGCACGAACGCGTAACCTTCTGCAACACCGGCTCGGAAGCCGTCATGGCGGCCATGCGGGTGGCGCGCACGGTGACCGGCCGGGATCGGATCGTGATTTTCGGCAACGACTATCACGGGCAGTTCGACGAGGTGCTGGTCAAGGGCAAGAATCGGGCTGGTGCGCCGGTCGCGATACCGGTCGCCGCCGGTATCCCTGCCGCCTCCGTCGCCAACATGACGGTTCTTCGCTACGGCGATCCGGAAAGCCTTGAATGGATCAAGGCCAATGCCGGCGATATCGCCGCGGTGATCATCGAGCCGGTCCAAAGCCGTCATCCGGAATTACGGCCGGTCGAGTTCGTGCGCGAGCTGCGTGCTATTGCCACGAAATCCGAATTCGCGCTGGTTTTCGACGAGGTCGTCACCGGCTTCCGTGTCGATCCCGGTGGCATGCAGGCCGTCTGGGGCATCAAGGGCGACATGGCGACCTATGGCAAGGTCATCGGCGGCGGCATGCCGATCGGCGTGCTGGTGGGCGACAGCCGCTTCATGGATGCACTCGACGGCGGATGCTGGAATTATGGCGACGATAGCGTTCCGATGACCGCGCCGACCTTCTTTGCCGGGACCTTCGTGCGCCATCCGCTCGTGCTTGCGGCGGCGCGGGCCGTTCTTCAGCACATCAGGGGCGAGGGCGCCGCACTCTATGGCGCCGTCGCCGATCGCACGCAGGCTCTGGTCGCCGAGATCAATGCGGATCTCGCCCGGCGCGGTATCGCCAAGACCATCAACAGCTACAAGAGCTGGTTCTTTGCCGACTTCGGCAGCGACGATCCGCTGGGCTCGCTCCTCTATGCCAAGATGCGCATGCAGGGTATTCATATCCAGGACGGCTATCCCTGCTTCCTGACGACCGCCCACAGCGAGGCGGATTTCCAGGCGATCGCTGCCGCCTTCCGCACCAGTCTTGATGCGTTCCAATCGGTCGGCATCCTCGGCACGCAACGCCAGGCAGAGGATATCGCGCCAGAGCCTGCTGCTGTGGCAACTGGCCGACCTTCAACGGCGCCGCTGACGGAAGCGCAAAAGGAAATCTGGTTGGCCGCCCAGGTCGGCGATGAAGCCTCCTGCTCCTTCAACGAGTCCTTCACGATGGTTCTGGACGGGCCGCTGGATCGCGAACGCTTGGGCCGGGCGCTTGATGCCGTAGTCGCACGCCATGATGCGCTGCAGATCCGGTTCGGCCGGGCGGGGGATCATTTCGAGTTCATTCCCGATTTCGTGCTCGATGTCGCCGATATCGACCTTGCCGGCGAGAACGATGCCGAGGCGCTGTTGCAGCAATTGATCGACGAAGATGCGCGCACTCCCTTCGATCTTGCCGATGGGCCACTCGTTCGGGCTTCCATCGTCAGGATGACTCCCGACAGCCACCGCCTGGTCTTCACCGCACACCACATCATCTGCGATGGCTGGTCGATCAATGTGCTGATCGAAGAGCTTGCCGCGACCTATTCCGCCCTGATGCGCAACGCCGAGGCCGGGCTCACGACGCCGCTCTCCTTTGCCACCTACGCGACCGATCTTGCTCCCAATGCGGAGATATCGAACGCGACCGAACAATTCTGGCTCGACCAATACAAGGACGTCCCCGATCTGCCGGAAATGCCGCTGGACCGGCCGCGGTCGGATCGCCGCAGCTTTGCCGGCGGCACCGTCACCGGAAGCATCGAGGCGGAAACCTACAAAGCCCTGAAGAAGGCAGGTGCAAAGTCCGGCGCGACCTTGTTTTCGACGTTGCTGGCGGCGCTGCAAATCATGATCTCCCGCCTCTCCGGACAGGACGACATCGTCGTCGCCGTGCCTTCGGCCGGGCAGAGCCTGCTCGACGGCCAGACGCTCGTCGGCCATTGCGTCAACCTCCTGCCGCTTCGCCAGACGGTCTCGTCGGACAAGCGCTTCGACGAGCATCTCAAGGCGACGCAGCAGCTTGTGCTCGGTGCGTTCGAGCACCAGGATTACACCTACGGCACGCTCGTCCGTAAGCTCGGCGTCAAGCGTGACACGCACCGCTTGCCGCTGACCGAGATCCAGTTCAACCTCGAGCGGGTTCCTGACAATCTGGAGTTCGGCGGGCTGCAGACGAAGATCGCGTCGAACGCCAAGGCCTTCTCCAACTTCGATATGTTCTTCAACCTGACCGAAAGCCCCAACGGCGTTCGCATCGATGTCGACTACAATGCCGAGGTCTTCGAGCGCAGCACGATCGAGCGCTGGATCGGCCATTTCGCGACACTGGTTGCGGCGCTGGCAGCCGACATCACCCGGCCGATCCACGGTCTGCCGCTTCTGTCTGCGGCTGAACAGGCCTGGCTTGCCGAGGGCCTCAACGACACGGCCGCCGACTACGATCGCGATGCATTCGTCTTCTCGCTGTTTGCTCGCAGAGCTGCCGAGCATCCGACAGCGATCGCCGTCGAACTCGATGGCAAGACGATGACCTATGGCGAGCTCGAAGGGCGATCCAACCAGTTGGCTTGCCAAATCCAGAAGACCGTCCCGGAGCCGGGCCAGCGCATCGCCCTTTTCGCCGAACGGTCGCTTGAAATGGTGATCGCCCTGCTGGCGATCATGAAATCGGGACATGCCTATGTGCCGCTCGACCCTGCCCATCCTGAGACCCGCCTGTCGCAAACCCTTGAGGTTGCGCGCGTTGCCGGCATGATCTGCGATAGCGACCGGGCAGAGGGCCTGGCCGGCAAGGACGTCGCGATCATCCGCATCGATAGCGACGTCGATGCGACCGGCGCGGCAACTGCACTGCCGAAGGTCCCCACGGACGCGGCGACGCCGGCCTACATCATCTTCACGTCGGGATCGACCGGCGCACCGAAGGGGGTCGAAGTCTCCCATCGCGCCCTGGTCAACTTCCTCACGTCGATGGCGCGGGAGCCGGGACTTGACGATCGCGATACGATCGTCGCGGTGACGACGATCTCCTTCGACATTGCCGGCCTTGAACTCTACCTGCCGCTGATCACAGGTGCGAAGGTGGTGCTTGCCGGCCGGCACACGGTGCGCGACGGTTTTGCTCTGGTGCGGCTCGTCGAAAGCTGCGGTGCGACCGTGCTCCAGGCGACGCCGACACTCTGGCAGATGCTGGTCGAAGCCGGCCTCAGCCGCTCGAACCTCAAGATGCTGTGCGGCGGCGAGCCGCTTCCCAAGGCGCTCGCTTCTTCATTGCTCGGCCTCGGAGGCGAGCTGTGGAACATGTACGGCCCGACCGAGACGACGATCTGGTCGTCGGTGCAACGGATCGAGGATGGCGAAAAGCCGATCACCATCGGCCATCCCATCGCCAACACGCAGCTCCTCATCCTCGACAAGGCCAACCGCGTTGCCGCCATCGGGGTCACGGGTGAACTGCATATCGGCGGCGAGGGCCTTGCCAACGGCTACTTCGCGCGCCCTGATCTGACCGAGAAGGCCTTCGCCGATATCGACATCGGCACGGGAACGGTTCAGCGTCTTTACAAGACCGGCGACGTCGGTCGGCGGCTCGCGGATGGTTCGCTACAATTGCTCGGCCGGCGCGACCAGCAGATCAAGCTGCGCGGTTTCCGCATCGAGCTTGGCGATATCGAGGCTGCGATTTCCAGCGCCGCCGGCGTTCGCCAATGCGCCGTCGTCGCCGCCCCGAACAGCAATGGCGACAAGCAGCTGGTGTGCTATGTCATCCCGGAAGACCTGAGCAGCAAACCCTCGGCATCCGCGCTTGCCGCCCATGCGGAGGCCAACCTGCCGGCGCATATGGTCCCCGGTTTCTGGGTGCTTGAGGAGGCTCTCCCCCAGACGGCCAACGGCAAGCTCGACCGCAAGACGCTCGAACAGCGTGGTTTGCCGCAACGCGAGACCACGGCCATCAGGGTGCCGCCGCGCACCGCCATGGAAACGCAGCTTTGCGAGATCTGGCGCGAGGTTCTGAACGCGCAGGAGATCGGCGTCGAGGACAACCTCTACGCGCTCGGCGCGGATTCGCTGATCATCTTCCGCATCGCCGCCCGCATGCTCGACAGCGGTCTGCGCCTGGAGGCCAAACATCTGATGATGCATCCCTCCATCGCAGAACTCGCCACCTTTGCCGAGACACGCGACGACATCGATCCGAACGGCACCCAGCCGCAGGTCCCTTCGCTGAGAGATTTCCGCAATGGCGCGCGGCGCCGGTTTGAGCAGGTATCAAGAGTATGAAAGAGACAAGCAACACTGCACCTGTCGCCGAACCCACCGTGATTGCGGAGTTCCCCTGTTCCCAGACCCAGTTGCGCTGCTGGATCCTCGACCAGCTGAAGCCAGGCAATCCGGCGCTCAACGTCGCAGTCCGATGGGAGATCCGCGGCGCATTCCGATCCTCGACGTTGGAGGCCGCCTTTCGTACAGTCATCCAGCGTCATGAGGCCCTTCGCACCCGGTTCGTCGAAGTCGGCGGTAGGCCCTGCCAGCAGGTGGTCGACCAAGTCGACTTCAGGATGTCGGTCATCGACCTGCGAAACGTACCTGCCGATCAGCGCGATCAGCGTATCCTCTCGATCGGTGAGGAGACCGCGCGCGCGCCGTTCGACCTCAGCAGTCCCTACCTCTTCCGCGTTTCGCTGCTGATGGTAGAGAACGAGCGGGGCTTTCTACTGATCACCGCCCACCAGAGCTGCTTTGATGGCTGGTCGATCCGCGTGCTTGGCCGCGAGGTCGGCGAGATCGCGGCGGCGCTTGATGCCGGCCGGCAGCCGGCTGTTCCGGACCTGCCGTTGCAATACGGCGATTTCTCGCTGTGGCAGCAGGAGTATCTGAACAGCTACGGTTTCGAGACCGAGAAGTCATTCTGGCGCGAACAGCTGACCGGAGCGTCCTATTTCGAAGTTATTCCCGACACGCCGCGCGGACCGGTCAAGACCAGCCGCGGCAATATCCTGTCCGTCAACAACCCGAGCGAATTCAGCGAGCGGATCGACGCCGCCGCCCGCGCACATAGGGTCTCGCTCTACAGTTTCGGGGCTGCCGTCGTCAGCGCGTTGCTGCATCGCTATACCGGACACGACACCGTCATGTTCGGCTCACAGGTCGCCGGGCGCGACGAGACGGACCTGGAGAACCTCATAGGGGTCTTCATCAACAATGTTGTTCTGCGGTTCGACATGGCCGGTGACATTTCCTTTGCCGAGCATGTGCGTCTAGCAACCGCAACGGTGACGGCTGCCCTCAACCATCACAGAATGCCGTTCAACAAACTGGTCGAACTGGTCAATCCGGTTCGCGATCCCTCGCGCAACCCGCTGATCTCGGTCAACTTCAACCTGCAGAAGGCATTCCTGGAAGACCATCAGTATGGAGGCTTCGAGCTGATCAGCGCGCCGTCGCAATCGCCTGGTGTTATCTACGATCTGAGCTTCATCATGATCGGCAGGCCGAGCGGATGGCGCATGTCGATCGAATACAATGCCGACCTGTTTGAAAAGAGCACGATCGAATCTCTTCTGCGGCTTTGGCAGGAGGCCTATGAAGCGGCGCTGGAACGGCCCTCGGCGCCGCTTTCCTCACTGGTCATCCCTCCGAGGGAGATCAAGACGCAGCGAGTGGAGACGGGGCGGGCAACGGCGATCGAATTGATGCTTGCCGCCCATCCATCGGTCGGTTCGGCCGTGGTGCTGGTCGAAGACGATGGCAAGCGCGTGCATGCTTTCGTCACCCCGGCGCCGACGACCACCGAACCGCTCGATCGCCTCCCAGAGCATCTGATGGACTATCTCGGGCGGCAACTTTCGCAATCCGCCATGCCTGGTGGTATCAGCGTGCTTCTCAATTTTCCGCGCGATGCCAGCGGCACCATCGACCGAACCGCATTGCGGATACCGGCGCCGCCGACCACCCTTGCCAAGGCTGTGGCCGATCGCGTTGAGCCAACAGCTGTTCCGGCACCAGTACCCGTATCGGCGGCCCTGATCGACCAGACTAAGGCGCTTGCAGCGATCTGGGCAGAGGTGCTCGGCGTCCCAACGGTCGCGGCCGGCGATAACTTCTTCGCGCTCGGCGGCCACTCGCTGCTGGCATTGCGCATGCTCTCCGGCGCCAGATCGAAGCTTGGGGCCAAGGCTGACCTAGAGCTGCTCTTCAAGCAGCCGACATTCGGGGGCTTTGCCACTGCGCTGTTTGGCGAAGCGCAGGTAAGCGGCACCGATCTGGAACCCGCAAGCGCCAATCCCTGGAGCGTCGGGGCCTGCGGGCGGACCGATGCGCCCTATACGCTCTACACGCTCAATCATCCGTTCCTCTACTACCGGCTTGCGACCGATCTTGGCGGTGCCGTCTCGGTCTATAACGCCAACATGTTCCATGCGGACCTCACCGGCGATCTCGCCTCCATGTCGCTTGAAGAGATCGCTGGGCATGCCGTCGACAGCATGGGCGCAGATATTCTGAAAGGCCCGGTCGGCGTGATGGGGCTCTGCGTCAATGGCGTGCTGGCGGTCGAAATTGCCCGCCAGCTGCGCGAGCGCGGCGCTGATCTTCGCTTCACGGCCGTCATCGATGCCTGGGCACCGGGCTATGTCAAGTCGCAGCCCCGGCTCCGGCGCCTTCGCTGGAACAGCGAGCGCCGCGTGAAGCGCGTCGGCTACTTCACCCGCAAGCTCTTTTCCGGCCGCATCAGCTTCGTCGACTATCTCAGGGAGTTCAACTTCACGCTTGCCCTGCTCAAGCACCTGGGTCTGCGGGCCGGGACCTATTCTCAGGAAGAAGCCGTCAATGCCGATGTTACCGATCTGCTGGTCGATGCGGCCCGCCGCTATCGTCCGCCATCAACGAATGAGAAGTCGGTGCTTTTGTTCCGCAGTGAAGCCACTCATCGCCGCGCGCGCAAGCTGCTGTTCGGCTGGGGTGGTGCAATCGCTGCAGACAGCGAGGTCTTCGACCTCGAAGGCTGGCACGAGGATAGCCTCAACAGCAACAGCATTCAGGCCCTGGCGACCATCGTCATCAACAGGTTCCGCTCCGACGAGCGCTGAACACGACGTGCGAAGGCAACATCCATGCGTGTCACAAGCCTACCATTGCGCATCGGCGTCCTGGTCGAACAGGACGAGCATTTCGAGAATTGGCAACTGATGGTCTTTGATCGAATCGTGGCCGATCCGCGATACGCCCTGACCGCCTTGCTCGTTCATCCGGCACCCTATGGGGTCGGTAGGAGCTCCGTCTTTTTCAAGCTCGCTCATCGGCTCGAGCAGGCAGCGTTCGGCCGCCAGGCTGCATATAACCCGTGCAACTTCGATGCGCACAAACAGCGCATCGTGCCATTGGCATCGGCGCAGCCTGGGGCCGTCCAGGCGCAGGTGGCAGAGCTCGGTCTCGATCTGGTGATCCGCATGACGCCGAGCGGCCTGCCCGACGACGCCGTGCGCGAGCTGCCCTATGGCGAATGGGCGCTCTCCTTTTCCGATCAGAAGTCGGGGGCGGGCGAATGGTTCAGCTATCTCGAAGTGGCCAGCGGCGCGCCGGCCGTGGACCTTTCGCTCTACGTTCGGCTCGGCGTTTCCGCTTCGTCGGTTGCCATCGCCTCGTCCTCCTTCAACATCAAGTTCAGCGCGGTCAGGAACATCAACTTCGTCAAGGAGCGCGCCGCCACCCTGCTGCTGCGCGAACTCTCGCGACTGGCCGATACCGGGGAGCTTATCACCACGCCTCTGCCGGCGCGCCGGCAATCCGCGCCGCCGTCGATTGACGAGTTGGGCCGGTATCTCGGCATCCTCAGCGGCCAGCTCGTCGCGCGCGCGAAAAAGGCCGTGCAGCACAAGGCCGGCACGGGCTCGGCCGTCTGGACGCTCTTTACCGGCAGCGGCCGCATCGACGATTTCGAGCCGGGTATTTCGGTCGAAATCCCACCGACGTCGACGGACATCAAGGCGGATCCGTTTCTGCTTCAGCATGAAGGCGAGTGCTACCTGTTCTACGAGGCCTATGCCGATGGCGACCGCAAGGCGCATATCGCGGTCGGCCGCTTTGATGGCGATCGGCTTGAGCCGGTGGGTGTCGCGCTGAACTGCGACTACCACCTGTCCTACCCGTTCGTCTTCCGCGACGGCGACGACATCTTCATGATGCCAGAGACGCATCAATCCAGGCGCATCGAGATCTGGCGCTGCGTTGAGTTTCCGCTGAAGTGGGAGCTGCATGCGACCGCGCTCAATGGCATGTCTGCCGCCGACAGCGTGCTGACGCGCCATGACGGGCGGTGGTGGCTGTTTACGAACCTCTCCGAGTTCCACGCCTATGAGGATCACTGCAGCGAGCTTCACATCTTTGAAGTCGATGGGCCGGGGCTGGCGCGCATCACGCCGCACAAGCGCAATCCGGTGGTGCTCGGCAGCACGTTTGCCCGCAACGCTGGCCGGATCTTTGCGCGCGAGGGCCGTGTCTTCCGCCCATCGCAGCACAATGCCCATGGCATTTACGGCTATGGGCTGAACATCATGGAAATCGAGCAATTGGACCTGGAGAACTACCGGGAGCGGTGCATCAGAACCATCAAGCCCGATTTCAAACCGGGATTGCTCGGCTGCCACCATTTTGACGCTGCCGGGGATCGGTATGTGCTGGATGCGCGACTGACGCTTTGAGCGCCAGGACATCGTGATCGCTATAGCGAAGATGGACGGCATTGCCGAGGGTGAGCGCTGCCAGGGTGCCGGCGAAACCAGGCGGGCTCGCGAGGTCGAAGAGGCTCCAGTTCAGCGGCGCATCTCTGTCACCATCAAGGGATTCGAGCCTTGGACGGGAGGCTGCGTCGACGGTGACGTCGAATGAGTCCAGCGGCAGCGACAGCCCGGCGCCATGAGCCTTCACGAAAGCCTCCTTGCGCGTCCAGCAGCGATAGAACGCGTTGAGATAGTCGTCGCCGGCAAACGCCCCGAGAGCCGCGCACTCGCGCTTCGAAAAGAAATGTCCGGCAATATCCTCTTTCAGCGGCTTGATCGCTTCGATGTCGATGCCAACGGGATAATGGTCGGAAACCGCCAGCATCGCCACATCTGCGCTGTGGCTGAGATTGAAATGCAGCAACTCCGACGCGCCGGCGATGCGCGGCTTGCCGAAGACGTTGTAGGTCAGACCGATGCGGTGCGGCGGCAGGTGGAGGTAGTGGCCGAGCACGAGGCGCAAGCCGGCGCGGCCGGCTATGAAGCGTTGGCGATGGTCCTGATAGACCAAACGTGAGGCTCGCGCCTTTTCCTCGCCGCTCAGCATTGGGAACAGGCGGTCAATTTCGCACGCGGCCGGGTCAAGGTTCCAGCGCCAGATGTCGATGAAGTTGGGACCGATCCGGTCCAGGCTAGGTCGCATAGACGAGGCTCCCCTTCGAAGCGGGTCGATGGCGCAGCATGCGTCGGGCGAAATAGGTCATGAGCGGCAAGGGATAGTTCTCGCCGAGCCCGATGCGGCATGTCCTTTTGAGGATGTCGAGCGACCGCGGGCACATATCCGGCGTGTACTCGATCTTGCGGGATCCCCAGGCGTAGGGGTTCATCTTCGGATTTGCCGTGCGCTGTTCCAGTACCGGCAGCCAGTTGCTGTAGACGTGCCGGCTGGAATCATAGAGCCGGTAGACCCCGCGCTTGTTTTCAGCGGCGAACGCCCGCGCCTCTTCGGCCGTGTCGAAGATGACGTGCAGGCCGGCGGCATGGTCGCGGTCGTTGTGCGGGCCGATGCGCATGGCGTCGCTGGCCGACAGGATCTCTGCGATCGCATCGTAGCGACGGCGCAAGCGGCGGATCATTGGATCCAGCTTCTTCAACTGCACGTTCAGCATGGCGCCCTGGATCTGGCTGGCCTTCAGATTGATGCCGAGCATGGGCGGCTCATTTGCATTGTCGAGGTGGCCGCGAAAGAGCGCGCCGATGTCGTGATACATGCGCGCCCTGGCAAAAAGCCGGTCGTCGTTGGTGACCACGGCCCCGCCTTCGCCAATATTGATGTTCTTGAACTGGTTGAAGCTGAAGGCGCCGGCATCGCCGATAGTGCCCACCCGCACCCCCTTGTAGGTCAACCCTACGGCCTGACACGCATCCTCGATGACGACGAGCCCGTGCTGGCGGGCGATCTGCATGATACTGTCCATGTCGCACACCATGTTGGCCATGTGCACGGGAACGATGGCGCGCGTATAGGGCGTAATCTTTCGCAGGATATCTGCCGGGTCCATCGTCAAGGTCTCGTCGATATCGACAATGATGGGGATGGCACCGACGGCCAGTGCTGCACCGGCAGTGGCGATCCAGGTATAGGCGGGCACAAGCACCTCGTCGCCCGGACCGATGCCGGCGGCGGCCAGAGCCGCGATCAATGCGCCCGTGCCGCTGCTGACGGTCAGCACATGGCCTGTACCGAATTTGGCCGCGAAATCCGCTTCGAAACGTGTGAGTGGCCCGCTGCCGTCGCTGCTGAAGCGGGCCAGCTTGCCCGAGGCAAACACGGGGCCAAGTGCCAGCCATTCTCTGATACCTACACGCGCCATACCATCATCTCCGCTCCTTGCCGGCTCGCCGCACTCGCCGACCATCGGCGTCCAGGGATAAGGACAAATCGCCTGCAGGGTACCGGCCCCAAAAATCAAGCCTAGTCGCGTCGCGACATCGTTTCAAAATGGACTTCCGGCCAGCGCCTGAACAAAGTGTGCAGGCTCCAGCTAGCCGAAATCAGTAGATGCCCTACTCCCCTATGCATATTGGGAGATTTCGGCGCGATGGCGCTGGTGCTACGACCGGTGTGTAGTAAGCGGGAGTTCTTTTCATGCCGATCCGTGACCTCCGATCAGCCCCCTCTGGCACTGAGTTTCGCCCGGATGTGGCGATCATTGGCGGCGGTCCCGTCGGGTTGACGATAGCCCGGGAACTGGCCACCAGCCGCTGCCGAGTGCTGATCATCGAAAGCGGCGGCGCCGACTTCGAGGCCGCCCAGCAGACGCTGAATGCCGTCGTGAATGTCGGCGAGCCCGTTGTCCGAGACGGCGTCGAAAGCCTTGGCCGGGGTTACAACGGCAGCCTCGAATGGTTGAATGACATACCCCCCTTCGAGCTGCGCAACCGGGTGCTCGGTGGCAGTACGCATACATGGATCGGCAAATGCGCAAGCTTCGACGAAATCGACCTCGAGCGACGGCCCTGGCTGCCGGTGTCCGGTTGGCCGATGACGCGCGAAAGCCTCGGGCCGGTACTCGATCGCGCGGCGCTCCTGCTCAATCTCGGACCCAATCTCTATGACGAGAGACTCTTTGGTCGGCTCCATGCGCCGCCGGACGAACTCGGCTTTGACCGCGATCTGCTTCGTCCCTTCTTCTGGCAGTTCAGTCACGAACGCGATCGGCGCGGCGAACCCATGCGGTTTGCCAATGTGGCTGCCGAGCTGGTGACGCCGAACATCGACATCCTGACGCATGCCACCGTCACGGCGATCCATCTCGATCAGGGCGGCAGGCGTGTCGCGTCGCTCGATCTACAGAGCCTTGACGGAGCTTTCGCAAGTGTGCGGCCGGAGACTGTCGTTCTGTGTACGGGCGGCATCGAGAACGCCCGCCTGCTGCTGGCTTCGACATCGGTGATGCCGGGCGGTGTCGGCAACGGCAGAGGTGTCGTCGGGCGCTACCTCGCCGATCACCCGCGCTCGTCGCTCCTCCGCTTCGACCGGCAGGATATTGACGCCGTGGCACGGCACTTCAACTTCTACGGCCTGTGGGATCAAGGCGCGACCCGGTTCTATCTCCATGGTCTGCGCCTCAGCCCGGACGTCCAGAGGCGCGAAGAGCTGGTCAACTGCGCGGCCTACCCTGTGCAGATCCATTCGGCTCGTGATCCATGGGCGGCGCTGAAGCGACTGATGCGGGGCGACCGCACGCGACTTGCGAGCGATCTTGCTGTTGTCGCGCGGTCGCCTGCCTTCCTGGCAGCAGGTACCTTCCGCCGGAAGGTGCAAAAGCGGGGAATGATGCACCGGTCCGACGAGCTACGCTTCGATGTCATGGTCGAGCAGAAGCTCGACGCGGAGAGCCGCGTCACCCTGTCTGATCAGCGGGACCGGTTCGGCGTACCGATGCCGTGTGTCGCTTGGAAAATCGGCTCCACGGAGGTGCAGAGCGTCAAGCGGCTTGCACGGGCACTGGTCTCCGAATTCGTGCGCAATGGCCTTCCACAGCCGCGCCTGGTCGACTGGATAGCCGAGAATGACGATGGCAAGGCTGCGTTCACCGACATGGCGCATCCGTCCTGCACGACGCGCATGGGGAGCGATCCGGCCACCAGTGTAGTCGATGCGAATTCCATGGTGCATGGAGTGGACGGGCTCTTTGTCGCCGGCAGCTCGATCTTTCCGACGCCCGGCCACGCCAATCCGACCTTGATGACGCTTGGCCTGGCGATGCGTCTTGCCGATCATCTGAAGATGCGGCTGGAAAGACGCCCGGCAGCGACGGCGACGTCTCGTGCGGTTGCGGAGGAAACGGTCGCCGTACCGGGAATTTGATGCCTATCCCTTCGCCTATGGGCCCTTGGTCGTCATTGCAGGCGGAAATAGAAACCGGCGCTTTCGCTCGGCCCCAGCTCGGGATGTGTTTCGATCACATGTGAGAGCGACGGGATGGACCAGCGGTCGACGAGGCGGTAGCCGAGTCTCTCGATGTCACTGCGGAACACCTCTTCGTTCCGCATCTGGTAAGGCACGATGGCCGTGCCGATGCGCTCCAGCGTTACAACGGCGCCGCCTTTTCTCAGCGCCACCTTGTTGAGCAGGAGGTGGCGGGGCAGGGTGGGCATCCGTCCCAGAAGGTCTGACAGCTGGACATCGAGATATTGCAGCAATCCCGAGCCGAGGAACAACGGCACAGGGCCGGCATCGGCGATGCGATCGACGAAATGCAGATTGTCGAGCTTATCCTGTTCGGCCCGGCGCCGGCCCGCCTGCACGATCGCAGGCAAGTCGTAGACAACCCATCGGAAGGATCCTTCGAGCGAGAGAAGGTCGTGGAACGCCCGGTATTTGGTGCCCATGTGGCCGCCGGCATCGACGAGGCCGTCGATCTCGCCCATGACCTGCCGCATCCAGAAAAGCACCGGGTAATCCCAGGGCGCGATCTCGCACATCTTCTCGAAGGCAACCTGCGCGATTTCCTCATGGTCATAGCCGGCAAGCCCGTTGGAGCGGGCGGCAGCGATTGCGTCTTCGAACGACGCGTAGGCGCCGGTGAAACGCTGTGGAAACGGCGAGAGATATCGCAGCCGTCCACCGGCCGCCTTCAGCGGGGTCAGGGAGCGGTTGAGGCTACGCATTGCGCTGCGCAGAAGCGGGTAGGCGGTGTTCCTGATATCGCTGGTCAGCACGATGCGTCTCCCCTGGTTGCCGCGCCTGCGTTGTCCTGTGTGCTTCTTATCCATGGCGGCCGAACGCGAAGAGCGGCCGCAAGGCATCGCTCCATCGCTGCAGCACGGCGAGTGCTGCGACATAAATCGCCGCACCGGCAACCACCTGCAGCGCGATCGTCGACATCTGCTTCAGCGACGACGCTTCGGCTATCCGGCCGAACAGAAAGACGGCGGCGGCCATGGCGCAGACGGCGATTGCCACCAGGCCGCAGTCGCGAAGGACGCGGTTCCAGGCAAGTTCGCCCTCGCGCGATTGCAGGCGCATGGATATGTTGAACGAAAACACCGCGGCGACGCACTGTCCCAGCGCCGTAGCAACCGCGCCGAACGGGGTCAGGAGAATGACCAGGCCGACGGAGATCGCCCCATTCAACATGACGGCCCGCGGCATCCTGTGAATGTTGCCGCTCAGCGAAAGCAGCGGCTCGGTGACGTAGCCCGGGATCAGAAGCGTCTGTTTCGCGGCGAGTATTGCAACAAGGATCGCCGCCGGTGCCCACTTCTCACCCAGAACGACGTCGATCAATTCTGCCGAGATCAGCGCGAGACCGAGATAGATCGGCGTCGAGATCGCCATCAGCACGGTCATGAAGGTGGTGGCAGTCGTCCCGATCGCGGCCCGGTCGACATTGCCCTTGTCCTTGCCCGCCGCGCGGCCGAAGAGGATCCAGGCAAGCATCCGGGCGGGTTCACCCATAAGCTCGGAGAATGCGGCGACGATCCGCTCCGCTGCCCGGTAGTATCCCGCTTCGGCCAGGCCGAGGAAGCTGCCCACCACCAGCGTGCCGGCGTAGGAGCGAAAGAACACCACAAGCCGGTTGGCGACGATATGGCGCGAGAATTCCAACACCTGCATGGCGTAAGCGCGGCGCAAGCGCAGACGCGGCAGCCATCGCACCAAGATCATCGAGGCGACCAGGATCGTCAGCTGTTGCGCCAACCGTCCGCAGATGAGAGCAACAATGTTCCACCCCAAGGAAAGCCCGCCGATCGCCACGAGCAGCCCGATGATCTCGGCCGCGATCCTAATGATAGATTGGCCGCGCAACCGGCCATGCGAGATGAGAATGCCGTCGTAAACCGTCGACAGCGATGCTGGCAGGTACCAGGAGCTGAAAAGGGCGACCAGCAGCGCGTTCCAACCGTGACCCAGCATGAACATGGTTGCGGCGGTACACAGGCCCAGGATCGTGGCGATAAGCCCTGATAGCATCGACAGGGTCGCCAGCTGATCGATATCAGTCTTATCGGCGCCGCCTTTCATGATGAATTCGCCCCATCCGCCTTCGGCGACAACAAGAACGAAGATGGCGAAGGACGAGGCGAACGCAAAGAAGCCGAATTCGGCCGCCGCCAGAACATGTGCCGCGACGATGAAAATCGACAATTGGGCGGCCTGCGAGATGACCTTGGCGCACAGGGCGGCAAAGCCGTCGCCAATCAGGTGCGGCAGGCGCAAGGCGCGGGAGAAATCTGGCAGCAGCCGTCGCAATGGGAGGATTGCCGTCTCGATCCAGCGGGCCATCATTGCACCACGACTGAGAGGAAGCGGCGCTGACGGAAGGATGATAACGGGTCGGGCTCAACCGCTCGTGCCGAGCGTTGCGTAGCGACTTTCGCGAAATTGCCCCGATTTGCTGAAAATTCGCAAGGCCTAAGGTATGGTGTCCGTTGTCGCCATGATTCGGGTATAGCCCGTTCTGTGCGGAAGAATGGGCGATGGCGTGAACGGTGGCGCCCGCAGTTCGCCTGAATTCCGTGGCTGGTTGCGGCCAGGGAAAGAGCGGCGACGCAGGCGGGAAAGGGGAGCTCGCAGCAGATGTTGAGACGGATGTCGTTGGACAAAGAGGGCGCCATGACCAATCGGCCTGCATGGAACACGACGCTGGCCATTCGCTGGTTAGTGGTCATGCTGTGCCTTGTCTTTTGGGCGGCCGTGATTTTTTTCATCTGGTGAACGTCCCCGTCAGGTCTCGTTTGTTGCAAAGAGGACGACGCCCACCGTTTTTACGATGATCACCATGTCGAGATAGATCGACCGAGACTGGTAGTACTCGATGTCGAATTGGACGCGCTCGTCATAGGTCGTGTCCGGCCGTCTTTTGACTTGCCACATGCCGGTGATGCCGGGCTTCAGCCCCGTGTAGTAATGCAGGTTCGGACCGTATTTCTCGGTTTCTTCAGGTGAAATTGGTCGAGGGCCGACAAGGCTCATATCGCCACGCAGCACGTTATAGAACTGCGGCAGTTCGTCGAGACAGGTCATCCGCAGGATCTTGCCGAGCCAATGGACACGCGGGTCGCCGACGAGTTTGCGGTTCTCCATCCACTCCCTGTTTCGCGCGGGGTCGGAGGCCAGCAGTTCCGCAAGCCGCTCCGCCGCATCGAGGCGCATGGATCTGAACTTGAGACACTCGAACATCTCCCCCTGCGCACCGACACGGGCCTGTCGGAAAAGGATAGGGCGTCCGTCGACAATCATGAGCGCGATTGCAATCAGCGCCAGGGCAGGCGCAAGGAAGATCAGCGCCAGGATGGAGACGGTCACGTCGATCAGACGCTTGGATCTGCTAGCGCGCCGTGCTGCGATGGTTCCGCGCGCGGTATGCCCTTGTCGTCCAGCGCCATCAGAAACGGACAGCATATCTCTCACCCCTCCAAACACCGTTCGCCCTTAACAGGCTGCCAGCGGGCGCATTGATTTACAATCGACCCTGATGGGCAGGGCCTAGTCCAATGGAGGTACGCGACGGACAGGATTGCGCCGCCAGGCGGTCGGCGGTCTAATCGAGAGCAAGCCGAATGCCTCCGGGTTTTGCCGGGTTGCCGTAACTCCTGTCGCCCAGTTGCTCCCGGTGACGATTGACGCCGTTTCATGGAGCATCTCCACTGCGTAGATCACAGACAGCGCTGTCGATCGTCGTGATCGCGCTCCGCGCCGAATGGTGCAGTACGCGACGGTAGAGGTCGATTAACTCATCCGCCCAGGTTTCCGGCGAATGCGCCAGCCCGCCGGCCTCCTTGAAGCAGTTCGCGCTCATCCTCTGCACCAATGCGTCATCGGCGGCGACGGATCGTATAGCGGCGGCGAGATCCTCGACATTGGCGATGCGGAATTTGACGCCGCATCCCAAGGCCTCAATCTCGTCCGCGAGCAATGCAGCGTCGGGCAGGATGACCGGTATGCCGCTCGAAACGGCTTCGAGAGCCGCCAGCCCGAACGGTTCGGGCACGCGCGACGAGACCACGACTGCACGTGCGCTGCGAATGATGTCCCGCATCTCGTCCTTCGACTTCCATCCGTGAACGGTTGCCTCGGGGTAGGTCTTCTCGATCATGGTGCGACCTGAGCCATCGCCGATGAAGTGAAGCGGGACCTTTGCAAGGCTCGCTGCCTTGGCTGCATCCTCGAACCCTTTTTCGGGTTCCAGCCGGCCGACGAACACGAAGTTGCGGTTGGTCCAGGGCTGGAGCCCGGGGCCGATGAAGGGAAGCACCGGATTGCGGATTGTTTCGATCCGGGTGCCGTTCATGCCGGCGCGTTCGAAATAGGACCGCATCTTCTCGTGCACGACGATGATGTTCGCGGCCATTCGCTTGGTCGGGAAAAGATGCTCGCGCAGCATGTGCCGCGCCGAGCGCCAGGCCTTCTCGTGCAGTCCGCGCTTGTCGCATTGTGTCGTCAGGCAACGGCCCGACATCGGTTTGAGGTCGCAGACACGCTGGGTCTGGAAATTGACGAAGCCGCCATTGGGGCAGGCGAGGAAGTAATCGTGAGCGTGTAGAATGACGCGATCGCGCACCGGTGCCAGTGCCCGAAAGATCGCCGGCGACAGGATCTTCGACCAGCCATGAACATGGTAGATCGTCGATGACGTATCGCGGCTGGTGATCAACGAACTCAGGGCCTCGTAGACGGGCGGAGCGTAAAGGCCGAGCCGGAATGCGTCGCTCCGCCGCCGCTCAAGGAGGGGAACAGCGTCGAGATTGATCGTATCGGCGGCCGGCCGGTCGACGGGGGCGCCGTCCCCGGCAAAGAACGTCACCGATAGGCCGCGCTGTTGGAGCAACTCGGCCGAGAGTATGGCGAGGTTCGTGGCGCCACCGACCCTGGTGGAGCGGTCGTTGATGACGACGACACGGTCGGGCGGCAGGACCATCATGGCGCTACTCGAGCCTTTCCACGTTCTGCGGCGCGAGCCGGCCGGTCAGCAGATCCAGGAAAGCGCGGACATTGCCGCGCAGGCGGCCTTTTCGATCGATCCACGGCTCCGGGTTCCAGACCCTGACCGAGTTCGCGATCAGGTTTCGCGCCATCTGGACGGTGGCGTGGCGGATGCTCATTGTATGCTTGCGCATGAGGTAAATGGGGTTGGCGATCTGTGAGTAGCCGAACTTGATGCCAGAGGTGCGGGCTTTCTTCGTTCCGAGGTGGACGCCCAGCAGTTTGCTCGAACGAACGACACGACCATGCTTGGCAACCAGCCGGCTAAAGTCGACGTCTTCGAGCCAACCATAGAGCGGTAGATTTTCGTCAAAGCGTAACCCGCCGCGTCGGATGGCGTCAGTCCTCACCGCCATGTTGCAGCCGTAAGCGCTGTAAATCGGTGCGAAGGTCTCCGGCAGATCCGGCCAAGGCAATCCTGCCTCTATCATCTCAAGCCCATCATCGATTGCGATACCTGGGCCGATGATGCCATCGGCGATGACAGTGCCCGTGCACATGGCGACGTCAGGTTTGCCGACGAACAGCTCCAACAATTCGCTCAAATACGACGGCGCCATCAGGAAATCGTCGTCAAGGAACAGAATGATGTCAGCATTCACCGCCGCCAGTATCCGGTTGCGTTGGCGGCACAGACCACGTTCGGACAGGATCACGGTGACAGGGCAGGCGAGCATGTCCGTGCAACTCGGATCCATATCCTCCGGAGACGAAAGACAGACGTAAATCTCGTCTGGCTGCCGGGTCTGTCGGGCGATCAGGGGCAGGACGGCGGAGAGAATGTCCCTTCGCCCGCAGCTCGGTATGCCGATGGCAACCGTTGCCGGACGAACTTCGGTGGGATCGCCCGTTGCCGGCATCATCTTCTGAACTTGCGCCATTGTTTTCGGTCCCAGCGGATGTTGGTACGGCGAGGGCCGTCGCTTCTGTTTGAAATGACGCCGAGCAAAGCGACGCGTGATTTGCCGAATGTCGCCAAGGCTTCGCCCAAGCGTTCGACGGTCATCTTGTCGGACTGTCCAAGAACCACGACGATGCCGTCGAGGTAAGTACAGATCACACGCGTATCGGCCGAATCCTCGAAGCCCGACATGTCGACGATGATCACCTTGTAGCGCTGTCTCAGTAGCTCGAGCTCCGATTTCAGCGCCGGCAGGTGACCGTAGCGCTGATGCGCGACGGCGGCCTTGCGTGTCTGGTCGACAGTCAGAACCGGTACGCAGCGAACGGCCTTGCCGTCGAATTCGTCGACGTGCTGCGGCGCTTCGCTTGATCTGCGCCTGGAGTATTGGCCGGCAATGCCCAGGATCCGCAGGCTCTCCATGCCGAAGCCCGCACCATCCTCGGTGGTGACGCGGCTGAGCCGCGAGCCGACGAAATCCGCATCGACGAGCAGGACCGAGGTCCCTTCGTTCATGTAGAGCTGGGCGAGGTTGGCGGCGATCGTGGTCTTGCCCTCGCCGGGTCCGACCGAGGTCACGCCGATCACCGCCGTCGCATTGGCAGGGAAGGCGGAATCGACCGAGTTCTTGACGCCGCGCAGGGCCTCGGAGAAGCGCGAATAGGGCATGTCCAGGACCGATCTAAGCGGCAGCATGGTGGAGGCGATCGGAGGCTGATGGGGACGTGGGCTGCTTCTGAACATCGGCACGTGGCCGAGCGACGTTATCCCGAGCTCGGCGCGAAGGCGCTCGCTGGAGCTGACGCGCCGGTCGAGACCGTCGCGCAGCACCGACAGCATCAACCCGGTTGCCAATCCGAACATCAGCGAAAACGGCATGATCGTCGAAGGTTTCGGCCAGGTCTTGCCCAGCGGCGCCGTTGCCGCCGTCACGATGCGTGCCTTGCCGAGGGGGAAGGATTGCTTTTGCAAAGCGCCGATGAGCTGCTGTAGAATGCCCTCGTACATGCTGCGGTAGGTGGTCGCGCGGCTTTCCATCTCGGAGAGTTCGACGCGGGCGACGTTTTTGCCGGCACCCGCCGCGGTAAGGCTGGCAAGCTCGCTTTCCAGCAGCTTTTCCCGGGTCTTGGCGATGTCCACATTCGACTTGTAGAACTGTTCGATGCGCAGGAATTCGTTGCGAAGAGAGGCATCCAGCCGCGCAATATCTGCCTCGGCGGCGACAATGGCGGGATTTCCGCTGTCGTATCGGGTCTTGAGATTGTCGAGCTTGGCGGATGCCAGGCGCATTTCTTCGTTGAGCTTCTGGATCTGCGGGTTGTCGAGACTGTCGTTGACGGTCGCGACCAGCGTATCTTTCGACATGAGCTGTTGCAGCGTCATCAGCTTGGCCGATTCCGCTGCGGTCGCGGCGCGTGCCGCCAGCATCTGGCTGCTGAGTTCGGAAAGCTGTTGCTGATCGAGCGTCGACGCGGTGCCCACCGTTGTGATGTCGTTCTTGGCGCGGAACTCCTCCACGGTCATGGCGGCTGCGCGGGCCTGCGCGCCGACTTCGATAAGGCGACTTTCCAGCCACTTGGCGCCGCTTCTCGCGGCGTCCGATCTCTCGTTCATGCCCGTGCGGATATAGGCTCCAGCAATGGCGTTGGCGGTCTTGGCCGCCTTTCGCGGGTCCGTGGAAGAGTAGCCGATCTCAAGCACGTAGGATTGGCCGACGCGCCGCACGGTTACGCGCGAGAGAAAGGCGGCCATCGTGCGCCGCATCAGATACTCGTCGTCGACCTTATCATCGTCGGAATTCTTGGCCCCCGACGAGAGCAGCGAGCCGATCATGCCGCGGATCGAGACGCCGCCGCCGACAATTTCCGGATCATTGGTCAAGTCGAGTTGTTCGATCACGGCGCGGGCAATCGCCTCGGATTTGACGATTTCGACTTCGCTGGCGATTTCGGCTGCTTCGATGATGATCGTTCCGGTCGAGGCATCCTGTGAGGCGATGCGACCCTGCTCGGGATCGATCACCAGGCGGACGGTCGCGGTAAAGGTCGGTGCCGTGTTGAGTATGTAGAATGCGCCGAGCGCCAGCCCGATCACGCCACAGATCCCGATGCGAATGAGGTGCCGCCGCAGGAAGTCGGAAACATCGCGGAAGGATATGCTCTCCTGGCCAGATGAACGCTTGGCCTCGAAGTTCTCATCCAGCACGATTTTTGAGATGTCATGCACGACCATTGGTGTTCCCCATGAAATACGCTGCGCCACAGTTGATCTGTCGTTGCTATTGGGACTGCTCGATGCCCACCGATGTCAGAAGCTTGTTATCCAGCGCTGCCGTCAGCGCCGAGCGCACGTCGAGCACGTCGCCCGGAACCAGCAATGTTGCTTCCGTAACTCTCACGGCCGGGTCGGTGCCGCCGCCGTGTGTTATCCAGTACTCCAGCGGCTCCAGGTCCATTGCCTTCCTGTCGGCGAAACGGGAAAGCGAAGCGCCGTTGATCTGCAGCAGTTGCAGCGTCGTGCTGCGCTTGAGCTTCAGATCTTCGATCGCGGCTTCCGTCGTCTGCAGGTCGCGGCCGGCTTCGGTTCGGCGCTGACCCTGCAAGGTCACGGCATCGCGTTCGGTTTCGCTGAGTTTCTGCTTGGCGCGCATGGCGGCCACCTGGAGGTCGAGCTTGTCGCTTTGCAGTTCTGCGACGATCCGCTCGAGCGACGTCTGCCGCGACTTCGTCACCGTCTGGTCGTTCACCAGCTTCGATATGCCTTTGAGCTCGTCCTGCGCGATCTCGATCTGACGCTGCTGGACGGCCGTTTTTTCATCGAGCACATCGATTTCGTTCTTGAGCAGCGTGCCGAGCTCGGCAAGGGAATCGAGCTGGCGGCGCATGGCTTCGATCCGGGCATCGAAGAGCGTGCTCTCGTCGCGTACGATCTGCTGGATGGCGGCGCTATCGGCGGCCTTGAGCGCCTGGGGAAACTCGATCTTGGGGCCGTCGGTGAACTCGGCCCTCAGCCGCGCCCGACGGGCGGCGAGTTGCATCATCTCAAGTTCCATCCGGTTCAACTCGCCGGTGTAGCGGATCTGCTCCATGTCGGAGTAGCCGCCGGCAGGGTTCGTACGGCGTTCGCGCCCGCCCGCCATGGCCACCGCCTGCATCACAGTCATGCCCGGGCGGAATTCCAGCTCGCTCGGCCGGTCCACCAGACCCGTGACATAGATCATCGGGTAGCGGACAACTTCGACGGATGTCTCCGGCGCCTTGCTGAGGCCGGTGCGCTCCTTCAGGAGGTCGGCGATCGTGGCCGCCAGTTCTGCGGGTGTCCGATCCTTGGCCTTCACTTCGCCGACCAGCGGAACCGAGATCGTGCCAGCGGGGGATACGACATATTCTCCGTTGAGCGCGGTCCATTCCTTGTATTCCCCGGTCGCCGCGACCCATTCGACGATCGCGACCTTGACCCTTGTCTGGGGTTGCAAACGGAACACGGGCTCGGCATGGGCCTGATGGATGGGAGCAAGAGTGCTCAGGCCGATCGCCAGGTACAGGGTCGAGACACGGCCAAGCGACGACAGGCGATGCAGAATACGGTGATCGGCATGGGGCATGGGGCCTCGCTGATGTTCCAGCGCGCCACGGTACCGGACAGCTCGGCTTGGTGTGGCGCGTCGGATTGATTGTCGGCCCAAAACGTTCGAGGTAAATTCCCTGCGGTCTAATCGTGGGTAATCCCTTTAGGGGAATATCCCTAAACTGGCGGCACCATCGGATAGGATTGCCTCGGCCTATGGCTAAACCCGGGTCGTCCGCCACCGGCCGCTAAACCTTTCGGGTATGACGATCGTTCCTTCGGATGCACCCCCGGACCGATCTTGGCTCTGTGCACGCGCACCTTGTGTGTCCCATGCTGCGGCAGGATCGTTTCAGAGGGGAGCACTATGCGCGTCGCAATCGTTCATTATTGGCTGGTATCGATGCGCGGCGGGGAGAAGGTGATTGAATCGCTTTGCGACCTCTATCCCGAGGCCGACATCTTCACCCTGGTTTATGATCCGGGCCGCGTGTCCGACAAGATCAAGAAGCACAAGGTCACCTCGTCATTCCTACAGCGCATTCCGGGAGCGATCGGGCACTATCAGTCGCTGCTGCCACTGATGCCTTTTGCGCTCGAGAGCCTCGATCTCAGCGGCTACGACCTGATCATTTCGAGTGAGTCGGGGCCGGCGAAGGGGATCATCCCGCCGCCACATGCAGCACACATCTGCTACTGCCATTCTCCCATGCGCTATCTCTGGGATCACTACCATGCCTATCGGTCGAGCGCGGGCCTGTTGTCACGGATGATGATGCCGGTGCTGGCGCCGATGCTGCGCAGTTGGGACGTCAATACCAGCATGCGGGTGGATCGGTTTGTCGCCAATTCCCATCATGTTGCGGCACGCATCGGCAAATACTACCGACGTCCGGCCACGGTCGTCTATCCGCCTGTGAGCACAGAGGACTTCGCACCCTCGACGCAGATCGAGGATTTCTATCTTTGTGCGGGGCAGATCGTCCCCTACAAGCGAATCGATCTCGCGGTCGAGGCGTTCACGAAGATGGGCAAGAACCTGGTCGTGATCGGCGACGGCAAGGAACAGGACATCGTCAGGCTGAAGCGCATGGCCGGTCCCACCGTCACCTTCCTCGGGCGCGCGCCTTTTGCAGTGCTGAAGGAAAAGCTCTCGCGCTGCCGCGCTCTTGTCTTTCCCGGAGAGGAAGACTTCGGCATCGTGCCTGTCGAGGCCATGGCGAGCGGCCGTCCGGTCATCGCCTTTGGCGCCGGGGGGGCGCTTGAAACCGTCGTGCCCAATCTGACGGGCATGCTTTTCGAGCAGCAGAGTGTCGACGCGCTGATCAAGGCGATCTACGCTTTCGAGGCGCGCGAAGATACCTTCCGGCCCGACGTCATCAGGACACACACTGCCCAGTTCAGCGTCAGGAAATTCAAGTCCGGCATGCAGGCGGTGATCGATGACGAGCTTCGTCAGCGCCGCGCGCTGCCGTTCGGCGACGGAAAACTGGCGATCGGCGGGTTTCAAATGCGCGACGCGGAAAGCGCGACGCCGCTGCATTGAGGGCGGTCGATGTTCAAACGGGAATTGCCGGCGCGCCACCTTGGCTTGCCGTCGGCCGGAAGAGGTGGACATGCGTTTTCTTGTTCGTCGGCTGGAGGCTTTCAATCGGGATGAGCTGCCCGCTTGGCGTGGTGCTCAATCGCGCCCGAGACAGGCGCTGCTATTCGTGCCGCGCATCCTCGAATTCCTCGTGATGTATGCCGTCGGTGTGCTTGCCCTTGCGGCAATCCTCGTTCTGATGACGGTTGGGTGGCTGACGGGGCTTGACCGCAAGGCAGGCTGACGGATGGGCGGTTGAAGCGACGCTCCCGGTGGCGGCACCTTCTGCAGATCTGTCTCGCTATGCGGCTTTCGAGCCACACTGGTCCGACGCTATCGCCATCCTATGTCCATATTGGCGCAACTGCCCTTCGGCAGGTGTCCGCAGGCGATTGGTGTTCTCCATCAGCAACAGTCCGCCGCAAACTTGCATCCGGGTGCTCGCGCCCGGAGCGGTGCCTTCGAAATGTCCGATCGGCGTTCAACGGTGACGTCTCTGTCGCTCGATTCGTTTTCCAAAAAGACCGAGTGCTGTTGATCAATAACGACCCGAAAAGGAGCGAACTATGAAAAAGAGTCTTGCGATGGCGCTTGCTGCTGCAACCCTGGCGTCTGCCGGTGCGTGGGCTGTCAATGCCGCCGACCTGCCGACCTACAAGGAGACCTACCGGGAGCCGGACGCGCGCGGTGGCGTCAAGATCGGTTACCTCGACTGCAACATTGCCGGCGGTGCCGGCTATGTCCTGGGTTCGGCCAAGGAAGTCCAATGCGTCTTCCGTCCGACCGTCGGCGCGGAGGCTTCCGACCACTATGCCGGTGCGATCCGCAAGCTCGGCGTCGATGTCGGCTTCACCACCCGCAGCCGGCTGATCTGGGCGGTGTTCGCGCCGACCGCCGGCTATCACAAGGGCGCGTTGAGCGGCATCTACCAGGGTGCGACCGCCGAAGCGACGCTCGGTGCAGGCGTCGGGGCCAACATTCTCATCGGCGGTACGGCCGGTGCCATTCACCTGCAGACGGTCAGTGTGACGGGTCAACTCGGCCTCAACGTTGCCGCGACCGGCACGTCGATGACGCTCACTTCGGTGAACTGATCTGCGAGCGGCGCGCGGCTCTGCTGCGCGCCGGTGCTTCTCCATCCTTTTTCGCCGCCTCCACACCTCAGGGTCGCCGCGCTGCCTCAGTCGAAGCTGGCGTCGAGCAATCCTGTCGCCGGACCACGCCTCGGCGTTATTCCCGCAAGGCTGACTGCAGCCCATCTCCTGCACTTCCGGTCGAACGGCTGGCTTCCAGCGCCGACCACATGTGGCGCACCCTGTCTTCAGCGAGATTCCAGGCTGCAAGCTTTGGGCGGGTTTTTCTCTCATCCCGCCCCGAAATAGAAATGCATTTCTTATAATGCATATTGTCTATGTGTTTTATAGATTAAAGGCGACCAGCAAGGGCGCCGAGACAATCTGGAACACTTGGCATGTCCTATCTTCTCAGTCTTCTCGACAAGAGCCCGATCGATCCGGGAACCACCGCAACTGACGCGCTGCAGGTAACCGCCAGGCTGGCGGCGAAAGCGGAAGAGTGGGGCTATCACCGCTTCTGGCTGGCCGAGCATCACAACATGACAGGGCTGGCAAGCTCGGCGCCCGAAACGCTGATTGCCTATCTCCTGGCGCGCACATCCAAGATCCGCATCGGCTCCGGCGGCGTCATGCTGCAGCATTACAGCGCCTACAAGGTCGCCGAAACGTTCAACCTCCTGGCATCACTTGCCCCCGGACGGGTCGATCTCGGTGTCGGCAAGGCGCCGGGTGGCTTTCCTCTCTCAACACGGGCGCTACAGATCGGCATCGATCCCGAGCGCAAGCCGGGTTTTGCCGAACAGCTGAGCGATCTCAACCACTATCTTGCGCCCGGAAAATCCGAAGACGGAGCGTTGCTGGCAACGCCCTTGCCCGTCCATGCGCCTGAAAGGTTCCTGCTTGGGGCCAGTGTCGAGAGTGCGGAACTTGCCGCTGCAAAAGGCTGGCAACTGGTGTTTGCCGCGCATCTCAATGGTGATCCGGACAACATCGAGCGAACGGTTGCGGCTTACGAGCGCGCAACGGGCGGTGGTCGGCCGATTTTGGCAGTCGCGGCGCTGGCAGCGGAAAGCGAGGAGCGCGCCCGCGAGCGCGTCGCCGGCCTTCGTATATTCAAGGTTTTCCTCGGCAACGGCCAAAGCGTCAATGTCGGCAGTGAGGAACAGGCGGCCGAATTCGCGCGCCAGGCGGGCGTCAGCGACTACCGCGTCGAGGAAAAGAGCCCGAGCGTGCTGCACGGAACGCCGCGGCAGGTCCGCCAGGAGCTTGATGCGCTTCACCGCCGCTACGGCGTCAAGGAATTCGTGATCGACACGCCAGCCCTTCCTGCGGCCGAACGCTTCGCATCGATCGAACTCATCGCCAGAGAGCGGCTTTCGCTCGTCGCCTGAACATCCGCACAAGGATCTCGTCCATGCCCCAGAAAAATGTCACCTTCGGTATCATGCTGCAGGGCCCCGGCGGCCACATGAATGCCTGGAAGCATCCGAGCGGTCCCGCCGACGCTAGCGTCAACTTCGGATTCTTCGTCGACACGGCGCGCAAGGCGGAAGCCGCCGGTATCGCTTTCGCCTTCGTCGCCGACGGCCTCTATATCAACGAACAGTCGATCCCGCATTTTCTCAACCGCTTCGAGCCGCTGACCATTCTGTCTGCGCTTGCCGCATCGACCTCGAAGATCGGGCTCGTCGGTACCGTTTCGACCTCCTACAGCGACCCCTTCACCATCGCCCGCCAGTTCGCTTCGCTCGACCTGATCAGCGGCGGGCGGGCCGGATGGAACGCGGTGACCTCGCCGTTGGAGGGCTCCGGCCGCAACTATGGGCGCGAGCATCCGGAACATGAGCTGCGCTACGAGATCGCCGACGAGTATCTGGATGCGACCAAGGGCCTCTGGGACTCCTGGGACGACGATGCCTTTGTCCGTGACCGTCAGGCTGGCGTCTATGTCGACAAGGCCAAGATGCGCCGTCTGAACCACAAAGGCCGTTTCTTCCGCATCGAAGGGCCGCTCAACATCAGCCGGTCGCGCCAGGGACAGCCGGTGATCTTCCAGGCAGGGGCTTCCGATTCAGGTATCCGTCTTGCCGGCAAACATGCCGATGCCGTCTTCACCAATGGCGGCCCGATCGACGATGCTCAAGCCTTCTACAAGCAGATCAAGCAGAGTGCGATTGCTCAAGGCCGAAGGGCGGCCGATATCGGCCTCTTCCCCGGCATCGCGCCGATCGTCGGCTCGACGGCCGCGGCGGCGGAGACCAAGTATCAGGCAATCCGCGCGCTGGTCACGGTCGAGGAGGCGCTCCTCTATCTCGGCCGGTTCTTCGATCACCATGATTTCAGTGCCTATCCCCTGGACGAACCGTTCCCCGACATCGGCGATATCGGCAAGAACAGCTTTCGCGCGACGACCGACCGCATCAAGAAGACGGCGCGCGAGACCGGCCAGACTCTTCGCGAGATCGCGCTTGATGTTGCGACGCCGCGGACCGCCTTCATCGGCACCGCAGACCACATCGCCGACGAGATCATCCGTTGGGTCGATGGCGACGCTGCAGACGGTTTCATCCTCGGCTTCCCGGTCATTGCCGAAGGCCTGCAGGATTTCGCCGCCCACGTGCTGCCGATTCTTGAAGAGCGCGGCTATTTCGACCCGCATCTGAAGGGCGAGACGCTGCGTGATCATCTGGGGCTGCCCTACAGGGAGAGCCGCTATGCGGCGGCGGCGGAAGAGATCGAGCAGGGAAGGGCCGTCGGCGCTTGAGGCGTCGACGGAGCCGCCGATGAACATGATCGTCAAGGACACACAGGCGGGGGACGCGGTCGAGCGAGGCATCGGCGCCTATCTCGATGAGATCGTCGCGCTACGCCACGATCTCCACCGCCATCCGGAACTTGCGTTTCACGAACACCGCACCAGCGAAATCGTCGTCAGTCGGCTCTCTTCCTGGGGCTACGAGGTGGCAACGGGAATTGGCGGAACCGGTGTCGTCGCCACCTTGAGCCGGGGTGAAGGCCAACGCAGCATCGGCATCCGTGCCGACATGGACGCCTTGCCGATCGAGGAGGCAACGGGTCTTGCCCATGCCAGCGTCCATCGCGGCGTCATGCATGCCTGCGGGCACGATGGCCACACGGCAATCCTGCTTGCCGCCGGACGCTATCTGGCGGAAGCAGGCCGCTTCGACGGCACCGTGCGGCTGATCTTCCAGCCGGCCGAAGAGATCGGCGCCGGCGCGCGCAAGATGCTGTCCGAAGGGCTGTTCGAACGGTTTCCCGTCGACGCCGTCTTCGGCCTGCACAACTGGCCGGGCGTTCCAACAGGGCAATTCGGCTTCGTTGCCGGTGCCGCCATGGCTTCGGTCGACCAGTGCAACATCACGATCGTCGGCAAGGGTGGCCATGGGGCGGAACCGCAGCTGACCGTCGATCCGGTGCTAGCGACCGCGTCGCTGATCACCGCCCTGCAGAGCGTGGTTTCGCGCAATGTCGACCCGCAGGAGATGGCGGTGGTTACCGTCGGCTCGATCCATGGCGGTTCGGCATCCAACGTCATTCCTGAAAGCGTGGCGCTGAAGCTGACCATGCGGGCCTTCAACGAGGCGACCCGCGCACTGCTCGGCGAGCGGGTACCTGCACTGGCGTGCGCTCAGGCCGAAAGCTTCGACGCCACCGCGGAGGTGGATTATCGCCGCGGCTTCCCGGCTCTGATCAATCACCGCGCCGAGACGGAGCTTGCCCGCAGTGTCGCACTAGAAGCCTTCGGCCCCGGCCAGATCGTGAGCAACTTCAAGCCGCGCACGGCAAGCGAAGACTTCGCCTTCATGCTGGAGGAGAAGGCCGGCAGCTATCTCTTCGTCGGCAATGGCGACAGCGCGTCGCTCCATAGCGCCAACTACGACTTCAACGACGCAATCATCGCGCCTGCCGCCCGCTATTGGGTGCGGCTGGTCGAAACCTTCCTCGCATGATGACGACAACGGGATTGGCGAAACCATGAGCGATACGTTTCTCTACACCACCCCCCTCGACCCGCGTGCCAAGCCGCTGATCGACGAACTGATCATCGAATATGACAGCCGTTACGGCAACTACTTCAGCGACGAGGGTGCTGCGGCAGAACTCAACCGCTATCCACCTGATGCCTTCGCGCCGCCGCATGGCAATTTCGTGCTGCTGATCCGCAACGGCGAGACGATCGGCGGCGGTGCGTTCAAGCACTACGACGACCGCACCGCGGAGTTCAAACGCATCTGGACGCGCTCCGACCTGCGCCGCCAGGGATTGGCGCGCAGGGTTCTGCTCGAACTCGAAGCGCAAGCAGCAAGGCAAGGCTATTCCCGCATTTATCTGACCACCGGCTTCCGGCAGCCGGAGGCAGTGGGTCTCTATCTCGTCAATGGCTACACGGCGCTGTTCGACGTCGCTGCCGATCCGGAGGTCTACAAGACGCTGCCGTTCGAGAAGGACATCACCCATCTCGTCGCGTCGCTCGCGCTTCTCGGAGAGCCGCGCCCATCGCATCCGCAGGCAGTGAGCCACCCGTAACGCCGGCGTCCAACGGGCGCCAACCATCCAGAGAGGATGCATCATGGCCATTTTGACCGATTATGCCGGCGTTGCCGGAACCGGGCGAGCAAGCGAACCCAATCCGGGCTACGCGCATTATCGCATCGTGCCGGCCCGCCATCCTGGCAGGGCGCTCGGCACCCTGTTTGCTGCGCTCGTCATAACCGGCGTGCTTTATTCGGTGCTGACCAATCCTCGCTGGGGCTGGCCGGTCTTTGCCGAATGGTTCTTTGCAGAACCGGTGCTTGCGGGCCTTGGGCGGACGCTGCTCCTGACGGCACTTGCGACCGTTTCAGGCTCGCTACTTGGAACGGCTCTGGCGCTCGCCCGGGTGTCGAAGTCGCCGCTGCTCGGTGGCCTGTCCTTCGGTTACATCTGGCTGCTGCGCTCCATTCCGCTGATCGTGCTGCTGCTCGTGCTCAACAATCTCGGCTATCTCTACGAGACGATCTCGGTTGGGATTCCTTTCACCGACACGACGCTCTTCAACTACCCGACGACCCAGCTGCTGACGCCGTTTGCAGCAGCCTTTCTCGGTCTGACGCTCAATCAGTCGGCCTTCTTTGCCGAGATCGTGCGTGGCGGCATTCTCTCCGTCGATCACGGGCAACACGAGGCCGCGGCTGCACTCGGTCTTCCCCGTCATCGCCAGGCATTCCGTATCGTGCTGCCACAGGCGATGCGCTCGATCCTGCCGACCGGCTTCAACGAGATCATCGGGCTCGCAAAGAGCACATCAATGGTCTACGTGCTGGCGCTGCCGGAGCTCTTCTACACCGTTCAGGTCATCTATCGCCGCAATCTCGAAGTCATTCCGCTCCTGATGGTGGCCACCGTCTGGTACCTGGTGATCATGACCGGGCTGTCGATCGCCCAGCACTATATCGAACGCCATTTCTCCAAGGGGGCCGTTCGCAATCCGGTGCCGCTGCCGTTCCAGGCCTTCTTCTCGCGGTTTCGGCGTCCGCTGGCCGAGGTTGCGAGCAGTGGTGCCATCGCCCGCAAGACCGGTTTTCATGACGCGACTGCATTCCGCGCCGGCGGTGCCGTCCGCATCCATGGCATCTCGAAGAGTTTCGGTCCGCTGAAAGTGCTAGATGACGTCGAGCTGAGCTTGCCTGCCGGCAGCGTCACGGCGATCCTCGGGCCATCGGGTTCGGGTAAGTCGACTTTGCTGCGCGCCATCAATCATCTGGAGCGGGTCGATGACGGCTTCATCTCGATCGACGGCGATCTCGTCGGCTACAGCCAGAAGGGCAACACGCTCTATGAACTGAAGGAGAAGGATATTTTGAAGCGCCGCGCCGACATCGGCATGGTGTTCCAGAATTTCAATCTCTTCCCGCATCTGACGGTGCTGGAAAACCTCATCGAGGCACCGTTGCAGGTGCGCGGCCTCAAGCGCGACGACGCTGTTCGGTTGGCGCAGGAACTGCTGGCGCGGGTCGGCCTCAGCGACAAGATCAACGCCTATCCCCGGCAGCTCTCGGGCGGCCAGCAGCAGCGCGTGGCGATCGCACGGGCTCTGGCCCTTAAGCCGAAGGTTTTCCTGTTCGACGAACCGACCTCGGCACTCGATCCGGAACTGGTCGGCGAAGTGCTTGATGTCATCAAGGAACTGGCCCGCACCGGCACGACGCTTGTGATCGTCACGCACGAGATCGGGTTTGCCCGCGAGGTTGCCGACACCGTCGTCTTCATCGAGGCGGGACGCATCCTGGAGGCCGGGCCGCCGTCCCGCATCTTCACCACCGCGGAACATCCGCGCACCCGCGAATTCCTCGCCAAGGTTCTCTGAAAATTCCAGGCGTGCATGGGCACGCTGGATCGTGCCGACACAATCTGCAACCCAAAGATGAAATGGAGTTTAAGTACATGGCATTTTTCGATAGAGCAAAACTGCTTTTGGCAGGAGTGGTCGCCGCAGCGACGCTCGGTACGGCTTCGGTTCAGGCGCAGGAGAAGTTCGATCTCAGCCCGGATACGTCCAACCGGGTGCGGGCCGAGCGGAACGAAGCGGCCATCAAGGCGATCGCGCCCGACTTCAAGTTCGTAAATCCCGGCAAGTTCACCGTTGCCGTCAATCCGTGGGATCCGCCGATCGCGACCTATGCATCGGACTCCAAAACGGTCGTCGGCGCCGATCCCGATCTCGCCTCGCTGGTGGCCGATTCTCTCGGTCTCGAGCTGGATCTCGTCGCGGTCGCCTGGGCTGATTGGCCGCTCGGCGTCGCCTCGGGCAAATATGATGCGGTGATCAGCAACGTGACCGTGACCGAAGAGCGCAAGGAGAAGTTCGATTTCTCTACCTATAGGCGCGACGTGCTCGGCTTCTTCGTCAAGTCCGATAGCCCGATCAATTCGATCAAGGAGCCGAAGGATGTGGCGGGCCTGAAGGTAATCACCGGCGCCGGCACCAACCAGGAAAAGATCATCCTGGAATGGGACAGGCAGAATGTCGCCGCCGGGCTGAAGCCGATCGAGGTGCAATATTATGACGACCGTGCGGCTGGCGATCTGGCGTTGCAGTCCGGCCGCGCCGATGTCGAATTCAATCCCAATGCGACGCGCGCCTATGCCGCCTCGATCCGCAACGACACCAAGGTCGTCGGCATCGCCAGCGGCGGCTGGCCGCTGACGGCCGAGATCGCAGTGACGACCCGCAAGGGTGGTGGCCTTGCCGACGCGATCACCCTTGCCATCAACGACCTGATCAAGAACGGCAAATACGGCGAAGTGCTGAAGCGCTGGAGCCTGACCGACGAGGCGGTGGACGCGTCGCAGACCAACCCACCGGGCCTGCCGAAGAGCGGCTCCTGATCATTGCCTGTTGCGGGTCGGCGCCTGCTTTTGTCGCCGGCCCGTTCGTTCAACATCCCTTCCGGAGACGACAGAAATGCTTGGTCTAGCTGCATTACGCCCCTCGTTCATCACCGCATTTGCGACGGCACTTTTCCACCTTGCCCCGGCGCTGGCCGCCGACGGTTTCGATTTCAGTCCTGAACAACCGGGGCGCATCCGTGCCGAACGAAACGAGGCGGCGATTGCGGCGATACCGCCAAGCTTCAAATTCGTCACCCCCGGCAAATTCACCGTCGCCGTCAGCCCCGGCGGGCCGCCGCTTGCGACCTATGCGACCGACGCAAAGACCGTGATCGGCGCGGATCCGGACTATGCTTTGGCCGTCGCCGATAGTCTGGGGTTGACGCTGGAGCTCATGCCGATTGCCTGGATCGATTGGCCGCTCGGCCTGACCTCGGGCAAATACGATGCGGTGATCTCCAATGTCGGCGTGACGGAGCAACGCAAGGAGAAGTTCGACTTTTCGAGCTACCGTCAGGGATTGCATGGCTTCTTCGTCAAGGCCGACAGCGCAGTCACATCGATCAAGGAACCGAAGGATGCCGCCGGCCTGAGGATCATCGTTGGCGCCGGGACAAACCAGGAGCGCATTCTTCTCAAATGGAACGACGAGAACGTCTCCGTCGGGCTGAAGCCGCTCGAGCTGCAATATTATGACGACGAGGCGACGAGCCTTGTCGCATTGGCTGCAGGCCGCGCCGACGTGATCGTCCAGCCGCATGCGCAGCTCGTCTTCATCGCCGCCCGCGACCGGAACATCAAGCGCGTTGGCACCTTGAGCGCCGGTTGGCCGGAGCGATCCGACGTGGCGATCACCACCCGCAAGAACAGTGGCCTAGCCAATGCCCTGACCGCCGCCACCAACGGCCTCATCGACAATGGCACCTATGCCAAAATTCTCGATCGCTGGCATCTGGCGGAAGAAGCGCTGCCGAAATCGGAAACCAATCCTCCCGGCCTGCCGAAATCCTGAGGCGCGCAACGATGACAGAGCATAAGATCTCGATCGGTCACATTGGCTTTCTCACGCCAGGAAACTATGCGAGCGACGATCCCTTGGCGGGGCTGGAGCAGACGCTGCGCCTGCTCGAGTATGGCGAGAGGCTCGGCTTCGCCAGCGCCTGGGTGCGGCAGCGCCACCTGGAGCCCGGCATCTCGTCGGCCGCCGCCTTTCTGGCGGCGGCGACCCAGAGAACCGATCGCATTCAGCTCGGCACGGCAGTGATCCCGATCGGCTACGAGAACCCCTATCGGCTGGCCGAGGACCTTTCGACCGTTGACGTTCTGTCGCGGGGTCGCCTGAATGTCGGCCTGAGTGCGGGCCGCCCGCCACATGTGGATTTGATTGGCCCGCTCGCCTTTGATGGAGACTGGTCCGCCTACGATTTCTCCCATCAGCGCGTTCTTCGCTTCGCCGACAATCTGCGTGGAGCGTTTCTCGGCGACGAGCATACCGTCATAAAGACGCCTTTCGGCCCGCAGCGCCCGCGGCTGCAACCCCATGCCAAGGGGCTTGTCGACAGGCTGTGGTACGGTGGCGGATCCTTGCGCTCCGCCCGCTGGGCCGGTGAGAATGGCTTCAATCTCCTGATCGGCAACGTCACGACAGGCGAGCAGACCAACGACTTTTTCGAGGCGCAGGCACGCCAGCTCGAAACCTATCGGCAGGCTGGGGGCGCAGAGAAACGCGTCGCGCTCGGGCGCGTCATCGTGCCGCTCGATGGCGCCGATGCCAGCACCCGGCGCCGCTATCTCGACTACGCCGCCAGCCGGCATGAGCGCACGCTGACACCGCAGGGCGAGCGGCGCACGATGTTTGCCCGCGATCTCGTCGGTACGTCCGAGCAGATCCTCGAACGGCTGCTGGCCGATCCGATCCTCCCGCATGTGCGCGAACTCAGGCTCGAACTGCCCTACGAATTCGAACACGACGAGTATCGCCAGATCCTCGATGATGTCTTTACGCGCATCGCACCGGAGCTTGGTTGGTCGCCGACGAAGGGCGAGGCCGCTCGAACGCTGTCAGCGAACCCGGCGGCGGCTTAGGCCGCTGCCTACAATCCCAGATCCAAAACCCATGAGGCAGATCTGACAGTGACAAAAAGCATCGACTACTTCTTCTCGATCGGCTCGCCCTGGTCGTTCATCGGGCTTGAAGCCTTTGCTGCTCTCGCACGCCGGCACGAAGCGGCAATCACGCCCTACATGGCCACGGTGGTCGAGGAAAACGGCGGCATCTTCTCGCGCAATCGGCCGCAGGCGCGACGAGCGTACGGCACGCGCGACCTGAAGCGCTGGAGCCATGTGCGGGGCAGGGAACTTCTGCTCGACGGCCGTCCGCCGCTCGCCGATCCCACGCCTGCGTCACGGATGGTGATTGCCACCTATCTCGACGGCAAGGACTGGTTCGCCTTGACGGAGATTTTGCAGGAAGCCTTCTGGGTCCGAGCCGAGGACATCGGCCGGTCAGAGGTGCGCGAGGCAGTAGCAACGCGCGCAGGCTTCGATGGCAGTGCCTTGCTTGCGCGGGAAAGTGCCGCAGACGTTGTCGAGAAATGGGCGTCCGATCGGGAGCATACTCTCAAGAGCGGCGTCTTCGGGTTCCCGACGTTCGCCTATGACGGCGAGATTTATTGGGGCCAGGACAATCTGCCGTTTCTGGAGCAACACCTGCAAGGCGAGCGGCCTTAGGCATCGGCGGGCGCGGAGATCGAGCGCTCGCGGCACGCCGTCGGATCACTTTTCCAAGCCTGGTACGATCTTTGGGTCGAGGTTCCTTTAATCCACTGTTTAACTCGATAATTTTCAGGATGCTTGAAGCCGAGCAGTCGAATGAAACCTTTTCCGTTGTTTGCGCATTTCCTAGACAACGATGGCTTTTGATGAGGTGTGCCATGAGTGTCCTGCGGCAATATGAACGCCTGAGCGCGATCCGAGATGTCCTGCAAGGCAAGCTTGAGCTTTACGAAGCGCGGGATTGTTTCGGGATCGATGATTTCGAAGACGGAACAACGAACGAACTTCGAGACCGCATCGCAGAGCTTTCGGACGAGATTTCCAATCTCAACCGTCGGCGCGAACGGTACGAAACCTGGTGATTTCGATTGCGGCTGAAGGCTGAAACCAACGCCACGACACAGGAAAGCCATGACCATCGAAATCAATTCGCGTATCGCCGGCCACCCGATCAACCCGCTCTTTCTCGAGCGTTGGTCGCCGCGCGCCTATGCCGGAGCGGAGATCTCCGAAGCCGAGCTGTTCGGCATCCTGGAGGCGGCGCGCTGGGCGCCGTCGGCCTATAACGCCCAGCCCTGGCATTTCATCTATGCCCGCAGAGGCACCGAGCATTGGGACAAACTGTTCGGCATTCTCAACGCATTCAATCAAAGCTGGGCCAAGGAGGCTTCCGCACTGATCTTCGTGCTGTCGAAAACGTCGCTGCTGCCTCCTGGCGCCAGCGAGGAAGTGCCTTCCTATACGCACTCGTTTGACACGGGGGCCGCATGGGGTGCGCTCGCGCTGCAGGCCGCCTATTCCGGTTGGCAGGCGCACGGTATGGCCGGCCTCGACTACGACAGGGCGCGGACCGAGCTTGGCGTGCCGTCCGATTACCGCGTTGAAGCCGCCGTGGCGATCGGCAGGATCGGCGACAAGGCGCAATTGCCCGAGGGGTTGCGGGAGCGCGAAGTGCCGAGCCCGCGGAAACCCCTGACGGAGATCGTGTCCGAGGGTCGTTTCGAGCGGTCTTGAACGCATTGCTCCGATGACTTTGCCGAGGGCGGGTCTCGCCCTCGGCCGCAATTCGGCTGACAGGTCACAATTGCCGTCTTACCTCAAAGTGGCTCTTCAATGGGTGTGTCATGGCCGGACGCGCCGTGCAGGGTCGCGCCTGAAAACAGCTCGGAACCATAGGCCTGCTGCGCAACGATCGACGGAAAGCTCACGTCCCGGACGTCGAAGGACGGCATCAGGCTCATCATCGGAAGGATGCGCTCGAACACAGCACCGCCGAGCGGGGCGGCATTCCAGCCGGAGGTGCGGAAGCCATAGGTTTCCGGCAACCCTTTGGGCTCGTCCAGAATGGTCAGGAGCAGATAGCGCGGATCGTCGGCCGGAACGACACCCATGAAGGACGTGAGATTGAGATCCTTGGCATAGCGTCCAGCGACGACCTTTTCGGCCGTGCCGGTCTTGCCGCCGATGAAATAACCTTTGACTTCGGCCTTTCGCGCCGATCCGGTTCTGGCATTGAGGCGGAGCAGAAAACGCATGGCCTCGCCGGTTTCCGGCTTGATGAGGTCGGCGGCCAGCACCCGCTCTTCGACATCAGAGCCTTTGATCAATGTCGGCCTGATCAGGCGCCCGCCGTTGACGAGGGCCGCAACCGCAATGCTCGCCTGCAGCGGCGTCACGGCAATGCCGTGGCCGTAGGATGCGGTTGCCGTATCGATCTCGCGCCAGGAGCGCGGCAGTTGCGGATGCGCGCTCTCCGGCAACTCGGTCGTCAGTCGCGACATCTGTCCGAAACGAGAGAGAAAGGCGCGGAAGTTCTCAGGGCCGAGCGCGATGGCCATCTTGGCCATCGCGATGTTGGAGGAATGGATGAAGGCTTCCGGCAGGCTGAGCGGCCGGTATTTCCCGCGATAATCGCGGATGCGGAACCGGCCGAAGGCCAGCGGCCTGCTGGCATCGATGACGGAGCGGATGTTGAACTGCCCTGAATCGAGCGCCATGGCCGTCGTCAGGGCCTTGAAGGTGGAGCCCATCTCGAAGGTGGCGGCGGCAATGCGGTTGATACGATCAGGCTTCAGCGCATCGGCGGGGGTGTTGGGGTCGAAATCCGGCGCGGAGGCAAGCGCCAGCACTTCACCATTGGTGATATCGAGCACCAATCCGGCACCGGCCTTTGCCCCGAATTTCTCGATCGCCTTGGCAAGCTCGATCTGCAGGGCGTGCTGGATGCGGATATCGAGTGTCAGCGTGACCGGCTGCAGGTTTTGGTTGGAGAGATCCATGCCGGTCTGGCGCAACACGTCCAGGCCCTGGCTCTCGATCCATTTTTCGATGCCGGCGATGCCGATATTGTCGATATCGACGGTGCCGAGCACGTGGGCGGCAAGCGAACCATTGGGGTAGACACGCCGCTTTTCCCGCTGGAAGCCGACGGCCGGAATGCCCGCGTCCCAGAGCGCCTGCTCCTCAGCCGGTGTCACCTGACGCTTGATCCAGGCGAAGGGCGCCTTGCTTTTCAGCCGCTGGTGCAGTTCGCGGGCATCGAGATCGGGGAAGATGGCCGTCAGTTTCTCCACCGCCTCGTCGACGTCGACGAGGAAGCGGGGCTCGGCATAGACGCCGGAGCTCGGCACATCGATCGCCAGCAGATTGCCGTTGCGATCCAGGATCGAAGGGCGACCGACCGAGGGGCGCTTCGGCACATAGCCGGTGGTCTCGATTTCGGCCGTGCCGAGCTGGATCAGTCGTATGAGCATCGTCAGGAAGACGACGATAAACACGGCGATCAGAAAGAGGATGCGCTTGCGGCGATCCGCGCGCGATTGAAGCCGTTGCACCATATCAGTAGAGCCCGCCGGTATTGCTGAGCAGCTTCTGCCGCAATTCAGGTGTTAGGCCCTGGTCGGCGCCGCCAGCTGGCAGCTCGGCCATCTCCTTGTCGTCGATGACGGTGCAGCCGCCGTCGCAGGGGCCGGTTCCCGGTTTGAAGGCTTCGACGATCGCGCCAGGCGTTCCTTGCTCAACCGCTCGCCCCGTCTTTCTGTCGACTGTCTGGAAGGACATGCCGGGCGGCGGATGAAAATCGGCCGCCGGTTTTCCCTGAAGTGCCACCTTCATGAAGTCGATGAAGATCGGTGCGGCGAGACCGCCACCGGTTTCGCCGTAACCCATCGGCTTCGGCGTGTCGTAGCCGAGGAAGACGCCGGTGACGATATTGGGGGTGAAACCCACGAACCAGACGTCCTTCTCGTCGTTGGTCGTTCCGGTCTTGCCGGCGATCGGGACACCCAGCGTGGCGACATTTCTGGCGGTGCCTCTTTCCACTACGCCACGCATCATCGAAGTGATCTGATAGGCCGTCATCGGGTCGAGCACATAGTCCCTGATGTCGACGAGATCAGGCTCTTCCTGGTTTTCCCAGGCAAGCGCATTGCAGTCCGCGCACTGGCGGCTGTCTTGCCGGTAGATCGTCCGGCCATATCGATCCTGAATACGGTCGATCATCGACGGGGTTATGGCCTTGCCGCCATTGGCGATGACGGCATAGGCGGAAACGAGCCGCAGCAACGTCGTTTCGCCGGCGCCCAGCGCCATCGGTAGGTAGGTGCGAAGCTCGTCGTAAATGCCGAAGCGCTTGCCGTAGTCGGCGACAAGGTCCATGCCCAGATGGCGAGCAAGGCGCACGGTCATCAGGTTGCGGCTGTTTTCCAGCCCCGTTCGCAGGGTCGAAGGACCGCTGAAGCGCCCATCATAGTTTTTCGGCCGCCATGTCTTGCCGGTGCCATCAGGGATGGCGATCGGCGCGTCCATGACGAGCGTGGTCGGCGCATAGCCGGTATCGAGTGCCGCGGCGTAGACGAACGGCTTGAACGACGAGCCGGGCTGGCGGTAGGCCTGGGTCGCGCGATTGAATTCGGATTGCGCGTAGGAAAAGCCGCCGGCGACCGCGAGCACCCGACCAGTGTTCGGGTCCATCGAGACCAGCGCTCCCTGCACCTGCGGCGGCTGGCGCAGGACATAGCCAGTCTCCTGCTTTTCGACATAGACGACGTCGCCCGGCTGCAACACGCCGTTGAGGGATGAGGCACAACGACGCTTGCCTTCGGCGAGCCGGCACAGAGCCCAGGCTGTGTCATCGCGGTCGATCATGGCCGTGTCTGCGGCCGCCGTCGCCGTTTCTGGTCCTGACGGTCTGAGACCGAGTTCGACCTTGTCGTTGCTTGCGGAGAGGACGACGGCGAGCTGCCATTCCGGAACGTCCGAGAGCGGCTGACGTTTGGCGAGCGCCTGCTGCCACCCTTCAAGCGAAGGCAGGCGGGTGATCGGCCCCCGGTACCCCTTTGCCTGGTCGTAGCCAACCAGTCCCTTTCGCAACGCCCGCATGGCCGCTTGCTGCAGCCGCGGATCGAGTGTCGTGCGAACCGAGAGCCCGGCAGTGTAAAGCGCTGCCTCGCCATAGCGGGTGCCCAACTGGCGGCGCACCTCCTCGGTGAAGTAGTCCGCCTTGTCGGCGGATGTCTCCAGTCGTTTCGGCTTGATGCTGAGGGGCGAGGCGGTGGCTGCGGCTGCAACCTCTCTGTCGATGACGCCGTTGCGGCGCATCTGCTCTATGACCCAGTCGCGCCGGGTGACGGCTCGGTCAGGATGGCGATACGGGTCATAATTGTTCGGCGCTTTTGGTAAGGCGGCGAGATAGGCCGCTTCGGCCACCGTCAGTTGATCGACCGGCTTGTCGAAATAGGTAAGCGCTGCCTGCGCGATGCCATAGGCGCCGAGACCGAGATAGATGTCGTTGAGATAAAGTTCCAGGATCCGGTCCTTGGAATAGGTTTGGTCGATGCGGATCGAAAGGATCGCTTCGCGCAGCTTGCGCTCGACCGTTCGATCGGAGGACAGGAGAAAATTCTTGGCGATCTGCTGCGTGATCGTCGATCCGCCAATCATGCGCCGACCCGAGCCGTAGTTGGCGACATTCGACCAGAGCGCGGTGGCAAGACTCGTCAGGTCGATGCCCGGATGAAGGTAGAAGTTCTTGTCTTCGGCCGAAAGGAAAGCCTGCTTGACCCGGGCGGGAATGGCGCCGATCGGCAGGAACAGACGGCGTTCCCGGGCATATTGCGCAATCATGGCGCCGTCGCCGGCGTAAAGCCGGGTCGTGACCGCCGGCTCCCAGTTCGCCAGCGCCCGATGATCCGGCAGGTCTCGCGTCAGGGCCGCGGCGCAGAATGCCAGCCCGACGCCGAGAAGCGTTGCCAGATTGATCAGGGTTGCGAGCAGGTTTGCAATGAACTTCATGGCGGATGTCGGGGCTTTCGAATTTCGAAGGACATGGCTTCGCCATCCGATCCAAGGGAGCGGCTGACGCGCATCAGTTTGTGGCGTGAAGGCGGTGCGGGGCGGCGGATCGGGCCTAGAAGCCCGATGTTTCGCCTATCCCGTCGCGGCCGGTTCGTCGCCTCAGTTTCACCACCAAGGGCTGTGACATGCCGCCTTGGTCCGCTGCTGCGGCCGGAGCGGATCTGACGGTGCGAAACGTGTTGGGCGCGTGCCTATGGGGCGTTCAGTTGAGACGACACATGGTTGGGTCCTCCACGGGGAAGTATGTCTGAGGGGCCGGATCCTCGATATGTTGGCAGTCTCGTCCTGGCGAAACAGGGTGCCGACGTGAGTTCACCGTAAAGAGGTTGCACCGCAGCGGCAAACCACGTTTATTTGCAGGACCCATTAGCTGAATTAGGGCATCCATGGTCAGGCCATATCTCCCCCTCAATGCGCTGCGGGCCTTTGAGGCGTCCGCGCGACATCTGAGTTTTACCCGCGCGGCGATCGAACTGTGCGTGACGCAGGCGGCGGTCAGCCACCAGGTGAAGCTGCTGGAAAGCCGTCTCAACGTGACGCTGTTCAAGCGGCTGCCGCGCGGTTTGATGATCACCGCCGAGGGCGAGGCGTTGCTGCCGGTACTCCAGGATTCCTTCGATCGCATGGCCGATATGCTCGAACGGTTCGAGGGCGGCCATCTGCGGGAGGTGCTGATGATCGGCGCAGTCGGCACCTTTGCCGTCGGCTGGCTGCTGCCACGCCTTGCGGATTTTCAGGAAAAATATCCCTTCATCGATGTCCGGTTGTCGACGAACAACAATCGTGTCGACATGGCCGCCGAGGGGCTCGACTACGCCATTCGCTTCGGCAGCGGTTCCTGGCACAACATCGAGGCGACGCGGCTGTTCGAGGCGCCGCTTTCGGTGCTGTGCGTTCCTGAGATTGCCGATACGCTGCGCCGTCCCGCCGATCTTCTGAGCCAGACGCTGCTCAGGTCCTATCGGGCGGACGAATGGGTGAACTGGTTTGCCGCTGCTGGCATCACCTATCCGGCGCCGCTGCTCAAGGGCGTCGTCTTCGATTCGTCGCTCGCCATGATGGAGGCAGCCGCCCAGGGCATCGGTGTTGCGCTTGCGCCGCCTTTGATGTTTTCCCGACTGCTGTCGAACGGCACAGTGCGGCAGCCCTTCGACGTCTATACCTCGATGGGGAGCTACTGGCTGACGCGGCTGCGGTCCCGCGCGCCGACACTGGCGATGTCCGCCTTCCACGATTGGCTGATGGCGGCGAAGGAGGATAGCGCCGCCCGATTGCATGAGCCGGCGGCGAGCAACTCGGCATAGGCTGCAATGCGTTGGCGGGGGAGTGCCGTCAGCGAAAGGGGATCTGCTGGGAGCAACTCGATACTGAAGGTCAACCTGCGACCGGTGTGCCGAGCTATTCGCCGTAGCTGACGATCCATTCCGGCGGCTCTCGTTCCAGGCTGCCGTCAACGCGCACGTTCCTGTCCTTCGCCCAGCGGTAACCCCACATCGGACCGAATTTCGTCGCGTAGGACAGCGGTCGCCGATAGGCGGCGTCGGCCTGCGCCTTTTCGAGCGTTGTGAAACTGTAGCCGCTCTCTTCGAACAGCGACAGGATCCCCTTCATCGCGTCGGCATTCAGCCGGTTGACATGCAAGAGCATGATTGCCGGCGGCTCGTAGCCAAGGACCTGCTCGTTGAGACCGGCGTAATAGGCGATCTGCTGTTGGGTGTGCATCAGATAGGCCGTCCTGATGCGGTGGGCGGCTTCCGTGTCGTTTTCGGCAAGCGCGCGCTCATAGGCGCGGTCGAAGACGTAATCGGAGGTATCGATGGTCGAGGCGGCGATCGTGTAGTCAAGCTTCGCCGCAAGCGCCGCGATCGCCTTCTGCTTTTCCGTTGTGTCGCCGGTGTGATTGTAGGGAAACCGTAGGAAACGCAGCTGCTTGCCCGCCGCCTTTAGCGTTCGCCTCGTCGTCTTCTCGCCATCGACGATCTCGCGCTCGATGCCGGCGATGTCGAGCGTGTTGGTGTCCGCGTGCGAGAAGGTATGGTTGCCGAGCGTCAGCCGCGGGCCGGTCCAATCCTTCAGGATATCTTTCGCAAACGGACCGATCGCGCGAACCTTGCTTTCCACGACAAAGCCGATAGCCGGCGCCTTGTGATCCCTGAGGGCGGCAAGAATGCGGGCATTCGCATCCTGGATGCTTTGAGGCGAAGGTTGATCTGTTCCGTCGGTGCCGGCATTGGCGTGGGGAAGATCATCGAATGTGATGGCGACGGATTTCTCCCGGGCGGTGCCGCTGGTTTCGGCATGGGCGTCGACCAGGAAGAAAACAAGCGCGAGCCAAGGCGTGAAGGCAAGCAGCATGAGGCGCCCGATCGCGCGGGCCCTTCGAACGCCTAGCCCTAACACTGCGTGCCGCAGGCGCCATGAAGCCTGGTTTCCATCATCATCGTCCCTCTTCTGCTAATCGAAATGAGATCGACCCTCGTACGCAAGGGTTGCATGAGCATTGCGTGGTCGGGATTTTCGGGCCAAGTGCCTGTGGCTGCTGGCCCCGACTGTCCAGGTTCATCGAAATGCAAATTATTCTAATGGCTGCCGCAAATTATCGTCGTTTGCCGACCCCGCCACGGCTCCTTAGGCAGGACGCGTCCGAGGTTCATGGAAACCAAATTCGAGATGCGGAGGCTTGTATGAGAAAGATGATGCGACGCGCGCTGGCGACGGTGGTCGCCACGGTATGCCTGGCGAGTGCGGCAATGGCTGATAACGCCGAATGGTCGCAGCCGACAAAGCCATTCCGCGTCGTCGGCAACATCTATTACGTCGGGACCAAGGGGCTGGCGGCCTACCTCATGACCTCAGGCACGCAGGCCATTCTGCTCGACGGCACGTTGAAGAGCACCGCATCCCTTGTCGAGGACAATATCGCAGCACTCGGTTTCAAACGCTCCGACATCAAGATCATCGTCACGAGCCATGCGCATTACGATCATGTCGCTGGCGTTGCACAAATCAAGCGTGACAGCGGCGCCAAGCTCTATGCGATCGCGGCGGATCGCTGGGCACTGGAAAACGGCCTGCATGATGGTGAGACCACCTATAAGCGTGGAACCTTTCCGGCGGTGAAGGTCGATCATGTGCTTGACGACGGCGAAGTCGTGACGCTCGGAGACGTCAGCATGAAGGCGACGCTGACGCCCGGCCACACGCCGGGCTGCACCACCTGGTCAACGTCGGTGAGCGAGGCCGGGCGTGCGCTCAAGGTGGTCTTTCCCTGCAGCGTCACCGTCGCCGGCAACAAGCTCTTCGGCAACAAGCGCTATCCCGGGATCGTTGCCGACTTCGAGACCAGCTTCGACCGGCTGGGAGGCATGACGGCGGATGTGGTCCTGCCCGCTCATCCCGATATCGCCGACATTATCGGCCGCGCCGCGCGGCGGGATGCGGGCGAGGAAGATGCCTTCGTCGATCCGGCCTTGCTGGGCCAAATCGTCGAAAAGTCCCGTGCCGCCTTCAAGAAAGAGCTTGCACGGCAGAAGGCGAAAAAATGAGAGAAGGGCCGCGCTTGGCGTGGCCCTTTGCACATTGCGAACGAATCGGGCTCTTACTCGGCCATGAGACCGTCGAACACTTCGATCATGGCGTCGCTGATGGCCTTACCGAGTGCTGCTGCAGCAGCGGTCAGCGCCGTATCGTCCATGTCGCGTGCCGCCATGGCGAAAGACGCGCCTTCAGTCACGACGATTTCCTGTGCGCGCTGGATTGCCCAGAGGGCAAATTCGCTGCGGTCTGCGATTTCGACGGTGTCCATCGTAAGCTCCTGATCTGTTTGAGTGCAGCCTTATAGCCCTATCGGCCCTGCTGGGGATTGTCCGTGTGATCCTTTGGTGTGGAATCTCGAAAAAAATCATGCCACGCCGCAGTCTTTCACCCTCAGATCCGCTTGGTGCTGTTCTCTCCAAAAGCAATCGCCGGGGACTTCCGTTGCGGCTTAAAGATGAGTATTGGAGGAAGGAATAAAGTAGCCAAGACAGACCTTCCCGAAGACGGGCAACGCGATAATGACGTTTCAGCCGCGGATGCAGAACAAGATTGCCGGTTTCAAGATCCAGGGCGAGTTGCATCGCCGGGAATGGAACGGGATCATTGCCGACGTGTGGGATGTGGAATGCGACCCCCATGCCGGCGGCTACTACGTCTCGGATGATCCGCGGATGTTCATCGTTCTCGATGCGCGGGGTGGGAGCAGCTGCAACGTCAAGCTTTCCTCGCAGGCAAACGGCGCCGTCCAGAACTATCGGCAACAGGCGATCTCCTACATCCCCGCCGGCATGGAGATCTGGGCGGATGTGGTTGATGTCAAATACATCCGCCATCTCGATCTGCACTTCAACATCGACATCCTTAGCCGACGGCTGATGGAGGATCTCGACGCCGGCCAATGCGCCGTGCCACGGCTGATGTTCCACGACGAGCGGTTTCTCCAACTCGCCCAACTGATCGCTGCCGAATGCCTCAATCCGCAGCCACTACACGATCTCTACGGCGACGGGCTGACGCTGGCGCTGTTCATCGACCTGATGAAGCTCAATCGCAGCAGCGCACGCAAGCGCAGCCAGCTCGCGTCATGGCAGTTGCGTCGGGCGGTGGAATACATCGAGGAAAACAGCCTTCGCAACATCCGGCTCGAGGAACTGGCTGGTCTCGCCGGGCTTTCGCAGTCCCATTTCAGCCACGCCTTCAAGGCATCGACAGGCGTGGCGCCGCACCAGTGGCAGACTAACGCGCGCATCGAGCGGGCCAAGCATCTGCTTTTAAAGAATGAAGCGTCGCTGACCGCGATCGCTGCCGAAACCGGTTTTTCGGATCAGGCACATTTCACCCGCGTCTTCCGCAAGGCAGTCGGAACGACGCCGGCTCTTTGGAAAAGAAGCCGTCTCGCCTGAGCAAATGCCTTCAGCCTTGAACAGTTGCCCGCACACATTTGCCCAAGAGCGTTCAACTTTCAGGGTTCGAAACAAGCCCCGTCCTAATAGTTGAGATAAACGGTCATCTTATCAGCAGTCAGAAAGTCGGGCCGCACGTCGTGGGGATGGCGGGTCCGGCATCAAAGGGCGACGATACGATGCAGCGTGATGGTGAAAGTGTGCGTTTGAGAAAATTCCTTGCGAGTGGCGTTGCCGGTATCGCCTTGCTCGTGTCGACGGCGGCGGTCGCCCAGGACGGTATCGCCACGAAACTCGAAAAGATCGAGGTGCAGGCACAGGGCTTACGCGACGAGGCCACCGGCCCCGTTGACGGTTACGTCGCCAAGGCGACGACGACGGGCTCGAAGTCGGCCACGCCGATCAGCGAAATTCCCCAATCCGTCTCCGTCATCGGTCGCGATGAGCTCGACGACCGCGGCGTGGTCAACAAGGTCGATGAGGCCCTGCGCTACACGCCGGGTGTGACGACGGAGCCTTTCGGCACCGATGCGGATACGGATTGGTACTACATCCGCGGTTTCGACGCGACGCAGACCGGCGTGTTCCTCGATGGTCTGACGCTTTTCAGCTTTGGTTTCGGCGGTTTTCAAATCGACCCCTTCATGCTCGAGCGGGTCGAAGTGCTGAAGGGGCCCGCCTCGGCGCTCTACGGCGGCGCCAACGCAGGCGGTATCGTCAGCCTGATCAGCAAGCGGCCATTCGATGAACCGCTCTATTATACCGAGATCGGCATCAACAACTTTGGCAATGCCTTCACCGGCTTCGATGTCAACGACAAGCTGACGGACGATGGCACCATCCGGTATCGCGTCACCGGCAAGATGTCGGGCGGCGATACCTACACCGATTTCTCCAACGATCTGCGCGGCTTCGTCCTGCCGCAGATCACCTACGCGCCTGATGATGCGACAAGCCTGACGGTCTACGGTGTTCTACAGGGCCTCGACCAGGTGCACGTCGGCAACGGCTTCCTGCCTTATGTCGGCACGGTCGTCGATGCACCCTTCGGTAAGATCGACCGCGATGCATTTTATGGTGAGCCGGATCTGGATACGGGCACCTATGTCCAGCAGATGATCGGCTATGAATTCACGCACGAGTTTGAAGGCGGTTGGCAGTTTAGCCAGAACCTGCGGTACGGCCATCTCTACAAGCATGAGAACGGCCCATATACCTTCGGTTACTACGATCCGAGCCTGCCCTTCCCGTCGTCGACAGTGCCGGCCACCCCCGACAATCTCCTTTATCGTCTGGGGTTTGAGGCGACATCGAAGGTCGATACCTTCGCCGTCGACAACCGTGTCGAAGGAGAATTCGAAACCGGGGCACTGGATCATACGCTGCTCGTTGGCCTGGACTACAAGTACTACCGGCTGGACCATGTGCAGGCTTCGTCGGCCGCTACACCCATCAGCGCAACGGATCCGATCTATGGTGCGCCGCAGCCCGCAAACGCCACCTATATCAATCAGGTGGTTACGCAGCAGCAGCTGGGCGTTTATGCGCAGGATCAGATCAGGTTCGGTCAGGGCTGGCTCGTCACGCTCAATGGTCGCTACGATTACGTGGACACCAACACCAAAAACGGCCCGACCTTCTGGGCTCCGACGCAAAATAACGCCTTCAGCTACAACGAAGGCGCTTTCAGCGGCCGCGCTGGCCTTGCCTATGAGTTCGACAATGGCCTGACCCCATATGTCAGCGTCGCGACCTTCTTCAACCCGATCGTCGCGGTGACAGCAACAGGCAATACCAAGCCGCAGGAAGGTGAACAGTTCGAAGTCGGGGTCAAATACGAGCCGACGTTATTCGACGGCGTGTTGACGGCATCACTCTATCAGTTGACCAAGCGCAATGCTCTCGTGACCGACCCGTTGACGAGCATTTCCACCCAGACGGGTGAGGTGCGTTCCCGCGGCATCGAGTTTGAGGGCAAGGCCAATATCAACGAAGATTGGAAGCTGATCGCCGGTCTTGATTTCATGGATCTCGAGGTGACCGAAGACGCGAACACGGCGTTGGTGGGAAAGACGCCGTACCTTGTTCCCAACGCTCAGGCGTCGCTGTGGCTCGACTATACCGTGCCTTCAGGAGCGCTCGAGGGGGTCAGCCTTGGCGCCGGCGTCAGATACCAGGGGGAATCCTGGGCGGATGCGGAGAACACGCGCAAAGTGCCCTCGGCCGCATTGGTCGATGCGGCAATTCGCTACGAGAAGGACGATTGGGCGGCATCGCTCAACGTCTCCAATCTCTTCGACAAGGAATATGTGAAGGGGTGCCAGGGGCTTTCGGTGTGCGGCTACGGCGAAAGCCGCACGCTGACCCTGAAGCTCAGCAAGAAATGGTAACGACGGCATCACCGCTTTAGTTTGTATGTAAACGACGTCGGGACCGGCGGCAGCCGGTCTCGTCCGTACCCAGGGCGAAGACGCCATCAACCAGGAGAACATCCGTTCTCCGAACGGCTTCATCGGATCATCCCATGAGAATCAATGCGATTACAAACTGGGCCTACGGGGTCACGGTCCTTTTGACCGGACTTTCCGGTGTAGCGTTCATCCTGTCGACGAACAGCGCGATCGAGGAGCGGCAGGCGGCCGAGCAGCATCTTGTGCTCGACACGCTTGGCGAAGATCTTGCGCTCGGCGCTGAGGAACGGAGCGATGCTGCCCGTCTGTACGTGATGCGCGGCGACCTGCGCCATCTCGAACGCTTCCATGGCAGGGAAGAGGAAGAGCGCGCTCACGAGGCGGCGATCAAGAACGTGCGGGAGGTTGGGGCGTCACCGGCCGAGTTGGCGGCACTTCAGGAGGTCGAGCGCGAGGTAGAGGCCCTCGACAAGATCGAGGTTTCGGCGATCGCCGCCTACCAGGAGGGCGACCAGGCAAAAGCGCAACAAATGCTCTTCGGTCCGGAGCACGACCGTCTGCAGACGGCGTTGCTTGAAACGGTGGTCCGCTTCCGCGAACTGACCAAGGCCAGAACCGGCGCGGCACTGGAGCAGGCAAAGGAGCGAAGCGACTGGTTCGCCATCGCCGCCAAGACGATGCTCGCCATGACTGCGGCGCTCTTCCTCGGGGTCCTTTATTTCGTGCTCAAGCGGCGCGTGGCCATGCCGCTGGTGCGCATGACGGGCATCGTGACGCGGCTTGCCAAGCAGGATTACGACGTGGAAGTTCCGCTCGACCGCCGCCGCGACGAGATCGGCGAGATGAACGAGGCGATCCATATCTTTCGCACCAACGGGCTGGAGCGGGACCGGCTCGATGCAGAGCGCCGACTGGATCAGCAGACCAAGGACCTCATCCTGCAAATGATGCATCGGCTGCAGGCGTGCCAGATCCAGGAAGAACTGGCCGAGGTCGTAGCCCGGTTCGCACCGCAGATCTTCCCCAACCTTGCCGGTCATCTCTATGTGCTGAACGATAACCGCACGTCGCTGACGCGTGTCGGCACCTGGCTCGACCCGCAACATTCGGCCGATACTTTCCCTTCCAGTGCCTGCTGGGGGCTTCGCCGCGGCCGGCCGCATGTCAGCAATGGCGGGCAGGGCGATATTGCCTGCCAGCATCTGGACGAGAGCGATGTCGCTGGACTGTGCGTGCCGCTGACCGCTCAGGGCGATACGATCGGTCTGCTCTATTTCGAGGAACGCTCGCCCGAGCAGCCGGCCGTCGAGACGTCGCGGCTTTATCTCGAGCTGATCGCGGAAAATATCGGCCTGGCTGTGGCCAACCTACAGCTGCGAGAAAAACTGACCAACCTGGCGGTCCGCGACGCATTGACGGGGCTGCTCAACCGGCGCTGCCTCGACGAAGCCCTGAACAAGCAATTGCGGGAGCGGGCCGGACGGCCGCTCGTCTGCCTCATGATCGACATTGATCACTTCAAACGCTTCAACGACGAGTTCGGCCACGACGCCGGCGATGTGGTGATGCAGTATGTTGCCCAGATCATGCTTGACGCGGCCGGCGAGCTGGGCGCGACCTACCGTTTCGGTGGCGAGGAGTTCACGATGCTGCTGCCTGAAATGAGCGAGGCGGCGGGCTTCGAATTCGCCGAGCGCCTGCGCGACAAGATCGGCACGACACCGCTTTCTCATCGCGGCCGTATCCTCGGCTCCGTGTCCGTGTCGATCGGTATTGCCTCGTCGCCACGCGAAGGCACGGTCGCGACGCTTCTGACACGGGCCGATGCCGCCTTGCTCGACGCCAAGGCGCGGGGGCGGAATATGACGGTTTGCTCGTCGGGCTTGGTTGTTACCTAAAACACGTTGTGAAGGAGCGCATTCCGCCGGCAACCAGGGTCCCCCCGTGCCGGCCACCGCGGGCGTTGTGCGATAAGGCGGTAGAGCCGTTTCCTATTTAGACGGAATCGAACAAGCGCTCTATCTCTTTGTTTTTACGCATTTCCTGACGGAAAACCGCTTCGCACTTTTCCTGGAAATACTCTAGTGGTGAATGCTCACGCCGTGTTTTTGCAGCAGTGCGACAATGCCCTCGTTTGGCAGGCTGTCGGTGACGAGCGCATCGACGTCGGCGAGCGAGGCAAGGCGCACGAGCGCGCGCCTGGAAAATTTGCTGCTGTCGACGGCAAGGATGATGCGTTCGGCCTGCTTCATTGCGGCGGAGACGGCGGCGACCTCAGCGTGATCGTCGTCGCCGATGTCGCCATCCTGGTCGATGCCGCTGACCGAGATGACGGCGATGTCGAACTTGAATTCCGGATGTAGTCGGCCGTCTGATCCCGCCATCGGCCGACGGTTTACTCTGCTACGAAGACCGTGTCGCCGTAAACCCCGGGGCGTCTTGTACACTGTTGCAAGCAAGCCGCACCGGTTGCACTTTGGCGCATGGCTAGATTTCCTCGCTTGGCGGTTGCGGGCGATTCGCCTATAAGTCGATCTCCGGCAACAGATCAGGGAGGTTTCAGATGCCAGCTTATTCTTTCTCCCTACGGGGCGGCGTACAGTTCTGAACGAGACGCTGGGGGGCTTCGGGCTCTTTAGCAGTTGCAAGTCAGGACCTTTCTCGCTGACTTTGGTCTTCCCTCGATGCGGAAGCTACCAATCCATTGATGCCGATCGGAAAACAGTTTCCCTTTCTCGGCATGTTTCATTGACCTGAATTTTGAGGCCAATGCTCCAGGCATTGGGCAATCGTTATGGCTTTTACTCGTTTCGCCTTGCGCGGCGGTGCGTTCCGCAGCGTTCTCGGTTTCACCTGGGTTCATTGGAAGCGCCAGCCGCTTCGCCTTGCCTTCATCCTCGGTGCCGTCCTGTTTTCGACGCTCGCGGATGTCCTGACGCCGCTTTACTCCGGTCGGCTGGTCGACGCGGTCGTGACCGGTGCTGCCTCCGACCAGGTGGCCTGGGACGCGGCCCTTGCGGCATTCTGGACGATGATGGCGCTGTCGCTCGGTGCCATCATTTTCCGGCATGTCACCTTCATGGGTGTCGTCGACCTGACGCTCAAGATGATGTCCGACATTGCCTCGGCGGCCTTCTTCCGCATCCAGCGCTTCTCGTCCGACTGGCATGCCAACAGCTTTGCCGGCTCGACGGTCCGCAAGGTGACGCGCGGCATGTGGGCGCTGGACCTGTTGAACGACACGCTGCTGATCGCGTTGTTTCCGTCGATCATCATGCTGGTCGGCTCGACCGCTTTGATGGCGTGGTACTGGCCGATGATGGGTGTCATCATCGGCGTGGGCTCGCTTGTCTTCATCGCTGCGACGGTCACGTTGTCGCTCGGCTACGTCGCGCCGATGGCACGCCTGGCCAACAGCTGGGATACCAAGCTCGGCGGTTCGCTTGCCGATGCCGTCAGCTGCAACAACGTTGTCAAAGGCTTCGGGGCCGAAAAGCGCGAGGATGCGCGGCTGGTCAAGGTGCTGGCCAAATGGCGGGACCGCACGGGCCGGACCTGGGTCCGCGGAACGGTGAACGGTACGACGCAGGGTGCCCTGCTGCTCGTACTTAGGGCGGCGGTCATCGGCTTTGCACTGTTTCTCTGGTCGCGCGGGCAGGCAACAGCCGGTGATATAACCTTCGTGTTGACCTCCTTCTTCATCCTGCAGGGCTACCTGCGTGAAGTGGGCATGCACATCCGCAACCTGCAGCGGTCCGTCAACGATATGGAAGAGCTGGTCGACATCCACGCCCAGCCGCTCGGTATCGAAGACAAGGCCGAAGCAAAGCCGATCCGCATCACCGACGGTCGCATCGAATTCAACGATGTGACCTTCCACTACGGCGCCCATCGCAAGCCGCTCTATGATCGGTTCTCGGTGACGATCCCGGCGGGCGAGCGTGTCGGCCTTGTTGGACATTCCGGCTCGGGCAAGACGACCTTCGTCAAGCTGATCCAGCGCCTGCATGACCTGAAGTCCGGCCAGATTCGGATCGACGGTCAGGATATCGCCGGCGTTGCCCAGGCTTCGTTGCGCCAGCAGATCGCGATCGTCCAGCAGGAACCGATCCTGTTCCACCGCTCGCTTGCGGAGAACATCGCCTATGCCCGGCCGACGGCCACGCAAGCGGAGATCGAAAAAGCCGCAAGGCTTGCGAGCGCTCACGACTTCATCACGGGCCTGCCGAAAGGCTACGGCACGCTGGTGGGCGAACGCGGGGTCAAGCTGTCGGGCGGCGAACGCCAGCGCATCGCCATCGCCCGGGCCTTCCTGGCGGATGCACCGATCCTCATTCTGGACGAGGCGACGTCGAGCCTCGATTCGGAATCGGAAGTGCTGATCCAGCAGGCGATGGAGCGATTGATGCTGGGTCGCACCACCCTGGTGATCGCGCACCGGCTGTCGACCGTACGCGCGCTCGATCGGTTGCTGGTGTTCAGCCACGGCCGCATCGCCGAGGAGGGCACGCACGAGGCACTCATCCGCCTCGACGGCGGCATCTACCGCGGCTTGTTCGAGCGGCAGGCGCTGGAACTGACCAAGGGCCTGGTCCTCAACGACAGCTAAGGCCGGGCGCAAGCCGCAAATGCCGAAATGCAAGGACGCCGGTACCTGAGTGTGCCGGCGTCTTGCGTTTCTTTATCTGTTATCCCGCGTCGTCAGTGATACCGCTTTGCGGGGGGCGACGCTTGCCTACCGTCGCAGCCATGCGTCGATGCCGTGTGCCGCAGCACGACCCGTGGCGAAACAGGCGGTCAGCAGATACCCGCCGGTCGGCGCTTCCCAATCGATCATCTCGCCGGCAACGAAAATCCCCGGCAGCGCGGTGAGCATGTAGGCGTCATCCATGGCGCTCCAACGCACGCCGCCCGCCGATGAAATCGCCTCGGCAATGGGACGGGGACGAAGGACGGCAATCGGCAGCGACTTGATGCGTTCGGCAAGCGCGTTCGGATCGGTGCGTGTGGCCTCGGGAACAATTTCGCGCAGCAAGGCCGATTTGACGCCCTCCAGGCCCGCACCTTTGCGCAGGCGATTGGAGAAGCTCATCTTGCCGTCTTGGCGCGCCAAGTCCTTGGCCAGGCGTTCGACCGTTCGTCCCGGAGCAAGATCGATTGACAATGCCGCAGAGCGCTGCATCTCCAGACGGTCGCGCAAATGCGCCGCATGGGCATAGACGAGGCTGCCCTCAATACCGTGACGGGTGATGACGGATTCGCCGGGGATCGTGCCTGCCTCTGAAGTCGCCGTCACCGATTTCAGCGCTTCGCCGGCAAAGCGCTCACGGAACGCATCGCTCCAGTCGACATCGAAGCCACAATTGGCTGGGCGGAAGTCGGTGACATCGACGCCGGCGTCTTTCAGAGCCGTCGCCCATCCGGCGTCCGACCCGAGGCGCGGGTAGCTTGCCCCGCCGAGTGCGAGAAGCGTGGCATCGCTGTGGACGGTCTTATGCCCATCCGGCGTGTCGAAGGTCAGTGTCTGACCGGCAAAGCCAGTCCATCGGTGCCGCGTCAGGATCCGCACGCCCTGCGCCTCAAGCCTCTTGATCCAGGCGCGCAGCAGCGGTGAGGCCTTCATCGCCTTCGGAAATACCCGGCCGGACGAGCCGACGAAGGTTTCGGTCCCGAGACCTTCCGCCCAAACGCGCACGTCCGCGGGCGTGAAAGCGTCGAGTGCCGGGCGCAACTGTTGCGACGCGGCGCCGAAGCGATCGGCAAAGCGCTCGAAATCCTCGGAATGGGTGATATTGAGGCCGGACTTGCCGGCAAGCAGAAACTTGCGCGCAACGGTCGGCATGCTGTCGTAGACCGTCACCGAATGGTTCTGCATAGACAGGATCTCTGCCGCCATCAGCCCGCTCGGCCCGCCGCCGATGATCGCGATTTCGCTTCGTTTCATGTGCCCGTCCGGCGTCCGATTCCGTTACGGGGACTCTTGGCCCGTCACGGCGCCTCGCGCAAGGCGGGGCGAAGGGCGCGCTTCAATGCCTGCTCGCGGCGTTCAGACGTTTCTCGAGCCAGATGCTGTAGCGCGAGCCGGCAAAGCAGATGATGAAATAGACCGCGGCGGCGAAGACATAGGCTTCGGTATAGAAGCCGAGCCAGGTCGGATCCGTGGCCGAGGTCCTTGCCGCATTCAGGAGGTCGTAGATGCCGATCACCGCCAAAAGCGACGTGTTGAGCACGATGCCGATCGAAAGATTGACGATCGCCGGGATGACGGCGCGCAGCGCCTGGGGAAGGACGACGAGGCGGATCGTCTGGACATAGCCCAGACCAAGGGAAAGTGCTGCCTCCCGCTGGCCCCACGGCACCACCTGTAGGCCGGCACGGATGACTTCGGCGAGATAGGCCGAGAAGAACAGCGTTACGCCGATCTGTGCGCGCAACAACTTGTCGATGGCGGCCCCGCTCGGCAGGGCGAGCGGAACGATCAGCATGGCGACATAGAGCACTGCGATCATCGGCACGCCGCGCAGCGTCTCGATAAAGGTGATCGCTAGCGTCCGGACGATCCCCATGCTCGATTGTCGGGCAAGAGCCAGCAGGAGCGCGATCGGGAATGCGAAGGCGAGGCCAGCGATCGAGACGACCAGCGTGATCGGCAGCCCGCCCCAATTGTTGGTCGACACCACTGGTGGCGTCAACGTTCCCGCCATCAAAAGCCAGCTCAAGACGAGTGCGGCGATCCAGAGCGGCACAAGCCGGAAACTCCAGAACCGCGGCAGGGCGGATAACACCAGCAGGGCGAGCACGGTTATAACCACAAGGGCAGGGCGCCATTGCAGCACGGGCGGAAAGAACGCGAAGAGGATGAAACGCAGCTTGGCGCCGATGAAAGCCCAGCAGGCGCCGACCCCGTCAACCGCACAATCTGTCGCGGTTCCCGTCCATACCGCATCGAAAATTGCCCAACGGAGGAAAGGTTGGAGAAACCAGACAAAGACGCCGAGGGTAGCGAGCGTGATGAGGCTGTTACCCCAACCGCCGAAGAGGCCGCTTCGCCAGCGATGCCAGTCCGGCGCAACAGGTGGTGGCAGTTCGATATGGCTCATCGCCGTGTCTCCCCGCGAAGGACGATGCGGCTGTTGTAGAAGTTCATCAGTGCCGACACCGAGAGGCTCAGGGTGAGATAGACGGCGGCGATGATGCAGATCGCTTCCAGCGCCTGGCCGGTGGTGTTGGCGGTGGTGTTGGCGACGCTGACGATATCGGGATAGCCGATCGCCACCGCGAGGCTGGAATTCTTGGTGAGGTCGAGAAAGCTTGAGATCATCAACGGCGTGATGACACGCAACGCCTGCGGCAAGACGACGAGACGCATGATCTGCGCCGGCTTCAGGCCCAGCGCACGCGCCGCTTCCCATTGGCCCGATTTTACCGACTGGATGCCGCTCCGCACGATTTCGGAGATCGAGGCGGACGCGTTGACGACCAAGCCGATCAAGAGCGCGAAGAATTCCGGCGTCAGCGACAGGCCGCCCTTGATATTGAAGCCGCCCTTGGCTGGCAGATCGATGGTGGCAGCGAGGCCGAAAGAGGTGAGCGCGAGCGTGCAGACGACCAGCGAACCGAACACGGTCATGGTTGCCTTCCGCATATAGAAGGTCGCACCTGTCAGCAGGCGCCGGGCGAGCGACAGCGACGCGTAAGCCGTCAACAGGATGGCCGGCAGCCAGATCGCCCAGGAGAGGCCGTGTAGCGAAATGGACGGGACATAGACACCGCGATTGCTGAGATAGACGCTTTCCAGGAAGAGATAGGCGCCGCGCGGCGGCGGTAGCGCATGGATGATCGCGCTCCAGAGGAAGAGCTGCAGCAGCAGCGGCGTGTTGCGCAGCAGTTCGACATAGGCATGAACGAAGGTTGCCAGCAACAGGTTACCCGACAGCCGGGCGATGCCAAGGGCAACGCCAAGAAACGTGGCGAGCACACAGCCGACGACGGCGACCTTGACGGTGTTGGCTAGGCCCGCCGCAAGCGCGCGGGCGTAGGTGTCTCCCGCCGAATAGGGAAGCACGGTTTCGCCGATTTCGAAATTCGCCTGATGGAAGAGAAAGCCGAAACCCGGAGTGAGGCCCATGCGTTGCATGCTGTCGACGGTGTTGGAGCCGAAGAGCGCAAAGATCCCCAGCACGCCGATAAACAGGACGATCTGTTGAAAGGGCGAGGGGCCGAGCCAGGTGCGCAACCGCGAGGGAAGTCCGGGCCCTAGCGGGCCCGGTTGAAGAGTGGATGTCATCGCAGATACCGGCAAAGGCTCAACGGAACGGCGGCGAATAGAGTAGGCCGCCGGCGGTCCAGGGCTGGTTGTAGCCGCGATCGAAATTGAGCGGCGTGCCCTTGCCGACGTTGCGGTCGAAGATCTCGCCGTAGTTTCCGACCGCCTTGACGATGTTATAGGCGAACTTCGGGTCAAGCCCGATGGCTTCGCCGAGCGACGGATCAACGCCGAGGAAGCGCTTGATGCCCGGATCTTCGCTCGTAAGGAAACTGTCGACATTCTTCTGGGTGATGCCGAACTCTTCCGCCTGGATCGTGGCGTAGACGGTCCAGTTGACGATCTCCAGCCACTGGTCGTCGCCGGCGCGAATGGCCGGTGCGAGTGGTTCCTTCGACAGGCGCTCTGGCAGAAGGACATAGTCGTCCGGCTTGGAAAGCTGCGTGCGCTTGGCGGCAAGGTCGGTCGCATCCTGGGTCAGCGCATCGACGCGACCGGAATCGAGTGCCTTCAGGAATTCGCCGGTCTCTTCGATCGTCACAGGCGTAAAGGTCTTGCCGGTCTTGCGGAAGAAATCGGCGATGTTGAGTTCGCCGGTCGTGCCGCTCTGGACCCCGATCGTCGCTCCGTCGAGCTCCTCGCCCTTGCCGACACCAAGATCCTTGCGCACCAGCAGGCCCTGGCCGTCATAGAAGACCACCGGGCCGAAATGGAAGCCGAGCTTGAACGCTCTGGTCACTGTCTGGGTCACGCCGGAGAGCAGGATGTCGAATTCGCCCGATTGCAGGGCGGGGAGGCGCTGCTGCGGCGAGGAGTTGGTGAACTCGACTTTCTCGGTGTCGTTGAAGACGGTGACTGCGAGCGCGCGACCGAAATCGACGAAGAAACCCTGCCAGCGGCCGCTGCTATCCGGCGTGAAGAAGCCGGGCGTGGTGCCGACGCCCACCTTGATGAGCCCGCGTGCCTTGATCTTGTCGAGGGTCTCGCCCGCAAGGGCGGAGGAGGCGATCAGGGCTGCCGTCAGGGCCGCCGTGGCTGTAAATGCCTTTGTGAAAAATCTGCTGCCGATAGAATTTCGCTGCATGAAGAGGCTCCTGGCCATGGTGTTCGTCCGTCGCGCCGCCCGACAAATCCCGGGCCGCGACTGCCTTTATGTTTTAAATCTATAGAAAATATAGAATAGAGATGATTATGCGGAATATCTGCCATTTCGGGAAGAAATTTCTCGCCTTTCAGTGTCGGTGAAATGATTTCGATAGTTGCTGGGCCTTAACCTCGCAAAGACATTCGCACTGACTGGCTGTGTGCTCAGCTCATGATGGCCCCGCGCATTTTCTTCGGGTGACGGATGATTTTTCGTTCACCGCTGTGCGCATCTTGACCGGGCCAGGCTACGACCGGTCAAGTCTCCGGTTTGTGTGTGCTTTATTGCGGCCACTTGTTGAGATGTGCCGAAGCACCTAGCTTCCGCCCATGTGGTCCATTATCTCGTAAGCGATGCAGCTGTTTTCAGAAAAATGGTGGGAGAAGATCAGATGGGGCACGCCGACCTCGGTGGCTCTGCACCTGCTTGTCATCGCTCTGCTGCTGATCCAACTGCCGAAGGAAACGCCCAAACCGCAGGGCGAGCAGAGCATCAACGTCGAACTCGTCTCTCCACCGCAGCCCAAGCAGCAAGAGAAGCCCAAGCAGGAGGCTCAGCCGAAGAAGGAACAGCCGAAGCCACAACCGGCTCCCTCTCGTCAGCAGCCACAGGCCTTCGAGTCGGCTGCGGCCAAGATCAAGCAGGAGGCTAAAGCTGCTCAGCTTCCGCCCACTGCGAAGGCCGAGAAGAAGGATGTGGTGAACCAGCCGAAGAAGGCAGAGGCGGCCGACGCCGCCACGAAGAAGGTGGAGAAAGAGGAGGCGCAGGCGCAGAAGCAACCGGAGACGGAAAAGCCGACACCGCAGCAGCTTGCCGTCCTGTCGACCCCTGCCAACGGCGATAATAGTGCTGCTGAGAAGAAGCCGGCTGCCGAGGCGGATGCCGAGAAGGCGGTGTCCAAAGCCGATTCGGTGCCGGTGCGCAAACCTGCCGACGACAAGGAGAAAAGTGACGAGACGGAAGGCGAGGCCGAAGCGACGGCGAAGTTGCCGTCCGACCGGTTTGTCAAGGCCGAGGAGCTTTTTTCGGCGAAGTCGATCGCCGATCCGCGCGTTAAGCAGGCGATGGGCCAACTTCCGGTCAAGAAGCGTATCCTCCAACTCTGCAACATCGAAGCCCTGGAGCAGATCCGCCATCAGCGGCCGGAGGACTTTCCTGATATACTCGTGCCCTTCGGGCCATCTGGCGGGTTCATCGGCAAGGAGCAGATCGACGCAAGCGGCGGCGCCTATCGCAGCAAGGGCAATTGGTACGACGTCGACTTCAAATGCAAGGTCGATCTCGAGACGGTCGAGGTCACATCTTTCAGCTTCGCCATCGGCAACATCGTTCCGAAAACGGCTTGGAAGAGCCGCCGTCTGCCGCCCAACTGAGCCGATCTTCGAGCCGCCCGTGCTCTGCAACGCGAGACGTCCGGTCGTCTTGCGGACTTCTCATAGAACTATTCCATTTTTGCGATGCCGTTTTGTCGCAGGGCAGAGTAGCTTCCAGCCAAATAGGGCGACGGTCGTTTGCGGCGGATCGCCACTTGGCAAAATGGGGAAAAGGCTACATGTCGGCAAACACGCGCCAAAGGCTTCGCGACCTCGGATTCCGCCCAGGCGTATATGAAACCGGCTCGTTGAACGCGATTACCGACGTTGCCGGTGTAGCCGTTGGCCACGCGACTGTGGTCGAGGGCGACAGGATCCGCACGGGCGCGACTGCTATCCTTCCCCACCAGGGCAATCTGTTTCAGGACAAGGTGCCGGCGGCGCTGGCGGTCCTGAACGGCTTCGGCAAATTCGTAGGTTCGACCCAGATCGCCGAGTTGGGCGAGCTCGAAACGCCAGTTGTTCTGACCAATACGCTCGCAACCGGGCGGGCGATCGAGGCGATCAACCGTTTTACGCTGGCCCAGCCGGGCAACGAAAAGGTTGTGTCGCTCAACGCCGTCGTCGGAGAGACCAATGACTCCAGACTGAACGATATCCGCGCCGGCCGCCCGACGATCGATGAGATCGGCAAGGCAATTGCCGCGGCGGCGCCCGGTCCGGTCGAAGAGGGCGCCATCGGCGCCGGCACCGGCACGGTGGCCTTCGGTCTCAAGGGCGGGATCGGCACCAGTTCGCGCCGCGTCAAGGCGGCAGGCGAAACCTTCACAGTCGGCGTGCTGGTGCAGTCCAATTATGGCGGCCGGCTGCTGATTTGCGGGCATCCCTATGATGCGCCGTCGGGACATGATCGCGACGGCTCAATCGTCATCGTCGTCGCCACCGACGCGCCGTTGTCGGCGCGCAGCCTCGAACGGCTGGCCGAGCGCGCCTTTGGCGGCCTCTCCCGCACCGGTGCCGCCCTCAGCAATGGATCCGGCGACTATGCGCTGGCATTCTCCACCGCGGAAGCTGTCCGCCGGACGCGCGAGCGGCGCACAGCGATCTCCAGCTACCCCGACCTGCCGAACGACCTGATCTCGCCGCTGTTCGAAGCGACGATCGAGGCGACAGAAGAGGCGATCCTCAATTCGCTGGTCACGGCGCAATCCACAAGCGGTTTCAATGCGGCCACCGGCAAGGTGAGTTCGGTTGAGGCGATTTCGCTCGTCCGCCTCGCAGCCCTCAAAGCCTAATTCTCTTCCCTCAGACGGAGTTACCATGTCCAACCCGACCGGCCGTATCGTTTATCTGAACGGCGAGTTCGTTTCCGAGCACGCGGCGCATCTTTCGGTCTTCGACCGCGGTTTCCTGTTCGGCGACGGGATCTATGAAGTGACCGCCGTGCTCGAAGGCAAGCTTATCGACAGCGCGCTGCATATGGCGCGGCTCGAACGCTCCGCCCGCGAGATCGACGTGCCGCTTCCGGTCCCCGTTTCCGAGATCGTCGAGATCGAGCGCCGGTTGGTGCGCGAGAACAACCTCGTCGAGGGCGTGGTCTATCTGCAACTCACGCGCGGCGCCGAGGATCGCAACTTCCTGTTTTCAGGAGAGATCAAGCCGACGCTGCTGCTCTTCACCCAGGTCAAGACGCTCGAGCACGTCGCAGCGGTAGACAACGGTGTTTCCGTCAAATCGGTCGCCGACCAGCGCTGGGCGCGACGCGATATCAAGAGCGTATGTCTCTTGCCGCAGGTGATGGCGAAGCGCATCGCCAAGGCCGAAGGCTGCGACGAAGCCTGGATGATCGAGGACGGGTTGGTGACCGAAGGTGCGTCCTCCACCGCCTATATCGTTACCGACGACGGCAGGATCGTTACCCGCGGCAACAGCAGTGCGACGTTGCCCGGCTGCACGCGCCTTGCCGCGCTGGAACTGGCGCGCGAGCAGGGGCTTACGATCGAGGAGCGGCCGTTTTCGCTCGATGAGGCGCTGGGCGCCCGCGAGGCATGCCTGACGAGCGCGTCGAACTTCGTCGTCTCCGTGACGCGCATCGACGGAAAGCCTGTCGGCGACGGCGTGCCCGGACCGATGGTCAAGCGGCTGCGTGAACTCTATCTGGAAAATGCCCGCCGTACGGCGATCTAGCGGCCGATTAGCGGGAGGGGCAGTCGATGGGACAGGAGTGCGAAGCGAATCCTGACCGGAACCGCTTCATACCTTCCTCAAAGGGCAGCCGCTTCTTGCGACTGCCAGATACGGCCGACGACGGGGCGCCGGTTGTCCTTGGCGCGATAGAGCCGGATTTCGACGCTGATATCCCAACGGGGATCGGCGGCGCGCACCAGCGTGCCGGACGAAAGCTCTGCGGTCATCAGGCTTTCCGGCACCCAGGCAATGCCCCAGCCGGCCTGCGCCATCGCTTTCAGGCCGACGGACATGCTGCCCTCATGCACGCGCTGAAAGGGCGGCAGGTCGGCGCCGACCAGCTCTCCCAGCAATTGCCCGAAGAATGACGACTTCTCGTAGCTGATATGAGGGAAGGGCTTTGCACCGCCCTCCAGCAGGTGCGCGGCCGCTCCGGTTTCGATAGGCGCCGAAACCGGGATGATCTTTTCATGGCCGAGCAAGCGGTGTTCGAACGCCTGCGGGTCCAGGAGCAGCGGCACCTGGGTGTGGGCATAGGTCAGGAGGAAGTCGCACGAGCCATCGACCAGTGAGTTGAGGTTCTCCTCCATGCTGCCGGAGTCAGGGCGAAGCCGCGAGAAGACCGGGCCGGCCTTCCTGTTGATGCGGTTCATCCAGTCGGGAAAGAAGGTGAAGGAGAGCGTGTGGAGCGCGGTCACCTTGATCGTCTTGGCGTCCGAGCCCTCTTCCTTCTGCAGGTTGCGCCTGGATTGATAGAGGTGCTGAAGGGTCTCCTGCGCCACCGGAACGAATTTCAGGCCCGCCTCGGTCAACCGAGAGGGGTAGGTGGCGCGGTCGACAAGGCTCGCGCCGACCCAGGCTTCGAGCTGCTTGATCCGGCGGCTGAAGGCGGATTGGGTGACGTGCCGTTCGTCGGCCGCCTTCGAGAAATTGAGCGTGCTCGCCAGTGCCAGAAAGTCTTCGAGCCACTTGATTTCCAACGCATGCACTCCTGAAGAACGTCATTTCCCGCCTTGCAGCGGGAACCTGACCCCTTTTAGGCACAGTTCGACAGGCTTCAAGAAAAATCAGGGCCGACGGCGGTATTCCATCATCCGCGCGCGGTTGAGCACCAGTTCCACCCGGTTATCGTCGAGGGCATGCAGGCAGACACGCTTCGTCCAGGGGCCGTCATGCAGCGTGAACAGGAAGCGACCGTTGCCGAGCGCCGTCAGCGGCATGACGTTGCGCACCGGGCCAACACCCATAACCACCGCCCCGTCGCGGATCTCGAACTCTGCCCCTTCAGGGGACTGCCACGCTCCGGAGAGAGACGCCGGCACAACGTGCTGGCCGGCGACGGGCAGGAACCGCCGCGCCGCATGGCCCGCCTCGCCGACAAGCGCCGATCCCTCCAGCCGCAGCCGCATCGGCGACGAGGCCGAGCGCGAGGAAACCCACCCGTCGCCGTCGTCGTAAAGCGTGTCGTCGGCATCGAGATAGGTGCAGACGCTGCCCTTGATCTCCAGCCACCAGGGACCTTGTTCGGTGATATAGAGGCCGTCGGGAATGCCGGCTGCCGGTGTTGGCAGCGGCAAGCCGGTCAGCGCCGCCATGCTTTCGAGCGCGATCTTGTTGCCGTTGGTGTCCTCACGGTTGGAGACGACGACGAAGCCCGAGCGGCTTTCGGGGTCGAGCAGGAAGTAAGTCTTGTAGCCGGGGTGTGAGCCGCCGTGGCCGACGAAGCTACGTTCACCGAGCGTCGACGAGCGCAGGCCAAGGCTGTAGCCGCTCGGCCGTCCGTCCGCCAGGAAACGGGTCGTCTGCAACCTTTCCAGCAAACCTTCGTAACGACCGTGCCCGCCCATCAATGCCTGCAACCAGGCAGTGAGCGCATTGGCGCTTCCTGTCAGGCTGCCGGAAGCGGAGATATGCAGGCCGGCGGCGGAAAGCTGCCAGCGCTCGCCAGAGTGCCAATAACCAGGCACCAGGCTCGCGACCGGATCGTTCCAGACGTCGGGCGCCTTGAAGGTGACGCCGAGCGGTCCGGCAACGTCGTTCTGGATGAAGTCGTCGAAGGCAAAGCCCTTGCGCTCCAGCGCGGCCTCGACGAGGCGATAACCGGTGTTGGAGTAGGAGACCTCGCTGCCGGCATCGAAATTCAGCCGCCGCAGACGCGCCAGAAACGCCAGAAGCGGTGCGGCCTGTGTGTCCGTGTAGACGGAGAGGCCGAGCAGGGACAGGCATTCGCGCGTATCCGGCAGGCCGCCGCTCATATCCAGCGCCTGGCCGACCGTCACGTCGGCAAGCGGCGAGACGAGTTCGGGCAGATGGTGCCCAAGCCGGTCGTCGAGCTTGATGATGTCGTCATGGCCAAGCACCATGGCACAGAAGAAATGCTTGGTGACCGAGGCATAGCGAACGACGCTTTCGGCCGAGAATGGCGCAAACGTTGCCAGGCTTTCGACGCCGCGCGCATGCGAAAAGCGGATGCCGCTATCGTCGAAACCGACGATGGCGCCGCCCGGTTCGTTCTCCGCCCACTGCTTGGCGAATCCTTCGGCTGTGGCGGATGCGGCGTGCCAATCGAAATGTGCCGGCATGTTTTCTTCCATTGTCCTAGTTGTCACCAAGGGGCGAAGTCAGGCCGGTTCTTCCAGCCCGACGCTCAGCATACGCAACTCCGTCGTATGGGCATGGTGTGTCTTGCCCGCTCGAAGGTCCTGCGCGCTCAGTTGCTCCACCATTTCGCCGTTCAGCATGACGCCGACCTGACCGCAGAGGTGGGCGATCACCGCCAGGTTGTGGCTGACGAGAATGTAGGTGAGATTTCGCGCTTCGCGAAGATCGGACAATAGGTTGAGGATCTCAGCCTGCACCGAAACGTCGAGCGCACTCGTCGGCTCGTCGAGCAGCAACACCTGCGGATCGGCAATCAGCGCCCGGGCGATCGCCACCCGCTGACGCTGGCCGCCGGACAGCTGGTGCGGAAACCGGAAGCGGGCCGCCTGCGGCAGCGCCACGTCGGACAGCGCCTGAACGATCCGCTTGTCGATATTGTCCATGCCGTGCACGAGCGGCAATTCGCTGAGAATGCGATCGATTGTCTGGCGTGGATGCAGCGAGCCATAAGGATCCTGGAACACCATCTGCACCCGGCGGAAGAAGGCGGGTGGGCGCTTCAGTGCCGCCGCTTCACCGCCAAAGGCGATGCGACCGGCCCAGCTTTCATTGAGCCCGGCCATCGCCCTGAGGATCGTGGATTTGCCCGAGCCACTTTCGCCGACGATGCCGAAGCTGTCGCCCTTCTTCACCGAAAACGAGACACCTTTGACGACTTCGCGGTCGCCGAATCTTATGCGGAGATTTTCAACGTCGATCATGCGGTGAGCCACGATGCATCGCGGTTGAGAACAGGCAACCGGTCCCTGGGATGCGTGAGGGAAGGCATGCAGTTGAGAAGCCCCTTGGTATAGGGGTGGCGGGCGTTCAGCAGCTCGGACGCCTTCAGCTCTTCCATCACGCGGCCGGAATACATCACCGCGACGCGGTCGCAGAAATGCGACACGAGCGGCAGGTCGTGGCTGATGAGAATGAGGCCCATGTTGCGCTCCGACACCAGCTCCTCGATCAGCCGCAGGATTTCTGCCTGCACGGTCGCATCGAGCGCGCTCGTCGGTTCGTCGGCAATCAGCAGCTCCGGATCGGGTGCCAGCATCATCGCGATCATCACCCGCTGGCCCATGCCGCCCGAGACTTCGTGCGGGTAGGCGGCGGCGACTTCGCGCGGATTGCGGATTTTAACCTGGTCGAGGAGATGGATCGCCGCCTCGAGCGCTTGCCTCTTGCTGCCGCCCTTGTGGGCACGCCAGGCTTCCGCCACCTGTCGGCCGATGTTCATCACCGGGTTGAGCGAATATTTCGGATCCTGCAGGATGAAGCCCGCCCGCTTGCCACGGATCTGGCGCATCTGCTTTTCCGAGGCAGAGAGCAAATCGATGCCGTCGAAGGAGAGCCGGTCGGCTGATATGGCGGCATTGGAGGGCAGCAGCTTCATCAGCGCCCGTGCCGTCAGGCTCTTGCCCGAGCCGCTCTCGCCGACGATGCCGAGTTTCTCTGCGCCGAGTGAAAGCGAGATGCCGCGCACCGCCTCGAAGCGCGAGGAGCGGTTCTCGAAGGCGATGCGGAGGTTCTTGATATCAACCAGCATGGTCTCAGTCCCCCTTCGGATCGAGCACGTCGCGCAATCCGTCGCCGAGAAAGTTGAAGGCGAGCGACACGAGGAAGATCGCGATGCCGGGAACGGTGGCGACCCACCACTGGTCGAAGATGAATCGCTTGGCGGTGGCAATCATCGCGCCCCACTCCGGTGACGGCGGCTGCGCGCCCATGCCGAGGAAGCCGAGGCTTGCAGCGGTGATGATGATCGAGCTCATGTCGAGCGTGATGCGCACGATCAGGCTCGGCACGCAGAGCGGCGCTGCATGGCGCATGATGATGCGCCATGGCGATGCACCGGTCAGCCGGCAGGCGGCGATGAAATCGCTGCGGCGCACGGTCATGGTTTCGGCGCGGGCGAGACGCGCATAGGGCGGCCAGGCTGTGAGCGCGATGGCGAGGATGGCGCTTTCGACGCCCGGCTTCAGCGCCGCGACGAAGGCAAGCGCGAGAATGAGCCTCGGGAAGGCGAGAAACACGTCGGTGACCCGCATCAGCACCGTATCGACGATGCCGCCGAAATAACCGGCAATGCAGCCGACAGCGAGCCCGATCGGCGCCACCAGAACGACCACGGAAACCACCATGCCGAGCGTCACGCGACCGCCGAAGAGGATGCGCGAGAAGATGTCGCGGCCGAGTTCGTCGGTGCCGAGCCAATGGGCAGCACTTGGGGCGGCAAGCCGGTTGGCCAGGTTCTGGATCGCCGGATCGTGCGGCGCCAGTACCGGCGCAAACACGGCAAGCAGCGAAAAGACGAGGATGATCGTCAGCCCGATCATCGCCAGCGGGTTGGACCTGAGCTTCAGCCAGATTCGATAGCGATGACCCCAGGAGGCCTGGGTGCGGGAGGCGGGCGTTTCATCCAGCGCCCAGTTTCGAAAGGTCGTAAGCATCATCGGACGCGGGGATCCAGTACACGATAGAGAAGGTCGGCGATGAGGTTGAGGCCGACATAGATGAGGCCGATCAAAAGGGTCGCTCCGACCACGGGGTTCATGTCGGCGTTCATCAGCGACACCGTCAGGTATTGGCCGAGGCCCGGCCAGCTGAACACGGTTTCGGTAACGACGGCGCCTTCGAGAAGTCCGGCATAGGTCAGCGCCAAGACTGTCACCAGTTGCACGGCTACCGTCGGGAAGGCGTGGCTCCAGATGACGGTCGATGCGGAGAGACCCTTGGCGCGCGCGGTGATGACGAACTCGCCCTTCAGCGCATCGACCATGAAGGCTCGGGTCATGCGGGTGATGTAGGCCATGCTGAAATAGGCGAGAATGCAGACCGGCTGCGCCATGTGCGCCACGGCGTCACGGAAAGCATCCCAGTCGCCGGCGATCAGTGTATCGATCGTCAACAGGCCGGTGACCGGATCGATCATGCCGTCGAAGATCACGTCCTGGCGGCCGGGTCCCGGTGCCACGCCAAGCGTCGCGTAGAAGATCAACAGCGAGATCAGCGACAGCATGAACACCGGAACGGAATGACCGGCGAGGCAGACGACGCGGATCGCCTGATCGACGAACTTGCCCTGCCGGACGGCCGCCCAGACGCCGAGCGGAATGCCGATTGCCGCCGACAGCAGCAGCGCCGCCGTCGCCAGCTCCAGCGTAGCCGGGAAGAACCGGGCGATATCGGTCGCAACCGGGTTGCGTGTCAGGATCGACATGCCGAGATCACCGTGCAGCAATTGCCAGAGATAACGGAAGAACTGCACGATCAGCGGCTGGTCGAGCCCCATTTCGATGCGCGCGCGGGTGATCACCGCCTCGGAGGCGTTGTCGCCGACCGCGGCAATCACCGGGTCGACGGGCATGACGCGGCCGATCATGAAGGTGACGATCGTCAGGCCGAGCAGCGTCAGGAAGACGCTGCTCAACGTGGCGGAAAAGCTTCGGATACGCTTGTTCAAGCCTTGGACGCCTCTGCATAGGAATGGGAGTCCGACAGCGTGCCGAGCCGGATGCCGGCAACAGACTTGCGGCAGGCGGCCGTGGTCGTCGTCTGCAGCATGAAGATGAAGGGGCTGTGCTCCATATGGGCGCGCTGCAGCTCCTCGTAGAGCGCGATGCGCTTTGCCGGATCCTGCTCGTCGCGGGCGGCCTCGGCCTTCTTTGCCATCTCGGCGTCCTGCCAGGATGAGCGCCACAGGAAGGGGCGCGACTTGGCATCATCCGAATTGTCGGGGTTGATGTTGAAGACGTCGGCATTGGCGTGCGGGTCGAAGTAGTCCGATCCCCAGGCCGAGAGCGCCATCTGGTGCTCACGGGCGCGCATCTTGGTCAGCACCTGGCGGTTCTCGGCCGCCTGGAGCTGCACGCGGATGCCGATTTCGGCAAGGTTTGCCTGGATCGCCTGCGCCAGATCCGGATAGGGCTGTGCCGAATAATGATCCATCACGATGTCGAAACCGCCTTCGAGGCCCGCCTCGGCCATCAGCGCCTTGGCCCTGGCCACATCCTTCGTAAACGGCGTATCGTTGACGACGCCCGGATAGCCCTCGGGCAGGAAGCTCTGGTGGATCTTGTGGGTGAGGGGCACGATGTTTTCCTGCATGCCCTTGTAGTCAAGTGCGTGCTTGATCGCCTGCCAGACCTCAGGCTTTGCGAGGTTTGCCTGCTTCTGGTTGAGCGAGATCAGCACGAGCGAGGCGACGCCCTTGCGAACCAGCGTGTAGTTCTCGTCGCCCTGCAGGGTGCGCAGCTGTTCGGAGCTGAGGTTGCGGGCGATGTCGGCGTCGCCCTTCTGCAGCATCAGCAGCTGCGACGACGGGTCGGCAACGTGGCGTAGGATGATGCGCTTGATATTGCCCTTGTAGGGGCCGTTCGGATTGACCGTCAGCGCGACGCTCTCGCTCGGCTTCCAGGACTGCAGCGCGAACTCGCCCGAACCGGCGGTGTTCTTCTGCAGCCAGGCGTTGCCGAGGTCGCCGTCGACTTCGTTTTCGAGCGCGGCCTTCTTCTCGACGATGCTGCCGACATTGGCCGAGAGGCAGTAGAGCAGGAAGGAGAGCGATGCCGGCTCCTCGAGCGTCAGGCGTAGGGTCGAAGCATCGACGGCGACGATGCGCTCTTCGACATTCTCCGGCGTGAAGCCGAACTGGGCGATGATGAAGGCCGGGCCTTTGTTCATCTTGATGGCGCGCTGCAGCGAGAAGGCCGCATCTTCTGACGTAACCGGCGCGCCGCTGGCAAAGGTTGCGCCTGCGCGAAGCTTGAAGGTGAAGACCTTGCTGTCGGCATCGGTTTCCCAGGATTCAGCCAGGATCGGGTCGACCTTGTTGGCATCATCAAGGTTGGGATGAACGAGCTTCTGGTAGATATTGCCGCAGATTTCGCTGCCGACTGCCTCGAAGCTCTCATGCGGATCGAGGCTGGTCATGTTGTCGAGCTGCTGAGCGACAACCAGAATGTCCTTCGGCGTTTCGGCGAAGGCCGGAACCAGGCTGACATAGGACAGAAACGGCACGGCAGCGCCGCCGATCAACAGGTTGCGTCTGGAAATCATCGGAAATATCCCCTTCTCGGACTTAACGTCATGCGAACGGCCGTCGTGAGGTTTTCGCAGTTCACCTCACCGCCAACCGTGTTCCCTTGTTAGTGGCCGGATTAAGCACAACATGGCTTGGTGCTACCAATTCCGATTTCGGCAGGGCCTATGCATGGTTTGCATTTGCGCCGATGGACGGCTTTCCCCTAGGGCTGTCAGATGATTATGTTCGCGCGCGACGGCCAGTTTGAGTCGTGCGCAGTCGGCCGCCGTGGGCGGCAAACAAGTTGAAAGGCGGTCCCCAATTGGCAACACAGGCGAAAATTCCGGTCTTCGATGGACATAACGATGTGTTGTCCCGCTTGTGGCACTCGCAGCAGGCAGACGCCGAGGCCCGCTTCGTTGACGGCGGCGGCAGCGGTCATATCGATCTCGTCAAGGCGGAAAAAGGTGGGCTCGCCGGTGGTCTTTGCGCTGTCTATGTCGCGTCGCCCAGCATGCAGAAGGATGCCAATGGCGATTTCGCAACGCCGGATCAGCAGGATGCGCTGAAGAGCACGCTCGGCATGGCAAGCCTGCTCATGCGGCTTGAGCGGCGAGCGAGCGGCCGTCTGAAGATCTGCCGGTCGGCAGCCGATATCCGCCAGGCCATCGCCGACGGTGTGTTCGCCTCGGTGCTCCACGTCGAAGGTGTCGAAGCCTTCGCCGCCGATCTCGATGCGCTTTACGTGCTGCACGCCGCCGGCCTGCGCACGCTCGGGCCTGTCTGGAGCCGGCCGAACATCTTTGCCTATGGTGTGCCGTTCCGTTTCCCGTCGTCGCCGGATATCGGTCCCGGCCTGACGGAAAGCGGCAAGGATCTGATCCGGGCGTGCAACGAGCTCAGGGTCATGGTCGACCTGTCGCACATGAACGAGCAGGGATTCTGGGACATTGCCGCTCTGTCCAATGCGCCGCTGGTCGCCTCGCATTCCAACGTGCATGCGCTTTGCCCGCACAGCCGCAACCTCACGGATCGCCAACTCGACGCCATCAAGGATACCAGCGGCCTTGCCGGCATCAATTTCGGCGTGTTGTTCTTGCGGTCTGATGGCATCAAGAACCCGGACACCAGCCTCGAGCTTTTGGCCGATCACATCGACTACATCGCCAACCGCATCGGCATCGATCATGTCGCGCTCGGCTCCGACTTTGACGGCACCACGATCCCCGCGGCGATGCGCGACGCGGCCGACCTGCAGCAACTGGTCGACGTGCTCCGCAAGCGAGGTTACGACGAGGCGACGCTCGCCAAGGTTTGCCACGGCAACTGGATCCGGGTGCTGGAAACGACCTGGGGCGCGTAAGATAGGGCGCGCAGCGAGCCTTATCAGTTCGCTGCGATTGCTGCTCCTGCCTCGTCGAACAGCGACGATCTCGCCGCATCAATACTGATGCCCACGGTCTCGCCGATGCGATAGGGCGTATCGGCGGGGGCGCTGACGTTGATCAACCCGAGTTTGCCGGCGCGCACGAAGACGCTGGTGTTGCCGCCAAGATATTCGCTGACCTCGACGGTGCCCCGGCAATGGCCGCTTTCGGGCGAAACCAGAGACAGATGTTCGGGCCGGGCGCCCAGATGCGCTGGCGCTGCAGCGTCGGATACTCGCAGCTGAATGCTGCCTTCGCCGGATAGGTCGAGCCCGCTAGCGCCGGGCTGGCAGGCCAGAAGGTTCATCTTCGGACTGCCGATGAACTGGGCGACAAACAGATTGGCGGGCGTCTGGTAGAGCGCCTGCGGGCTGCCCTGCTGCATGATGCGTCCGTCCTTCATCACCACGATCCTGTCGGCAAGTGTCATCGCCTCCACCTGATCGTGGGTGACGTAGATCATCGTCGCGCCGAGGGTGCGGTGCAGCTTGGCGATTTCGAGCCGCATGTCGACGCGTAGCGCCGCATCGAGATTGGAGAGCGGCTCGTCGAAGAGGAAACCGACGGGTTCGCGAACGATCGCTCGGCCGATCGCGACGCGCTGGCGCTGGCCGCCGGACAATTCCTTCGGGTAACGCTCGAGCAGGTGGGTGAGCTTCAAGGTCTCGGCGGCCGCCTCGACCTTGGCCTTGATCCGCCCAGTGGGCAGCTTTGCCAGCTTGAGGCCGAACCCCATGTTGCGGCGGACCGTCATGTGCGGGTAGAGCGCGTAGGACTGGAACACCATAGCGAGCTTGCGCTCGACCGGGGAGGCCGCAGTCACGTCGCGGCCGTCGATGAAGAGCTGGCCGGAGGTGGTCTCCTCCAGCCCGGCGATCATGCGCAGCAGTGTGGACTTACCGCAGCCGGAAGGGCCGACGATGACGACGAATTCGCCGTCGGCGATGTCGAGGTCGAGTTCGCGGATGATCTCCAGGTTGCCGTATTGCTTGCCGGCCTTTTTAAGTGAAATCGTAGCCATGGTTGTCTCCGAAATAAAGGTCAGCCCTTGACCGCGCCTGCTGTCATCGAGCCGCTGATCTGGCGATACATGATGAGGCCGAGCAGGACCGGGGGAAGCGCGCCGACGATCATCACGGCAGACGCCACGCCCCATTGCACGCCGCCGCCGCTGGCGGCGAAGAAGAACGAGGCGCCGACGGTGATTGGTACGGCCTTGGACGTCGTCAGCATCAGGCCGAACAGGAACTCGTTCCAGGCGGTGATGAAGCCGAAGATCAGGCTGGTGACGATGGCAGGGCGGCAGACAGGGGCGATCACCTTGAAGAGGATCTGCGTCCGGCTGGCGCCATCCATGAGCGCGGCCTCGTCGAGCTCGGCCGGCAGGTCACGGATGGCGTTGACGAGGATAACGAGCGCCAGCGGCAGGTTGACGATGGTCAGGATCAGCCCGAGGCCGAGACGGGTGTCGAGCAGCGCCAGCCACTGGAACATCATATAGAGCGGGATCGCGAAGATGATGAGCGGAACGGCGCGCAGGTTGACGATGAACGGCAGCAGCGTCCGCTCGCCGAGCCGGCCGCGGGCAATCGCGTAAGCCGCGGGAAGGGCGAGCGCCACCGCCAGCAACGTGCCGATCAAGGCGACCGAGAGGCTGTTGAACAGATAGAGGAAGATGTTCAACCGGTCCGTCACCTGGAAGACCGCGAGATAGTTGTCGAGCGTTGGCGACTGCACCCAAAGGCCGGGATTGGTCGACAGCTCTCTGGTGCTCTTGAACGAGGTCGAAAGGGTCACCAGGATCGGAAAGTTCATGGCGAATGCGGCGATCGCAAATACCAGCCAGCGAAGTGCTGTCATCATCGGGCCGCTCCCTTCCGCCGGCTGGCAATGAAATTGAGGCCGTAGAGGACGGCAAAGGAGACGACGAACAGGATCACCGAGGCGGCGACCGCCTTGCCGATGGCACCCTGCTTGAAGAACGCCTCGTAGATGTAGATCGACAGCGATGCCGTCGAGCCGCCGGGGCCGCTGCCGGTCAGGACATAGACGTTGTCGAAGACGCGGAAGCCGTCGATGAAACGGATGAGCAAGGCCACGACGATCGTCGGCAGCATCAAGGGCAATTCGATGTACCAGAGCCGATGATGACTCTTGGCGCCGTCCATGGCCGAAGCTTCGGCGATCTCGGAGGGGATCGCCTGGTAGGCCATGTAGAACAGCAGCAGCGCGAACGGCGTCCACTGCAGCGTCTCGACGACCACGAGCGTCCAGAAGGCTGAGCCGGGGCCGAGAAACGACAGGCTCGCGCCGAAATAGGTCCAGAGATAATAGGGCACGGGGCCGACGAACTCGTGTAGGACGAGCCGATACATCAGGCCGACCAGCGCCGGCGCTACCATCAGCGGCAGCATCAGGATCGCCATCAGCCAGCTGCGCCGCTCGATCAGCGGCGACAGGAATATGGCGAGGAAAAGCCCGAGTGTGCATTCGAGTGCGGCCGTCAGAAGACCAAAGCGGAACGAGAACCAGCTTGCCTGCCAGAAGGCGCTATCGCTCCACACGGCGGCGAAATTCTTGAAGCCGGACAATTCGGGCTGGCGCAACGTCTCGAACGAGACGTCGGAGACCGAATAGATCAGGTTGACGATCGCGGGAAAGCCGAGAAAGACAAGGAGGAACAGCACCACGGGCGTGGCGAGTAACCTGAATTCCTGGACAAGGGGGCGTTGCGAGGCTTTCGTCATCGGACCGATCTGTGTCTACCTGTCTTAGGGTGTCGGCGGCTCACGGAGAGACAGTTCCCGGCGGGCGCCTGTCACTCCTTAACTACCGGTCTTGCCGAAGGGCACCGGCGACAGTCACCCGCCGCCGGTGCTTTCGCTTATTTCAGCAGTTCGGCCATGCCCTTTTCGGTATTGGCGAGCGCATCGTCGATCGATTGCTGGCCGGACCAGTAACCGGTGAACTCCTTGGCCTGCAGTTCATAGACCGACAGCGCCTTGGCCGAGGTGCCGCCGTTCATGACATAACCGTACTTGCCGGCGAATTCGCCGAGCTTGACCAGATCCGGCCGTGCTTCCGCGACTTCGGCGACCACCTCGGGTGTCAACGCCGGTGCGCCGTTGTTCCTGGCATAGATCAGCGCCGCTTCTTTCGAAGACAGCCATTTCAGGAACAGGGCCGCCCCTTCCTTGTTCTCGGCGTTCTTGTTGAGACCGAAGCCGAGGCCGTGGATATGGGTGAAGCGCCCTTCCGGACCGGCGGGAGGGGCTACGGTATCGGTGACCTCGGCCACAGTGGGTGACTTTTCCTTACTGGTCAGATCGCCGGCGGCGGCGTTCCATTGCAGCATGGCCGCCACCTGACCGGAAGCAAAGGCCGCGTTCGCTTCCGCAAACTCGTAGGAGAGCGAGTCGCGCGGGGTTGCGCCGTTGTCGTAGAGCAGCTTGTAGATTTCCAGGCCCTTGCGATAGGCGTCGGAATTGACGGTGATCTTGCCGCTGTCGTCCATCCAGTTGGCGCCGTAGGCACGCGGCACCGACTGCCAGATCATGATGTTGAACAGCAGGTTCTTGAGCTGCAGCACGGTGCCGTAGCGCGTCGGGCTGTCCGGATTGACGGCTTGCGTGAAGTAAAGCGCCGTTGCGGCATAGTCGTCCCAGGTCCATTCGTCCGGAGCCTTCGGCTCCAGCTTCTTGCCCAGGTATTTCTCCGAGATCTCCGCATATTTCGCCTTTGCCGCATCGTCCTTCATCAGGGCGTCGATGAGGTCCTTGCGGAAGTACATGAAATGCAGCGACAGGTCGGTCGGCACGCCGTACTGCTTGCCTTCATACTGCATCGTCGAAAGCACCGAGTCGCCATAGACGGCCTTGGCCTCTTCAGACAGTACGACCGGCTCCATGAACGGCGCGTAGCGGCCGATCGAGTAGGTGGCGAGCAGGTTGAGGTCGAATGCCTTGGAGCCGGCGGCAAGGTCGGCCTGCAGCTTGTCCCAGAAGCCCTCACGGTTGAAGAACAGCAGCTCGACCTTGTCCTTGTCGGCAACGTCGGGCTTTGCGTTGTAGGTGTCAGCGGCGGCGCGCAGCGCCACTTCCTCCGGGCCGCCGGGCCAGCCGAGCACGGTGACTTCTGCCAGTGTCGGGCTTGCCAGAAGGCCGGCGATACTGGCTGCGAGCAGCGCTCCTCGTTTCATGGTCGCAAGTGTCATCTTTGGTTCTCCCTCAAAGTTGTTGTTGACGCTCTGCAAGATCTGCGATTCCGACCACGCCAGCGTTCTCCCCGAGTTCGGCGGCGTGGATCGATGGCTTGAGGCGCGGCGGAAGGTCGCCCAGCGCGCGCTCGATGGATGTCAGGTAGCCCGGCGCCAGCCCAATGCCGCCGCCGATGACGATGCGCTTCGGATCGAGCGCGAGTTGAATATTGCGGCACAGCAAAGCCGTTTGGCGTGCCGAGGCCTCGACGATCCGGCGCGCCCACTCCTGCCCGGCGTCGGCCGCTGCAAAGACCTCGCGGGCGGTGGCATCCTTTTGATGGACGCTGGCCTCCCCGGCTATCCAATGGCCGGAAACCTGGTCTTCGAGCGTATGGTGCGTCGCCTCATCAAGGCGGAACTGGCCAAAGTGCCCGGCAAGGCCCCCGAGCAGACGGCCGTTGACGACGATGCCGCCACCAATGCCTGTTGAAACCGTGAGGAAAACCATGTCCTCGCGCCGGCCGGCGCCGAAGCTGAACTCGCCCCAGGCCGCCGCCTGGGCGTCGTTGGCGGCAAGGACGGGCGAGCCCGAAAGTGCCGCGACCACGTCGGTCAGCGGGAAGCGATCGGGGATATCGAGCGTGTTGCGGTTGAGCGCCGACCAATGGCCATCGTCGACGATGCCGGTAACGGCGACGCCGACCTTGTCGTAGCGACCGTTCCACATGGTGATGGCGTCGAACAAAGCCTGCAGCCATTCGGCCGGATCGCCGCCGCGGGGTGTCGCCATCTTGTGCGTTTCGAGAACGGTCCGGTCGCGCACCAGCGCCGCCAGCATCTTCGTGCCGCCAAGGTCGATGGAGAGGGTGGCCTGCGCCTGCGCCATCACATTCATGCCCCGCTCGATGCCAGGGTTTCGTCGAGCGCTGTGCGGAACCAGGAGGTCACGTGTTCCGGCCGGGTAATGGCGGAGCCGACAACGACGGTGAAGGCGCCGACCCGCAGCGCTTGCGACGCCTGTTCCGGGGTGCGGACGCAGCCTTCCGCAACGACGAAGGGTGTGAGCCTGCGCATGGCGGCAATGAGCGCGAAGTCCGGTTCGGTCGGCTCCACCGGTCCGGTGTAGCCGGCGAGTGTCGAGCCGACGATTTCGGCGCCTTCGCGCAAGGCCTGCGCCGCGTCGCTGCTGACAGAGCAATCGGCCATGGCGATCTTTCCTGTTGCCTGGATGCGCTCGATCAGGCGCCTGGTCTCGACCGGGCGCGTCCGTTGCGTGGCGTCATAGGCGATGATATCCGCGCCCGCCGCGGCCAATGCATCTACATCCTCGATCAGCGGCGTGATGCGAACAGGCGAGGTCGTCAGGTCGCGCTTGACGAGGCCGATGATCGGCCGGTCGGTCGCCTGGCGAACGGCGCGGACGTAGTCGGCAGATTCGATCCGGAGCGCCGCCGCACCGCCATTAAGCGCCGCCAAGGCGAAGCCGACGACCATCGCCGCGTTGTCCATGACGCCGCCTTTGACCGGCTGGCAGGAAACGATCAGTCCGTTCTTCAGGCTTTGGATCTCGAATGTCACGCCGGCTCCTCTGGCGCGGGTAACGACCTTTGGCGATATCAGCCGCTCCCCGCACGCATTTGCTACTCGGCCGCATCATGGCTTTGAGGCTGTGTCAGCCCGTACCGTTGCGACCCGATCAGGCCATTACGGTAACAGGGCAAGACCAGATTGCAACAGGAAGTAAACTGGTATTATCGCATCAATTCGATGACGAAGTCGTAGACGTCGCCGCGATATTTGGTCTGGGTAAACTCGACGATCTGGCCGTCGGCGAGGAAGCAGCGGCGCTCCATGATCAAAAGGCTGGTGCCTTCGGGTGTCGCGAGCAGGCGGCGTTCTTCCTCGCTCGCCGGCTTTGCCTGCATGCGCTGCAGCGCCCGGACGGGAAGGGCGCCATGGGCGGCCAGATACTCGTAGAGCGAGGCGCCGATCGCCTCAGGCTGCGGCACGAAACGGGCGGGGAGTGCCGCGGTCTCGATGGCAATCGGGGTGTTGTCGGCGGTGCGCAGCCGCCGCAGGCGAACGATCTTTTCGCTGACGGGAATGCCGAGCGCCATCATCTCTGCCGGCGACGGGCGGCTGATCTCCCGCGAAATCCAGACGCATCCGGGTTCGAGCCCGCGCGACCGCATATCCTCCGAAAAGCTTGTCATCGTCGCCAGCGATTTTTCGACACGCGAAGAGACGACGGTCTTTGCGCCCTGGCGCCGATCCAATAGCCCTTCGGCGACCAGGCCCTCAATGGCTTTTCTCACTGTCACGCGCGATATCGCCAGACCCTCGCTCAGGTCCCGCTCGCTCGGAATGACTGCACCATGCCGTATGACGGAGGCGCCGATCGCCGCCTTGATCGCTTCGCCGAGCCGGCGGTAGAGCGGCTCGCCGCTCTCGCCGGACATGGTCTGCAACAGAAAATCGAGAGTTGCTTGATCGCTCATGGAGACACCTGCTTGAGATGCCTCCTTATGCAATATTTTTGCCCGGTGTTAAACTGGTATTGTACTGGGGGCCGAATTTTACGGCTTTTACCAAGCCGGTGCACGGCTCGACCGTTTATCAAGCCAGACTCAACGTCTGGCCTGCGGTGCCTGCACGATCGCCGCGACGATGAGGCGTACCAGTGGCAGCACGAGCAGCAGGCTTGGAAACGCCACCAGCCACGAAATGCCCCAGGCCTTCATCCACAGGGAGAACAGATCGGCTCTGAAGCCGGCATTGGCCGTGGTCGAGACGGCCGAGACGAGGCAGGACATCAGCACCGACAGCACCAGTGGCATGGCGACGGCGTTATAGCGCGGAGGAAGTTTCTTCGGCATTTGGGTCATGCTCCGGTTTCAAGGTTCAGGCGTGGGGCTGAAGGCGGGGATTGGCGCCGGCCGCCAGCTCTTCGATGAAGGACTGCAGGCTCCGGGGTTCCCGCCCAAGAGCGGCCCTGAGCGACAGGCTGTTGCCGCCAAGGCCGACGGCTGCGTAGTGCTCATAAACCTTGGCGAGCAGGCTTAGCTGGTGCTCGGTGTATTTTGCCCGCGCCGGAGCGGCCCATTCGTGGAAGCCGATCTCACCGGCCGCGATCGGCCGGCCAAGCGCCTTTGCCATCATCTCGGCGATCTCTTCCCTGTTGTGGCGACCATCGGCGCAGAGCTCGAGGCTGGCGTAGGCGAGCCGGTCCTCGGTCAGCGCGATCGCCGCCACCTCGGCGACGTCACGATAGTCGACGCGTGCCACACGCGCGGTCTTCGGAAAGGGTTCGGAAAAGACGCCCTGTTCGACGACGGTCGGCCAGGCTGAGCGGATGTTCTGCATGAAGTTTGCCGGGTGCAGGATGGTGTATTCGAGATTGGACGAATAGAGCGCATCCTCGACCGGTATCTTGGCAGCATGGTTCTTCAGCCGCGTGTTCGTCGGCTGAATGACCGAGGAGAAGAGGAACTTCCTCACGCCCGCACGGACCGACGCGTCGACCATCGCGATGCCCATCGCCGTTTCGTCCGGCGCGAAAGCCGGTCCGAGATGAAAGACGCCGTCGACGCCCTGCAGTGCGATGTCGAGGCTGTCGCGATCTCTAAGGTCGCCGACCGCAACCTGTCGGGCGCCAAGTGATTGCGCCAGGCCGATATTGGACTGATCCCTGATCAGGGCGCGCAAGACGGCGCCGCGGCGGACCAGTTCGGGCATGACAAGCCCGGCAAACCGGCCGGTTGCCCCGACGACAAGTATCCTATTTCCGGTCGCTTTCTTGCCTCTCGCTGTCATGCGATTTCGCCTTCCTGTGCTCGTCACTTCAATGTGAACGCAGATTATCGTTCGGCAAAAATTTGGACAATCATCCAAAAATGTGATTTATTCTCTACAAAAGCGGGATAATGGAATGAGCCGTATCGAAGACCTGGAAGTGTTCGTCGCCGTGGTGGAACTCGGCAGCCTGACGGCGGCGGCCAGCCGTCTTGCGCGGCCGTTGCAAACCGTCAGCCGTGCGCTTGCCGCTCTTGAAGACGATATTGGCGTGGAACTCATCCACCGCACGACGCGCCGCTCGACGCCGAGCGAGGCTGGCGAAATCTTCTATCGCCGGATCAAACCTGCCGTCGATGAAATCCGCGAAGCCAGGCTTGAGGCGGCACAGCGACGGATGGAGCCTTCAGGCGTGCTGCGGATCGGCGCGCCAGCGCTGTTTGCCCCGCGCTTCCTGATGCCGATCGTCGCCGAGTACATGCGGAAACATCGAAAGGTCGAGGTCGAACTCGACCTTTCCGATGCGTTCGTCGACCTCGCAGACGGCGGGCTCGACATGGTGGTGCGGATTGGAGACCTTGCTGACTCCGGTCTGATGGGAAAGCGATTGGGCGCGCTGCGCCGTGTGGTTTTCGGCACGCCGTCCTATTTCGCCGACCATGGCCGGCCGATGCATCCAAATGAACTCAAGCAGCACAATTGTGTCGTTCGTTCAGGTGGCGACCGGCCCGGCGCGTGGATGTTCTCGATCGACGGCAAGCCGCGTGAGGTCAAAGTAGCCGGCCCGTTGCGGGTAAACGCCATGACGGCAATCTATGCCGCCGTCTGCGAGGGGCTCGGTCTTGGCTACTCTCCGCTCTGGCAGATCGAGCACTTGATCGCCGAGGGTCGGGTCGAGATTGTACTTCAAGAGTTCGAGCCTGCGCCCGTTCCGATCCACGTGCTGTGGCGCGAGGGCAGGGTGCCGACGGCAAAGGTCCGGACATTTATCGACCTCCTCAGCAAACGGCTCAAACTCGATCATCTCTGACGGAGGCTGCGCACCTGCCGTCTACTTCGCGAACTTCTTTGCGCCAGCTACGCACAGCACGATGGCGCCGGTGACAGCCAGCATAGCCCAGCTAACCGGCTCGTGGAGAAGCGCTGCAGCAAGCGTGAGGCCGAAGAACGGTTGAAGCAGCTGCAACTGTCCGACGCCGGCGACGCCGCCAAGCGCGAGTCCGCGATACCAGAAGACGAAGCCGATCAGCATGCTGAAGACCGAGACATAGGCAAGCCCGGTCCAGGCCGCGCCATTCACCATCTCGAAGGACGGCGGGTTCGTGAAGAGGCCGATACCGATCATGACCGGCAGCGACAGTACCAGCGCCCAGCAGATCACTTGCCAGCCGCCGAGCTTGCGCGACAGGCTTGCTCCCTCGGCATAACCAAGACCGCAGACGATGATTGCGGCAAGCATCAGGAGGTCGCCGACCGGCGAGGCCGAAAAGCCCTGCGTGAGCGCGAAACCGGCAACCAGTGCACTGCCGAGGCAGGAAAACAGCCAGAAGGCCGGATGCGGTCGCTCGCCGCCGCGAAGCACGCCGAAGACCGCGGTCGCCAAGGGCAACAATCCGACGAAGACGATCGAATGGGCCGATGTCACATGCTCAAGCGCCAGCGCGGTCAGCAGCGGAAAACCGAGTACGACGCCGAAGGCAACGATCGCCAACGAGAAGAGATCGGCACGTGTCGGCTTGGGTTGGCGAAAGACAAGGAGCAGGCAGAGCGCAAGTGCACCGGCGATGGCCGCGCGCGCGACCGTCAGGAACACCGGGTCGAAGTCCATGACGGCAGCGCGTGTGGCCGGCAGCGAGCCGCTGAAAATCAACACACCCAGAAAGCCGTTTATCCAGCCGGTCGTCGTTCTGTCCATTGTCGTCTCCAATGAAAGAACACAAGGGGCGAAACGCCTTCGATTGGCGGCTTTTCCTTGGGTTCGGTTGGTTATTGATCGGCATTTGCGCCGATCGGCTAAATCTCTTCCTTCCGCGCGACAGGCATCTGCCGTTCGGTTCTTGAACCAGCTTTCCTTGGGTTCGGTTGGTTATTGATCGGCATTTGCGCCGATCGGCTAAATCTCTTCCTTCCGCGCGACAGGCATCTGCCGTTCGGTTCTTGAACCAGTCTCCAATGCGTGACCCTGATGCCGTGCTGGCTTCGGTCACAGAGTGGCGTTCGGCTCCCGGCTTCCCATTCTCCTTGAGGAGCGCAGCCCAGTCCTGCCGGGCTCGCTAGACGACAATCAGGACAGCCGGGATATCGTCGACGCGCCTTCCGTGGTGCTGGTGCCGCGCGGCTCGTAAGCGCGCTGGTCACGCAGGATCTGGAAGGCGATCGTCAAAAGCTTGCGCGCGATCGCCACACGCGCCTTGTTGGTTCCTCTGATCTTCAGATGCTCGTACTGGTCATGAAGTTGCGCATCGCTGGCGATGGCGGGGGTGACGGCTTCGACGAAAGCCCAGCGCAGCCACTTGTTGCCCTGCTTGATGATCTTGCCGTGAAAGGTCTTGCCGCCGCTCGAATAGGTCGAGGGCACCAGTCCGGCATAGGCGGCGAGCTTCTTCGGATTGCGAAAGCGGGATACATCGTCAATCTCCGCGTCGATCAGCCGGGCGAAGAACTCGCCGATGCCGGGGATCGTCTTCAACAGCTTGACGTTGGCATTGGCCTTGGTCATCGCCCGGATCGTTGCTTCCGACTGCTTGATCCGCCCGTCGATGTCGCCGATGAAGGCGAGGCCACGGTCGATCTGGATGCGGTCGATCTCCGAGACGTTGACTTGCGCCAGCTGGACGCGGCCGGCCTTGCCAAACAGATCCCCGAGCTTCTTCAGCTGTGCCGTCTGCTCCGGATAGCGATCAAACACCGTGACAATGCGGTTCTTCGTCATCGTGCGCAGCCGCACGTAAAACATCCGCTCGCGCAGGGCGACGCGCAGGTCTCTTGCTCGTTCGCTGGGCGCCCAGGCCTCCGGCACCAGGTCGGCCCTGAGCAGATGCGCGAGCACCGTCGCATCGATCTTGTCGGTCTTGATCTTGGCGTCGGCAATCGCCTTGACCTTCAAGGGATGGGCGAGAACGACATCATCGCAAATGTCGTCGAGCCAGTCGTACATCACCATCCAGTTGCGCGTCGCCTCGACCACAGCATGCGAGTTCTCGCGGTAGCGTTCCAGAAACCCACCGAGCGACTGGCGATCGTTCTTCACCCGGCCCGATCTGAGCGTCTTGCCGCTGCTGTCCTGCACCACCAGATGACTATAGGATTTGTGGTAGTCGACGCCGATATGGTAATCATAAGAGGCAGTCATGCTTCCAACTCCCTTGTTGAGATCTTCGAAACCCCAATAAGGTAAGCCGAAAGGCCGGAAGCGTGACTGTCCCTCGATCATCA
>NZ_LMDX01000006.1:0-109322 GCF_001425225.1 Ensifer sp. Root127
GACGCACACAAATACGCAATGGACCGCATGGTTCAAGCCGGCGTCATTCCGGTGACCTGGCAGCAGGTCCTCCTTGAGTGGCAGCGCGACTGGGCGCGGAAGGAAACCTATGACGCCGTCACCACGCTGGTGAAGGAGCATTCCGGCGCCTACGGCATGGGCATCGATTATGCCTACACCATGGTCCACAAGGCCGCTGAACGCGTCACGCACGGCAAGCGGATTGGCCCGAACCCGGCAAAGTAACCCAGCAAGAACAGCCGCTCCGACAGGACAAGCCCGTCGGAGCGGCAATCTCATCTCAGCGAGGACGAATTCCATGAAACTCTATCTCATGTCCATCGGTGCCGGCTTGCTGGTCGGCATTGTCTATAGCCTCCTCAACGTGCGTTCGCCGGCCCCGCCGGTCGTCGCTCTCGTCGGCCTTCTTGGCATCCTCGTTGGCGAGCAGCTTGTGCCTTTCGCTAGAACGCTATGGAGCAAGGAGCCGGCCGCCGTTTCCTGGATCAACCAGATCAAGCCGCACATGTTCGGTCATATGCCGAGGGGTGGGAACCAAAATGATCTCGCTGCGGCTCGTCAGGTCCAGGTCAAGTCTGATAGCTGACCGCCAAGAGGAGAGTAGCATTGCGGTTCGCGGCGACACCTAGCCATTGCCCAATATCCAGGGACCGCTCACCAAGATCTTCGACTTTAACGGCGCGATGGCCGAGATAGGTCGCTACGACTTTGCCGTCCTCGATGTCGAGCGCGGCCCACTGTAGTTTGCTGCCGGCTCCGCAACGCAGCGGGCCTGTCAGGCAGAGGGGAACCTGAAGACGAGGGCCTATCGCGACGTCGCTGGCATCTGGACGGCTACGGCCCTTCGGGTCGCTGATCTCAGGTGAATTGAATTGCGGGTATGTCGTTCGCAACGACAGGCATTCCGACTTTGGCCTCTCCATGAAAAGCTCTCCTCCAGTTCAATTAGAAGCCGCCGCGAGGGATCACCTTTTATCGCGCGGTGACGGAGGAGAGGGCAAATCGCGGTGACGGAGACGGAGTTTCAGGAACTACCCTTTTCGCGCCTTGGGGTCGTCACCATCGCTGGAAAGCAAGTGGAAATACTGCGTCAGGGCAAGTGTCGCAGCAAGGTTGAATTGTCCGCCCGTTCGAGCTTAGCGAGGTGTTCCGCGCAGATTGTTTTGACCGGATCGTAGAGAACGGAAGTTCGAGCGGTCAGCCATGCCATTGCCTCCTCGCTGATCTCGTAGTGTTCCGAGTAGCGGGCTTTCACATACGCCTCATTCAGCGTGTTGAACCATGACTGCGATGTTGATCCCGAGGTCAGGCGTCCGTCAGGCGCACATCCTGACCCTCAGCCAAAGGGACCCATTGCCCCGACCGCGATCATTTTGGAGCGGTCAACATGACCAGGACAATTGCGGTGAGAAACGGGCTGATAGACAGCAGCGCAATGATGTACGTCCCGGCAAACAATACATCGATCGCCAGGTGGCTCGCGCCCATCGAGCGCTACTTGAGAGAGGTTCGGTCGGTCTCGCCGGAGTTCTGAAACTCCAACACGGCGTTCGGAGGAGGGGCCCACCCCTTCACAAGGGCCCCTGTAACGACGCTTGCCATGCAGATGCTAACCAATCGAATTAACTCGCCGATCTCTTGGCGAGATGGTTCACCAGCCGTGCTGCTTCCTCAGCAACCCCCGGTATAACTCCCGACTTCCGAGTCGAGGCAAAATCGAGGCCGGAAAAATACAGTCCGGGAACGAATCCGATCCCCTCCTCGTGAATAGGCTGGCCGTCGTCGTCGATGGTGTCCGGGACTTTGATCCACCGGAAATCGCCTCTGAAGCCTGTGCACCAGATTACCGATGCTATGCCGCTCGTCGCCAATTCGATTGAGCGGATCGGTGGATCGGCGAGGCGTGGGGCGATCACCTCGGCAGGATCATCCTCGGCAGGCGGCGCGTTCAGCCCGGCGCGCCCGATGTAAGCGTCAATAAGGCGCTTGACGTTGGCTGAGCTCTCGTCGGCAAAACGCATGTGCTCATCCAGGTTGTCGCCGAATACCAGGCTGCCATTCGTCATACCCAAGAAGCGACCGAGCAACACGACCCCCTGGGCGCTCAGCGATTGCAGGCTGATGGTGTGGGTGGCACCAAGCAAGCCTCGCGGCGGCAGCTTCCCCGATGGCAGGATGATTTCCCTGCGCGGTACGTCGAAATAGCCGGACAGGGTCATCCAATTGAAGATGTCGCCGCCGCGATAATAGCGGACCAGACGGCCGACTCGGCTCGTCGCCAGAAAGACCGAGCGTCCCGCGAGTGCCAGGTCCTCGGCAATCTGGCCGCCCGATTGACCGCTGCCGACTACAAGAACAGCACCTTGTTCCAACTCGGCTGCATTGCGATAGGCCGAGGAATCGAGTTGGCGGACCGTTGCCGGCAGTTCCGCCGACTCAGGCGATCGTTTCGGACAGTTCAGGCTACCGCTCGCGACGACGACGTTGCGGGCCTGAAAGACACCACGCGGTGTCGTCACAAGAAAGAGTTCGTCATCTCTGGACAGTTCCTCTGCTGGAGTCCCGGTTATCACCGGCAATTGGTGCCGCTCAACATACTTCTCGAGATAAGCGACAAATTGATGCTGTGTGCTGGCACCCCAGGGATCAGGCACGTCATGGGAATCACCGGGCAGCAGCGAGCGAATGTTAGGCGAGTTCAGACGGAAGGAATCCCAGCGCTGGGTCCGCCAGGTTTCTCCGATGCAGCCTCGCTCAAGCACCTGATGATCGCGACCTTGCTGCTTGAGTAAATAACTGATCCCAAGCCCGGCCGAGCCCGCTCCGACGACAACCACGTCAAGTATCCCCGCCATGGCACATCCTCCCAACAAGACGGCATCGTAGGAATCGAAGCGCGACGGCCTCGGATCAACGTTCAGGCGGACCTGCTGGCGGTGCCGCCATCTGCCTGGTCCTGGATGACGGTAACATGGATTCGATCAACTCTAAGGAGAAAGGCGTTGTTCGTTTGTGTGCCCGCAGGCCAGCAGCATCCCCAAGTCTCAACGACTGAATGCGGGAAAGCGCGCCGTTATCCCATGCTCGTTCCTGGGAGCAGACCCGAGGCTACGCCCTCAGCAAGGAAAGAAGTTTCACTGCCTGGCAGAGTTGTCGGATGAGATGATCGATGAGGCCCTCGAACAACACGCTTAGCTCGATTTGGAACTTCGGTGGCAGGACGCTATATGCCAGGGGAATCCCTGCTAAACGGTCCAAAGCCTTAACGTGCAACCGCTTCGGATGCGACGGCTGGTAGTGCCGTCATTTCAAGGCCCGCCGCGGTGGCGATCATGCTCACTGTGCGTCGCCGAATTGTGCGTGACCAATCTAGCGCTCTGCAGCTCAACGCTCGTCTAACGCCAAGTTTTTTGAGATATTGAGTATGGCAGGTCACCCGATCTGCCCAGTTGAGGGAGGATGTCATGCCACTGTTCATAACCACAGGGTGCTATACAACCACGTCAGCGAAGGGAATGATTGACAGTCCATCGAACCGAGAAAAGGCGGCCCGTGGCATCATGGAAGCAGCGGGCGGGAAACTGCATTCTTTCTACGTTACGACGGGCGAAACCGACTGGATGGCAATCACGGAATTCGACGATGGCGCTGACTTGGTCCCCGCACTTCTCGTTGTCAGCGCATCGGGAGCTGTATCGAATGTAAAAACCGTGCGAGCCTACACGGGCGCGGAATTCAAAGCTGCCCAAGAGAAGGCGGGCAAAATCGCATCTTCCTATGGCCCCCCAGCAAAATAAGCAGGCCGCTGGTTGAAACGTTTTTGGCAGCGGAACCTCCGCTGCCAGAAACGAGGCGCATTTTCCCCAATGTAGACGCACGTTCCTCCCCGCCACAGTACATTGCCGCGCTTTGGTGTTTTGTACTTGGCGACAACGTTCACGTGCTCGCTCGCGATGGTGACTGGCACGCCCTAGCCATAGTCGCATGTTCCGCCCGGACAGTGAGCGGATTATCGAAGCCATGCACCCTTATCGCCATCAGTCGCCCCCTGGATGTCATCTTCGGATGCGGAGAGCTGATACGCACGATCCTTCTGAGCTGCGCGTAAGCGACCGCCCACTGACCAGCAGTGATATAGCGCAGGGCGGTGATGAGAGGCGACGACGCGCGGGACAGGAGGTATGTCTCCGGGCTCGTCCGAAATCTGTGCCTACCTGTTTTTGAACTGATGTCGCTATCCCCGATCTGTCGCACACACGGCTTGGCGCTGGATCCTTCGATTGTCTGCTGCAGCGTCTCATGAAGCGAAAGCGGTCGATCGCCGAGCGAGTTCTTTGGCCAGCCGAGACCACCGAGAGCGAGACAAAGATGCTTTATTACGCGGTGGTGGCGGCCTCAGACGTCGAGCTTGAGACGGTCTTTCGTGAACTCATGCACTGAGCGGACAAACATCTAGCAACCGGCCTAGCCACAACAGCTAAGATCGCAGCTCTCGGCGTGACGCGGACTCGGCGGACTACGGCGCAACCTTTCAATTCGCACGGCAAAAACGGCCAGCGCCCAGCGTTGACCGTTGACGCTGCACTCAGCCACATGTACCGATTGACACACTGTTTACCGATCGGTACAGTGAAAAGGATCTGGAGATCATGAACATGACTGAACAACGCCCACCACTGCCCCCTTTCACCCGCGAAACGGCAGCGGCCAAAGTCCGAGCTGCAGAGGACGGATGGAACAGTTGCGATCCGCACCGCGTGTCCCTCGCCTACAGCGTCGACAGCTATTGGCGTAACCGCGCGGAATTTGTCCAAGGACGCGAGCGTATCGTCGAGTTCCTGGCGAGGAAGTGGACAAAAGAACTCGAATACCGGCTGATCAAGGAGCTGTGGGCTCATGACGGCGACCGTATCGGGGTGCGCTTCGCCTACGAGTACCGCGACGACTCCGGGAACTGGTACCGGGCATACGGCAACGAAAACTGGGAGTTCGACGAAAACGGGCTGATGCACCACCGTTATGCCTGCATCAATGATCTGCCGATCGAAGAATCTGAACGCAAATTCTTCTGGGATCGGTCTGGGCCCAGGCCAGCGGACCACCCGGGACTTTCCGAATTGGGACTGTAGCACATGCCAAAGATCGTCGCCGAGCGCTCGGACGTAATCCCATCCCTCGCCGAGATCTTTCGGGAGTATGGCTTCGACGGTGCAAGCCTATCGACCATCACCGAAAAGACCGGCCTCGGAAAGGGAAGCCTTTATCACTTCTTTCCCGGTGGGAAGGAAGAGATGGCCGCAGCCGTGCTCGGCGAGATCGACGAATGGTTCGCGACGCAGGTCTTCGAACCGCTACGGAGCGCGGATGATCCGCGTTCCGCAATCACCAGCATGTGTAGCTCGGTTGCCGGCTACTTTCGCTCCGGCCGCCGTGTGTGCCTCATTGGCGCGTTTGCACTGGACAACGTCCGGAACCGCTTCAGCGATCGGGTCAGGGATTACTTCGCCGAGTGGCGTGGTGCGCTCGCCTCTGCTCTCGAGAGGGCCGGATGCCCTGAACGTGACGCCCTTGCGCTTGCCGAGGAGACAGTAGTTGCCGTCCAGGGGGCCTTGGTGCTCGCCAGGGCGCTCGACGAACCGGAAGTCTTCGAACGAACCCTAGAGCGGATCCAGTCCCGGCTTATTGCGGCGACCGGTGGAGACGAGCAAAGATGAAGGATCGCAAGACAAACTCCGTCGTGCTCGCACCATGGCGGCTCAAGCGCGCCGTAGAGTTCATCGAAAGGAACCTAGCGACCCCGCTTCAACTCGTAGACATCGCGCGCGCCGCGGGCCTCAGCCCCATGCATTTCGCTGCCGGCTTCCGGTTCGCGACAGGCCGGAGCCCGCATGCCTATCTGCGCGACCGTCGAATAGAGCGCGCGAAAACGAAATTGTTGAGCGAAGACCTGAGCATCGACGAAATTGCGATTGATGTCGGCTTTCGTTCACAGACCCATTTTATCACAGTGTTCCGACGTCAAACGGGGCATCCACCCGCACGCTGGCGGCGTTGCAGCGCTTGCATCGGCGAGCCGTCCGAAGTTGTATGGCGGATGTCTCAGTAAGTGGCACACATACGAACTGCGCTCCGGTTATCGCTGCTCCAGTCTCGACATCAGCTCTCGCGCTGCGACAAGATCTGCTGTGACGGCTCATTCCATGAACCTCGAGCAGACGTCAGCGACGCTTTGCTCCATCAAATGCCGGGACTAAACATCTCGCTTCCTTGCAGAGCTTCCAGGCTCTGCTCGACCTCAACGCGCAGCACGATAACGAACGATAGGTGCTCGCATGATGAGCCAGAAACGAATCTTCGGCCTCTCCACGGTCGCAACACTCCTGCTCGGCGCGGGCGTGGCGCTCTATGCCGAGCCGGGCGTTGCGGTCTTCAATCCAACGCAGGCCGGATCGACGACGGGCCGGATCAGCGATCCGGCCCCGCAACGGTTCGAGGTTGCTCAGGCCCAGACCGGCGGCGGCTCGACGCTGCCGGGCGGTGCATCCTCGCTCAACGAGACCCGCGCTTCCCCAAAGAACAATATCGTTTCGACGACATGTGGCGTAGAACTTAGCCTACAGCGTCTCTGTTCGGCCGGCGGGACAAGGTACGAGCAGCGAAGTCGATAGCGAACCAAGGTCCTGCACGGGATAAGAAATTTTGAGAATGCTTACGCGCCTTTTCCAAAGGTTTCTCATCTTCTGTCTGGGGGCAGTTAGCGTTTGGCTGATCGTCTTTGTCGTTTTTGACACTGCGGACCACAGACTTCCCTGGATCCTGGCGGTAGGTCTTACCTATGGGCTTGCTGCCTACGTCATTTTGCCAAACGTGGTCCGAATGGGCTTAAAGATTCTCCACCGGAGACTCATCCCTAGATACACCATCACTGGCGACGGCTTGCCCGGGGATCCAGTGAATCTCGTGCTGATAGGCACTCTTCAACAACTTTGCGATGCGTTTGCAACAGCGGGCTGGTCAACAGCCGACAGTTTGGGGGTTGCAAGCTCGTGGCGAATGGTACGAGCGTTTCTGCTCAACACTCCGTATCCGACGGCTCCTTTCAGCACGCTCTATCTCTTCGGACGAAAGCAGGACATAGGTTTCCAGCAGCCCATCGACAACAGTCCGCGCAAGCGCCACCATATCCGCTTCTGGGCGCTGAGCCCCGCTCATACGGGCGACGATATCACAGCAGCAAGCTTCTGGCTGAATACGGATAGGCCATCGACTGATCAGCGCGTCTTGTGGGTTGGGGCGGGCACCAGGGATACTGGATTATCGCTGACCAAACTGACGCTCCAAGTGACACACGCTACCGATTCAGATACGAATGCTGAACGAGATCACATAGTCACCCAGTTGAAGTCAAAGCGGGTGATCGGGGATGTCGTCTTGCATCAATCCGGCTCACGTCTACAGACCGGAAAGGTCAACCATTACATTACCGATGGTGAGATCGCCTTCGCCAGCTTGATGGATAATTGACAAGGAGGATCCTTACCGTCTCTACCCTCCTTGGATCCGAGGATCGATGCGCTGAGATCAGCAAAGTCCGGCAGAACTCGAAACAAGACTGCGCAGGGGTCCCATGAGAATTGTGCAACCAGCTACATTCTGGATTGCGGTTTCCGCAGTCGCCTTGGTTGCACTAGTGCTTTTGCGCGAAATCCTGCTGCCATTTGTTGTTGGCGCATTGCTCGCCTATCTTCTCGTTCCCGCAGTCGACAGGTTAGAGCGGTTCGGGATCAATCGAAGCTTTGCGGCACTAGCCGTCATCTTGCCGCTGATCGTGGGTATTATCGCGGTCATGCTGGTTATGTTCCCGGTTATCATTGGTGAGCTCAGATTTTTTATTGATGAATTTCCCCGCTACATCACGCGTCTGCAGTCCCTTATGACTGAAGCAAGCGGACCCTGGATGCATGACATCATGGGTGAGAATCTTCACATCGAGCAATCTTCCGTCGATGTCGTGAGGGCGATGGGCAGCAAATGGCTCGACGGTTTCCTCAGTTCGCTGTGGTCGAGCGGACGAGCATTGATTTCCCTTCTTTCGCTCCTCGTTGTCACTCCAATCATCGCCATCTATCTCGCCATTGACTGGCACCGAATGATTGCGACAATTGATGGCTGGCTCGCTCCGGAGTACCGCGATGATGGTCGGGCGCTCGGGCGCGAAATCCACGATACTGTTGCCGGCTTCGTGCGCGGTCAGGTTGCCATCTGTCTCATTCTTGCCGTGCTTTATACGGCAGCGTTGAAGCTGACCGGACTCAACCATGCCATTTTGATTGGTATAGCTGCAGGCCTCATCAGTTTCGTTCCCTACCTTGGGGCAGCCACCGGTATCTTGATATCGGTATGCGTTGCGGTGGACCAGTTCTGGCCCACTTGGGCACCTGTCGCTGTTGTGGGGGGCATCTTCATTGTCGGTGAAATGCTTGCCGACTATGTTCTGTCTCCGCGCCTCATCGGTCGGCGCGTCAACCTCAATCCAGTCTGGATGATGTTTGCGCTATTCGCCTTCGGGTGGTTATTCGGCTTCATCGGTGTCTTGCTGGCGATACCTATTGCGGCTTCGCTGGGTGTGGTCCTGCGCTTCGCGAGACGGAAATCACTAGCAAGCGCAGGTCACAACGTTTTGAACAGTCCAGGTACTGAATAGTGAACCCATCACGCCGGCGACGCTGTCAGGCCAGCCTTAACAAGAGCGAGCAGCGCCACGCCCTCACCCAGGCGATAATCGCTGCAGTGATTTGCGACCTGATGGAATTTGCTTTGGGGCAGGTTGCAAGCGCTCCGCCGGTCCGATCGCGAAGTCTTTCAGTTAGACAGGTACCCATCAGGTCGTGTCACCATGAAATCATTCAGAGTGTCTGTCCCAAGCCAAGGACGATCCAAAAGCAGTTGCCGATTTCAGTGCAGGGATCGCAGCATATCAAGCCAACGATCTTCCACTCGCCTTCAAAGAGTGTCGCCTGACACGCGCTGCGATCTCGGGATCAGCTGCGGGGCCAACATAGGTTAGCACGATCGCGAACGCGTTCACCCACCTGCGCACGGGCCGGTCCGCCCGACAACAGGCTTGCGCTGCTCACCGCCATCTTGGCGATGGCATCAATCTCGGCCTGACCCGCATGGCAGATGTTTCTCCAGGCCCGACGATGCGGCAGCCTACGTAGGCTCATGAATGGCACATCCGGGTCAATGCTCAAAGAAACCTGGCCCTCACGGCGATCTGGGGTACATTAATGGTCTTGATCGCAATCTCCGGCTGCATTATTGCGCTAGGCGAAACTGTCTTCAGCCGGGCGCTCAAAACATCAATCGACGATGTGCCGCCCTTGAAGATAGGCAGAGCGCCAAGACCGACTTAGAGGAACTTCACTCTCGCTGGTCGCTACGCCTGTTGGACTGGTCGACGGGCGCCGTAGCATGATTGCCAGTTCATCTGCCTTCATTCCGGTTAGTGGCCTAGCGCGCATCTAGGCGACGTCGCGGTTGCAGCGGTTTCAACGAAACATTTCGGGACGGTCTGATGTCGAAAGGCAATCGTTTCGCAGTGATTGCAATGGACCGTCGTGATGTCGGTCGCAAAGTCGCCGTCACACAGGGAGGCGGTGAAAGGATGGATGATTTGGAACAGGTAAAATCGGTCACAGGAAAAGGTCGGCGCAAGGCGCTGTGGTTGAGCGCCGCGTTTGTGGCGGTGCTGGCTGCCGGGGCGACGGGTTACAAGATCACGCTGGAGCGCGGCGTCAAGCAGCATATCACAGCGCGCGGGGGAACAGTCGGCTCCGTCCATGTGGATTATCTCGGCCGATTTCATCTGCGTGACGTGATGCTGCCGCTAAAGGACGGCCTTAGCGCAAAGATCGCCGGCATCGACGGTCGCCCAAAATTTCTCTTCCTGAATGCCGAGCTCGAGATCGCCAACCTGAGCGCCGAGCTTGCGGGTTACAAAATCGCTGTGCCGCGCGCGAGTGTCGAGCAGCCAAATTTCGACCGTCAGACGGTCGCCGAGATATTCGCAAACAAGAGCGGTCTGTCATTGCCGGAGCGTATCCAGCGCTTCCAGGCCAATCGCATCTTTCTGCCCGAGGTCGCGATGACCAAGATCGTTGAGGGGGATGAAGACAGGATCGTCTACAAAAACATCGCGCTCGAGGATATCAGGGATGGCCGCGTAGCACGCTACAGCTCATCCAATGCCAGCCTGGACATGCATGTGGCTGAGGCGACTGAAGACGGGAAGACGAAAAACGCGCGCATGAACGGCTCATTTGGGGCGATGACCGGCAAGGACCTGGACGTGGCCTATGCGGCACGTCTGTATACGCAAGTGGCCGGGCCACAGGACAAGCAGGCCAAGGCCCTTTACGGCCCCTTGTCGATCAAGGACGTCACTCAGACAATAGGCGAGGGCAGCTTCCAATATGGTGAGTTGCGCAGCAATGGTCTTAGCATTCGTATGCCGGCTGAGCCGCTTTTGGACACGCTGGGCATGCTGCGTTCGGTCAAAGCCCCCGACGAATTGCCTGCTGCCGAACGAAACGCCTTTTACATGAAGGTTCTCTCCCTGCCCGATATGATTGGCCAGGGCGATATCCAATTGCTTGGACTCAAGGTCAAATCCCCGGGCAAGGACATTGGCAAGCAGATCAGCCTTGATGTCGAACGCACGTCGCTTCACCTGAACGGGCGCGAAGTGAACGCGAGCCTCAACGGGATCTCGATGGAAGAAGGCGATGATCATTTCCGGCTCGCTGAAGCCAGCGTCAGCGGTTTTTCCTGGCACCCGACAATGGAGGCGTTGAAACAACTCCTTGTTTTGAACGAAGATCAGGCTCAAGAATTTGCCTATTCCACATTGCTGCCCGAGTTCGGGACATTCCGGCTTGCCGGTCTCGATGTCGATCTGCCGAGCGGGCCGGCCGACGTTGAAGAGATCGCAGCGGTCGATGACGAGGCGACGGCGCCGAGCGAGACGACGTCTGACGATCGTCTGGATGCTGCAACCGCTGCACCGGCAATCGACGCGCCCGATCCCAGCGATAGCAGCCAAGGCAGCGATGTCGCCGTTGAGGGCGCGGACGCCGGGCCCGAAGTCTCAGCTGTACCGGTTGACGCGGACAAGGACGGTTCGGCCATCGATGATGGCGCAGACGCTGCGGCAGATGTGGCCGCTGCTGAAATTGCGGACGATGCTGCCGATCAGGCGAGAGATCCTGATCCTGTGGATGGTGCCGGTGACGATGCCCTTCCTCAGACTGCGCTCAACGATGATGCAGGTGAAGTTGAAGCCTCTGAAACAATGTCGTCGGACATCGCATCGCTCGTTCCGCAGCGCGTGAAATTTTCGCTGAAATCTTATGAAGCGGCGCTCGGCAAACCGTACAACGGAATCCCTACCGATATTCGTATTGTCTACGAGGACTTGAGTGTCCCGATGCCGCCAGACGCCAAGGACGAGACGTTTGAGCAATTGCGAAAGCTCGGCTACGACAAGCTCACCTTGTCGGCAGGGGTTGAGGGACATTGGGACGAAGCGGGCAAAAGCTTCGTCATCAAGGATATCTCCCTTGGGGGCGAAGGGATGGGCAGTGTTTCGCTGTCTGGTGTCTTGGCCGGCGTCTCAAACGATTTGTTTTCTGCTGACACGATACGCATGCAAACCGCAGCACTCGGCGTTACTGCACGGGAATTGAAGCTCCGGATCGAGGACAAAGGGCTCTTCGACAAGGCGCTGACTTTGTATGCCCGGCAAAACGACATGACGGCGGAGCAGGCGCGCGGCATGCTGGTGCTGGTCGGATCCACCATGCTGCAGCAGTTCGTGGCCGATCAGCCGAAGCTTCAAAGTGTCGCCGGGGCAGCCTCAACTTTCCTGGGAAGAGCGGGGACATTCACCCTGTCTGTCAAATCGAAGGACGCCGCAGGCATTGGTGCGATTGAACTGATGACAGCCTCCGACGATCCGGCAGGTTTCCTGGAGCGGCTCGATATCGAGGCAAAGGCCGAATAGATCCTCGTCAACGCAGCGCCGGCAGTCGTTTGACGTCGGCGTTGCATCTTGTTGCGTATGGGATCGAAACCCATGCCTATGTATTTCGTTTTTCCGGCAGCACTGCTTTCGACGGGCGCATCGGATTACCGCGTTGGGTTAACATGTTGTTGGCTGACATCGCGCCTGCAACGGACCGACGCTTGACCCCTCGCTCTTGCGGCTCAAGAGGCGTTGCGTCCTCAGACACTAGGAGAGATCCGGCACGCCTCCCTCTAAAGATCGCGGTCAGAGAGCTTGTCGCGAAGGGCAGACGGGTGCGGCAGGATTGAACGACTGAATTTTTTTGGTAGGGACTGTCGTGGCTCTTCTCGATTCCCTACTCGCTCGGCGCGAAGCGCCTTTCACGCCACCACAATCGGGACTTTGGTCGGCGACGCCTTGACCCGGTTGTAGAGGTCGATGACGTCCTGGTTGATCATGCGCACGCAACCGGAAGATGCCTGAGTGCCGATGGTCCACCATTCGGGTGAGCCGTGCACGCGATAGCCAGTGTCGTGGCCGTCCTTGTAGATATAGTGTGCGCGGGCGCCGAGCGGGTTGTCGAGGCCACCCGGCTGACCGCCCGTCCATTTCACCAGCTCCGGCTTGCGTGCGATCATCTCTTTGGGCGGCGTCCAGGTCGGCCATTCCTTGGTGTACTGGATCTCGGCGCGGCCGCTCCATTCGAAGCCGGCCTTGCCGATGCCGACGCCGTAACGGATCGCTTCGCCGCCTTCCTGCACCCAATAGAGATGCCGCTCGTTGAGCCGCACCACAATCGTGCCCGGCGCCTCGCCGGTCGGATCGATAACGATCTGACGGCGGAATTCCGGCCTGATCTTCTGGAATGGAACTGCCGGGATCACGAGGCCATTGTCGATCAGCGAGGCATACATCGTGCCGTTATCGGTGATGTTGCTGTCGACGCTGAGCGGTGGGATCGAACCGGTCGGCATGCGGTCAACGCCCCCAGGCGGCATACCACCCGACGGCTCGATTGATCCCAGCTCCGGGAATTCGAGCGTCTGCGAGCAGCCGGAGGCGCCAAGCAGTGTCATGACACCGAGGCCCGAAAGCACGGCGCGGCGGGAGACGAAGTAGCCGGACTCCGGTTTGGTGGCGCCGGAGGACAGCGCCTGATCTTGCGGCTTACGCATGCACTCATTACCCCAAACGAACGGTCGGCATCATGCCCACCGGATGGGCCGCATTTTCACAATTCGTTGTTAAGAAAGCGTGAAACCATTGCCGGCCGTGCCCCACCCTTCGGCGCGTTCGACATGCCGCTCGTGCGCCGGTGGTGATGATGTCGGCGACATTTGTCAGCGTGCCCGCATATTTCCTTCTGTTGATGTCTCCGTTGTGGTGGATCGGCGGCTCCGCATTTGCACAGCCTCAGCGCGGGCTTCCTGTTCGATTATCTCTGCTATGCCACGGTTCATCATCTCGTGCATTATCGACCGGGACGCCAAGGATCGCTGTTTTTCACGCTCAAGCGACGCCATGCGCTGCACCACCACGTGACGCCGGAGGGCAATTTCGGTGTGACCTCCGGCCTCCGGGAATGGGTGTTTGCAACCGACATCCAGCCGCGCCGTAATCCACGGCGCGCCCAACCCAACGGGCGTCACCTCGCAGAGAGATGGACGCGTTCGTGCCATAGATTTACCGCTCGTAAGGACGATGACGACGTCGTCCCGCCACTGAGCGGCTACATGACGCCGAAGCGTTCGAATGCCTCGACCGTGGACATGCCGGCCTCGATGGCAAGGCGAACCTTGTTTTCAGTTTCTGCCTTTTCGAACGCCAGCGCGATCGCTTCCCGTTCCGCCTCGCGCGGAATGACCAGAACGCCGTCGCGGTCGCCGAACAGCATGTCGCCGGGCCGAATGCGGATGCCGCCGATCTCGATCGGAACCGCATAGTCGACGACCTTGCCGCGCGGTCCCTGATCCTGAGCATAGGATCCGTAGCAGAAGGTCGGGAAATCGAGGGCGAGGATGCCGCTGCTGTCTCGGCAGTATCCGTCGCAGATCGCACCTGCGGCTTTCAGCTGAATCGCGCGTGTCGACATCAACTCGCCCCAGACAGCGTAGCGCGGCGAGGCGCCTGAACATACGTAGATTTCGTTGGGTTTCAGGCTGTCGAGCGCATGGAACATCAGGCCGAAGGGCTTGGAGCTGATCTCGGCGTGGCCGCCGGCTCCCGCGGTCGCAAAGAAATCCGCCTCAAGCACCGGCATGGCACGGCCGACTGTCACCATGTCGTCGCGCAGGGCCCGGATCTTCGGCGGCAGGAACTGATGCTGCAGCCCCATCGTATCAAGAATATCGCCGACAACGGCGGTGAAGAGCCGGCTTCGCATCGCCGCGAACAAGTCGGCATCGTCTTCAAAAGTCTTCATCGTGTCACCTGTTTGTTCCGTGCGGCCTCGACCGCTGAAATGCCGTGCATCACGCCGCGGATCTCGGCGAGCCCCTTCAGTCGGCCGATGAGCGAGTAGCCGGGATTGATCCGTTCCTTGCCGATGTCGTCGGCAAGCAGATGCCCATGGTCTGGACGAACGGGGATCTGCCAATCGTCGCGCCCCTCGGTACGCCGGCGCTCTTGCTCCTCGAGAAGGGCGAGAATGACGGCCGGAATATCGCTCGAGCCACCAAGATGGTCGGCTTCATGAAACGACCCGTCAGCTTCGCGCTGAACGTTGCGCAGATGGGCGAAATGGATGCGGGAGCCGAACTCACGCACCATGGCCGGCAGGTCGTTTTCGGCGCGGGTGCCGTAGGATCCGGTGCAGAAGGTCAGGCCATTGGCGGGACTGTCGGCGGCTGCCAGGATGCGGCGCGCGTCATCCGCAGTGGATACGATCCGCGGCAAGCCGTAGAGCGGGAAGGCCGGATCATCAGGATGAATGCAGAGCTTCACCCCGACCTCCTCGGCGACCGGCACGATCTCGCGCAGGAAGCGTGCGAGGTTTTTATGCAGGTCCTCGGCGCTGACGCCATCGTACTCCGCGAGCGCTCCAAGAAAGCCGGCGCGATCGAACTTGCGCTCGGACGCCGGCAAGCCGGTAATCAGATTGCGTTCGATCCGGTCGACCTTTGCAGCATCCATTGTTGCAAAGCGAGCTTGTGCCGTGTCGATCTGGGCGGGCGAATAGCTCTGCTCGACGCGCGGCCGTTTCAGCACAAAGAGATCGTAGGCGGCGAAATCGATAGCATCGAAGCGCAGCGCATATCCGCCGGTCGGCAGCGGATGCATGAGTTCAGTGCGGGTCCAGTCAACCACCGGCATGAAATTGTAGCAGACCGTGCCAATGCCGCAGCGCGCCAGCGCGCGCATCGTGTCCTTGTACCAGCCGATGTAGCGTGCGCTGTCTGACGATGCCAGCTTGATCGAATTGTGCACCGGAATGCTCTCGACCACGCTCCAGCGCAGACCCGCAGCCTCGATCAAGCCCTTGTGCTTCAGGATCTGATCGTCTGACCAGGGCGAGCCGTCATAGACGTGATGAAGCGCTGAGACGATGCCTGTCGCCCCTGCCTGCCTGATGTGGCTGAGCGGCACCGGGTCATCCGGGCCATACCAGCGAAAGCACTCTTCCATCGGCCTCATCTCTTAAACTCCTGCGATCTCGGGATGATCTCTATTGTTGGACCAGATAATGCATTAAGGGTCGGCGTGGGCGCAAATTCAAGCGAAAATACGCTTACATCGTCGTTTTTCTGAAAGGATGGCGAAAATTCTGACGCTACCCTTGACTTATCATTCAATCTGGACCAACAAATAGAACCGCACACAGGAGGAGAGCGTGGCGCACAATTTGGCAAAACCGGAGCATTCGACAGGTGTCGAGCCAGCTGAGGTCGGCAAGACGTCGGCGGTCGACAGGCTCGTCGAACAGATCAGGGATCTGATTGCCGAACGCGGCCTCGGGATTGGCGATGCGCTGCCGACCGAGCGCGATCTTGGTGAGCAGTTTCAGGCCGGACGGAATACGGTTCGCGAGGCGCTGCAGGTGCTGCGCGCCTATGGCCTCGTCGAAACGCGGCCCAAAGTCGGTGCCGTCATCAGCGGTGGTCATGGCGAGGCGATCCGCCGGCTTTTTGCCTTTCACAACGGCATATCGCCCGATTCCTTCCGCGATCTTCAGGGTTTCCGCCGCATCATCGAGACCGGCGTCGGCGACCACATCATTCTTCATGCAAGCGAAGCCGACCTCGACAGGCTGGAGGCGGCCAATGCTCGCATCCGGACGGCTGAGAGCGTCGAGGAAGCGGCCCGCTACGATTACGAATTCCACGAGGCCATCGTCGAACTGTCAGGCAACAGGACAACCCTTGCTGCCTACCGGATGATGCGCACCGTCATCGAGGAAGTCATGCGCCTCGGCAAGGCGGAGCGGCCGGTCCAGTCGGCGACCTACGAGGCCCATGCCGAAATCATCGGCGCGCTGAGGGCGCGCGACCGAATTGCCTATGCCTATCTCATGAGCCGCCATCTCGAATTCGGCCTCAAATTCGTCGGCGCGCCGACCAGTGGACAGTCCGCCGCGACCAAGACTTGAGGCTGCGACGGCATCGTGTTCCGCATTCAGTCAGAACCGGCCCCTTAGCCCGCGGGCCGGCAACACGATCAAGGGCATAGGGGAGGAGACCCGTTATGATCAAAACAAAACGCCACGTCCTGACGCTCGCAACACTTCTGGTGAGTGTCAGCTTCGCGCCGAGCGCGGTTCTTGCCGACGGCAAGGCCATCGCCGGCATCGTCTTCCAGCAGGACCAGTATTTCCGCGGCATTCAGATCGGGATGGAGAAGGCGGCGGAAGCCGCCGGCGACGAACTTCTCGCCGGAAACAGCGACAGCAAGCTCGAAAAGGAAGCGCAGCTGATCGACACCTATATCGCCCGCGGCGTCAACTCGATCGTGGTCGCGCCGCTGTCGGCCGACGCGTCGGTTCCCGCGCTCAAGAAGGCACGCGATGCCGGCATCACCGTGGTCACCTACGGCACGTCTGCCAATGGTGACGTTGCCCAGGCGACGGTGACCAGTTCGGACCGCGATATCGGCATCGGCACCGGCGAGGCGGCCGCCCCGTTTCTGAAAACCCTCGGGAATGGCGAGAAGGTCAAGATCGGTACGCTCGCCTTCAAGGCGCTCCTGCCGGAACAGTCGAACGCTCGTGTCGACGGCTTCCTTCACGTGGTGTCCTCTCAGGTCGAGATCGTCGCGCAGCAGGATGCCTGGCTCGCCGAGAAGGCCTTGGCTGTTGCCAGCGACATGCTGACCGCCAATCCGGATATCAAGGTGATCTATGCCGCCAACGAAGGCGGCACGATCGGCGCGGTCCAGGCGGTGAAGAAGGCCGGGCTTGAGGGCAAAGTGTTCGTCTTCGGCACCGATGGCTCCGAGCAGCTCGCCAACATGCTTCTCGACAAGGACAACGTGCTCCAGGCAACGACGGCGCAGCAGCCTCTAGAGGTCGGCAAGCAGGCGATCGAGGCAGCGCAGAAACTGCTCGAAGGCAAGACGTTCGAGACCAAGGTCAATGTTCCCGTCCTTCCCTTGACGCGCGCGAATGCCGACGGGGTCGCCGCCTACAAGGAAGGCCTGAAGGCTCTGAAGTAAGGTTGCGTGGCAGGGCCACTCGGCCCTGCCACCATTTTCTGCGCCAACCGGGAACCACCGATGACCTACTCTCAGCCCCGGACAGATACCGCCCAAGGGCGGCTCGAGTTCCGATCCGTCACAAAGCGTTACGGCCCGACGGTTGCCCTGTCGGAGTTTACCCATGATTTTACCCCAGGGCGCGTTCATGCCCTGATGGGAAAGAACGGCTCCGGCAAATCGACCCTGATCAAGCTTCTTGCCGGCGTGACCGAGCCCACCTCCGGCACGATCAGCGTCAACGGAAGAGACCAGAGCTTTACTTCGCCGCACGACGCGTTTGATGCCGGCATTGTCACGGTGCACCAGGAACTCTCGCTGGTTCCCGAACTGTCCGTCGGCGAGAACATTTTTCTCGGTCGCCTGCCGCACACCAGGCGCGCGGGCTTGCGTGTCGTCGATTGGAAGGGTTTGCACAAGCGCGCGACCGAGCTTCTGTCCGACATGGGGCTCTCGATCGATTCCCGCCAGCCGGTCTCGGGCCTCAGCGTCGGGCAACAGCAGGTCGTCGAGATCGTCAAGGCGATGTCCTTCAACCCATCGATCCTGCTGCTCGACGAACCGACATCGGCGCTCGCCTCGAAAGAGGTCAAGCAGCTTTTCGCGCTGATCGAGCGATTGCGGGCACGCGGCGTGACGATGATCTACATCACGCACCGCATGAGCGAGCTTTTCGAGATCGCCGACACCTGCACCGTCATTCGCGACGGCCACTATATCGGTGCCGTCGAGATGTCCGTGACCTCGCCCGCCGAGATCGTCGGCATGATGTTTGGCGACGCCGCCCGCACGAAACGGCCGCCGCGCCAGGTGATCGACAGGCTCAAGCCGCTGCTCGAAGTGCGCGGCCTGACCCGTGCAGGACACTTCAACGACGTCTCCTTCGACCTTTATCGCGGCGAGATTCTCGGGATCGCTGGCCTGCTAGGCTCGGGCAGGACCGAGTTGATGCGCGCGATCTTCGGCGCCGACCGGACAGACGCCGGCACGGTGCACCTTGCCGGGCAATCGATGACGGGCGCCACGCCGCGCCAGATGCGCGCCGCCGGTCTTGGCTATACGCCGGAGAACCGCAAGGAGGTCGGTCTCGTGCAATCGCTGCCGACGGCCGACAATCTCTGCATGGCAAGTCTCGGCCCCATTGCGCGAAACGGACTGATCTCCCGTCGCCGCGAACAGCCACATGTCGATCGGCAGATCGCCGATTTGCATATCAAGTGCGGCGATCCGGAATTGCCGGTGTCTTCCCTGTCGGGCGGCAACCAGCAGAAGGTGGTGATCGGCAAGTGGCTGAACAGGGCTCCCTCGGTGATGTTCTTCGATGAGCCGAGCCGCGGCGTCGACGTCCAGGCCAAGCGACAGATCTTCGACATCATCTGGCAAAAAGCCTCGGACGGCCTGGCAAGCATCTTCGTTTCGACCGAACTCGAGGAGGTCCTCGAAGTGGCAGACCGCATTCTCGTGATGCACCACGGTAATGTGGTGGCGGAGGTGGATCCCACTAGGACCGATCTTACCCAACTCTACGGCCTATGCATGGAAGGGGCCTCCCAATGACACTTGTCAGCCAACAAACAGCTGAAGGCGGCGGACAGAACGTCTCGCTGCGTCTCCTCAAGACCTATCCGATGGAGATTATCCTCGCGGGTCTGGTCCTGTTCCTCATCCTGATGGCGCCGGGCTTTGCCTCGACCGCCAATATCCTCAACGTGCTGCGAACCGTGGCGATGCTGGGGATCATCGCCTTCGGCATGACGGCCGTGATCATTTCGGGCGAGATCGATCTTTCTGTTGGCGCCGGGGTCGCACTGGCGGGATGCATCGTTGCCTGGTTCGCCGACGCCTACACGGACGCAATCGGCGGCTGGAACGCCGTTATCCTCGGCTTTGCCGTCGCGCTTACCGTCGGCTTTTCGCTTGGTTACCTCACCGGCCGCTTCCGGCAGTGGTTCAACGTCCCGACTTTCATTACCACGCTCGCTTTGTTTGCCGCCCTTCGCGGTGTTGCGAACCTCATCACCGGTGGATTTCCGCTGTCGACGTTTCCGACCGGCTTCGATTTCCTCGGTGGCGGCTACCTCTTCGGCATTCCCTTCCCGGTCTATATTTTCGTGCTCACCTTCGCGGCCATGCACTTCCTGATGAAATACACCAGCTTCGGCCGCGAGGTTTATGCCGTCGGTGGCAACATGGAGGCGGCTCGGCTCTCGGGTATCGACATCTGGAAGGTCAAGGCGCTGACGCTCGGCCTCACCGGCGCACTGACGGCGATTTCGGGCACGCTGATCGCCTCGCAGATCGGAGCCGGTACCGGCACGACCGCCACCGGCATGGAGCTTGACGTAATTGCGGCCGTCATCATCGGCGGCACCTCGCTGTTCGGCGGCAAGGGCCGCATTTGGGGAACCCTGATCGGGGTGCTGTTTCTCGGCTGCATCTCCAACGGCATGACCCTGATGAACGTCAGCGAGTACTGGCAGTACGTCGTGCGTGGCGGGATCATCCTTGGCGCCGTGCTTCTCAATCAAGTCCTGGAACGTGTGCGTTAGGGAGTTCGGAGCCGATCATGACTGAATTTGCAGGAAAAGTGGCGCTGGTTACCGGAACCTCCGGTATCGGGCTGGCATCGGCCATAAGGCTTGCCACGGCCGGCGCCAAGGTCTTGGCTTGCGGCAACGATGCCGCGGCCAACCAGACGTTCGACCGGATCGCACAGGAGCGTGGCCTGGCAATGGCCTCACGATTGGTCGATGTGTCGGTCGAGGCAGATGTGGCGGCTGCCGTCGCGGCGGTTGTGTCGCGCGATGGTGGTCTTGATATCGTCGTCAACGCCGCCGCCGTTCATCCCTTCGGCACCGTGCTCGACACCAGCTTCGAGACTTGGAACCGGTGCTTGTCCGTCAATGTCGGTTCGATCTACCTGACGGGGCGCTTCGCCATCCCCGAGATGACCAAGCGCGGCGGTGGGGCGATCGTCAACATTTCCTCGGTCCAGGGCCATAGCTGTCAGCAGAATGTCGCCGCCTATGTCGCCACCAAGGGCGCCATCCATGCGCTGACCCGCGCGATGGCGCTCGATCATGCCGACCTCAAGGTGCGGGTGAATTCAGTCAGCCCCGGTTCCGTCCGCACTCCGCTCCTGTCGCTGGCCGCGCGCACCTATGGCGGCGAGGGCGTCAGCGAGGAGGAAGCCTTCGCCCGCTTCGGCGCCGCCCATCCGATTGGCCGCATCGGCGAGCCGGAGGAAGTCGCGGACCTCGTCGCCTATCTCGCATCCGATCGTGCCGGTTTTATCACCGGATCGGACTTCCGCATCGACGGCGGGCTCACCGCCGGCATCGGCGTGAAATAATCGCACAGGGAAAGAACAAGATGAAAATCGGCCTTGGCCTCTATCGTGAACAGCTCACGCCCGACAACTACCGCTTCGCGCTCCAGTCCGGCGCAACCCACATCGTCGCGCATCTGACCAACTATTTCGCCGGCAAGGATCCGAAGATCGACAGCGGCGACAATGGTGGATGGGGCGATTGCTCCACCGACCGCATTTGGACCTATGAGGAGCTGTCGGCTCTGGTTCGGGACGTGCGGGCAGGCGGGCTCGAACTTGCCGCCATCGAGAATTTTTCGCCGCGCTTCTGGCACGACATCCTGCTCGACGGACCGGAGCGCGATGCGCAGATCGACGCGCTGAAGCAACTGATCCGCGATGCCGGGCGCGCAGGCGTTCCCTGCATCGGCTACAATTTCTCGCTCGCCGGCGTCTATGGCTGGACCCGTGGCCCCTATGCGCGCGGCGGTGCTGAATCCGTCGGCTTCGGCGTCGAAGATGCGCCGGGCGCCGTGCCCGATCCGGACGCGCCCATCCCCGACGGCATGGTCTGGAACATGCGGTATCGCCGCGCCGTGCCCGGCGCCAAACCGGTATCGGTCAGCAACGCCGAGATCTGGGATCGCCTCTCGCGTTTTCTGAAGGATGTGGTTCCGGTCGCCGAGGAAGCCGGTGTCATGCTCGGTGCTCATCCCGACGATCCGCCGGCCGAGGCGCTGCGTGGCACGGCCCGGCTCGTCAACCGGCCGGAAAAGTACGATCGGTTGATGTCGATCGTCGATTCCCCGTCGAACGGGCTGGAGTTGTGCCTGGGCTCGCTTCAGGAAATGCCCGGCGGCGATATCTACGAACATGTCCGCCGTTTCGCGCGATCAGGGCGCATCGGCTACATCCACTTCCGCAATGTGAAGGGCAAGATGCCGCGCTACGTCGAAACCTTCGTCGACGAAGGCGATATCGACATGGCCGAAATCGTGCGCATCCTGCGCGATGAAAACTATCAGGGCGTGATGATCCCCGACCATACGCCGGCAATGACCTGTGCTGCCTCTTGGCATGCGGGCAAGGCCTTTGCGCTTGGGTACATGCGCGCGTTGGTGCAGAACGCCCATGCCCTCGGACCGTCGCGGTCGCTTGTCCACGATCTCGCGGCTGAATAGGAGGCGCGGATGGTGAGGTCGGTTACCTGTGTTGCCCCGGTCGGCGACAAATGCGGCGAGGGCGCCGTCTGGTCGGCATCCGAGCAGGCGCTCTACTGGAGCGACGTCAATCGATTTCTCGTCCATCGGTATGATGAGGCGAGCGGTTCGGTCCGCTTTTGGATATTCGACGAGCCGGTGGTGGCGGTCTCCCTCACCGACGAGCCAGGGCGGTTGCTTCTGGCGCTAGCCTCAAAACTCGTCTGGTGGTGGCCGGAAACCGACCGGCGCGAGGATCACGGCTTCCGCTTGCCCGGATATCCGCGCGTGCGCCTGAACGACGGTCGTCCCGACCCGGCGGGAAACTTCTGGGTCGGGTCGATGAAGAACAATGTTCTGCCCGACGGCGAGCTTGGCGAGACGGCAGAAGGCGAGGGCATCCTCTACCGCATCGCGCCTGATGGAACGGTGAGCGAGTGGCGGCATGGGCTCGGCATCTCCAACACGCTTTGCTGGAGTCCCGATGGCAGCACCTTCTATTTCGGTGATACGCTCGCCAACGAGATCTACGCCTTCGATTACGCAATAGCGGACTGTTCGATCTCGAACGAACGGACATTCCTTGCTGACTTCTCCCGCGGTTCACCTGACGGCTCGGCGATCGATAGCGATGGCTATCTCTGGAACTGCCGTTTCGGCGGCGGCTGCATCGCGCGCATATCGCCTGAGGGTTCCGTGGCGGAGATCATCGAAATGCCGGTCACCAATATCACGACCTGCACCTTCGGCGGTGCCGACCTGAAGACGCTCTATGTCACGACGGCCAGTATCCTCTCAAAGCCCGGGGAACGGCTCGCCGGCAGCCTTTATGCCCTGACGGTCGACACCCCCGGACTGGCGGAGAACCGTTTTGGCGGGGCGGCATCGAGATGACTGAGACGACAAGGCGCGGCCTGGCCTGGGCGCATGGATGCCTGGCGGTGCAATCCCTGGGCGGCATGCTGGGGCCGGTCACTTTCCTTTTGCCTGATGGACGACAGGTAAGCCCGCTGCATGTCGCACCCTGGGGTTCGGATCCCGACAGAACGACGCTGCCGCCGATCCTGCAGGAATTGCGCGGCGAATGGCCCTGCGTGCCCTTCGGCAGCGACGGCTCGCGCCCGCTGCCGAAAGGCTGGTCGGACGCTGGCGAGACCTTCGCTGGAGCGGATGTGCCGCACGGCCACGGCTCGAACGCACATTGGAGTTGGGGCGACTGCGACGAGCGGCAGATCGTCCTGACGTGCAGCTATCCGGACGGCCATCCCGTGCGCCAATTGCGCCGGCGCATCGTGCCGGACCCGCGGGCCGCCGCCGTCGACATCACGCTCGAGATCGAGGTGCGGCGACCCTGCAGGCTGCCGATCGGCCTGCACCCCACCTTCCGCCTGTCACCCCGGCCCGGATCGGTCAGGCTCGAGCCCGGAGCCTATGGCGAGGTTCGCAGTTTTCCCGGCGACGTGGAGCCGGTGGCGACGCTGTTTGCGCCGGGCGGACGATGGTCGAAGCTTGAGAGCGTCGACGCCCGCGATGGCGCCACCATCGATGCGGCGTCCGTTCCGCTTGACCAGAATGCCGAGGAACTGCTGCAGCTGGTCGGCATCGATGGCGCGATCGCCTTGCACTACCGTGACGAGGGGTTTCGTGCCCGCCTTGAATGGCAGAAAGAGCATTTCCCAAGCCTGTTGCTCTGGTACAGCAATCGCGGCCGGAAGGCCTATCCATGGGATGGGAAACATCTCGCCCTTGGCGTTGAGCCGGTTTGCTCGGCCTTCGATTTCGGCCCGGCGGTCTCGTCAGCCGACAACCCCTTGGCATCGCCAGCCGCGCCCACGTCACTGCCCTTCTATCCCGATCAGCCGTTCGTCACGCGCTACCGGATCTCGGTCGAGGCCGCACCCATGGGGTGAAGCCATCATGGGGTGAAGCCATATCTCGCGGGCGATCTGGTGTATCGGGCTGAACCACTCCGGGCATGCCTGCCCAGCGGGCTTATTTTTTCCGGCAGGTGCAAGGGTCGTAGCCGTTGGCAAACAGCCGTCCGGCCCGCATGCCGATCATGGTCGGAATGTCGCGGACCTGCGAAATGCCCAGAGACCCGGCAATCGCAATCGCTGCCTCGGCACAGATCGCCGCGTCCTCGGCAGCGTTGTGATGTGCGAAGGTCAAGCCGAGATGACCGGCCAGGATGTTTAACTTGTGCGATCCGAGATGCGGCCAGACCTTTTGCGCCATCTTCACCGAGCAGAGATAGGACAGTTCCGGATAATCCTGCCGGTAGAGATCGAGACAGGAGCGCCAGACGCTGAAGTCGAAGGCCGCATTGTGGGCGATCATGGTGGCGCCGCGAAAGTCGTCGGCGAATTCGTCCATGACTTCGGGAAACTCGCCTGCGTCCTCCACATGCTCCGGGCGGATGCCGTGGATTGCGATGTTGAAGGAGGAGAAGCGCATGGTCTTCGGACGGATGAGCCGCTCCTCGATCCGCACGACCCGGCCATCCTCGACCCAGGCCAGACCGACCGAACAGGCGCTGCCGCGCTGCTCGTTGGCGGTTTCGAAATCAATGGCGATGGTCTTCAACGTGGTGTCCCGACTGGTCTTGCGCGGCAAGGGTAAAGCCCTACAGCATCCTTCGCGCGCCCTTTGCACGCAGGAAGTATGCTGTAGCGGTGTGCGGGCGATTCGGCAAAGAGTGCAAAGGGTTCCGGTCAGTCGACCTGGCGCTCGCGACAGCTGTGATCCTGCGCGAATACCACTTGCGTTTCCCGTCAGCGTAGGAGAATCTCCGGATCAGGACAAAACAGGCTTAGGTCGCTGCCGGATACCCCAGGCTGCAACGGCAGCCCCCAAGTGGAGAAAACCATGCCCACCAGATTTCTTACGGCGATTGCAGTCACGGCGCTTCTGGCGATCTCAGGATGCGCGACCAGTGGCTCCGGCAACACGACCTACGCGCAATCACAAGGGGTCGACCCCGATATCGATCCTACCGGCACCGGCGATGAAACCATGGACGCCGACTAGCCGGCTACTACCGCATGTTTCGTTAAATCGTATTCGCTTTAAGGATAAAAACATGGAACAATTCAAAGTCCTACAGCGACCTTTGCACGTTTAAAAAGACGCGCGGCGCTGCAGAATGTCTCCAGTTTAGACTGAGTGGCAGAAACGCTCTACCTCCTTGTTCTTAGACGTTCCTGTCTAAGAGCCGCTTCGCACTTTTTCCTGGAAGTGCTGTAGCACCCTACCTTGTCCGCTTCCCTTCGCCCGTTTCTCGTGGAGGGGGCGGGCGAGTATCGATGCCGCAATGCTTGTCCAGGCCTGAAGAGAGCGCTCCGCTGCAGGGCATGCCGATGAGGCCGGCCGTTCCGCGCCGGGAAATAGCAAATTCTAAACATCCCCCGAACAGGTGCAGAACGGTTCGGGTGCGGAACATGTCCTACGGTCGCTGCCTAACCAATTGGGAGAGGAACATTTCTCTCGTCTCGATTTCCCCACATTGAAGGCTTGATGTAAGGCGATGGACAAAACCGGTATCGCCTTCCTCATCCTTATCTGCGTGCTCGTCGCAATCGCGCTGAGCATTCTCGCCATCAGGCCGGGCGCCGACGTCGCTCCGCCCCCGAGCCCGACAATCGTTCCCAGCAATTAGCGAAACGAAGGCGACGCCCCACGACCCTTGCCGCCAGTTTCGCCTTGTCTACGATGCTAAAGCTCAAGGCTTGTTGCCCGCCTGTCGGTCGCGGAACGCCGCTTCGCCCGCGTCCGACACTTCGACCCATTTCTTGTCGGGCGCGGCATCTGCGACGTAACTGTCGTTCCAGTTCCACCACTTGTAGGTTGGCGTCTGCGGATAGCCTTGCGGTGAATCCTCCCAGACCTCCTGCCGGCCCAACGGTGTGATGTCGAGGTAGTTCCAGGTGCTCCCCATCTGTTCGTCGCCGCGGTTGTTGATGAAGTAGGTGCGGAACACGCGCTCGCCGTCGCGATAGAACACGTTGGTACCGTGCCATTCGGCCACGCCGAAGTCGGCATCGAAATCGTCGGTGATGGTGAACCACGGTATCTCCCAGCCCATGCGCGCCTTGAGCCGCGCGATGTCCGCCTGCGGCGCGCGCGAAACGAAGACGAGCGTGGTGTCGCGGGCGTTGAGGTGGGCGACGTGGGCAACCTGGTCGGCGACCATGGAGCAACCTCTGCAGCCATGATCGGGCCAGCCGAACACGCCCGGTTCGAAGAAGGCGCGATAGACGATCAACTGGCGCCGGCCGGCAAACAGGTCGGTCAGGCTGGCTCTGCCCGCAGGGCCGTCGAAGGCATAGGCCTTTTCAACGGCCATCCATGGCATTCGCCGACGCTCGGCGGCCAGTGCGTCGCGGGCGCGGGTCTGGGCTTTCTCCTTCACCAGCAGTTGCTGGCGGGCTTCTTCCCAGGCTTGTGGAGATACGACCGGTGGTGTCTGCATGGCGGGGTGTCCGCCTTTTTCCGCTGATGTCGTCATGGCGCTTGAAACCTCCTCGTTGGCACGGGCGACTTCGCCCAAGATTGTGCGCTGTTGCTCAGGAGGTAGTTTCGCACCGAAGCCGAAACGATGGGAGTAACAAGTATGACGGCATTCCGGTCGCCGTCGTGCCGGGCATCACGACGGCGACCGGAGCGCCTCACCCGGCGCGGTTCAATCGGCCTTGTCGAGTTCAGGTGCCAGCAGCGCAAAGAGCACATCCAGCATCACATACATCGGCGCGCGGCCGGTGGGCACGATGAGGGGGCCCGCGGATGTGCGATAGGCATTGAGATTGATGTTTTCGTCAGCAAGCGAGGCGACGATGGAGCCGCCGGGAGAGATGGCGACGACGCGGGCGCCCGACTTCTTGGCGATCTCGATGTTGGAAATCAGGTAGCTCGTGCGGCCTGAGAAGGAGAGGACGAACAGCACATCTGAGGGGGAGAGGCGCGCAGCCGAGACCATCTGCAAGGTCGGATCGGAATAGGCGACGCTCGCGATCCCGAGAGAGGCCATGCGATGCTGCGCTTCGCCTGCCAGAAAGCCGGATCCACCATAGCCATAGACGTCGATCCGGCGCGCCTTCGCCAGAAGGTCCACGGCGCGACGCAGGGAATCGAGGTCGAGGTCATGCCGCGCCTCGCGCAAGGCTTCTGCTGCGCGGTTGAATATGTCGTCCACCATACCGGAGAATGGATCGGTCCCGCTTTCGGCCACGGCTGCCGTGGACTGGCGAACGGCAAGCTGCTGGGCGAGCTTCAGACGGAAATCCGGAAAGCCATCGCAATCGAGCCTGCGGCAGAAGCGGATGATCGACGGCTCGCTGACCTTGGCGACGCGCGCCGCATCCGTTATCGACCAGGTGATCGCCGTGCTCGGCGTGTCGAGGATCGCTTCCGCGATCCTGCGCTCGGCGGGCGTGAACTGGGACAGGGATTGCCTGATCAGATCCAGCATGGGACCCATCGTATTGGCAGCTTGAGTGCACGTGTCATAAAGCGTCTTTCGCAATTGGACTACAACTTGCCATCTGCCATCAGCTTCGACAGGCAGGACGATTGATAGTCAAAACCGGCCTGCGCGACAACGAGCCTTTTCACCGCTCCAAGCGCTTGTTCGCTCGGCTCGATACGCTGCCCGTTTGCGTCTTGAGCGATAATCTGGCCGGAGGCTGCGGCAACCAGCTGAAGGCCGGCTGCAATGTCCCAGGCGCTGAACTTGGACTCATAGGCGATGGCGACCCGCCCGACCGCTACATAGGCGAGGTGGAGCGCGCAGGAACCCAGCCGCCGAACGGCGCGAAACGAGGTGACGAGATCGGCATAGGCCTCGAGTGCCGCCAGATCGGGCCGCTCGCCCTCATAGGGGGCGTTGCTCAGCAGTTCGACGTGACGGTCGCTACTTGCGCGCGAGAAGGGCGAGACGATGTCGCCGTTCAGCGTCAGACGCCCGGCATTCGCCATGAACAGCTCTTCCCGCATCGGATCGTAGACGATACCGCAGACCGGCTCACCGGCATGGTAGGCGGCGATCGAGACACAGAAGAACGGCAGGCCGGAAGCGAAATTGCTGGTGCCGTCGATCGGGTCGATGATCCAGGTCGTCTCGCTTTCACCTTGCCAGCCGCTTTCCTCGCCGAGGATGCGCGATTGCGGCAGACGCGACCAGATGATGTCGCAGGCCGCCGCCTCCGCCGCCTTGTCGCAGGCCGTCACGATGTCGAAGAAGCCTGCCTTCTGCTCGGTCTGCAGGTTCTCGGGGCTTGCTTCGATGAAGCCCTTGCGCGCCACGGCACCTGCTGCAAGCGCGGCCTCCCTGGCAACGCTTACGATCGTCTCGTGGAGATCGCGGAGGATGGGTTGATTGATGGTCATGCAGCTTTTCCCAATTCGGCGGCTTCATTGTTCGGCAGGATCCAGACCGGCCGAGTGTCGACCGACAGGCCCAGCATCTGGCCGACTTCGGCCACGCCCGTGCGGTAATAATTGCTGTCGAGGAAGACGCATTCCTGGCCGCCCTCCAGATCGGTCAGGTATTCGACATATGCGCCCTGGAACACCACGCGGCGCACCTTTGCCTGCGTCGCGCCCTTGGCGTCGACACGGATATGTTCCGGTCGCACGACGCAGCGCACCTGTTCGCCCGGCTTGAAGGCACGGTTGCCGCGCGGCAGCGTGAAGGCGACCGTGGAGGCAATGCGGATCGACACCGTGGATTCATCCGTCGTTTCGACGCTGCCTATCAGGATGTTTGCTTTTCCCATGAATTCGGCGACGAAGCCGGTGCCGGGACGCGAATAGACGTTGAGCGGGGTGTCGTCCTGTTCGATGACGCCGTTGCGCATCACCACGACCCGGTCCGAAATCGCCATGGCCTCGCTCTGGTCGTGGGTGACGTAGAGGCTGGTGATGCCGAGGCGAAGCTGGATGGCGCGCAATTCGTCGCGCATGCGTTCGCGAAGCTGCGCGTCGAGGTTGGAGAGCGGTTCGTCGAACAACAGCACTTTCGGCTGGGTCACGACGGCACGCGCAAGCGCCACGCGCTGCTGCTGGCCGCCCGAGAGACGTGACGGCGAGCGGTCGGCGTAGGTTTCGAGCGCCATCGTCGCAAGAACGGAGGAGACGCGATCCTTCATCTCATGCCGCGGCAGGTTGAGAAGACGCACGCCGTATTCGACGTTTTCGCGTACCGTCATATGCGGGAAGAGGGCGTAGCTCTGGAACACCATGCCGACATTGCGCGCGTTGACGGGGACATTGGTGACGTCGCGTCCGCCGATGGTGATGGTGCCCTCCGAGGGCGTCTCGAAACCGGCAAGCGTGCGAAGAGTCGTCGTCTTGCCGCAGCCCGAGGGGCCGAGCAACGTCACCAGCGTACCTTCTTCGATGACGAGGTTGAGACGGTCGACCGCAAGGCCCGCGGCCGTACCGGAAGCACCGGGGAAACGCTTGGAAATATTGGAGAAGATGACTTTCGACATGGGATTACCTCTTGGGCGATGTCGACGACAGGAGAAGCTGCATGAGCGCCAGGATGGCGAGCACGACGAAGACGAGGATGCTGCAGTAAGCCGCTGCGACGCCGATCTTGAGCGTTTCCACCTGCGACAGGATCGTGACCGTGATCAGCGTCCAGTTGGCCGAAACCAGGAAGATCACCGCGCTCAGTGTCGTCAGCGACCGCGTGAAGGCATAGGAAAGTGACGTGAACAGCGCCGGCTTGAGCAGTGGCAACGTGATCTGGAAGAAGGTCCGCGTATTGGACGCGCCGAGCGTCATCGAGGCTTCCTCGATCGACTTGTCGATCTGGCGAAGCTGGTTCGAGCCTGCCTCGATACCGACCTGAAGGTTCTTCACCACCATGGCGGCAACCACGATGAAGGCGGTTCCTGTCAGGAGCAGCGGCGGCGCGTTGAAGGTGCTGACATAGCCGATACCGAGGATGGTGCCCGGTGCGGCGAAGGAAAGGAGCGTGCCCCAGCGCAGCAGGAAGCTGCCGGGAAACGCCTTCCTGACCAGCAGATAGGCGATCAGCATGCCTGCAATGGCCGTCACAGGCGTGGCGACGCCGGCCAGCAGCAAGGAGTTGGCGAGCGTCTGGAAGCCAGCGGTGAACACCGTTGCGTAGTGGTCGGTCGTCAGCGTGTTGTCGATGCCCGGCAGGCGGGTGAAGGAGACGTAGATGACCGTCAGATAGAACAGCAGGATGGCAAAGACGATAGCGTAGCAGAGGATCGAAAGCGGCAGCACCACGGCCATGCCGGAAATGCGGATCGTCTGAGCCGTCGGCTTTCCGGTTACGGTCACGTAGCTTCGCTTGCTGACCCAGTAGCGGTGGATAAGGAAGGCTGTGATCGAGGGAACCAGCATGAGGCTTGCGAGCAGCGCGCCGGAATGCAGGTCGAAGTAGCCGACCATCTGCGAATAGGCTTCGACCGCGAGTGTGTTGAAGTTGCCGCCGATCAGCATCGGGTTGCCGAAATCCTCGACCGATTTGACGAAGACCAGCAATCCCGAGCTCAGGATCGCCGGCGTGACGAGCGGCAGCGTCACCCGTGAAAAGGTGATCCAGCGTGAGGCGCCGAGCGTGGCGGAAGCATCTTCAAGCGCGCTGTCGATCGATTGCAGCATGCTGCGGATGTTGAGATAGGCGATCGGCGTGAAGGCGAGCGACTGGATCAGAACCAGACTGTGAAAGCCGTAGACGTTTGCGTTGCGTATGCCGAGCAGTTCGCGGGTGATGAGGCCCGAGCGCCCGAACAGGATCACCACGGCGAGCGCCATGACGAAGGGTGGAGAGATGATCGGCAGCAGCGCCACGCCGTGCACGAAGGTCTTGCCGGGCATGGTCGTGCGTGTTGCCGAGAAGGCAAGCACGAAGCCGATCACGGTGGCGATCACTGCTGAAGTCGCGCCGAGCAGCAGCGTGTTGAACAACGATTCCCAGACAAAGGATTTCGACAGGACGTCGGCGAGGGCGGCGAGATCGAAGCCGCGGTCGGTGATCACAGCCTGCTTCAGAACGGTGAAGATCGGCAAGGCGGCGAAGACGAGCACCGAGAGCGTGACGACGGCGAAAATGCCGAACAGCCAGGGATCGACGACGATCTTGCGCAGGAAGGCCGGCGATGCCCCCGTCCGCCCGGACGGGGTCGCTTGCGAGACGAGGGTCATGGCGGGGCTCCTTGCCGGCGTTACTTGGCGTCAGCCTTGTGGCGCACGTCGTTTTCATAGCGCTCCAGGAGGCGAGCGCGATTTTCGCCGGCCCAGCTGAAGTTGTAGTCGATCATCTTCACGTTGGAGAGGTCGATCTTGGCTTCAGGATTCTTGTAGCCCGGCACGATCGGCCCGCGGAACGTTGCGCCGATGGCGGCCTGGCCCTTCTCGGTGAGCACCCAGTCGAGGAAGCTGGCGGCGGCCTTCGACTGCTCCTCGGATGCGTTGGCGATTGCCGCTGCCGCATTCACCTCGAAGCCGGTGCCCTCTTCGGGAAACGCGTAGCCGACGGGATAACCCTGCGCGAGTGCGGCCTCGATATCCTGAGTATAGGCCATGGCAAGCGCGATCTCGTTGTTGGCGACCATGCGGGATGGCGCGACGCCGGAGCGCGTGTACTGAACCACGTTTTCGTCGATCTTCTTCATCAGCTCGAAGGCCGGCTCCTCGCCGAAAAGCTGGACCATCGAGGCAAGAGCCACGTAGGCCGTTCCCGAGGATGCGGGGTGGGCAAGGGCGACGCTCTGCTTGAAGGCCGGGTCGGCAAAGGATTTCCAGCTTGTCGGCGGCTTGGCGCCGGTCTCGTCGAGAACCGCCTGGCTGTAGGCAAAGACGATCGGCGAGATCGAGATGGGGGTCCAGCGGCCTTCCTTGTCGGTGTAGCGCTGGTCTACCTTGTCGATGCCGGCGTTCTTGTGCGGCGCGAGCAGGCCCTCGTTGGCGGCCTGGATAAAGTTGTCGGCCGCACCTGCCAGCCACAGCCCAGCCTGGGGATTGCTCTTTTCCGCGCGGATGCGGGCGAGGATTTCGCCGGCGCCGATGCGCACGAACGGTGCTTCGATGCCGCTATCGTCCTTGAATGCCTTCAGCACGGAGGCGCAATCGTCTTCCGACATCGGGCAATAGACGGTCATTCCGGCAGCATAGGCACTGCCGGTCGAGAAAACTGAGCGTAGGGAGACAAGCGCTGAAGCCAGCGCGAAACGGCGTGACATATTGATTTCCTCCAGACGATCGCATCGGCCTCTCCCGAGAACCCTGCCTGGGCCTTCGTGGTCTCACTCGCCGTGCGTCCTCATCGTGATAATGAACAAATCTACATATGTCAAAAGAAATGTAGATTAGCTACATTTGTGGCCGAACATGAAGCCGAGGATAGAGAATTTCCGGCAAACAGGTTGTTCGGTCCGCGTGTCGTCGAAGAGCCATACGCGCCGCGCCGACGGCCCTATCACCATGCGTAGAACGCCAGACCAATGGCGACGGCGAAGGTGAGGGCTGCAAACAACAGGTTCAGCGTCGATTGGTACTTGCTGAAACTGTGGGCGGCGCGACAGCCCGTAAGCGCGCCAAGGGCTCCGCCGCCGATGAAGGAGAGAGCGAGTGGCCAGTCGACCAGACCGGAGAAGGTGTAGCTTGCCCCGGTTGTAAGGCCGAAAGCGGTAATGGCAACCAGCGACGTGGCGATTGCGTTGATCGTCGGCATGCCGGTTGAAACCATCAGGCCCGGAACGATCAGGAACCCGCCGCCGATCCCGAAGAAGCCTGAGATGATGCCGGTTCCGGCGCCAAAGGAGAGCACCTTCGGTGCGTTTCTTGGTGTGCAGCTCGACGCCGGATCGCCAACCATGTGGCGCCGCCGCAACATGGTCACGCTGACGACGGCCATCAGTGCCGCGAACAACAGCAAGAGCCGCTGGCCATCCAGCGCCTTGCCGAGTGCTGCGCCGATCCAGGCGCCGCCGATGCCGGTGACGCAGTACATTGCCGCGCAGCGCCATTTCACCGTCCCGTGCCGCGCATGCATTGCCAGTCCCGAAAGCGCATTGGCTGCGACTGCGACGGCGCTCGTGCCGATCGCCACGTGCACGTTGCTCACCCCGACGACTTGGACGAGGAGGGGCACGGCGAGAATGGAGCCGCCGCCGCCGAACAGTCCGAGGCTGAAGCCGACGAGACCGCCACTCAAGGCTGCCAGAATGTATTGGACGAGGTCTAGCGTCATCATTCGGCGCCGGGCTGGGGGGCGAACGCTGTCGCCCGAGATGCACCGAAGCCGGAAGATGGCCGGGACACGGAACGTGCCCGCGAACGGGGCGCCGTCAGGACCATGCGGCACCTTGCAGGGCGTCGATGGGGAATTTCAGGTAGCGCCGGCCGTTTTCCTCCGGCTCCGGAAGCCGGCCGCCGTTGATATTGACCTGCAGGGCATGGAGGATGAGCTTGGGCATCGGCAGCGTTCGGTCCCGTCCCTCGCGGAACGCGACGAACTCGCTTTCGCAGACATAGCGTGTCAAATGGATGTTGTCCGCCTTCTGCAGTGCAACAGTGCTTTCCCAGCGCGGTTCGCGTCCACCAGGCTGATAGTCATGGCCGACGAAGATACGGGTATCGTCCGGCAGGGCCATGATGTCGCGGATGCTCGCCCACAGCGCGTTGGCGCTGCCGCCGGGGAAATCGGTGCGCGCGGTTCCGCTGTCCGGCATGAACACCGTGTCGTGCACGAAGGCAGCGTCCCCGATGAGGTAAGTGATCGATGCCAGCGTGTGTCCCGGCGAAAACATCACCCCGGCCTCGAGACTGCCGATCCGAAACGTATCGCCACGATCAAACAGCCGGTCCCATTGCGATCCGTCCGTTTTCAGGCCTGGCCAATTGTAGATGTCGGCCCATAATTTCTGGACCTTGACGATCTGCGTGCCGATGGCCGTGGGCGCGCCGGTTTTGGCCTTCAGATAGGCGGCGGCGGAAAAGTGGTCGGCATGCGGATGGGTATCCAGGATCCACTGGACGTCCAGGTCCTGCGCTCGCGCGAAGTCGAGCAGCCGGTCGGCATTGCCTGTCGCTATCGCGCCGGATTTCTCGTCGAAGTCGAGCACCGGATCGATGATCGCACAGGCCCGCGTTTTCGGGTCGCTGACCACATATTGTACGGACCAGGTTCGCGGGTCGAAGAAAGCCGCAATGTCAGGCCTCGCCATGCCTCAGGCCTCCGCTGCAAGCGCTGCACGCGGGAAGAAGATGGCGCGCGCCGGGTCGAAATCGTAGTGTTGCTCGTAGCTGGCTGCGTCGGCGGCGAGCTTGGCGACGGCGTCGAGGATGAACGCCACCTCTTCGTCGGCGAGCAGGACGCTGAAGTTCAACCGGACAAAACCCGGCTTCAGCATTTCCTGTCCGGCAAGGATGGCGTCGCGCAGGCGTTGCGATTCCTCGTCATCGATGCCGAGCAGCCGGTGCACATAGGGACCGGCACAGGCGCAGCCACCGCGCGCCTGAATGCCGAAGCGATCGCTGAGCATGCGGGTGACGAGCTGCTGGTGGACATGGCCGCCCTTGCCGTCCTTGACGCGGAAGGAAAAGATCGGCAGCCGCTGTGGCCCGAGAGGACCGAGCAAATCCAGCCGCTCGATGCCTTGCCATGCGGCGATAGCGCGACGGGTCAGCTCGGCGTTTCTGGCCTGCATTGCCTCGGCACCGATCGCTTCCTTGACGAGGAAAGCGAGTGCGGCGCGGATATCGCCGACGACGTTCGGCGTGCCGGCCTCCTCGCGCGCTTCCAGGCTTTGGCTATAGTCATGGCCGGTGGGCGAAACGAACTTGACGGTGCCGCCGCCGGGCCAGGATGGCTTGGCGGTGACGGCCGCGTCACGCCGCAGGATCAGAATGCCTGACGTGCCGGGACCACCGATGAACTTGTGCGGCGAGATGACCACGGCGTCGATCGCGGCAGCGCCGTCGGGCGACATGTCGATCGGCAGGTAGGGCCCAGCACCGGCATAGTCCCACACCATCTTTGCGCCTGCCGCCTTCGCGATCCGGGTGACGGCCGCAACATCGGTGACGATGCCCGTGACGTTGGAGGCGGCGGAGAAGGCGCAGACGACGAGATCGGCCGGTTGCTTCAGCGCGTCGTCGAGTGCGACGAGATCCGGCCCGCCGGCAGGGCACTCGGCGATCTCGACCACCTCGGCGCCGCTTTCGCGCCAGGGCAGGATATTGGAGTGGTGCTCATAGGGCCCGATCAGGATGCGCACGCGCCGACCGGTGGCGACCGCCTCGGTAACACCCAGCAGGCTCACCAGCCGATTGATGCCGGCGGTGGCGCCGGAGCCGGCGAAAATGACGGCATGCTCAGGTCCGGCGCCGCAGCAGGCGGCGATCACAGCGCGCGCATCGCGGCGGAGCCTGGTCATCGAGCCGCCGCAGTAGGACGCCTCGGTGTGGCTGTTGGCATAATAGGGCAGGACCTGTTCGAGGATGAAATGCTCGATCTGCATCAATGCCCGGCCCGATGCGACATAGTCGGCATAGACGAGGTTCTTGACGCCGAAGGGACCGTCGATCTTTGCAGTCTTGCCGACGAGCCCAGCCCGCAGGTCAGCGATTGCGTTGTCGCCGGCGAGGCTTTCCCGAAATGCTTCGAGCGGGCCGGTAAGATAGGGCTGGCGTGGGCACGGCGTCGTCATCGTTTCCTCCCGGAGTCGGACAGACGATAAGTCTAATCGATCGGTTGCATGCAAACTTCATCATTCTTATGCTTCTGCGAGTCAAAATCGGGTCATGTGATCGCTGAAATGGAAAAGATTGACGAAATTGATATGCGGATCCTGTCCTGCCTGCAAAAGGACGGCACGATTTCGCAGCGTGATCTGGCCGACCGAGTCGGACTGTCGCAGAACGCCTGCTGGCGGCGCCTGCAACGGTTGAACGCCAGCGGGCTTGTGCTTGGTACCCATGCCGCAATCGACGTCGCAGCGCTCGGCTTCGACCTTACCGTGTTCGTGATGATCCGCACCCGCCATCATTCCAAGGAATGGGCCGACAACTTCCGCAAGCATGTCGAGCGTCTGCCGGAGGTGACGGACCTCTACCGGATCGGCGGCGACTGGGACTATCTGATCAAGGTGGTGACGCGTGGCATGGCTGGCTATGACGCCTTCTACCAGAAGCTCATCACCGATTTCGACCTGATGACGGTCACCGGCTTCTTTTCGATGGAAACCATCATCAGCAACCGCATGCCCGACCTGCGCGGCCTGATGCGGTAGCGTGCAGTTGATGTTCCAGGGATGCCGTTGCGCTGCGCGCCCTACCAGCCGACAACGCGCGGTCACCTGTTATCGGCCGGTACCGCCGCGGCAAGGAAGGTGTCGAGTGCCGGATTCTGGTCCGAACTGCGCCACGCAAGGCCGGTTTCCACCTCCGGTACGCTGCCGGCCAGCGGCAGATAGGTTGCCCCGCGCCGCTGAAGATTGGTCATCGATTGCGGCACCAGCGCCACCCCCAGCCCGGATGCGACCAGACCGACGATCGTCTGCATCTGGATGGCTTCCTGATAGGCGGTGAACGCCAGCCCATGTTCGGCGAAATATCCCGAGACGATATCGTGAAAAGCCGGTGCCGCCCGCCGTGGAAAAACGATGAATGGCGCCTTGAAGAAGTCGGCTGGCTCCAGGATTTTTCCAGCAAACCCCTTTCGTCCTTCGTTGATCCAGGCCGTCGGCACCGCGGCAACCAGCGGTTCCCGCAGCAAAGCCTGGTAGGAAAGGGCAGGATGAAGCGACGCTTGGCTGGGGGCAATGATCAGCCCGACATCGATTTCTTCGTCGAGCAACGCCTCGATTTGGATATCGCTGGTGGCTTCGCGCATCGTCAGTTCCACATGCGGATAGGCCGCGCGATAGCGGCTGACCATGTCGGGCAGAACGCTATAGTCGGCTGTGCTGACGAAGGACAAACGCAGGTGGCCGATCTCGCCGCGTGACAGCCTTTTTGCGGTGTCGGCAAGGCCGTTCGCCCCGTCAAGCACCTGGCGGACATGGGCGAGCCATTGCCTGCCGACGGATGTCAGTTCCACGTTCCGCTTGGTGCGCTTGAACAGCTGTACCTTCAGCTCCCCCTCCAGTGCCTGTATCGATTGGCTGAGCGGCGGCTGGGTCATGTTGAGGCGAGCGGCCGCATGGCCGAAATGCAGCTCTTCGGCGACGGCGACGAATTGGCGAAGTTGCCTCAAATCCATGATGCATTCCGATTGATATGTTCTACGACTTATTTGTGCGAAAAAAGTATATTTCACAGGCCTGCTGAACGCCAGTAAACTCGACCTTGAATGAACCGAGGGAGCAAATCATGGCCTACAACGAGCGCTCGAAACACATCACGCAAGGTGTCGCGCGATCCCCCAACCGGGCGATGTATTATGCGCTCGGCTACGAGAAAGCCGATTTCGACAAACCGATGATCGGTATTGCCAACGGTCATTCGACGATCACGCCCTGCAATGCCGGGCTGCAGCCGTTGGCCGACGCCGCTGTCGCTGCCATCAAGGCTGCCGGTGCAAATCCGCAGATCTTCGGCACGCCGACGATTTCCGACGGCATGTCGATGGGCACCGAAGGCATGAAATATTCGCTCGTGTCCCGCGAGGTCATCGCCGACTGCGTCGAAACCTCGGTGCAGGGGCAGTGGATGGATGGCGTGCTCGTGCTCGGCGGCTGCGACAAGAACATGCCGGGCGGCATGATCGGCATCCTCCGCGCCAATGTTCCGGCGATCTATGTCTATGGCGGCACGATCAAGCCTGGCCACTGGAAGGGGCAGAGCCTTTCGATCGTCTCCGCCTTCGAAGCCGTCGGCGCCTTCATGGCGGGCAAGATGAGCCAAGAGGATTTCGACGGCATCGAACGCAATGCCTGTCCGTCGACCGGCTCCTGCGGCGGCATGTACACCGCCAACACGATGAGTTCGTCCTTCGAGGCGCTCGGCATGTCGCTTCTCTATTCCTCCAACATGGCCAATCCCGACCGGGAGAAGACGGACAGTGCCGCTCAGTCGGCTCAAGTCCTGGTCGAAGCGGTCAAGAAGGGCATCAAGCCCAGGGACATCGTCACGCGCAAGTCGATCGAAAATGCCGTTGCCTTGATCATGGCGACGGGCGGATCGACCAATGCCGTGCTGCACTACCTCGCCATCGCGCATGCGGCAGAGGTCGAGTGGACACTCGACGACTTCGAACGCGTTCGCTGCAACGTGCCCGTCCTCTGCGACCTCAAACCGTCGGGTAGATACATGGCCGTCGACCTGCACCGGGCGGGCGGCGTGCCGCAGGTGTTGAAGATCCTTTTGAATGCCGGCCTTCTGCACGGCGACTGCCTGACGATCACCGGCAGGACGATCGGTGAGGAACTTGCAGATGTTCCGGACCAGCCCCGCTCAGACCAGGAGGTTATCCGGCCCTATGAAAGACCGCTCTATCGCGAGGGGCATCTCGCCGTGTTGAAGGGAAATCTTGCCGAAGGCGGTGCTGTCGCCAAGATCAGCGGGTTGAAGAGCCCTGTCATGAGCGGCCCTGCGCGTGTGTTCGAGGACGAACAATCGGCAATGGACGCCATATTGTCGGACAGGATCAGGCCCGGCGACATCCTGGTGTTGCGATATCTCGGGCCGAAAGGTGGCCCGGGAATGCCGGAGATGCTCGCACCGACCTCGGCGATCATCGGCAGGGGCCTTGGCGACAGCGTCGGTCTCATCACCGACGGCCGCTTCTCGGGCGGAACCTGGGGCATGGTCGTCGGCCACGTCACGCCGGAGGCCTTCGAAGGCGGCACGATTGCGCTGGTGGAGGAGGGCGACCGGATCGTCATCGATGCCCATCGGCAGTTGCTGGAACTCGAAGTGGATCCGGAAGAGCTGGCAAGAAGGCGCACCCAGTGGCGGCAGCCGGAACCGCGCTACAAACGCGGTGTGCTGGCAAAGTTTGCCGCACTGGCCCGCCCGGCCAATGAAGGGGCGGTCACTGGCTGAGTGGCACCTCGGGCGGCAGGGTCGTCGCTGAGGCGTGCCGGGTTCTCCAATTCCCCATTCTGTGGTTTCGACAGTCTGAAGAGAGGCATAGGCGTTTCAGGCCGATGCCCTCATCGAAAGAGCAACGCCGCCTGGCCGCGACTTTCAGACACCAGCCTTTTGCGCCCAGCCAACGCCCGCAGGCGCTGCCGACCCTGCTTGTTAAAAACAGGCTAACGGTACGAGAATGTGACTTTACGTATATTTGAAATAGGGGTTGGCCGGCACGAAGGTTCGTTGATGGATACGGTGATCCTCGGTTTGGCCATCGCGCCATTTGCCGAGCCTCACCGCTCGACAGGCGGGTCGCATCCCGTTACATCGCTCGCCATGGAACTCCGCTTCGACCGCACCGCCTTCTTGTTTTCCATCCTTCTTTTCGTCGTCCTCGTCGTGCTGGCGACGCGTGGGGCCGGATGGGGTTGGGTCCGCAGTTTTTCCGGCGATGTCCTTGCCGTGATGTGGGTGTACTGCACGCTTGCATCGGCGGTGAAAGCTCGACCCCAGCTGCTCGCCGGTATCGCCTTCCTGCTAGGCGTGGCGATCGAGCTTGCGCAGTATCTGGCGGCCAGTTTCGATATCCGCATTTCCAATCCCGTCTTGAGGATCGTGCTTGGAGCCACGCCGGACTGGTGGGATGTGCTCGCCTATGCGCTGGGTGCGGTCCTCGTGTTGGCCATCGCAATGCTCGGCCGCTTCCGGCACCGCCGTCACGTCGGTGCATACGCGCTTTGATCAGACGGAAGCGGGCGCTTTCGAAACCAGTCCCATTGCGCCCGAGACCAGACGCGCGACATGTGCCGTATCCGGCGCCTCGCCGAAAAGGATGCGGTACATGATCGGTGAGACGACGCGGTCCATGACGGCGTCGACCTCAGGAAATGCTTCGCCACGGTCCGCAGCGCGTGCTGCGATCACCTCGATCTGCTGCTTGGTGAAGTTGCAGCACTGATAGGCGCCGCTCCCGTCCTGCGCCGCCAGCACGTCGCGTATCATCTCGCGCCCGGGTTTCGAGGACATCTCCTCGGCATATTGGACGGCCCAGGCGAGGAGATCTTCGCCACCGCTTCCGGTATCGACGGGTTCCATGTCGGGCTTCAGCCGTTCGACAGCGACATCCGCCAGGAGTTCCTGGATGTCGCCCCAACGGCGATAGATGGTCGAGGGCGTGACGCCCGCTTCGACGGCGATCATCGGAATGGTGATCTCCGTGCGCTCCATTCGTGTCATAAGGGCCTGCGCGGCCCCGTGCACCGATGCCTGCACCCTGGCGCTTCGCCCGCCCGGACGGGGACCTTCCCTGCCTGCCATTTCGACCCTTCCTTCGGTGTGCTGCGCATGGATCAGAAACTTTCACTGCACCATAAACGCAAATTATTTGCTTTTATGGGCGTTCGTCCCTACATCGCCTAAACGCAACGATTTAGCGTTAAGGGTTATATAGATGTTCTCCTCTGCCAAATCCAGTGAGAGTGACGGTCCGACCGCCAACCCCATCGCCTTCCACGCGGTCACGCTTGCCACGTTCTTCGGCGCGTCGGCGGCACCGACACCGCTTTACCGCATCTACCAGGAGAGCTTTGCTGCCTCGCCTGTGATGATGACCGGCATCTTCGCGGTCTATGCCTTCGCGCTTCTGTCCGCGCTGCTGATCGCCGGCTCGATATCCGACCATCTCGGCAGGAAGCCGGTGATTTTCGCCGCGCTGCTTCTCGAAATCGTGGCGATGGCGCTCTTCGTTCTCGCAGACGGACCGTCCTGGCTGATCGCCGCGCGTATCGTCCAGGGGTTTGCGACCGGCATCGCCGGCGCCTCGATCGGTGCGTCGCTGGTCGACGTCGATCGCGGCAGGGGCCAGCTCGTCAATTCGCTCGCGCCGCTGATCGGCATGGCCGTTGGCGCATTGGGCACCAGCGCGCTCATTCAATACGGGCCGTTTCCGCTTCACCTCGTTTATGGCCTGCTCCTGATCGGCTTTGCAGTGCAGGCAGCGGCGATATGGCTGACGCCGGAGACGGGCGGCAGACGCAGCGGCGCGCTGTCTTCACTGAAGCCGACGATCGCCATTCCGCTTCAGATCAAGCGACCGCTGGCACTGGTGACGCCGATCAACATCGCCAACTGGGCGCTTGGGGGCTTCTATCTCTCGCTGATGCCCTCGCTCGTCGCGTCCGTCACCGGCAGCCGGGCGCCGCTGACCGGTGGAGCCGTTGTCGCCACGTTGATGGCAGCCGGTGCCGTCAGTGTCTTTCTACGCCGTGCATGCAGTCCCCGGGCAAACGTGGCCTTCGGCGTCTCGGCCACGACCGCCGGCATGCTCATCGTGGTTGCCGGCACGCACCTCGCAAATGTGCCGGTCATGATCCTTGGCACCTTGCTGACCGGAGCCGGTTTCGGCACCAGCTTCCTCGGCATCATGGGATCGATCATGCCGCTCGCCAAGGCGGATGAGCGCGCCGGGCTGCTTTCCGCCTTCTACATCCAGAGCTATCTTGCCTTCAGCCTGCCGGCGATGGCCGCTGGGTTTCTCGCCAAGACACTGGGCTATCAAACGACCACCGACATCTACGCCGCCGTCATCATCGTCACCGCGGTTGGAGGGCTGATGGCAAGCCGCGAGCGCCGGGCAGGGGTGTCGGCGGTTTCGTGATTGATCGTCGACGCCTGAGTTCGAGCGAGGAATGTGTTTCACGATGGAATAGAGCTTCGTGACGCCCGTTATTCCTTCGGACCGGGGATACCGGTTCGTTTTTTCAAGAAGGAGTCACGGGCATGAAGAACCACTGGAAACTGAGCGCCGCCCTTATCGCCTGCGTAACCGCCCTTGCCGGCACTGAGGCGCAGGCAAAGCAGAGCACCGCGCCGGTGCAATCCGTCGGCAGGCAGGCGGGCGGCCACAACGACAGCACGATCATCGTTGCTGGCAACAGCTCCTCCAACTCGTCGAGCAACTCCAGCTCGAATTCATCATCGAACAGTTCGTCAAATTCGAGCTCCAATTCCTCATCGAACAGCTCGTCGAACTCCAGTTCGAACGGCTCAGACCGCACGTATCGCTCCGGCAAGCTGTGGCATACGCGCTGACAGACGATCAAAAAAATTGAGCGGGGACCGGTGGACCGGTCCCCGCTTTTTGACGTTGGCAACAGGTCAGCGCGTGGCCCGTGCCATCTTTCGATACCAGCCAGGACAGGCGATCGTGTTTCGGTAGACCGCGTTGCGGATCGCCGCTTCTTCGTTCGTTTCAGCCCGAATGTCTGCCTTGATCGCGGCATCATCCCGACGAAAAGGAATGATCTGAACGAGCGGCGTGCCCTTCTCGATCACGTGGACACCGTCCGGTGCGGTCGCGAAGAACGGGAAGTGGATGTTGGCGGAATAGGTATCCGTATCGACGACACCGGCCACGCACTCGAATGGCTGCGCCGGTCGGTTCAACGGTGGCACGAACAGGCGGCTCCAGCCGGGAGGGGTGCGGATGGACCAGTAGTTGTGAAACTTGCAGGGCGGGCTCGGTTCCTTCGGGTTGCCGGCAACCTGGTGCGCGCCGTGATTGCTGACCATCACCTTGTCGAATTCCCAGCCAGCCTCGACGTTTCGCCCGTCGTCGCGGATTTCGAGACGCACCGTGGCGGCCAATGGCAGGATCCAGCCTGATGTCATCGCGTCCAGGAATGGCAGACAGCGCTTGATGGTCAGGCCGTTGTCTCTGGCGGAAAGGTGCTGCGGGTCAACTGCGGGCAGCCTGCGATACCATTCCGGCAGACTGGTTTTGGCAGCCACGGGCGGGGCGATGACACCCAGGTCTTCCGGCTGGCAGAGGAATTGGATGCGTGGCGGTTCTTTCTTCCAAAAGTGCAACATGCTCGTTCTCCGTTCGGATGGGCGGAAGAACGGTCGGCGTCGGGGATTATTCCCCGTTCATTCAGAAGAACGCAAAGGCAGGCTGGACGGCAGCGTCAGATGCGGGGTCGAGCCGCCCCCAAGGGCGGTTCAGTTCTGGTCGAGCGCCCGGGTGAGGCTGAGCGCTACCAGCGTGCAGATTGCACCGGAGATCAGATAGCCGCCGATGAAGACGATGCCGAAGCTGGTCGCAAGTCCAAGCGCCACCAGCGGTGCGAACGCCGCGCCGACGAGCCAAGCCAGGTCGGAGGTGAGTGCCGCTCCGGTGTAGCGGTAGTACTGGGTGAAGCGCGAGGAAACAGCGCCGGAGGCCTGGCCAAAGGTGAGGCCGAGGACGCCAAAGCCGATCAGGATATAGGCGTCCTGTCCGGCTCCGCCGGCGTCAAGAAGGAAGGGTGCGGAGAAACTGAAGATGGCGATCAGTGTCGCGCCGATCATCAGCTCGTTGCGGCGGCCGACGCGGTCGGCGATCAGGCCCGACACGATAATGCCGATCACGCCGACGGCTGCGCCTGCGACCTGGACCAGCAGGAACCGGGCAGCCGACTGTCCGCCATTCAGGATGACCCAGCTCAGCGGGAAGATCGTCACCAGATGGAACATCGCAAAGCTCGCCAAAGGCACGAAGGCGCCGAGCACCACGTCCAGAGCGTGCTTGCTCAGCATTTCGAACACCGGCCGGGCTTGCAGCTCCTGTGCGTCCATCGCCGCGCCGAATTCCTTGCTGGCGACGATGCGCAGCCGGGCAAACAACGCCACGACGTTGATCGCGAAGGCGACGAAGAAGGGATAGCGCCAGCCCCAGGAGAGGAAATCCTCCTCGGAAAGATTGGCAACGAAATAGCAGAAGATGATGCTGGCGAGCGCAAAGCCGATGGGTGCCCCGAGTTGCGGGATCATCGCATACCAGCCGCGGTGGTTCGGGGGCGCGTTAAGGTTGAGCAGGGACGCAAGTCCGTCCCATGCGCCGCCGAGAGCAAAACCCTGTCCAAGTCGGAAAAGCGCCAGCAGTGCCACCGCCCAGTAACCGATCGTCTCATAGCCGGGCAGAAAGGCAATCGATGCCGTCGAGCCTCCGAGGATGACAAGGGCGATGGTCAGCTTGGTGCCGCGGCCGTAGTTGCGGTCGATCCACATGAAGACGAGGGAGCCGACCGGGCGCGCGATAAAGGCCAGCGGAAAGATCGCAAACGACATCAGCGTGGCTGCGACCGGACTGGGAGCGAACGGGAAGATGAGCTTCGGGAAGACCAGGATCGAGCCGAGGCCGTAGACGAAGAAGTCGAAGAACTCCGACATGCGGCCGATGACCACGCCAATGGCGATGCTGCCTGGCGACAGTGGCTTGTCGTCATGGATGCGGCGGGCGTCCCGCTCAAGGCCTGAAGACGTAGGATTGACGACCGAGCTCATGAATTCCTCCCGGCGATTTGTGCCGCCTCGTCGAAATGTTGATCAATCAACGCCCGAGATCAAGGAAGCGGCGAAAAAAAACGTAAACTCGTCGGCATCTTCCCAATGGTCAGCCGGCGAGGATGCACTAGATTGGGCACTTGCGGACGTCGCTGTCCATTCTGTTGCGATGCGACAGAATGCTGCAGTGCGACGAACGACCTCATTCCGCCGAGCCCGATACGCGATTAGTGCCGACTAGACAAAACGCAAATGGAGCCCGAAATGCCCACTCCATTGAAGCTCGCCGGACGATCGGCCGTTCTTCTATCGACCCTGGCCCTTGCCGGGTGCGACCTGGTCGTGATGTCGCCCTCCGGCGACATTGCGGCACAGCAGAGAGATCTGATCGTCGTTTCGACGATCCTCATGCTGATCATCATCGTGCCGGTGCTTTTCCTGACGCTGTTCTTCGCCTGGCGCTACCGCCAGTCCAACACGGCCGCCAAGTACGATCCGGAATGGCATCACTCCACCGGGCTGGAAGTCGTCATCTGGTCAGCGCCGCTGGCGATCATCATTGCGCTCGGGGCCGTCACCTGGATCAGCACCCACAAGCTCGATCCCTACAGGCCGCTCGACCGGCTTGACGCCAATCGGCCTGTTCCCGCCGAGACGAAGCCTTTGACCGTCGAGGTCGTGGCGCTCGATTGGAAATGGCTGTTCTTCTATCCGGACTACGGAATCGCCACCGTTAACGAGATGGCAGCACCGGTGGACGTGCCAATCAATTTCAAGATCACCGCATCCTCGGTGATGAACTCCTTCTACGTCCCCGCCCTTGCCGGCATGATCTATGCAATGCCGGGCATGCAGACCAAGCTGCACGCCGTTATCAACAAGCCGGGTGAGTATGAAGGCCTGTCGTCCAACTATAGCGGCGACGGCTTCTCGCACATGCGCTTCAAGTTCCATGGGTTGGACCAGGCGGGCTTCGATCAGTGGGTCGCAAGGGTCAAGCAGAACGGCACCATGCTCAATCGCGACGCCTACCTGAAGCTCGAAAAGCCGAGCACGAAGGAACCGGTCCGCTACTATGCTGGCGTCGAGAACGGGCTTTACGAAGCGGTGCTGAACATGTGCGTGCGCACGGGCCAGATGTGCATGAACGACATGATGCACATCGACATGATGGGCGGTGCCGGCGTCGAAAGTCATGAGAACCGCGCCAAGCTCGAGCACGACAACCGTCATGCCGGGGAAACGGGCCATGCGGGCGAAGCCGCACCCGGCGCCACCTTCCCGGCGACGGGCAATCCTTCGAAGAGCGAAGGGCCGGCCGAAGGTATCGACAAAGAGCCGCAGTCGATGAACCACGACATGCACAACACGCACGGCGACCACGCAGCGCCTGCCGGGAACCAAGCCGGCCCGGCGCCTGCACAGTTGAACAACGCCGGCACCACGAAGCCCTGAGGCCCGCATTTCAAGAGAATTTGGATAGCCCTATGTTTGGTAACACCAACCTCACACAATTCATCTTCGGGCGGCTCACCTGGGAAGCGATCCCCTATCACGAGCCGATCCTGGTCGCGACGTTCATCGCTGTGGCGATCGGCGGCATCGCCGTCCTGGCGCTGATCACGAAATACAGGCTCTGGGGCTACCTCTGGACCGAGTGGTTTACCAGTGTCGATCACAAGAAGATCGGCGTCATGTACGTGATCCTGGCGCTCATCATGCTGCTGCGCGGCTTTGCCGACGCGATCATGATGCGCCTGCAGCAGGCGATCGCCTTCAACGGCAACGAGGGCTATCTCAATCCGCATCACTACGATCAGATCTTCACTGCCCACGGCGTGATCATGATCTTCTTCATGGCCATGCCCTTCGTCACCGGCCTGATGAACTATGTCGTGCCGCTGCAGATCGGCGCGCGCGACGTCTCCTTTCCGTTCCTCAACAATTTCTCGTTCTGGATGACGACGGCCGGTGCCGTGATCATCATGATGTCGCTGTTCGTCGGCGAATTCGCGCGCACCGGATGGCTTGCCTATCCGCCGCTGTCGGGCGCCGATTATAGTCCCGGCGTCGGCGTCGACTATTACATCTGGGGCCTGCAGGTCGCGGGTGTCGGAACGACACTATCGGGCATCAACCTGATCGCGACCATCGTCAAATTGCGTGCGCCGGGCATGACGCTGATGAAGATGCCCGTCTTCACCTGGACGTCGCTCTGCACCAACATCCTGATCGTCGCCACCTTCCCGATCCTGACCGCGACGCTGGCGCTGTTGTCGCTCGACCGCTACGCCGGCACCAACTTCTTCACCAATGACCTTGGTGGCAACCCGATGATGTATGTGAACCTCATCTGGATCTGGGGCCACCCGGAAGTCTACATCCTCATTCTGCCGGCCTTCGGCATCTTCTCGGAAGTCGTTGCCACCTTCTGTGGCAAGCGGCTCTTCGGTTACGCCTCCATGGTCTATGCGACCTGCGTGATCATGATCCTGTCCTATCTCGTCTGGCTGCACCACTTCTTCACCATGGGGTCCGGGGCATCGGTCAACGCCTTCTTCGGCATCACCACGATGATCATCTCGATCCCGACGGGGGCGAAGATGTTCAACTGGCTCTTCACCATGTATCGCGGCCGCATCCGCTACGAGGTGCCGATGCTGTGGACCGTCGGCTTCATGGTCACCTTCGTCATCGGCGGCATGACCGGGGTCATGCTGGCCATCCCGCCGGCAGACTTCGTGCTGCACAACTCGCTGTTCCTGATCGCGCACTTCCACAACGTCATCATCGGCGGCGTCGTGTTCGGCCTGATGGCCGGCCTCGTCTACTGGTGGCCGAAGGCCTTCGGCTACAAGCTCGATCCGTTCTGGGGCAGGATGAGCTTCTGGTTCTGGCAGATCGGCTTCTTCTTCGCCTTCATGCCGCTCTACGTGCTCGGCCTGATGGGCGTTACCCGCCGCGTGTCGCAGTTCGAGGATCCGTCGCTGCAGATCTGGTTCGTCATCGCCGCCTTCGGCGCCGTGCTGATCGCGCTCGGCATCGCCTCCTTCATCGTCCAGCTCGTCGTCAGCTACCTCCGGCGCGATCAGCTGCGCGACACGACGGGCGATCCGTGGAACGCCCGGACGCTGGAGTGGTCGACCTCCTCGCCGCCGCCGGATTACAACTTCGCCTTCACGCCCGTCGTGCACGATCACGACAGCTGGTACGACATGAAGACTCGCGGCTACGAGCGTCCGCTCGGCGGCTTCAAGCCGATCCATATGCCAAGGAATACCGGAACCGGCGTCATCCTCGCGGGTCTCAGCGTCGTCCTCGCCTTCGCGCTGATCTGGTACATATGGTGGCTGGCGATCGTCTCGTTCGTTGCCATGCTGGTCGTGTCAATCGGCCACACATTCAACTACAAGCGGGATTTCTACATCCCTTCCGAGACCGTCACCGCAACCGAGGACGCCCGGTCCGAACTTCTGGCGGAGCGCACCTGAGATGGCGAACAAGACCCAAGTCGAAGCAACCGAAGCGCCGCAGTTCTATCTGGAGGAAGAGCACCATCCGGAAGGCAGCACCATGCTGGGCTTCTGGATCTACCTGATGAGCGACTGCCTCATCTTCGCCGTCCTCTTCGCCACCCATGGCGTGCTCGGGCGGAACTATGCGGCCGGTCCGTCGCCGGCCGATCTGTTCGATCTGCCGCTTGTTGCCATCAACACGGCAATGCTGCTGTTCTCCTCGATCACCTATGGTTTTGCCATGCTCCAGATGGAGCGCAACGCCAAGATGGAGACGATCTTCTGGCTTGGCGTGACCGCCGTGTTCGGCCTGGCGTTCCTCGGGCTGGAACTCTACGAGTTCTATCACCTGATCCTTGAGGGGGCAGGCCCGACACGCAGCGCGTTCCTGTCGTCGTTCTTCACGCTCGTCGGCACCCACGGCCTGCACGTCACCTTCGGCATCATCTGGATCGTGACGATGATGGTGCAGGTCAAGATGCATGGTCTAATCCCCGAGAACCGTCGCCGCCTGATGTGCCTGTCGATGTTCTGGCACTTCCTCGACGTCATCTGGATTGGCGTCTTCTCCTTCGTCTATCTGATCGGAGCCATCGGATGAGCTCACAGCCAAACAGCCTCACCCATGAAGATGCCGGCCAGGCCCATCACGGCCACAGCCACGGCCACCAAGCCGGCCACGGCTCGTTCAGAAGCTACATGATCGGCTTCGCGCTTTCCGTCGTCCTGACCGCCATTCCCTTCTGGTTGGTCATAGGCGGCGTGTTCGATAGCAAGCTGACGACGGCCGTCTTCGTCATGGGCCTCGGGGCCATCCAGATCGTCGTGCACATGACCTTTTTCCTGCACATGAACCCGCGTTCGGAAGGCGGCTGGACGATGATGGCGCTGATCTTCACGCTCATTATCGTCGGCATCGCGCTCGCCGGCTCGCTGTGGGTCATGCACCATCTGAACGTCAACATGATGCCGATGACGCACGAAATGATGAAGAACATGCCATGACGGCCCGTTGACGGCATGGCGATGAATGGGGGAGCGGCGAAGATCGAAGTGGGGGCAGAGCCTGTCCGCGCTCGCACCATTTTCACCGTCGCCCTGTCGGTGCTGATGGTGGCTTTCTTCGCCCTCGGCTCCTGGCAGGTGCAGAGGCTCTTCTGGAAGCTCGAGCTGATTGCCCGCGTCGATGCCCGGGTTCACGCCGAACCTGTTCCGGCTCCGCCCCCGGCCGAATGGCCCGGTATCAGCGCGGAAAAGGACGAATACCGTCGCGTGACCACGACCGGCGTCTTCGAGCACGAGAAGGAAGTGCTGGTCCAGGCGGTCACCGAGCGTGGCGCCGGCTTCTGGGTGATGACGCCGATCGTCCAGGACGACCGGTCGACCATCCTGATCAACCGTGGCTTTGTTCCGCTCGATCGGCGCGATGCTGCCGCCCGCTCCCAGAGCCGGACTTCCGGTGTTGTCGAGGTTATCGGCCTCTTGCGAATGCCGGAACCGGGTGGCGGCTTCCTGCGTTCCAACGACCCGACAGCCGATCGCTGGTATTCGCGTGACGTCGTTGCGATCGCCAGGGCCGAGGACCTGGCGAATATCGCACCTTATTTCATCGATGCCGACGCCACGCCCAATGCGGGTGGTCTCCCTGTCGGCGGGCTGACGGTAGTCAGCTTCCGCAACAGTCATCTCGTTTATGCGGTAACCTGGTATGTGCTGGCACTGCTGAGTGCGGCGGGCATCGTTGTCGTTTATCGCTCGCGGGCGGGCTGAAGGCTTGGCGATTGTGCGTCGGCGCGGATAGGTTTCACGAAAGACGGACATCTCTCGGGTGCGATACCGCAGATGCATCCTCGCCCGAACAGCCGCGCCACCGATTAACGATAAGCACAAAGGCCTCCCATGCAGTCAGTCAGCATCGAACAGGGCATCGAGGCCGCCGGCGTCGGGCTGTTCCAGCGTCGCCTCTTCGTCATCTTCGGCCTTGTCTGGGCGGCAGATGCTATGCAGGTGCTGGCAATCGGTTTCAGCGCGCCGTCAATTGCTGCGACGTTCGGCGTCACCATCCCGCAGGCTCTGCAGTCGGGCACGTTCTTCTTTCTCGGCATGCTCGTCGGTGCCTTTGTTTTCGGGCGGCTCGCCGATCGCATCGGCAGGCGACCGGTGCTGTTCATCGCGATCATCATCGACGCAATTTTCGGCATCGCGTCGGCCTTTGCACCCGACCTTACCTGGCTATTCGTGGCCCGTTTCCTCACCGGGCTTGGGGTTGGCGGCACGCTGCCGGTCGATTACGCCATGATGGCTGAATTTCTGCCGGCCAACCGACGGGGGCGCTGGCTGGTGCTGTTGGAGGGGTTCTGGGCCATTGGGACCGTTGCACTGGCAATCCTGGCGCTTGTGGCTGGCAGTCATGGCAGCGAGGCTTGGCGGACCATCTTTTTCATCACAGGCATTCCGGCGTTGATCGGTGTCGTCCTGCGCTTCTACGTCCCGGAATCGCCCTTTTACCTGAACCGGCAGGGACATTCGACCGAGGCCCGCAGCGTGTTGCAGCGCATCGCCGGGGCGAACGGACGGGATGTGACGATCCCGCCGATCGTCCCTCAGGCTGCCGAGCGCAAATCGATCACAGCACTTCTCTCGCCTGCGCTTCGCCGCCGGACGATCTTTCTGATGTTGGCGTGGCTGCTCATTTCCATATCCTACTACGGCATCTTCGTTTACTTGCCGGTCAAGCTTGCCGGCGAGGGCTTCGGTTTCATACGCGGCGAGGTTTTTCTCGTCGTTCTGGCGATCGCCCAGCTGCCCGGTTACGCGTTGGCTGCCTATGGCGTGGAACGCTGGGGGCGGAAGGCAACATTGATCGGCTTTCTCCTCCTCAGCGCGGCCGGCTCCCTGGCCTATGCTCTTGGGCAGAGCACGGAGCTTGTCGTTGCGGCCACGCTGTTGATGAATTTTGCCCTTTTGGGCACGTGGGGTGCGATCTATGCGTTGACGCCGGAAATCTATCCGACGAGCCTGCGCGCAAGCGGCATGGGCACGGCCGGCGCAATCGCCCGTGTCGGCGGGTTGCTTGCGCCGTCGATGGTTGCCCCGATCATGGCGACCAGTTTCACGACCGCGCTCGGCGTCATTTCGGGCCTGCTACTGCTTGCGGCGCTGAGCGTGTCGCTGATCGATGCCGAACCCCGCAACAAGGGTCTCGCGTGAGAGGTGAGATGCAGCACTGTTCCAGTGCTCGCCTTTGATGATTTCGACTACTTGAACTCAATCACGACGACGGTCGCGGCCCGCGCGATATTCTGCAAGGCATCCAACAGGGATACGCCACTACCGGTCTTGATGTGGCTGAGCGTTGCTGCATTTTTGAACGTCAGTTTGCATCGCCCGGGATAGCCCGGCCCGCCGCCCTCGACCGCGTCCCAGAACGCGTCGAGGTTGCAGCCAAAGTCTCGACCAGCCGCAGGATTCGTCACGGCAAGGTAGCGGCGCCAGAGATCCGCATCGGTCGCAATCCCCTGACAATCGATGACAAAGTGCTTCATTCATGCTGCTTTCGAGAAGCCGCCGTCGGCACCAATAGGGCACCGGCGTGCCCGGTTCAATCGGCCGTGGTGCACCCGATGGCAGATCATTCGCGATGGAGCGTACAAGGGATTGCTTGCCGAAGTTGTGTCGAGGCAAGCCGTTCGAAAAGCCCGCCTGCGAGAAGCGGCAGCCGCCTGTTAACCAATTGTTAACCATCCGTCGCCTAGATCACGGCAACGAAAAATTAACGAAGATGATCAAAGTGCTAACAGACGCTCGTTCGATCCGTATCAAGGGCCGCTCGTTCCTGAGCCTCGCGCTGTCGCCCGAGCTTCCACTCGATTCGTGGCTGACGCGGCTCGACGATCTGGCCGCTCGCTCGGCGGGTTTTTTTCTCGGCCGACCGGTAGTGCTTGATATCGTCGACCTCGAAATCGACCGGCCGCAGCTGAAGGGCCTGCTCGAAGAACTCGCCAGCAGGAACGTCCGCGTCCTGGGCATCGAGGGCGGACGTCCCTCGCTGTTCGAGCCGGGCATGCCACCCTCAATGAGAGGCGGGCGGCCGGCGCCGGAATTCGAGGCGGCAGCGGGCGAGTTGATCGCCGGTGAGCCGAAGGCACCTGAGGCTGTCTCCGTCATCGGCCAGGAAACGCCGGCGGCCAGAGCGAGCGCGTCGATCATCGTCAGGGAGCCGGTTCGTTCCGGACAATCGGTGATCTTTCCGGAAGGCGATGTCACCGTGATCGGGTCGGTCGCATCCGGCGCCGAAATCATCGCCGGCGGTTCGATCCATATTTACGGAGCGCTCCGGGGGCGGGCGCTGGCGGGTTCCGTAGGTAACACCTCGGCGCGGATCTTCTGCCGCCGGCTGGAGGCAGAACTGCTGGCCATCGACGGTGTCTACAAGACCGCCGACGACATGGCGTCCGAGCTTCGTGGACAATCGGTGCAGCTTTGGCTCGAAGACGACTCGATCATGGCAGAGAGACTTAACTGAGCCGGTGCCGGCCAGGAAACAGGAGCGGAAGATGGCGAAAGTAGTTGTTGTTACATCGGGCAAAGGCGGCGTCGGCAAGACGACGTCGACCGCTGCTCTCGGCGCAGCGCTCGCGCAGCGCAACGAGAAGACCGTCGTCGTGGATTTCGATGTCGGCCTGCGCAATCTCGACCTCGTCATGGGTGCCGAGCGCCGTGTCGTCTATGACATGGTCAACGTCATTCAGGGTGACGCCAAGCTGCCGCAGGCGCTGATCCGCGACAAGCGCCTGGAGACGCTCTTCCTGCTGCCGGCATCGCAGACCCGTGACAAGGACAGCCTGACGCCGGAAGGCGTGGAACGTGTCATTAACGACCTGAAGAAGCATTTCGACTGGATCATCTGCGACAGCCCTGCCGGGATCGAGCGCGGTGCAACGCTTGCCATGCGCCATGCCGACATGGCCGTGATCGTGACCAATCCGGAAGTTTCCTCGGTTCGCGACTCCGACCGGATCATCGGCCTGCTCGACGCCAAGACAGAGAAGGCCGAGCGGGGAGAACGGGTCGAGAAGCACCTGCTCCTGACCCGCTACGATGCGCTGCGCGCCGAACGTGGCGACATGCTGAAGGTCGACGATGTCCTGGAGATCCTGTCGATTCCGCTGCTCGGCATCGTTCCCGAGAGCATGGACGTGCTCAGGGCATCCAACATCGGCGCCCCGGTGACGCTCGCCGACAGCAAGTCTGCGCCGGCGCTTGCCTATCTCGACGCCGCTCGCCGGCTTGCAGGCGAAACCGTGCCGATGACCATCCCGGGTGAAAAACGCGGTCTGTTTGGCAAGATCTTCGGACGGAGGGCAGCATGAGCATTTTCAGTTTCTTCAAAAAGCAGAGCTCGGCCCCGACGGCGCGCGAGCGCCTGCAGGTCCTGCTGGCACATGAGCGCGCCTCCGTCGGCCAATCGGATCTCGTTGCGCTGCTGCGGGAGGAGATTCTTGCGGTCATCTCCAAGCACGTTCAGATCGACGACGACAAGGTCACAGTCAAGATGGACCGCGGCGAACACGTGACGACGCTGGAAGTCGACATCGAGATCCCGCTCGCCGCCGGTGCACGGGCAGCCTGAAAGCGGGTCCGCAGCATATGACGTCAGGCAGCAGGGGATATCGATGGTTCAGATCATCCGTTCCTGTGCTGCCTGACGTATCCCGTCATGCTGTGCTACTGCATCGTCTTGCAGCGCCCTTGGCGTCCCATTTGACGCGCGACGCTGTTGAGGTCCGCTATGTCCCATGAGCAAGTGGAATGCATTGTCGCGGGAGCCGGCGTCATCGGGTTGGCCGTCGCTCGCGCGCTTGCTCAAGCCGGCCGTGAGGTGATCATCGTCGAAGCGGCCGATCGTATCGGCAGCGTAACGTCGTCGCGCAACAGCGAAGTGATCCACGCCGGGATCTACTATCCGGCGGGCAGCCTGATGGCGCGCTTGTGCGTCGAAGGCCGGGCCCTGCTCTATGCCTATTGCCGCGAACGCGGCATCCCCCATCGGCAATGCGGAAAGCTGATCGTGGCGACCTCGGCCTTGGAGCTCGAGCAGCTCCCCGATATCGCGGTGCGCGCGGCGCAAAATGGCGTGCCGGATCTCCGGCAAATCTCGGCCGCGGATGCGCGCGTCCTCGAACCGGCGCTTGCCACCACCGGCGCGCTGCTGTCGCCGGTAACCGGCATCATCGACAGCCACGCGTACATGATGTCGCTGCTTGGCGATGCCGAGAATGCCGGCGCGGTCTTGGCGCTCAACAGCCCCGTCGAGCGAGGCAAGGTGACCGATGGCGGTATCGTCATCGACGTCGGCGGCGCCGAACCCATGAGCCTTGCCTGCCGGCTGTTCGTCAACGCCGCCGGCCTCGGCGCACCGATGCTGGCGCGCCAGCTTGAGGGCATGCCTCTCGGGCTCGTGCCGAAAGAGTACTATGCCAAGGGCGACTATTTCTCCCATGTCGGCAGGGCGCCGTTCTCACGGTTAATCTATCCCGTGCCGGTCAAGGGTGGACTCGGCATCCATCTAACCATCGATATGGCCGGCCAGGCCCGTTTCGGCCCCGATATCGAGTGGGTCGATACATTGAGCTATGACGTCGATCCGGCGAAGGCCGCATCATTCTACGCCGGTGTTCGCCGCTATTTTCCTGGCCTGAAGGACGGCGCGCTCGTGCCGGCCTATTCCGGTATCCGGCCAAAGATCGTGCCGCCGGAGGTGGCAAGCCAGGACTTCGTCGTGCAAGGACCAAGCGTGCACGGCGTGCCCGGACTGATCAATCTGTTCGGCATCGAGTCGCCCGGCCTCACCGCATCCCTAGCGCTGGGGAAGCTGGTGGCAGAAATCTAGGCCTGTGGGCAACTCAACCGTCGTTTGGGCCGTAGGACAGCTCGCCTAATCCGTAAACGACGGATGCCAGCTTTTCCGTTCCCCGGCGCAATTCGTCCGGTGTCAGCGAGGCATAGCCGAGCACCATGCCGGCCCGGTCCGGTTTGCGTTCGAGATAGAGCGGCGACACGGGGTAGATGCCAATCCCGGCAGCCCCCGCGGTTTCGATCAGCCGCGTCTCATGCTGTGCGCTGATCTCACGGAACCAGACGACGACATGCAGCCCGGCCGATGTGCCGACGATCTCTAACTGTTCGCCAAAGCATGATGTCAGTGCCGAGATCAGGGCGGCGCGACGCTCGGCATTGGACCGGCGCATCCTACGGACATGCCGTTCGTATGAGCCTGCTTCCAGTAGGATTGCGAGCGCCTCCTGCTCAAGGCTCGGGCTATGCCGGTCGGCGATCTGCTTGCATCGCGTGAAGACCTCGATCAACGGCCGGGGAACCACGAGATAGCCCAGCCTGAGGGCCGGCGAGAGCGTCTTCGAGACTGTGCCGACATAAATGACCCGGTCACGATCCGCTTGAAACAGCGGCGGTATCGGCTTCACGTCATAGCGGTACTCGCCGTCGTAGTCGTCCTCGATGATATAGGCTCCGACCGCATAGGCCCATTGGAGCAACGCGTCCCGTCGGCTCTGCGGCAGGACGCCACCGAGCGGAAACTGGTGGCTCGGCGTCACGTAGGCGAGCGCTGATTTTCCACGGGACGGCAGGTGCCCCACGACAAGGCCGGCATGGTCGCAGGGAGCGGCAACGATTTCAGCGCCGGCGGCGACCATGACGTTGCGCGCCATGGCATAACACGGTTCCTCAACAATGACGCGGTCGCCGCGATCGACGAGAACGCGGGCGCAGAGATCCAGCGCCTGTTGCGAGCCGGAAACGACGACGATCTGATCGGCGTCGCAGCGGATGCCACGCACACGCCAGAGATAGCCCTGAAGTTGTTGTTTCAGGGCGGCGGAGCCGGCCGGATGCTCGTAGGAAAGGCTATCACGGCGGCGCAGCAGCGCCGCATTCATCGCCCGCCGCCACAGCAGCGTCGGAAAGTCGGCGGCGGCAATATCGCCATAGCGAAAATCGAACTCCAGTGCCGGCCGCCTCTCAGCATAGTGGATCGGAAGCTCCATCAGCCGGGCAGCATAGTCCGACATCGGCCATTCCAGGCGATGCTCAGCCTGTCGGCTGTGTCGCGTTCCTGGCCCGGCCATATCCGAGACGATCGACGCCGAGCCCTGGTGGCTGATCACGTAGCCCTCGGAGACGAGCTGGTCGAAAGCGGCCGTGACCGTCGTGCGCGACACGCCCAGTTCCTCGGCGAGCGCACGGCTCGATGGCAGCCTGTCACCGGGCGCATAGACGCCAGCACCAATCTGCTCTTGCAGCTCAAGGTAAATGCGGCGGGCAGCGCCCGTGCGTTGTGATCTCCCACTGCTCAACTGGCCCAATGAAAATCTCCGAAACTGGACGTTTATTTTGTGCCAGTTAACGCCGATGCTGCGCGAAGTTCAAGGAGAGTTCCATGTACACGCCGCCAGCTTTTGTGGTCGACGACACCAGCGAAATACACGCGATGATGCGGGCATGCCGCATCGCCAATTTTATCACCGCGACGGCGCAAGGTCCCTTGGCGACACCGCTGCCGATGTTGCTCGACGCTGAGGAGGGAGAAATGGGTACGCTTTATGCCCACCTCGCCCGCCCCAATCCGCAGTGGCAAACGCCCATGATTGGCGATGGCCTCGCTGTCTTCATGGGTCCCGACGCCTACATCACCCCGGCCTGGTATGCAGCGAAGGCCGAGCATGGAAAGGTGGTTCCGACATGGAACTACACTGCTGTTCAAGCAAAGGGCCCGGTCGAGTTCTTCGATGATCCGGCCCGGCTGCTCGATGTCGTCAAGCGGCTCACTGATCTCCACGAGGCGGCGGCCGCAAAGCCGTGGGCCGTCAGCGATGCGCCTGCGGCTTATATCGCAGCGCAATTGCGCGGCATCGTCGGTATTCGAATGCCGATCACGCATCTGACAGGCAAACGCAAGCTGAGCCAGAACCGTCCAGAGCCGGACAGGATGGGCGTCAGGAACGGCCTTTCGGAAAGTCATCGCGATTTCGACCGCGCAATTGCGGACATGATCCCCGTTCCATCATCATCATCATGAGACAAGAGCATGTTCAAGTCTGATTTCGATCCACAACCGGCATTGAGCGGCGAGGCCATCTTCCTCAGGCCGCTGCGGCCGGAAGACCTCGAGGGCCTTTACTCCGCAGCAAGCCATCCCGACGTCTGGGCAGGGCATCCAGCAACGGATCGCTACAAGCGGGAGAAGTTCGAGCCCTACTTCGCGTTGTTGCTTGCAAGCGAAACGACGCTCGTGGCGATCGATCGGCAAAACGACAAGATCATCGGATGCTCCCGCTACTACGTCGCTCCTGACATGCCGGACAGCATTTCGATCGGTTTTACTTTCCTCAACAAAGCCTATTGGGGCGGCGGCACCAACTTCGACCTGAAGCGGCTGATGCTCGGCCATGCCTTCGGTACCTATCCGGAAGTCTGGTTCCATATCGCGCCGACAAACATTCGTTCGCAAAAGGCGACTGCCAAGCTCGGTGCGGCACATGTCTATGACGCGATATTGGACCTCTTGGGCACGCCGTCGCCGTGGATGTGCTTCCGGCTGCGGCAGGACGATTGGAACCGTGTCGTCGCCGGCAGGGCTGAGGTCGCTTGATCCGCTTCGTTGCCGCGGTCAGGCTTTTCCCGGCGTCGAAAGTCAGTGCAAACAAGCGCAAACCCCGAGGATTTCCACTCGTAGAAGGTTTTTCTGACGCTGGCCGGAAGGGCGTCTCGTCTGGAGGCGATCGGCGAGGTGACCTCTGCGATGGCAACCGTCGCATCGCTGTTTGATCGTGCGCAGCTGGCACTTCATAGCCTCGAGCAGGTCGCAACGGCTGACGCAAGAAGAACGGACTAACCATATCGGAGAGCTCCGTTTTCATTGTAAGTCAATACTTACGGTTATTCTTCCTTGAAACCCAATGACGCGCCGGGAAGGTAAAGCGAAATCGGCCGGATTTCGTAGGTGGCCGTCGGGTTGGCGCGACGCAGATCACGGGCTGCCGCAACGGCTGCCTCAAGCGTTGGAAAATCCACGACGTAGAGACCGAGCAATTGTTCCTTGGTTTCGGCAAAGGGGCCGTCGATGACAATGCCCTCGCCTTTGCCTCGCAGCGTCACTGCATGCTGGGTGGGGCCAAGCCGTGCCGCGGGGCCTAAGGATTTTTCCCGCACGAGGCGGTCATTGACCTGGAGCAGGTCGGTCATCAGGGCCGCGTCCTCCTCCTCGGTCCAGGATTCGACCACTCCCTCTTCGTGATAGGCGAGGATGGCGTAATACATCAAAACATCTCCCTTGCGCGTTTTCGGTTTTCGCTCAGCCAAACAACCATCGGGACGTATTTGGGTGAGCGCCGCCGCGAATATATGGCCGGATCGGCGCGCAGACTATGGGCATGCACGTTTCAATTGAAGGAACGGTTCGAGGCGAAAGCGCTCACGCTTCAATAAACTGTCGCACAGGAGGGGTATCGGAGACCGCGAAGCAATCTTGACGTCCGCGCCCGCCCATGACGGCGCCGACGTTTGATGGGTATGACATGCGCACGTCTCGAATACTGGCCGGATTGATCGAACGACACGACGAGCTGGAGCTCAAGCTCGATTTTCTCGAGTGCACCAGCACCGCTCTCAGCGATGATGGCACTCTTGCCGAGTTGCGACACACGCTCAAGGAAATCAGGCGAGATATTACCCGCAACAGAACCCGTTGTCGCTGACGTTCATCAGCGCGGACCTTGATGTTGGCGCAGGCGCCTCGCTGTCTCATCGCCAAACGGCGAGAGCACGCAGCACACGTTGTCGGCGCTGCGCACTTTCGACGGATATTGTGCAGGCGGGATACTGCCTTCACCGAGAGCGCATCTGGTTTCGACGAGGTAGCAGAAACGCTCTATCTCTTTGTTTTTGCACATTTCCAGGAAAACCGCCTCGCACTTTTCCTGGCTTTAGTCCGTGTGTCTGACAATGGCCGGGATGATGATACCCCAATCGGCCCTGTGAAGTTCATGCCCGCCGCCGGCGATCGGAAGATATTCGGAGCCGGCCACAACTTCGGCAATGGCCATCCCATGCTCGACCGAGAAGATCGGGTCGGTGGTGCCATGGATTACCAGCAGCGGCGCTTCGAGCGATTTGAGCTTGCCTTTGACAGTGTCGCCGCCCTGAAGCATGAAGTGGTTCGTGGCGGAGAGTAGGCCGCCCGAGCGATCATGATCCCGCTCGATGAAGGCACGGATCCGGTTCGCGTCATGGGGGTGGGCTGTGCTCGCGACCATGCGGGCGTCCTTCGTCATGAAATCGATCACTTGTGTCCGATCCGACCAGTCAACGCTTTCGGCCGCAGCGACGTGTTCCATATAGTCAGCGCTTATCGGTGGAAGCTCAAGCTCGAGTCCCATTGGCGTAGTGCTGACAAGCGTCAGCGACGACACCCGTTCCGGAGCGGACAACGCCAGGATCTGAGCGATCATGCCGCCGAGCGACATGCTGACGAGGTGAGCCGATGCAATGCCATAGGCGTCGAGCACGGCAACTGCATCACCGGCCATGTCCTCCATCGAATAGGGAGGATTGCCGGGGGCATATTTGGTGGAAAGCCCCGTATCGCGGTTGTCGTAGCGGATGACATAGCGCCCGCTTGCCGCCAGCTTGCGGCAGAATTCGTCGGGCCACCACATCATCGAGGCCATCGCACCCATGATCAAAAGCACCGGCGGCGCTAAGGGATCGCCAAAGGTCCCCGTGGCGATGGTGACGCCGTTGCCGCCTACGACATTCTTGGACGTTTCCTCGGCCATGGGCCCTGCTCCTCGCTGTTGCACCAGTGGCGGCCAGGGCTGCTGCCACGAGCAGGAACTGGCGTCGGCGATGTAGGTATCTACAGCGCCGCGCGGCATATTAGACGCGCAAAGGTCGCTGTAGCACTTTGAATTGCTGCATGCTTTCATCCTTAAATCGAATGGGATTTAAGGAAACAGCGTGCTTTTCATCGTCGGCTCCCTCGCGACATCTAACGTCGGCATGGGCAGACACTACGGCTCCCGACCTTCTCGCTCGAGAGAGGAACTGGCCAAAATAGGGGCATTCGTGCCAGAGCGCTGTAAGTCGCGCAGCTTTTGTTAGGTCGCGTCTAGACCGGCGGGTCCACGAGGCTCTGATGGCGGAAGGCACGGGCGTCGCAGACGCCGCGTAACGGGGCGCTTGGCCGACAACCGGCTGGCGGCCACGTCGATCACTGCGTTGTTGAAACGGTCGGGCAGTTATCGTCGTAAAACGACCGGGTGGGGAACCCGGTCGTGTTTGGTCCGCGCCTTTTGATCGAGCAGGCTAGTCGACCAGGGCGCAGCCCAGCCGCTCGAGTTCCCGGTCCACCCAGGACCTGTCCATCGTTCCAGAAAGCGTCGCCGCCATCTGCTTGGCCTCGGCATCCTGTTTGGCCCGGGTTGCCTTGAGGACCGCTTCGGCATCCGCCTTCGGCACGCAGACGATACCATCGATGTCGCCGAGCATCAGGTCCCCCGGATTGATGACCATTCCGGCGATGGAAATCTGGAAGCCGATCTCGCCCGGTCCCGTACGATAAGGGCCGCGATGGGTGACGCCAAGCGCATAGAGCGGCAAGGGCTGGGCGCGGATGGCTTCGGCGTCGCGGATCGCGCCGTTGAGGACGAAGCCGGCGACGCCCCGCTTGACCGCATGCGCCAGCATCAGTTCACCCATCAGCGCATTGGTCGTGTCGCCGCCGGCATCGACGACGATCACGTCGCCCGGTGCCGCCATGTCGATCGCCTTGTGCAGCATCAGGTTGTCGCCCGGGCAGGTCTTGACCGTCAGCGCCGGGCCGGCGAGCATGCCGCCGCTATGCATCGGGCGTAGCCGATCACCGCCGGCGACAAGCCGCGACATGCTGTCGGACACGTTGGCGACGGGCAGGACGCGGAAGGCCTCGACATAGGAAGCGTCGATACGCTTCATGCTGTTCTTTACTCTGAAACCGATGGGCATGTGGTCTTCCTTCTGGAACTCTCGAGCGTTTCCGGTTTAGGCGGGTCGTAGAAACACTCTATCTCGTTGTTTTCATGCATTTCCCGGCGGAAATCCGCCTCGCGTTTCCCGTGAAAGCTTCAGGCGGTCGCCTTGCGCAGGCCGAGGCTCTGCGGAGCCGCAAGGCTGAAGGCATCAGGCGCTTGGCCGTTGATGACGCTGATGATGTGGCGCGCGGCAATTTCGGCCATCGCTTTCGATGAGCCGTGGGTGACGCCACCGATGTGGGGCGTCGCCAGCACCAGCGGCGAGGCCCAGAGCGGGTTGTCGGCAGCCGGCGGTTCGGCTGCGAAGCTGTCGAGCGCGGCACCCGCTATACGCCTGTCGCGCAGGGCGACGGCGAGCGCCGCCTCGTCGATGATGCCGCCGCGGGCGGTGTTGACGATGAAGGACGTCGGCTTCATCAGCGCCAGGCGACGGGCATCGATCAGGTGGCGAGTCTCCGCCGTCAAAGGGCAATGCAGGCTGACGATGTCGGCGCGGGCGACAAGCTCGTCGACGTCGTCGATGGCGGTTATGTTCGCCTGAGCGAGTGTCGCTGCGGCATGCGGATCGTAGACGATGACGTCCATGCCGAGTGCGTGCGCCATGGCCGCTGTCTCGCGGCCGATCGAGCCATAGCCGATGAGGCCCATGAGGGTGCCGGCGATGTCGCGCCCCATGAAGGTCGGTTTCGGCCATTGGCCGCCTTTGACCGCCGCGGTCAGCGGTGCGATCTCCTTGATCAGCGCCAGCGAAAGCGCGATCGTGTGTTCGGCGACTGCGCGCGCGTTCGAGCCCATCGAGCGCAACACGGGTATGCCGCGATCGGCGGCGGCCTGGATATCGACATTGTCGACGCCGACGCCATGTTTGACGATGACCTTCAGCTTCGGCGACGCGGCAATGACAGCCTTGTTGATCTGGCCCTGCCGCACCATGATCGCGTCGACGCCGAGATCGGCGGCGCGTGCGGCGACGACATCCGAGGCGTCATAGGGTGGAGAAAAGAAGACATCGCAGTCATGGGCGTTGAGCAGCGCGACGGCGCTCTCGGCAATCCTGTTGTGGGTTACAAGGACGCGCCATTTGCGGCTTGTATGGTTCTCGGCAGCTGGAAAGTCGGACACTCTGTTCTCCAGGATAGATGCGGGGTCGCCGGGCGGTTGGATCAGCCCGCGGTGCGCGCCAGCAATCCGCGGGCGCGCGTGACGATCGGCAGGTCGACGAATTTGCCCTCGAAGGTGAAGGCACCGATCCCGGCCTGCGCGGCGGCATCAGCAGCGGCAATCAGGCGGCGGGCGCGGTCGAGCTCTTCCGCGGAAGGCGAGAAGCCGTCATTCAGCAGCGAGATCACGCTCGGGTGAATGCAGGTGGCGCCGTCGAAACCGAAGTCCTTGGCTTCCCTTATGGCTGCAGCCAATCCCTCCTTGTCGGCATAGTCGGCCGTGCTGCGCAGCAGCCCGAAGGAGAGGACGCCAGCGGCCTTCGCGGCGTAGTGGATCATCAGCTTCGGTATGCGCAAAACCTCAGGCGTCGGCTGGGCGCCCATGGATGTCGCAAGGTCCTCGCCACCAGCCGACAAGGCGAAGACCCGCGGGCCTGTGGCGATCGACGTGGCGTTGAGCAATCCCGCGGGATCTTCGATCAGCGGCGCAAACCGCATCGGCGGCCGGTTCGCGGCCGATTCCAGCGGCTCCAGGTGCCGATCGAGTTGATGCAGGACTTGAGGCGAAGACACCTTGGGAATGTAGAGCGCCAGTGCGCCGGCCTCGCAGGCCGCACTGGCGTCGGCCAGCATCGTCGTTTCGTCATGGGTGTTGATCCGCACGATCACCGCAGCGCCGCGCTGGCCAACCATCGGCACGGTTCGAGCAAGAGCGACCCTTGCCGCGTCCTTCTCGTTGGCGGCGACCGCGTCCTCGAGGTCGATGATAATGGCATCGGCGCCGCGTTCGTGGGCCTTTTCCAGAAAGCGGGGCGAACTGCCGGGAACATAAAGTAGCGAGCGCAGCATCATTCGGTTCTTCCCCCCATGATCAGGTCGATTTCGTCGGTCGACAGGCCGACTTCGTTGAGGACGTCGCGGGTGTTTTCGCCAAGCGCCGGTGCCGGGTTGCGCCAGACGCCGGGGGTCGCCGACATCCGCGGCAGGATGTTGTGCATGGGCAGCGACCCGTGCTCACGATCCTCCACTTCGGTAAAAACCTCGCGCTCGATGAAATGCGCGTCGCTGAAGGCATCGGCGATGTTGTAGACCGGCCCGACCGTTGCACCGGCCCGGCGCATGACGTCGAGTGCGTCGTCGCGCTCCCTCGTCGCAAACCAGGCACTGACGGCCTCGTCGACCAGCGGCCGGTTGCGGACCCGGTCGGTATTGGTGGCAAAGCGCGGATCGGTGATCATTTCGGGACGGCCGATGATCTCGAAGATACGTTTGGCAACCGCCTGGGTGGAGCCGGACAGCGCGACGTATTTGCCGTCGGCGCATCGATAGACGTTGCGTGGCGATGTCGTGTTGGAGCCACTGCCGACCCGTTCCTTGATCTTGCCGGTCGTCTTGTAGATCGCGGCCTCCGGTCCGAGCACCGAGAACATCGGCTCCAGCAGCGACAGGTCGATGACCTGCCCGCGCGCCGTGCCGCGCTGGCGCGCCAGCAGCGCCATGCTGACAGCCGAAGATCCGTAGATGCCGGCGATCATGTCGGCGAGTGCCAACGGCGGCAGTACCGGTTCCCGATCGGGAAAGCCGGTGCGGGCGGCAAATCCGCTCATCGCTTCCACCAGCGTGCCGAACCCCGGCAGGGTGGCGTAAGGACCGGTCTGACCGAAGCCGGAAATGCGCACGACGATCAGGTCGGGATTGCGGGCAAGCAGCGTCTCCGGCGCCATGCCCATCTCCTCGAGCGTGCCCGGGCGGAAGTTCTCGATGAACACATCCGCCGTGTCGAGCAGCTTGAGCATGGCACCCATCGCAGCCGGTTCGCGAAGGTTGAGCATGACCGAGCGCTTGTTGCGGCCATAGGTCTTCCAATAGAGCGAGCTTCCGCCGTCGCGCCAGTCGCGCAAGGGGTCGCCGACCGGCGGCTCCACCTTGATGACGTCGGCACCGAAATCGCCGAGCTGCAGCGACAGCATGTTGCCCGCGACCAGCCGCGACAGATCGACGACGCGAATGCCGTCAAGCGGGCCTTTGGCGGCGGCGTCGAAGCTTTTGGGTTCCTTGGTCATGAGGTGCTCCGCGTTTAAGGGCTCAGGCCTGCGGCCGGGATTGCGCGGCAAACAGCGTCGAGGCTTCCGGCGGCACATAGACGAAGACATGCTTGTCGGCGACCTCGCGCGCGGTCTGGACGCGGAAGGTGCTGCCGGCGCCTGTCAGCTCGTACTGATAGACGGAGCCGAGATAGGAGCCGCCCTGAACGGTTGCCTGTACGACGTTTTCACCGGCGCTGCCGACGATCTGCAGCCGCTCCGGACGCACGGCAATCACGACTTTTTCGTCAGCACCGTTCCGGCCGGTGTTCGCCTTGATCATCGTTCCGTCTTCGAGGCGAACATTGGCGATGCCGGCGGCGCGATCGACCACGGTACCTGTCAGGAAGTTCGAGGAGCCGATGAAGTCGGCGACGAAGGCATCGGCCGGCGTCTCGTAGATTTCCTTCGGGGTGCCGAGTTGGCGGATACGCCCCGTGTCCATCACCGCGATGCGGTCGGAAACCGCAAGCGCTTCCGCCTGATCGTGGGTCACGTAGACGGTCGTGACGCCGAGACGTTCCTGAAGCTCGCGCAACCAGACACGGGCGCGCTCGCGCAGCTTCGCATCGAGGTTGGACAGCGGTTCGTCAAGCAAAAGCAGGCCCGGTCGATAGACGAGTGCGCGCGCGAGCGCCACGCGCTGCTGCTGGCCGCCGGAAAGCTCGAAGGGGTAACGCTCGGCGAATTTGGCCATCTCGACCAGTTCAAGCGCTTCCTTTATGCGCTTGAACTGGTCGGCGCGGCCGATCTTGCGCAGTTTCAGCGGGAAGGCGAGGTTTTCCGCCACCGACATATGCGGCCAAAGCGCGTAGCTTTGAAAGACGAGCCCGATGTTGCGCTGTTCCGGCGGCACCACCGTTTTGGTCTTGCCGTCGAAGAGCACGCGATTGCCCATGCGGATTGCGCCCGATGTCGCGTGGTTCAGTCCGGAAATTGCAAAAAGCGTCGTCGACTTGCCGCAGCCGGAGGGGCCGAGCAGCGTCAGGAACTCGCCCTTCGGAATGGTCAGCGAGACTTCGCTGACGGCCTTGTAGGAGCCGTAGTTGATGGAGAGGTTGTCGAGGATGAGATCAGCCATAGATCTTGGCTCCCAGCAGACGGCGCGCCATGAAGACGAACAAGGCCGTGATGATGACTTGGATGGTGGCAAGGGCGGAGACGGGTCCGTTGTCGCCCTGGGCATAGAGCTGCAGCATGGTCGAGCCGATGATTTCGGAGCCCGGCTGATAGAGGAAGACCGCCGTCACATACTCCTTGAAGAAGTGGATGAAGAGCAGCGCGAAGCTGGAAAACAGCGCCGGCTTCAACAGCGGCAGGACGATGCGCGTCACCGTCGTCCACCAGTCGGCGCCGGAAATGCGCGAGGCGCGGTCAAGCTCCTCACCGATCTGCGACAGCGCCGGTGCGATCGCACCGAAGCCGATCGGAATGTAGCGCACGACAAAGGCGGCGATCAGGATCCAGATCGTGCCGCGGATCATGTCGAGGCCCGGGACCCAGACCACGGCATAGAAGAAGCCGAGGCCGGCGATGATGCCGGGCAGCGAGCGCGGGAACAGCGCGACATATTCCAGCGCGCGGCGGAAGCGGAATTCGGAACGCTTGGCGACAAGCGCGATGAGCACGACGCAGGCGGTGCCGATGATGCCGCCGAGGAAGGAGATGACGACGGAATTGAGGATCGCCCTGACATATCCTGGCTGATTGAAGATCAGCTCGAAGTTGGCAAGGGTCAGTAGCTTCCAGAACGGGACCAGCGGCGTCAGGAAGCTGACGCTGGCGCGCATGAAGATGCCCGCAAAGACGGCGACGATGGTGAAGAGCACATAGGCCGCGACGGCGGCGAATGCGACCCAGCGCCAGTGTCCGAGGTCGACGAGCGAGGGGCGGGAGGCCTTGCCGCGCACGGTGACGAAGCGACCGCTGTCCTTCATCAACTGGCCCTGGAGCCAGACGAGCAGACCGACGATCACAAGCAACATGACCGCGCCGGCGCCGACGATGCCGTAGTCGGATTGCACCGCGGCGTTGATGCCCTGGTCATAGAGGAAGGTCGTGACGGTATGAATGCCGCTCGGGCCGCCGAAAACCAACGGGATTGCCAGCATCTCGATGCCGATGACGAAGTTCAGAACAGCGGAATAGACCATGGCCGGCCGCATCATCGGTACGGTGATGCTGATTAGCGCTCGCATCGGGCTGGCGCCGGCCGAGCGGGCAGCATCTTCCAGCTGGGCATCGGCCTTGGTGACGGCGCCGATGCACATGAGATAGGCGAGCGGCGCCTGGCTCAAGCCCGCAACGATGCTCATGCCGGTCAGGCTGTAGAGGTTCCACGGGCTGAGTCCGGTGCTCGCCTTGAAGGCGAGGGTGATATAGCCCGACGGTCCGTACATGGTGAACCAGCCGAAGGCCATGACGAGGTTGCTGACGAAAAGCGGCCAGATCAGGATCTCGCCGATCCATTTGCGTCCGGGCAGATTGGTGCGGCCGACGATGACGGCCATAACCGAGCCGAACAGCTGGGCAACGACCATCGTGACGACGGCGAAGAACAGCGTGTTGAGCACGATCTTGCCCATGCCCGCCTCGGTGAACAGGCGAACGAAGTTGCCGGCGGTGACGACGGCGTCGGGCTTGTAGAGCGGCCGGTCGAGAAAGGCCTGGAGAATAATGGGCGCAATCGGCCCGATCACCAGGATCGTGGTCAAGATGCTTACGGCCCAGAAGGTGATGGTCGACCGGTCACGCGTGGCGCTCGGTGCCGACCCTGCTGTGAGCTCGGTCATGGCAATAGTCCTCGAAAGCCGTCCGCGAACGCGAAAGACGGTCGTCAGGCTTCGTAGAGTTGAAAATGAGGGCAGAGGAACCGCCGGCCGACCGTATCGCGGCCGACGGTTGCTGAGTCGAGGCCCGTTAGTTGCCGGCCATCGCGGCGGTCCACTTGGTGGCAAAGCCCGCAGCGTCATCGATGATCGCCTTGTCGAAGCCGACGGCGATCAGGTTTTCCATGCCTACCTTGGCAGCGATCGCCTGATAGGTGTAGCGAACCTCGGCTTCTTCGACGTCCTCGCGATAAGGCGTCAGTCCGCCCTTGCCGACCTGCGTCTGGCCCTTCTGGCTGAGCAGATAGTCGACGAACAGTTTTGCCGAGTTCGGGTTGGCCGCCTCGCTCGGGATGCCGAGGCCGCGAAGCATGACCGGCGTTCCGTCATCGGGGAAGGCAAAGCCGAGGATCTCGCCGCCGGGCTGCTCCAGGCGGGGGAAGATGGTGATGCCGGAGACGGCGATGCCGACGAGATATTCGCCGGTGGCGATCTTCTCGTTCATCGGGCCGCCTGAGACTTCACCGCGGATCATCGGGCCGATTTCGCGCAAGCCCTTCCAGCCGTCGTCGCCCTTGACCTGCAGCGTCTTCCACCAGGCAGCAAGCCCAAAGGAGTTGCGGGCGGCGTCATAGGTGGTGATCTTGCCGTCGAACGTCGCCTTGTCGGCGGCTGCCGCCTTGACGAGCGAGGCGAAACCGGTCGGGCGCTGGCCCTCCGGCAGCAGCGCGGCATTGTAGGTGATGACGAGCGGGTCCGCCGACATCACGTAGATGCCGGGATAGGGATTGGCGAAGCCCGGCAGGCGTTCGGTTTCCGGGCTGGCATAATCGAGCATGCGGCTCTCGCTGCCATAACGTGCCCAGCGGTCGTTTGCGCCGGAGACCAGGATGTCGGCGGTGCGCGCACCGCTGCCAGCTTCCGCTTCCCAACGGGTGTGCACGGTGCCGGAGCCGAGGTCGAGCGTCTCGATCTTGATCCAGGGATAGAGTTCGTTGAAGCCCTTGATGACAGGCTGCCAGTTGTTGTCGGCCATGTTGGAGTAGACGACGAGGCCAGCTTCCTTGCGCGAGGCTTCGACGATCTGGCCGTAATCGGCCGGATAGTACTCAGGCAGCTTCGGCTCCTGGGCAAAGGCGCTGGTCGAGACCATCGCCGATGCGGCCAGCAGCCAACCGGCGAGCTCTCTCTTCAAATAGGACATCAATTCCTCCCGTGGGTTTTCCCATTTTTGAAAATGCGTCGCGAGAGCTCCTCACTTGCGCGACGCGCGGCTTCGACCGTCGCCTCGGTGACGCGATCGAGATTGTTGGCGATCCGCTCGCGTGGACCGGAAATATTGACGACGGCTACGATGCGGCCATCAGGATCGCGAATGGGCGCCGCGACGCCGGCGGCACCCTCGACCCGGCCGTAGAGGTTGGCGACATAGCCTTCTCGGCGGCCGGCGCTCACGCGCTCGGCGATGGCATGCGGATCGTCTTCGGTCGGGACGGATCGGCCGAGATAGGTTTCGAGCTCCTGGTCCGTCAGGCCGGACAGTAGCATCAGTCCGCTTGCGACGTAGTGGGCGACACGCTGTGTGGCGATATCGCGGTCATAGCGGATCTCGCGAATGGGCAGGATCTTGTTGAGATAGCGGACCTGCCGGTCGTCCGTCAGCACGGCGATGAAGCCGGTCTCCTCGATCGCCGCCACCGTTTCGCGAAGGATCGGCTCAGCCACCCGCAGGATCGTGCCCCAGCCGCTGTTTGCCTCCGACGGCTCACCCGGGAGCCGGATCAACAGGTAGCGTCCGTCGGTCTGGCGGGTGACGTACCGGGCTTCAACTAGGGTGCGCAGCAGAAGCAGCGTGCTGCTCTTCGGCAGGGCAAGGGCCTGGACGACCTCGGCGAGCGAGACGGCTTCGCTGCGCGACGCCAGCCACTCGATCAGGTCCAAAATTCTTTCCGCGCCCCGGCCGCTCATCGCGATTTTTTCCTTGTTCAATATGTTGAACATGTGCTATATAGTGAACTTACCGAGCGTGGCCGCCCTTGTCAAGGTGCGGCCAGTGCTTTCGTTTCCTGTGCCCCTTGCCGTTCGCCAAAGAGTGCCAGCAGGCAAAGGATAAGTGCCGGTTCCTCGACACGATTGGGGAGTTGGGAGGTTCCGGTTCATCCGGTCGAACCCGAAACGTCATTTCAGACCGCAACAAATCTTGAATCGTCTGATCAAACGCTCGCCTCCATTGGCGGGCACGCTCCCGTCGTGTCCGGTCTCAGATCGCGCCTCGTCAAGGTGCATGAACGACCTGGGCAGTGTTCGACTGAGGAGTGAACTATGCGTAAGCCAAAGCTTAATTCCACGGCCCATCCCGTAATCGAGCCCGGCTACAAGCCGGTGGCGCTGCCGGCGGTGCGTGCCGCTCACCTGATGCTGAAAAGCAGGAACGATGCCGACGTGCGTCACGCCCAGAGGAAGGCGACCATGCGCATCGTCAACCAGTTCGATCGCGACACCGACTGACGAACAGGCGCCCGCTTCGCACGGACGTTTCCCGAAGGCGGGATGCGCATCGTCGCAGGAGCGGTAAGTTATCCGGCGATATCTGAGCGTGGGGGCCGACGGCCGTCGAGCGACGGCAGTCGCTCAGTTCGCGGATACGGGCGAAACCACCTGCCAGTTTCCAAACAGCGTCAAGCCAGCGGCCTTGGCAAGAGCCACGGAGGATCATTGTCGAGCTGGCATCTGCGGGGGGATGGACACCCGGAAAGCGCTTTGCGCCGCGTAGGGCGGGCCGTCCTTGCCGGGTCTTTGCTGCGACGGCGATCAAACCTGCCGGGCGCACCATCGCGCCCGGCAGAGCCTTGGGAGGCTATCTCGTAGCTGAACCGTCGTACGCTTAGCGTGCAACCGCTTCGACGATCCGGCGGCTGGCCGAAACGATGTCCGTGTCCTGAAGCAGCGCGCCGCCGATCAGATACATTACGTCGTTTCCGTAGGCCTCGCGCATCTCCGGCACACGGCTAAGATTCATGCCGCCACCTGGCGCCGGCACGATCGCCTTCGGGCCGCCCATGTCGTCGGCGCAGGCCTTGGCGATCGACTGGCACTCCTCGCGGGTAAAGCCGAAACGGCCGCCGAAATTCGGATAGATCGCCGCATCGGCACCCATCAGCCGCTGCAAGGCGCCGTAGAAGCACCGATGGGAAAAGCCGGTATCCGGCGAGACGACGTTGGCGCCCGAAAATGCGGGGTGTGAAACGATCGGCAACGTGAAATCCGGGTCGGACGCCAGCGTGTGAATGACGTGATAGCCGGCCAGCGCCGGGGATATCATGACCGCGCCGGCGCCGGCCTCTTCCGCCATCTTCGCCCGCTCGAACAGCTCTTTTGACGACGCTGTAATGTTCGGCACGAAACTGGCTCGCCCGCCGCCCTTCGCATTGGCTTCGCCGACGGCGTCGACGCAAGCTGCCAAGCGTGCGGCAAATGGTGACGTCCTTTGATCGACCAATCCGTGGTCGTCCTTGACGAAATGCATGCCGCCGAGCGCGAAGTCGTGCGCGCGGCGCGCCAGTTCGGACGTAGACAATCCGACCGGCTTGATGGCCGACATCAACAGCGGTTGCGCGCCGATGCCGGCTTTTTGCCGCAGCCCGGCAATGCCATGTCGCGGACCATGGCAGAGAGCAAGGATGCCCTTGGACAGGCCGATGCCCTCGACCTTCAATCCCGGTTTGATCGAACTGTTGCCGAAGACGATGTTGAGGAATTGTAGGAAGTCGCCGCCGACATCGTCCTCGCTATAGGAAATGGTGGCGAGGTAGCCGGGGCGCCCGACCGGGTCCTGCGCGAGGGCTTCGAGCTTGCCGAGGATTTCATCCTCGACATAACCTTTGGGCACGACATCGCGCGGGATTTCGACCGTCTGTTCCAGGGCGATATCCAGCGCCCGTGCGCGCGCCTCGGCTTCATCTGCGGCCCTGACGTAATAGCTGACGGTAAACCGGGGCGCCATCAGAGCGCCTCCGCCTTCTGTGCCGAATGCACGTGGTCGAGACGAACCTCGGTCAGTTCGTCCTCGCCGATTTCGAGCGATCTGCCGGTAAGCTCCTCGATTGCCGACACCAGCGCGCCGGCATCAAGGCCGTACTTCTTCATCAGGTAAGGCTTCGAGGCGCCATGGGCAAAAGTGTCCTTCAGACCGAGGCGCTTCAGACGGACGCCAAGCCCCTCTTCGGCGAGGATCTCGGCCACCAACGATCCGAGCCCGCCGACGATGGTGTGGTTCTCGAGCGTGACGATGCCCTTCTTGCCGCGCGCAGCCTTGATCAACCCGTCGCGGTCGAACGGCTTGAGCGTCGAGGCGTGCAGGTGATGCAGCCCGATCCCGCGGGCTTCGATCGGCCGTGTCGCCCGCAGGGCCTCTTCGGTGCAGACGCCCGAGCTGACGACGAGGATGTCGTCGCCTTCCGAGAGCGTGCGCAGTTTGTTGAAGGCGAACGGCGTAGAAAAAAGCCGTGGAACTTCGCCGCGAAGGACGCGGACATAGACCGGGCCGTCGATCGCATCGGCAACCTCGAGCACGGTCTCGACCTCGGTCGCGTCGCCGGTCTCGAAGATCGTCATGTTCGGCACGGCGCGCATGACGGCGATGTCTTCGATGGCCTGGTGGGTGATACCGCCCGGCGTGGTGATGCCCGGCAGGAAGCCCATCAGCCGGACCTTGCGATTGGAATAGGCGATCGAATTGATCAACTGATCGTACGGGCGGCGGTAGAGAAAGACCGAGAAGGTGTGGATGAACGGCCGATAACCCTGCATGGCAAGCCCGCCGGCGAAGGAGAGCATGTTCTGCTCAGCCATCCCCAGCGACAGGAACTGCTCCGGATGCCGATCACGGAAACCGTCGACCTCGCAGGAAGAGGTGAGGTCAGCCGAAAGGCAAAGCACTTCCGGGCGCGCTGTCGCGAAAGCCTCGAATGCTCTCGCATAAGGGCGGTTGACGATTTCGACCATGGTCAGGCCCCTTCCATTTCGTTCGGGCTCACGCCCAGTTCGACAGCCAGTGCCGCCTGCATCTCAAGCCGCTCCTCGGCGCTCTTGAAGCGCACGTAATGAAGGCGGGGGAAGCGTTTCTGCAAGAAGTTCATTCCCTGGAACGGCGACGTATTGGCGAGGGTGATCAGCGGCTTGCCGGGTTCTGCGCTGTTGGCAGCAATGCGCATGGCCTGCAGATCGTGACCGTCGATCGAGCGGCAGGTTGCCCCGAAGGCTTCGACCCGACCGGCGAGGTCGCTCAGATCGAGAACCGAGGACATGGCGCCGTCGCATTGCTGGCGGTTGACGTCGACGATGACGCGGATGTTGTCGACCCCGTGATGGGCCATGGCGGCAAGGCACTCCCAGGTTTGTCCCTCCTGGAATTCCCCGTCGGACATGTAGACCCAGACCTTGCCTGGTTCGTTGCGCTTCTTGCGAGCGAAGGCGACGCCGGAGGCCATGGAAAGCCCCTGTGCCAGCGAGCCGGTCGTAACCTCCATGCCCGGGCTGTGTTCGGCGCCGATCATCTCGACCGAGCTTCCGTCCTTGTTGAAATGGTCGAGCGCGCTATCGTCCATACGGCCGACTTCGATGAGCGCGCTATAAATCACCAGCGCATAGTGCGCCGGCGAGATGAAGAAGCGGTCGTACTCGGGTGCTGCCGGGCCGTGATAGCCCGCGCCGGTGAAGGCCTCCGGGTTATCGGCAGAGGGCACGCCGCGAAACGGCAGCGGTACTTTGGGCAAGGTCGGCTCGCCGAGCGTCAGGATCTCGTTGTAGAGCAAGGCAAGGCTTTCGGCGGCCGAGCAGGCCTGGCTCAGATAGCCGCCGTTGTTCTTCATCGTGTGGAAGAAGACGCGGCGGCGAATGCCGAGCGCGATTTCTTCGGTGGTCTTCTGGTTTGTAAGGCTCATCGGTCAGCTCCTTTCCGGAAACAGCGCTTTGAGGCCTTCGGGCGAGGGCACGGCGACGCCGCGCTCGGTGATGAGGCCAGTGATGAGCCGGGCCGGCGTCACGTCGAAGGCCGGGTTTGCCGAAGGGCTGCCTTCTGGCGAAACGCGAACCGAGATGATCGAACCGTCGGGGCCGCGGCCCTGGACGAAGCTCACCTCGTCGCCGGTGCGCTCCTCGATCGGAATCTCCTTCACGCCGTCCTTGACCGTCCAGTCGATGGTCGGCGAAGGCAGCGCGACATAGAAGGGGACGTCGTTGTCGCTGGCGGCAAGCGCCTTCAGATAGGTGCCGATCTTGTTGCAGACATCGCCATTGGCGGTGGTGCGGTCGGTGCCGACGATCACCATGTCGACTTCGCCGTGCTGCATCAGGTGGCCGCCGGCATTGTCGACGATCAGCGTGTGCGGGACACCATGGCCGTTCAATTCCCAGGCTGTCAGCTGCGCACCCTGGTTTCGCGGCCGGGTCTCGTCGACATAGACGTGGACGGGGATGCCCGCCTCCGTCGCCATATAGATCGGCGCGGTCGCCGTTCCGTAGTCGACCGTTGCGAGCCAGCCGGCATTGCAGTGGGTGAGGATGTTGACCGGCTCGCCCGACTTCTTGGTTGCGGCGATCTCGCGGATGATCTTGAGGCCGTTGGCGCCGATCGCACGATTGAGTTCAACATCCTCCTCGGCGATTTCGGCGGCGCGCTGGTAGGCGGCCACGGCACGCTCTTCCACCGGCAGCGGACGGAGGAACTGGCGCATGGCGTCGAGCGCCCAGCGCAGGTTGATCGCCGTCGGCCGGGTCTCGTTGAGTTCCTCCCAGACCGCGTCGAGATGGCGGTCGGACGGGTCGTCGGCCACTGCGATGGCGATGCCGTAGGCGGCGGTGACGCCGATCAGCGGTGCGCCGCGCACCCACATGTCGCGGATGGCAACGGCGACGTCGGCGACGGTTTTCAACGTCACGATCCGGAACTCGTGCGGCAGCCAGCGCTGGTCGATGATGTCGACCGAACGGCCGTCGGCGTTGAGCCAGATCGTATGGTAGTGCTTTTCTCCGACTTTCACGAAAGTGTCTCCTGCTGAAGCCGTTCCGCAGTGGCGCGAATATCCCAGAGGCTCGCAATGCGATCCCGGTTGACGGCAAGATGGCGCCCGAGCTTCAGCGCCTTGCTTTCGCATTTGGCGCGGCGGCTGAGGTCGGCGATGGTTTCGAAATCGGCATTGTGGGCAAGGCCGAGGATGCGGCGCAGGATCTCCACCCCGGCAAAGCCGAGCATTTCGCGGTAGATCTCATCAAGAACGATGGTCAGCGCCTGTTCGGCGCCGAACGGGTCGGCGCGGTCTTCGAAAAGGCTCGCCTGATAGAGGATACCCTTGCGCTCGCTGCGCCAGAGCGCGGTAAACTCGTCGCAGAAGGTTTGCCAGATCGTCTCTGCCGTATCCAGCAGGTAGGCGCGCATCTGATCGCGTTCGCCGGCAGCGCTCTCGTGGCCACCTTGAGAGAAGTAGCTCATCCAGAAATTCGCCAAGAGCATGCCGACATCGAAGCTGATCGGTCCGTAGAAGGCGAATTCCGGATCGATGACGCGCGTCTCGTCGTCGGTGACCATGACCGAACCCGTATGTAGATCGCCGTGGCAGAGGGTTTCGGCCTTGGCGGAGAAGATGTGTTTCAGCCGCTGGGCCTCGACCTTCAGGTCGCGGTCGCGACGCAATTCCTCGACCAGGCTGTCGAGGTGCGGGGTGGTGTGGCGGTTCATTTCCGCCTCGAAGTAGGGATCGGAAAAGACCAGGTTTTCGGTGATGTCGCAGAGTTCGACATTGTCCGCGAAAAGGGCGAGATCGGCCTTCTTGTCGCGCGTCGGCATCGAAAGATCCGAGCCGCGGAAAAGCGTGCGGGCCGCGAAAAGGCCGAGATCGCGACCGATCTTCGGCAGCTTACGCCCCTCGATCAGCGCACGCCGCAGGATCACGTGCGGCGCCAGATATTCCATAATGATCATCGCCTGCTCGGCGTCGAAGAACAGGATTTCCGGCACCATGCCCGGGTCGCGCGCCGCCTGGCGGGTAAGGGCGTGGTATTCGAAGAACGAGCGCTTCAACGGCAAGGGCCAGCGCTCACCGACGAGCCTGACATAGGGGAGCGCCTGCTTGACGATAGCTGCACCCATCTCGCCCGTGACGATGAAGACGAGGTTGAGGTTGCCGTCGCCGACCTCCTTGACCTGCCAGCGGCGATGATCGCCGCCGATCCTGTCACATAGCGCAGCATTGCCGCTCAGCCTTAATGGCAGCGTTTCGGCGCTGAGCGCCTCGAAAACGTGCTTGTCCATATGGTCCTCCCTATGGGCATGGCCGGCCTCGGCCGCTCCTCGCCATGCTGTCATGGGCCATAGCTAAATCGGCATTCTGTCAAATGTCAATCGCCTTGACATTTGATGGATAGCCATCCTAACCTGACTTCATTGGGAGGAGAGCATGAGCGAACAAGCAGTGTTTCGCGTCGAGGGCGTGCGCAAATCCTTCGGGCCGATACCGGTTCTGAAGGGCGTCGATCTCGAATTGCGCAAGGGTGCCGTGACGGTGCTGATGGGCGCCAACGGCGCTGGAAAGTCGACACTGGTGCGCATCCTCTGCGGCGTCTACGTCGGAGACGCCGGAGCCATGCAGCTGGATGATCTCCCTTTTTCGCCGACAACACCGGCGGAGGCGATCCGTGCTGGTGTGGTGACGGTTCACCAGAACATCAATGATGGCGTCGTTGCCGACCTCGACGTCGCGACCAACCTCACGCTCGACCGGCTGAACGGCCGCGGTGCGCGCCTGTTCTTCAACCCGCGCCGGGTAAGGCGCGAGGCAGCCGTCGTTGCCGCCCGCATGGGCCTCGCCATAAATCTTTCCGCTGATATCAACGATCTGACGCTCGCCGACCGGCAGATGGTGGCGATCGCCCGCGCCATGGCGCACGAGCCGCAGGTGCTGATCCTCGACGAGCCGACGTCGTCGCTCTCGAGTGCCGAGGCCGATCGGCTGTTCGAGCTTCTCGACCGGCTGAAAGCCCGTGGGGTCGCGATCCTTTATATCTCGCACCGGATGTCCGATATCCGCAGGCTCGCCGACAGCATCGTCACCCTGCGCGACGGGCGCATAACCGGCCGCTTCGAAGGCGCGGATCTGGACTATGAGGGTGCCGTCAATGCGATGCTCGGACAGAAAGTCTCGGCAGGCGACGTGACCGTGCGCGAAGGGCTCGGTTGCGTCTTTTCTGCCCAGGGACTGAAACTTACCGACACGTCGCGTCCGTTCGATCTCAAACTGGGCGATGGAGAAATCGTCGCGGTCACGGGCCTCGTAGGCGTCGGCAAGACGGCGCTGGCCGAGACGCTCTTCGGAGCCCGCCCGCCCGCCGCCGGCCAGATGACGCTCGACGGCGCTTCCTATCGCCCGCAATCGACCGGCCAGGCGATTGCCAAGGGCGTGTTTCTGGTGGCGAAGGATCGATCCGACAGCGGCATCGTTCCCGATTTCAACATCTACGAGAATATCAGCCTGCCGTTCCTCAAGCGGCTGTCGCGCTTCGGCATAGCGAACCGCCGGTCCGAACGGGCGAAATCGCGGGCGCAGATCGCCGCCCTCGGCGTCGTCTGCCGCAGCGAGCGCGACGAAATGCAGACGCTTTCCGGCGGCAATCAGCAGAAGGTGATGGTCGGGCGGTGGCTTTCCGAGCCGTCGCGTCTCCTGATCCTCGACGAGCCTTTCCAGGGCGTCGACATCGCCGCACGCCGCGATATCGGCGCCAAACTGCGCGCCTCGGCGGCGGGTCGCGCCACTATCGTCTTCCTGACCGAACTCGACGAAGCTTTCGAGGTCGCCGACCGCATTCTGGTGATGTCGGAACACACTGTGGTCGGCGAGCATCGCAACGCTTCGGTCGACGTCGAGCGCCTGCTGCAGGAGATCGCCGGTCAACATCATCAGCAGGGACAGCCCCATGAGCAGTGAACAGATGAAACCCGCGGTGCCCGCCGCTTCCGCGTTGCCGGTGCTGCCGCCCACGGCCACGGTTGGCCTGCGCGATATCGCCATCAAATACGGTTTCCTTGTCCTTCTGGGCGGACTGGTCGTCTACTTCTCGCTGGTGACGAACGGGTTTTCCTCGCCGCAGAGCGCCGTCTTCATCCTGCAATCCGTGTCGATCACCGGCATCCTGGCGCTCGGCGTCACGGCCACGCTCGTTGTTGGCGGTTTCGACCTGTCGATCGGCTCGGTCGCGACCACGTCAATGATGGCGTCATCCTATGTGATGGTGGTGATGGGCGGAGATGCGCTGACGGCGACGCTCGTCTGCCTGGCGATCGGCGTTCTCGTCGGGCTGATCAACGGTATCATCATCGTCTACATGCGCGTGCCGGACCTGCTCGCGACGCTCGGCATGATGTTCCTGCTGCTCGGCCTGCAGCGCATACCGACCGAGGGCCGTTCGATCGCCGCCGGCATGACGCTTCCCGATGGCTCGGTGGCAACAGGCACTTTCAGCCCTGCCTTCCTGGCGCTTGGCCGCCATCGCTTCGATCTCATCCTGCCGAACCTCGTGCCGGTTGCCGTCGTGGTGCTGATCGTGCTGGCGGTACTGATCTGGTTCTTCCTCGAATACACCCGCTTTGGGCGCATGATGTATGCGGTCGGCTCCAACGAGCGCGCCGCCGGCCTGGCTGGCGCTCCGGTCAACGCCTATAAGATCTCGGCCTATGTCATTTCAGGCGTCTTCGCGTCGATCGGCGGCATTCTGCTCGCCGCGCGTCTCGGCCGCGGCGACATCGCCTCGGGCAACAATCTGCTGCTCGATGCGGTTGCCGCAGCGCTGATCGGTTTTGCCGTGCTCGGCGCGGCCAAGCCCAATGCGTTCGGCACAGCGATCGGCGCGCTCTTCGTCGGCATCCTGCTCCAGGGCCTGACGATGATGAATGCACCCTACTACACGCAGGATTTCATCAAGGGCGCGGTTCTCGTCATCGCGCTGATCTTCACCTTTGCGCTCTCGAAAAGAGGCAAACGCTGACGGGAAAGCCCCGCCCGCGGACAACAAACGTTCACCAGTGGAGGAGACTGAAATGAACTTTACACGCAGAGCAATGGGCAAGCTGGCGCTTGGTCTTGCCGGAACCGTGGCATTTGCCACCGCATCCTTTGCCGCCGACATGCCGAAGCCGTTCGACAAGCCGGGCGACGTCAAGATCGCGCTCGTGCGCTATCTGTCGACTGGCGACTTCTTCCAGTCCTACCTTGCCGGCGTGGAGGCGCAGGCAAAGGCTCTCGGCGTACAGCTTCAGGTTCTCGACAGCCGCCAGGACGCAGCGCTTCAGGCCGACATGGTCGACCAGGCGATCGCGCTCGGCGTGCAGGGGATCATCATCCAGCACGGCCTGACGGAATCGATGAAGGAAGCTGCCCAGCGCGCCGTCGATGCCGGCATCAAGGTCGTGGCCTTCGACGTGAACGTCGAAAACGAGAAAATTCCGCAGGTCGAACAGTCCGACCGCGATCTTGCCCGCCTTGCTCTGGAGCAGGCGATCAAGGACAATGGCGAGAGCTTCAAGGCGGGCTACGTCTATGTCGCCGGCATCGCTCCGCTCGACCGTCGCGACGAGACCTGGAAGGAATTCAAGGGCAAGTATTCCGGGATCAACGAGGTCTCGCAATTCGGCACGATGGACAACCCGATCGCCAACTCGGTTGCCAACCAGGCGCGCTCGGTCATCTCCGCCAATCCCGATATCACCGTGATGTTCGCGCCCTATGACGAGTTCGCCAAGGGCGTCAAGATTGCGGTCGACGAAGCCGGTCTTTCGTCCAACGTGAAGATCTATTCCGCCGATATCTCGACCTCCGATATCGCGGCAATGCGCGAGCCGGATTCCGCCTGGGCTGCGACTGCCGCCACCAACCCGGCCGTGGTCGGGCAAGTCTCGGTTCGCACACTCGCCATGCTGCTTGCCGGCGAGGATCCGGGCCGCAGCGTCATCGTGCCCCCGACGTTGATCACCCAGAAGGACCTGAACGATCAGGACATCAAGAACATGGAAGAACTCGGCACCAAGCTGCCGCAGTTCGCCCACGCGGATGTCGCCATGCCGGCTTGGATGCCGAAGCCCTGATCACGCGGTTTGTTGATGAAAGTGGGGCGGTCGAAAGACCGCCCCGTTTGCGTACTGCCAGCCCTACGCATCACAACGCGCTTTAAGTCGTCGTTGCGTCTACCTTGCCGAGACCGTCCAGGCTCCAGCGCTCCATGACGCGGCGCGCCATTGATGTCGTGACCACCAGATGCGAGGCAAAGCCGCCCTTCAGGGCCGCCATCAGTGGTTCGAACTTGCTCTCTTCCTGGACGACCAGCATGCGCTTTTTGATGGCGCGGATCGACGAGAGGTCCGCCGAGATGCAGCGCCGATTGTGGGCGCAGTTCACCCATTGGCCGTCACCATCGATCAGCTGTCCGGCGATGACACCGACAGCGCCTTCCTCGCCCATGCGGTGCATCTCGCTGGCGCTGAGCGCGCCGCACTTGACGAGGTGGCTGTCGTCCTCGATGCCGCCGACGGAATAGAGCGCCAGATGACAGTCGGCGATCGTCGACAGCTGCTCGCGGATCACCGGCTCGCCGCGAAGCTCCTCGGCCAGCCGCTCGGACGACAGCACGAGCGGCGCGTAGAAATTGATGCCTTCGGCATTGAGCCGGCGGGCGATCTCCGTCGTGCACTGGTCCGGCCGATAGGAATAGGGCGCGCCGAGATTGCCGCAGAGCTGGACCACAGTGACGCCACGCAGGTCGGCGAAGGGCATCACGTCGGCGATATGATAGACCGTTCGCCCCCAGGCGACGCCGACGCGATCGCCCTTGTTGATCAGTTCGAGAAAGACGGATGCAGCCAGCACCGGCATCTCAGCCGTCGGGTCCATGGCCTGCCGGTCCTCCGGCACGATCCAGGCCGCCGTGACCCCGGTTGCATCCTCGAGCTCGCGCGCCAGCACGTCGTCGGTGAAAAGCTCGGTCGAAGTGGTGATGTTGACGATCCCGGTCTCGCGTGCTCGCCTGAGATAGGTCGCGACAGAGGCGCGGGAGATCCCCAGTTTCTGCGCAACTTCGTCCTGCCGCAACCCATGGCTATAGTAGAGCCACGCGGCTTTGTGCATGATCTGATCGGTGTTGCGAATAGGCATGGGGATCCTTCACTTGTCGATTTCTGACATTATTCATCGGTCGTGACATAAGTCAAATTGCCATTCAGGCAAAGTTGGAGGCGGGCGTTGCCTCAGGCGTTGGAGCCGGGAAAGTGTCGCGCTTGCGCCTCTTTCATCAGCCAGTCGACGAAATGCGCAGTTGCCGGCCGTTCGATCGCCGCAGGCAACGTCACGATATAATAGGCGAATTCGCTCGGCCATGGTCGATCGAGAGCGATGGCTAGGCGGCCGTCGGCGATTTCTTCCCGCGCATAGATACCGCGGACAAGTGCAACGCCCTGACCAATGACAGCAGTTCGGTCCAGAAGGAACGGAAGACCGTCTGCCGTTGCTATACTGGAAACGAACGTTTCACCGGCCGGGGTCGCTTGAGAGCGGGGCTGATCCTTAGGGGTAAAGGTGGCGTGCCGGCGGGCAGGTTTTGCCGGCTGAAGGCGAAGGCCCGCCTTCAGTCCTACAGCGCCACGCGTCTTAATAGACGCGCAAAGGTCGCCGTAGCACTTTGAAGTGCTGCATGTTTTTATCCTTAGATCGAATAGGACTTAAGGAAACATGCAGTGGGCTCCGGTTGGGCCACACGGCCATCGCGTAGCACGGGCGGCGATGTCGTTGTGACGCATCCGTGCGTCACACGCCCGATCAGGTCTGGCAGCAGCGGGCATCGACCGGCAGTGTCGTCGCCCCGCCATCTGCGTGATGCAGCGTGAAATGATCGAAGTTGGCGATCGATGCGCAGGAGTGGTTGGGGAAGACCCGCACGCGGCTTCCGAGGGTCAAGGGGCGTCCCGAGAAGGGAACGAAGCCATGTTCTTCAGACAGCCGCTCGAGCGTCCAGACACCTGTTTCGCCATCGCCTTCGGCGCTGACGACGGTGCCGAAGCCGGCGCCGCCCATGCCGTGTGCGCCGCGATCGGAGCTCATCGACTTGGAGCCGGCGTCGATGATGAAGTGCGTGTCATTGGAGGCAACGACGCGCGCAACCACCGAGAGCGCCAGGTCGTCGGCCGTGCAGATGCCGAGCCTGAGCGCGGTTCCGTCGAGGAACACGTAATTGCCGGGCCGGACGCAGTCTACCTCCTGGGACAGAGGCGCGCCGACACAGGTCGGCGTTGCGCCGACGGAAATGCAGTCGACCGCGATGCCGCGGTCCCGAAGCCGGCCGGCGAGACCGGCAAGGTCTGCGGCCTCATCGCGGGCGACCTTGGCCAGGCCCTGCGGGCCAGTGGCCGCGTAGGAATGGCCGGCGTGCGAAAGCAGGCCGGCAAAGTGCAGGCCGTCGGAAGCGGCGATCTGGGCGCACAATTCGAGCGCAGCCGGATCGCTCGGCTTGAGGCCGACGCGGCCGAGGCCGACATCGACCTTGAGGAAGACGCCGATTTCGACACCGTGGCGCGTCGCGGCCGCCGACAACGCTTCGACGCCCGTCGCGCTTGCCGCAATCGTGCGCAGCTGCGTGCCGCGCGCCTTGACCACGGGCAGCAGACGGTCGAGCGACTGCGGCTTGACGATGGGATAGGCAAGGATGATCGACGGTATCCCGGCTTCCGCAAAGACCAGCGCCTCGCTTGGCTTGGACGCGGTGATGCCGCGGGCGCCCAGTGCCAGCTGCCGTCGCGCGACATAAAGGCTCTTGTGCGTTTTCACGTGCGGAAACATCGAGACGCCGGCTTGATCGGCACGCTGCTGCATGACCGCAATGTTGCGGGCAAGGCGCAATTCGTCGACTTCGATATAGGGCGTCGATCGCTCTGCGGCCGCAGGGCGCAGGAAGCCGTTGGCTTTCGGTTGCGCCGGGGCGCTGTCGATGTCTGCGGTCACGTTGCCGGCAGCGTTCGCAGCCGCCAGCGTCACTTCGGAAGTGTTCATCTTGGAATGCTCTGATCTGAAGAGGGGATTGGTTGTCGTCGTCAGCCCGTTGCGACCTGTCGCACGAAATGGCTCGATGAGACCTGTTGCATCGGCAGTTCGCGCGGCACGAAGTCCGGCGGGCGCACGGCGCTTGGGATCTCGTCGGACATCGGCTGGCGGCCTTCCGGGCGGCGTGTCGGGTCGGCGATCGGAACCGTCGACAGGAGCTTGCGGGTATAGGGATGCTGCGGATTGCCGAAGACCGAGCGGCGGTCGCCGATCTCGACGATTTCGCCGAGATACATCACCGCGACGCGGTGGGCAATGCGCTCGACCACCGCCATATCGTGGCTGATGAACAGGAGGGCGATCTGCATTTCGCGCTGCAGGTCCATAAGCAGGTTGATGACCTGCGCCTGGATCGTCACGTCGAGCGAGGCGACGGCCTCGTCGGCGACGATCAGGCGCGGGTTGAGCGCAAGCGCGCGGGCGATGCAGATGCGCTGGCGCTGACCGCCGGAGAACGCATGCGGATAGCGCTCGAGGTGCTCAGGCGAAAGTTCGACCTTGGCCAGAAGCTCGGCGGCGCGGGCGCGCATGACCGCAGTCGAGCCCAGCTTGTGAACGCGCATCGGGTCCATCAGCGACTGCTCGATCGTCATGCGCGGGTTGAGCGACGAGAACGGATCCTGGAAGACCATCTGGGCGTCGCGTCGAAACCGCGCGAGCATCGCGCGCGGCGCGCCGATCAATTCAGTTCCATCGAACCGGATCGAGCCCGAACGCGGTCGGTCGAGCTGCATGATCGAACGGGCAACCGTCGACTTGCCACAGCCGGATTCACCGACCAGCGCCAGGGTCTCTCCCGGAAAGATGTCGAAGGAGACGTTCTCCACCGCGTGCACCCGACCCGAGACATGTCCGAACAATCCGGCCTTCAAATCGAAGCGCGTCACCAGGTTGCGCACCTCGACGAGCGGCTTTCGGGTTTCCTTCATCGGCGCGGACGCGTTCATTCTGTCACCTCGGCAAGCAGGCGCTCGGGTTCGAACACAAGCAACGGAAATTTCTCCGGCGCGTCCTTGTCGGCCATGCTGCCGAGGCGGGGCACGGCGGAAATCAGCGCGCGTGTGTAGGCATGTTTCGGCTTGGCGAAGATGTCGTAGACCGAGCCTTCCTCGACGATCTCGCCCTTGAGCATGACGCAGACCCGGTCGGCGACTTCGGCAACCACGCCCATGTCGTGGGTGATGAACAGCACCGACATGCCGATCTCGCGCTGCAAGGCGCGAACCAGATCGAGGATCTGCGCCTGGATGGTCACGTCGAGCGCGGTTGTCGGCTCGTCGAGGATCATCAGCGAGGGGCGGCAGGCAAGGGCTATGGCGATCATGACGCGCTGGCGCATACCGCCGGAAAGCTGGTGGGGATACTGGTCGAGCCGGCGCTCGGCATCGGGCACACGGACCAGCTTCAGGGTATTGAGCGCGATCTGGCGCGCCTCTTCCGGCGTCTTGTCCTGATGATGGATCACCGCCTCGGCGATCTGATCGCCAACAGTGAAGACCGGGTTCAGGCTCGACATCGGATCCTGGAAGACGATCGAGATTTCCGCGCCGCGCAGCGCCTCGACCCGCTTTTCCGAGAGCTTGGCGAGGTCGGCGACCTTGCCGTCCTTCAAACGCATCAGCACCCGTCCGCCGGTGATGGCTGCGCCGTCATATTCGGTCAGCCGCATGATTGTCATCGCCGTGACCGATTTGCCCGATCCGGATTCTCCGACCAGCGCGACGGTCTCGCCGCGCGCGATGCTGAAGGAGACGCCACGCACCGCGCGCAGCTGCGCCCGGGTGCCGGCAGCGAAGGAAACTTCGAGGTCTTCCACGGAAAGGATGACATTCTCGGGCAGCTCAGGCTTTGCGGATTTGGACAGGATCATCAGCACATGCACCCGATTTCGAAGGGACGTTGCGCTCTCAGGTCTCGCAACGAGGTCGCATCCTGTCAATACGGAAGGGAGGTGCGATCAGCCCTGTCCGCCGGGTCGCTGGAGCAGACATCGGCCTCGCTCCCGATCCGCTGCCGCCGCAAAATCCAGTGAAATCAACGTGTCACGATTGTGGCAGGCAAAACTATGCGCTTTGCGCATTGTATCGCCTGTCTTCGCATATCGCGCCGGTAGTGCGATTTCGGACGGATTGACACCTCAGGCTGCGTCGGTCGTCGCCTCAAAGCCGCTTTTATATTGAGGCAGTGCGGCACATTGCTTGAGATGCTGCCAGAGCGCATCGCTGTCATGGCTGCCGGGGCCGGCGCGCCTGAAGATCCGGATCTCCATTTCAAGCGACATCTGCTGGCCGCCGATCTGGGCCAGGCGTCCCTGCCGCATGGCCTCGGCGACGCAAATCTGCGGCAGCCAGGCGACGCCCCGCCCAGCAACGGCCATGTGCTTCAAGCCATCGGCAAGGCCGGACTGGTAGACGGTGCTGAGGTTGAGCGGGCGGCGCCAGCGCGATTGGATCAGCGTTGCCAGCTTGCCGATATAACCGTCGCTCCAGGAATAGGCGAGATAGGGGATCTCGGTGGTTTCGGGCACGTCGATGTCGAACAGCGGCCGGCCGTTGTCGTCGGTTCCCGATACGAGAATGAGCCGGTCCTTGCCGATCTGCAGGGATTCGAACGGGCCGCCCTCCAGCACCGGAGGGCCGTCGGGATGGACATAGGTGATGGCGAAATCGCACTGACCGGAGCACAGGTGATCGATGCTTTCTAGGAAGTCGGCCGCATGCATGCTGGTGCGAAGCGGCATGCGCGAGATCAGCGGCGAGCCGATCCACTTTGGAAAGAAATACATCGCCAGCGTATGCAGCGAGGTGAAGGTGAGCATGGCCGAGCTTTCGCCGGCGACATTGCGGCAGTCGGTGCGCAGGCGGTACGCTTCGCGGACGAGCCGTTGGCAGCCGGGCAGGAACATCGTGCCGGCCCGGGTCAGCTGCACGGGGTAAGTGCTGCGGTCGATCAGGTCGGCGCCAATCCAGTTCTCCAGCGATTTGATGCGTCGGCTGAAGGCCGGTTGGGAAATATTGCGCGCGGTCGCCGCCGTCGAGAAATTCCGCGTCGCGGCGATTTCCAGAAAATCTTCAAGCCATTGCAGTTCCATGCCGGCCCTCATGCGTGTTTTGCATAGTCTATCCTAACTACACATTGGACAGACCTGCAAGCGCTCTTCTAGCCTCCCTTATAACGAGAAGAAAACTTCCGCCTCCACCAAATGGGAACAACGATGAAACGCACCTTAGCCCTAGCCCTCAGCCTGGGGCTCGGCATCGCGGCTGCGCCCGCTATGGCCGAGACCAAGAACCCCGGCACTTTCGTCTTCATGTGGACCGACGACATCCAGTCGTTCGATCCGGCCTATATCGCCAACACGCCAAGCTCCTACGGCGCGCTCAACATCTACAGCCGGCTGTTGAACTTCAACGGCTCGAAGATCTCCGAGTTCGTGCCGTCGCTTTCGACCGAGGTGCCGTCGCTTGAAAACGGCCTCATCAAGCAGGGCGACGACGGCTCGGTGAGCTATACCTTCCCGATCCGCAAGGGCGTTTTCGCCCACAAGGTCGGCGTCAAGGGCGCCGACGGCAAAGTCATTTGGGAGTATTACGACAAGCTGACCGACGCCCAGAAGGCGACGATCGAGCCGGGCTACGGCCAGATCACGCCCGAGGACGTGCGCTATTCGCTGCTGCGCGCCATTCTTCAGGGTCAGTCGTGGATGTCGAACGCGATCACCGAGGTGATCACCGCCGGCAAATATACCGACATCGCCAAATGGGTAGAGACCGAAGGCGAGGTCAAGTCCATCAACGACGCCAGCCCCGAGATCCTGCGCAAGGTCTATGACCAGCTCGCCTCGCAGATTATCGTCGATGGCGACAGTCTCACGCTGAAGCTGCCGAAGTCGTTTCCGGCCACCCTTGGCGTGATCGCGCTGCCGTTCGGTACCTCGGTTCTCGACAAGGAATGGGTTGCCTCGGTCGGCGGCTGGGATGGCTCGGGCGATACCTGGAAGGCCCACTATCGTCCGGAACTCGGCGCCAATCCGCTGTTTGCCGAGGAGAACGGCACCGGGCCATTCATGCTCGAGGAATGGGACCGCACCGACCGGCGCATCACTCTAAAGCGCTTCGACAATTATTTCATGGGGCCGGCCAAGCTCGAGCGGGTGGTCATGCGCACCGTTCCGGAATGGACGACGCGACGCCTGCAGCTTCTGTCCGGCGACGCCGATTTCGTCACCGCGCCGGTCGAGTTCATCGACGAACTCAGCAAGACCGAGGGCGTCAAGGTCATCGACGGCCTGCAGAAGGTGTTTTCGCGCGGTGTCTTCTTCGCCTGGCCGCTCGACGACAACGACAATCCGGCGATCGGCAGCGGCAAGCTCGACGGTGCCGGCATTCCGCCGGACTTCTTCGCCGACATCGATGTGCGCAAGGGCTTCAACTACGCCCAGAACTACGATGCGCTCCTGAACCAGGTGCTGCTCGGAAAGACCGTGCAGTCGCGCGGGCCGACCGTGCGCGGCATCATGGGCTATCGCCCGGATTCGCCTGTTTACAGCTACGATCCCGCCAAGGCCGAGGAACACTTCAAGAAGGCGTTCGGCGGCAAGCTCTGGGAGACCGGCTTTGCGTTTACGGCCTATGTCACCGAGGGCAATCCGCAGCTGACGGCAGCACTCTCTGCCCTGCAGCAGGGCCTGTCGCGCATCAACCCGAAGTTCAAGATGCAGATCCAGGCGCTGCCATGGGCATCCGTTTCGGACAAGCTCAACAACCGCGAAAAGCCGGCCGCACCCTTGACGGTGATGGGCTGGGGGCCCGACTATTCCGACCCGGGCGGTCCGCTCGGTGCCGCCAGCTACTATCTCTCGCCCACGGGTCTCGTCGGCGGCATGGTTGGCCAGGGTTATCGAGACCTGATGGCGGAGAAGTTCAAGCCGTTGCTCGATGAGGCCTGGGCCTCGGTCGATCCCGCCGTGCGCGAGCCGATCTACGCCAAGCTGCAGGAAATGTCGTACGAATACGCCACCACCCAGTTCCTGTGGGAGGACTTCGGCTACGTCGTCACCCGCAGCAACATCGATGGTTATGTCGACAACATGATCCTCTACGGTGCCTGGGACTTCTATCCGGTCACCAAGGCCAACGATTGATTGGCTACTGCGCCGCGCGTCTTATTAGACGCGCAAAGGTCGCTGTAGCACTTTGAATTGCTGCATGTCGGGCGGCATCCCCGCCCGACATGCCTTTGTTTCATTTTCCCTGAAATCGGAACGTATGAACCGTGCTGAACTATGCACTCAGACGACTGATGATGTTGCCCATCGTTCTCTTCGCTCTGTCGTTGATGATCTTTGCGCTGCAGATGTCGCTTTCGCCGACGCAGAGACTGGCGGCCTATGCGCCGTCGCCTGATTATCTCAAGGGTGGTCAGGAAAGCATCCGCAGGATGATCGAACAGTACGGGCTGAACGATCCCTTCTACATCCAGTACGGCCGCTGGATCGGCGGCATCCTGACCGGCAATCTCGGCTGGTCGGAGACGGCCCGCCAGCCGGTTTCGACCGCGCTGATGTCGCTGTTTCCGGCGACCCTGGAACTGGTGGTGCTGGCCTTCGTTCCATGCCTGCTGCTCGCGGTCTTCCTTGGCTCGCGCGCGGGCATCTATCTCAATCGTTGGCCGGATCACCTCATCCGCATCTTCACCATTCTCGGCTGGTCTTTCCCGGTCTACGTCTTCGGCCTCTTGATGCTGTTGATCTTCTATTCGGCGCTCGACTGGTTTCCACCGGGCCGACTCAGCCAGTGGGCCCAGACCGTGGTCAGCTCCAGCGACTTCGTGCGCTACACCGGCGCAAACACCGTCGATGCGCTGCTGAACGGCAATCTGGCGATCTTCGGCGATGCGCTTCGCCATCTGGCAGCGCCGGTGATCACGCTGACCTATGTCAACGTTGCCAGCATGACCCGGGTGATGCGCACCTCGATGCTGGAGACGCTGCGCCAGGACTATGTGCGCACCGCCCGCGCCAAGGGTCTGCCGCGCCGTGTCGTCGAACTGCGTCATGCCCGGCGCAACGCGCTTCTGCCGGTTGCGACCATCGCCGGCATGGAGCTGGCCGTGATGATGGGCGGTGTCGTCATCACCGAGACGATCTTCGACTATGCCGGCCTCGGCCAGTTCGCAGCCAAGACCGCCGCCAATCTGGATTTCCCGGCGGTTCTCGGTTTCGGCCTCTATTTCGCGGTCGTTCTGGTGCTGATGAACCTGATCGTCGACCTTATCTATCCGCTGCTCGATCCGAGGGTGAAGACGCAATGAAGGTTCTTCGTTACCTCGCAAGAAACCCGGTGTCCCTCTTTGGCGTCGTGGTGCTTCTGGCCTTCGTGCTGATCGCCGTGTTCGCGCCGGTTCTGGCGCCGCCGCAGAGCTTCCAGCTTTCACCCTACGACACGCCGCGTGCCGGCTTCCTGGCGACGCCGCAACCGCCTTCGCCGGAAGCCGTTTTCGGCACCACGCAAGGCCAGTACGACATCTTCTACGGTGTCGTCTGGGGGACGCGCACGGCGTTCAAGATCGGTCTCGGGGTCGTGGCGATCTCCGTGCTGATCGGCACGGTGGTCGGCGCGGTCGCCGCCTATTATGGCGGGCTTGCCGAAGAAATCCTGATGCGCATCGTCGACGTGTTCATGGCGGTGCCGTTCCTGATCGCGGCCATGGTGCTGACGGCGCTGCTTGGCAAGGGCATCGTGCCGATCACCATTGCCCTGACGACGTTCGGGTGGATGAGCTATGCCCGTATCGTGCGAAGCGAGATCCTGAGGATCCGCGAGATGGACTATATCCATGCGGCACGCAGCTACGGCGCCAGCGATCTGCGGCTGATCGTGCTGCATATCCTGCCCAACGCCATGTTCCCGGTGCTGGTGCTGGCAACGATGGCGACAGGCTCGATGGTGCTGTCCGCCTCGGCGCTCAGCTTCCTCGGCGTCGGCACCGAAGAAGGCTATGCCGACTGGGGACAGTTCATCGCCTACTCGCGCAACTGGATCGTCGGCCAGCCCGGCAACCCTTTCCAGTTCTGGTACACGCTGGCCTTCCCCGGCGCTGCCGTCTTCCTTTTCGTGCTGTCGTGGAACCTTGTCGGCGATGCGTTGCGCGACATGCTGGACCCTCGCCATTCCCATTGAGACCCATTCCTATCGAGACCCAAGGAGCGTACCGATGCCCTCTCTGTCTGCCGCCTCGATCGAGCTTTTCGAGGATCTGATCCGTTACGAGGTCGAGGACAAGGCGATCCCGTCGATCTCCTATGCCCTTGTCGACCGTGACGGCGTGCTCGCCGAAGGCCATGTCCAGCGTCATGACCGGCATTTCGACATGGGCAAGGACACCTGCTTCCGCATCGGCTCCATCACCAAGACCTTCACCTCACTGGCGATGATGCAATTGGTCGAGAAGGGGCTGGTGGATATCGATGTCGACGTGTCGACCTATCTCCCCGGCTTCAAGCCGATAAACCCGTTCGCCGGCGCCGAGGGCGGGCCCTACGACTCGGTCATCAGCCTGCGCAAGCTGATGACCCATACGGCCGGCCTTGTACGCGAGCCGAAGAGCGGGCACTATCTCGATGCCACCCGTCCGCCGCTCGAAGACACGGTCAACGAGCTGGCAAGCTCGACCTTGAAGCAGGACCCGAGCCTCGGGGTGATGCATTACTCCAACGCCGGCATCGCCGTCGTCGGCCGGGTGATCGAGACGGTCAGCGGCCAGAGCTACTCCGATTATGTCGCCGCCAACATCCTAAAGCCGCTCGGCATGGACAGCTCCTCGTGCGGCATGGCACTCGGCATTCGTGAAAGGCTTGCACCAGCTGACATGTGGACGCTCGACGGCGACACGCCGGCGCCGGTGTTCAGCCTCGGCGGTTCGCCGGCCGGCAATATCTTCTCCACCACCGGCGACATGGCGCGTTACGCCCAGTGCCTTCTGCGCGGCGGCTTCGATGCTGAGGGCAACTCCATCATCTCGCCGGCGGCGCTGCGCGAAATGTGGACGCCGTTCGGCAAGCGTCCGGCTGGCCACGACAAGACGCTTGCCGGCTACGGCCTGTGCTTCGGGTCCGGTGATGTCGACGGCTGGACCTCTGTCGGCCATGGCGGCGCCGTCTATGGTTATGCTTCGCAAATGATGCTGCTGCCGGCCGCCGGCGTCGGTGTGCTGATCTTCGCGACGCTCGACTTTTCCAACCAGATCGCCTCGCGGCTCGGCGTCGACGGCGTGCGTATCGTCCTTGCCGAGCGCAGGATGGGCAAGATGCCGGAGCGCGTGCAGCGTCCGCCTGCAATTTCCGAGGCGCAGTTCAAGACGCTGCCGGGCTATTACCGCGACGACGCCACGCAGGAGATCGTCGAGGTCAAGTCCAAGGACGGCAAGATCTACCTGATGGGCGAGGGCGTGCCACACCAGATTCGTCCGGTCGCCGGCAACGACTTCGTCATAGACGGCCGCATCTACGGGCGCGGCGCTGATTATGCCCATATGAACCTCTCCTTCCCGGAAGCCGGCAAGCTCCTCTGGAAGGATGCGAACTGGACGCGCATCGAGGCACCTCTCGACGAGACCGTGCCCGACGCGATCAAGCCGCATCTCGGCGAATACGGGCCGGATTTCAACATCACATACCTGACCTACAGCCACGGCGGGCTGAAGTGCCTGATCGAGTATTTCTGCACGCACACGTGCGAGCCGGTCGAGGAAGGGCGCTTCCGCATGCACGGCCGGCTCTACGAGGACGAGATCCTCGAACTCGACGCCGTCGATGACAACGGCAAGCGCGGCATCCGCGTCGGCCCGATGTTCCTGGAACGGCGCAGCCCGTCCCAGGCGGAAGCGGCGTGATCCGGACCATGGTTGCTCCGATCAAGATGGAATCGCCGCTCGGCGCCCGTATGTTCATCGGCGGGCGCGAGGTCGACTATTACTGCGGCACGTCCTACTTCTGCCTGCACGGCCACCCCGAAGTGATCGAGGCGGCCTGCGACGCCACCCGGCAGTACGGCATGGGGCCGGGAACGCTCGCCCACATGCAGGTCTATGCCGACCTGCAGGAGCGGCTGCGCGACTGGTTCGGCACCGAGGAGGTCGTCTACATGATCTCCGGCTACACCAGTCCGATGGTGCTGCTGCAGGGGCTACGCGACGATTTCGACGTCATCCTCATCGACTCGGCCACCCATTACAGCACCCGTGACGCGATCCCGACGCTCGGCAAGCCGATCCACGAGTTTCGCCATGCCGACCCGGAAGATCTCGCAGCGCAACTGTCGCTGCATGTGAAGGCAGGCGAGCGGCCGGCTGTTCTGACGGACGGCGTTTTCCCGTCGTCAGGCAAGCTTGCACCGCTTGCCGACTATCGCCATGTGATGGCTCCCTACGAGGGCGCGCTGCTCTGCATCGACGATTCCCACGGCGTCGGCGTTCTCGGCGAAACCGGGCGTGGCTCGCTGCAGCATGCCGGGCTCGAGGGCGAGGGCAATTTTCTGGCCGGCACCATGAGCAAGGCATTCGGCGCACTCGGCGGCGTCGTTCCGGGCGACGCAGCGCTTGCCGAAAAGATTGCCCGCAACGCAATGATCATGCGCGGCGCCTCGCCGGCGCCGCCCGGTCTTGCGGCGGCGGCCGCCGCATCGCTCCGGGTCCTGCAAACGACGCCGGAAAAGCGCGCGAACCTCACCCGCAACATCAAGCATGTGCGCAGCGGCCTGCGAGCGCTGGGCTTCGAGGTCGCCGACACGCCGGTGCCGATCGTCACCGTCAAGGGCGTGACCGATCTCGAGCAGCTTCGCGACCGTCTCGCCGAACGCGACATCATCGTCCGGGTCCAGCAGGCGGGCGGCTATTCCGACGCACCCGACGTGCCGACCCTGCGGCTCGCGGTGTTTTCCGAACATTCCCCAGCTCAGATCGATCGGCTGCTGCAGTCGATGGCCGAGCTTCTTTGAAACATGAGGGAGCGATCATGAAGGTTTTCATCAGCGCAGATATCGAGGGCACGGCGGGGATCACCGCCTGGGACGAGGCCAAGAAGGGGCATCCGGAATACGAGGAATTCCGCGAATACATGACCGACGAGCTGGTGGCGGCCTGCGAAGGGGCGAAGGCGGCCGGTGCCAAGGAGGTGGTAGTCAAGGATGCGCATTCGACCGCGCGCAATCTGATCCTGTCGAAGCTGCCGGCCTATGTCAGCATCGTCAGGGGCTGGAGCGGTCATCCAGATCTGATGATGTTCGGCATCGACAAGAGTTTTTCGGCAGCCCTCTACACTGGCTATCACAACAAGGCCGGCACCGACACCAATCCGCTCGCCCATACGCTGACCGGCACGGTGTCGCGGCTTTTGATCAATGGCGACGTGGCGTCAGAATTCACGCTGAACGCATTTTGCGCCGCACGCTACGGCGTTCCGTCGGCGTTTCTCTCCGGCGACGCCGGCATGTGCGCTGAGGCCAGGGCGATTGTTTCCGGCATCGGCACCGTTGCCACCAGCGAAGGTTTCGGCCCGGCGACCAGATCGCTGACGCCAAAGGCCTCGGTTGCCGCCATTCGCGAGGGCGTGGAGAAAGCGCTGTCGGGTGATCTCGAGGGCTGCCTGCCGAAGCTCGCCGACCGCTTCGAGCTTGTTGTCGAATACACGACCCCGATCGAGGCCTATCGCGGCAGCTGGTATCCCGGTGTTGAACATGTCGCCGCCCGCACGCTGCGCTTCGAGGCCAAGGACTTCTTCGAAATCCAGCGCGCCATCCGCTTTATCGTGTGAGCGAGGCGATTTGCAGTGGGCCAGACGTTGCGTCGCGGCTCGCCGAGCCTCCGCCGGCAAGGGCGTCGGGACCTCGTTCACGATTATCGGCGGCTGCCAGCCAACTGAAGCACTCGCGGGCTCGTCAGCTCGTCAATGTCGTGGGCAAGATCGTCGCGCGTCGGTGATAGGTCAATGCTGCCCGCAGGCACAGCGCCAGCGGTCCTTTCGGCAAATCCCCTGTGGTGGGGATGAGGAGGGCGCGATTGCCCTCGAAGGTGAAATCATCGGCAAAGTGAATGCGGAAGGTTTCGACGAGCGTCGTCCTGCAGTTGAAGAATACGGCACATCGTTCCGGCGCCGATTCGGCGACGCCGAGACGGATGGTCGTTCCGCTTTTGCTTGCCTGCGTAAGATAGGCCGGCTCTCCCCATTTCAGCGTTTCCGTCAGCGGCCCCACGCCTTCGGTCTCGGCTGCAACCATATAGATGAGGTCGCGAACCTGCAGAAGGCGCGCTCGTATCGCTGCGGCGTGTTGCGCAAGCACCTCGGCGACGGCGGATGGAACGGGTGGGGTCGTCATGGCGTGCTTTTCAGCGGCAGATGAATGTCGGTTCGCAATTCGCTCTGGGGCACCAGGCGCGGATCGTTGAGATAGTCTTCGAAGACCGGCGCATCGTCGGGCTCATGCCCGGATCCGGGCAGCCACACGCCGAGGAACCAGCGATAGGCACCGCGCATTGCCGCATAGGGACCGGTGTAACTCAGTCTAGCGTAGGGGCCTCCACGCAGGACCGTTTCGGTCAACGGCAGGTCGAAGGTGATTGGACCGGCAATCGGCATGCTGGCGCGAGAGCGCAAGTCCTGCTCAGACCCGAGGTCGGGGTCGTCGAAGAATACCCCGATCATCTCCGGTCGGTCCGGCAATGCCCCACGGGCCGCGAGTTCGGTAAAGAGCCGCGCCATCGCACGGTCGATTTCCATGTAGGAGCCCCGGTGGGCGATCGACGCACACCGTCGCTCGGGCAGGGTGACGACGCTCACCGGGAATCCGTTCGTGTCGCCTGCGGCATTGGCCGCCCTGAAGGCGTCGTGCGGACCATTTTCCCGATAGGCGGCGGGCGTCATGCCAAAAGCATCCTTGAAAGCCCGCCCAAATGTGTCGACCGAGGCATACCCAGCGCGATCGGCGACGATCCTGACCTCAAGATCGGAATTGGCCAGCCGGTCGGCAGCGCGCTGCAGCCGGAGTCTGCGAATGGTCGACGCTATGGTCTCGCCGCGCATGGCCGAGTAGATCCGGCTCCAGTGATAGGAGGAGAGGCAGGCGACGTCGGCCAGTTCGTCGAAGGAAATGTCCTCTTCCAGATGAGCATAGACATGGTCGATGACCCTGTTCATCCGTGCGTTGTAGCTCGCCTGTGTCAGTGCCTTGCGCATCGCTGTCCTCACGGCTCTCCAAACCACGAGAAGATTTGCACGAAGTGGACCGGCAAATCTTGCGGATTTGAAGATCTTGCCGACGCAACCGCCACTATTTGTCGCCCAAATGCTTCCCGCCAGCTTCGCGGCCCGTCCACGACATCCATTGCCGCCGTGACGATGATCGTCAGTAGCTGAGCTTCGGATACCAGTCCGTGCCGCGGCCCTCCGGCGTCAGATCCAGGATCGACCAGAGCGAGGCGATGTCCGGCGCCTCTCTCGGATCTTGGCCGGGGTCGGCCATCTCCGTCGTCATCTCGCTTGCCCAGAAGAGCCTGACGGCGTTGCCTTCACGTTTGAAGACGCCAAGCGCCGGATTTTCGCTTCCGTCCGCATTGATGAGGCCGAGATCCCGAGCATAGTCGTCGCCGACCGTCTGGACGAAATCGAGGTCTCGCCAGCCACGCTCCTGGGCAAACGCCAGCTGACGCTCGACGGAGCTGCGGCCGAAGATCTTCAGCGCCACCCGCTGCTTGATATCGGCGGCGTTGCCGTTCACCGCGCCGAGCCAGTTCGTGCACATCGGGCAGGGGCGCGCGCGCTGCGGCCCGTACATCCAGAAATAGGCGACGAGCGTCTGTTTGTCGCCGAAGAGGTCGAGCAGGCCGATGTCGTTGCCGTTGGCATCCTTGAAGCGATAATTCTTTTCAATCACCGGCCCATCCGGCAGCAACCGCCGCTGCTCGACCAGCCGCGTCATCTGCCGCCGGAACTCGATTTCTTCGCGCAGCAAAGCCTGCCGCGCCTTTCTGTACTCAGCCGTTTCGCCGGGAAAGGGCGATTTGCCCTTGGCTGCGAGATCCGGCGCCGGAACGAGTTGATCGAAGCTCATGTCCTTGCCCTCGTTTTATCGATCCCAACTAACGGCTTCGAGCCGTCCAGGTTCCCGAACGAGAGAAGGAATGCTCGGCCGGGCGCTGCAACGCCCGGACCAGCTGCGATAAACGCGGCAGTCAGATGTTTGCACGTCAGTTGCCGTGCATCGACTTACTGGCCGAGCTGTTTGGCTGCCTTTTCGATGACATCAGCAACCATCTCCGGCTGAGAGGCAAAGACGGCATGGCTCGCCTTGATCTCCGTCACCTCGCTGTTTGCCCGCTTGGCCATGTCGCGCTCGAGATCGGGATTGATCGCGCGATCCTGCGTCGCCACGATCGACCAGCTCTTCTTGGTTCGCCAGGCCGGATCGCCGACCTTGGACGAAAACGCCGCCTTGGCGGCAAAGACCTGAGATTTTGCAAGGAATGCCGCTTCGTCCTTCGGAAGGTCAGCAGCGAAATCGGCGGCGAAGGCGCTCGGGTCGAGATAGAGGTATTTTCCGTCCTTGGTCTCCCTGATGTTCATGCCGCCCGCCGGTTTGGAGCTGGCAAGGGCGAGCAGACTTTCGCCCTTGTCGGGCTGGAAGGCGGCGACATAGACGAGGCCTGCGACGTCGCCACGGTTGCCGGCTTCGGTGATGACGATGCCGCCATAGCTGTGCCCGACGAGCAAGGTCGGACCATCCTGCAGATCGAGCACGCGGTCGGTGGCGGCAACGTCATCCGCCAGCGACGTGATGGGCTGTTGAACGATCGTCACGGCATAGCCCCGCTTCTCGAGAATTTCCGTTGCCTGGCGCCAGCCGGAGCCATCGGCCAGTGCGCCGTGAACGATGACGATATTCTTGACCTCGGCTGCCTGGGCCGCAAAGGCAATCGCGCTGGTGAAGAGGGCGAGCGCGAGGGTGGAAAGATGACGGTTCATGGATTTCACTCCTTGTCGGGTTGATGGCGATTGGCAGGTTTGAACATGTCTCGAGGTCTCAGCCGAAGGTGAAGGCGTAGGCCTGAACGCCTGGGTCAAGGAACCGGATGCTGAAGTTGCGCGCCGAGACGTCGCCTGCCTGGCGCACCAGCTGATAAAGCCTTGTTGCCGTGACCGTGCCGTTTCCATTGGCGTCGATATCGGCGCCGTGGTCCTTGCCCGGCGCCTTGCCGTCGATGGTCACCTGAAAGCGGACCGGCTTTCCGGCCGCTCCCGGCCCAAGAACGAGATGCAGGTCGCGGGCGCTGAAACGCGAGGCGATGCCGCCTCCCGGCTCGTCGAGCGTTGCCTGTTCCGGGCCGACGGTCCAGGCGCCGGTGAGGCCCCATTCGTTGAGACCCGGTTCGGCGACCGTGTATTTGCGCGCCGCATCGGCGCTCAGGCTCTCGTTGGAGGCGAAGTTCGAAGCGCGCTGGTATCCGAGATAGGTTTCGCTCGAGCGGATATTGTTGAGGTCGGCGCCGAGTTCAGCGCCCTTGGTCTCGGGCACTACCGGCCTGCTCGCCGCCATGTCGCTACCGGCTTCTCTGAGCAGGTCCTGGATGGCCTTCTCCGTCTGCGGGTAATTGCCCTCGCCGAAATGATGGTAGCGGATCTGCCCCTTGGCATCGATCAGGTAATGGGCCGGCCAGTAGCTGTTCTCGAAGGCGCGCCAGATGCGGTAGTCGTTGTCGATGGCGACGGGATAGCCGATGTTGAAATCGCTGACCGCCTTGCGGACATTGTCGATCTTCTTCTCGAAGGCGAATTCAGGCGCATGCACGCCGATGACGACGAGGCCTTGATCCCGGTATTTTTCCGCCCACGCGCGGACATAGGGGACGGTGCGAATGCAGTTGATACAGGAATAGGTCCAGAAATCGACGAGCACCACCTTCCCCCGCAAGGCTTCCGCGGTGAGCGGCGGCGAGTTCAGCCACTCCACCGCTCCATCAAGCGATGGTGCAGCGCCTTCGACGGGCAGGTCGCTTTGAAAGGGGCGGGTCGTATCGGCCGATGCGACGTCCACGCCCTTGTCGGCAGCCGCGGAGAACGGTCCGCCAGCGGCTTTGGTATCGAGCTTTTCGAGCACGGTCTGTTCCAGGGATGCCGTGCTGGCGTAGGAAAGTTGGGCCAGCAGGCCGGTATCGAGGCCGAGCGCGATTGCCGCAACGCCGGCGAGCACCGCGGCACCCAGGACCTGGCGAACGCGCTCGCTGATCCCCAGCGACCGCTTCATGGCGGCGAAAACCTTTCCGCCGACAAACATGGCTGTGGCAAGCGAGGTGGCCGCACCGGCAGCATAGGCAAGCAGCAGGAATGTCGTCGCAAGATTGGCACCCTGCAGTGCCGCGCCGGTCAGGACCAGACCAAGGATGGGCCCGGCGCAAGGGGCCCAGAGCAGGCCGGTCGCGATGCCGAGAACAAACGACCCGGCCACATCGGGCGTCGCGCGCCCATGGCCGGTGGCCCTCATCAGGCGGTTGCCGAAATCGACGACGGGCTGTGAAAGCGCGCTGGCGATCCGCGGTGACAGCAGGCTTGCGCCAAACGCCGCAAGCAAGGCAATCGCGGCAATGCGGCCATATTCGTTGGCATGGATGGCCCAGCTGCCGCCGATGGCTGCCAGGGTGGCGACAAGCGCAAAGGTGATGGCCATGCCGGCAAGCATCGGCAGCGTGCTTCGGAGGAAGGACTGTTCGGCGCGTGCGAAAACGAAAGGCAGGATAGGCAGGATGCACGGACTGAAGATCGTCAGCGCGCCTCCGAGATAGGCTATGATGAGAAGCGTCATCATCGTTTCCTTTGAACCGATTGATCGGGCTCTGGACGGCGATGTGCCTTGACCAGCAACGGATACGCATCTGGTCTTTGCGACGTATCCCGCATGTGTCCGCTCAGGTATGAAAATGTACCGGGATGTAGGCGTAGCCCGGCCTGCTACAGAGCGATACAAATCGGCTGCCGATGATCAGCCATCAGACACGCGCCGGCGGATCGAGTTGGCTGGTCGCAAGGCGTCTTTGTATCAGACTGTATCCGGGCGGGTCGGCGCTACATTGGTATTCAAGATCGGGCGGGCGCGACACACGCAGGATACAAGCGGCCCGTCTTTCTCCCATTGTGCTTGGGTTCAAAAAGGAGAGGCCGATGTCTGACGAAATCAACCATGAACGCCGCAAGTTTTTCGGGGTGGCTGCCATGACCATTGCTGCGGTCGAGCTTGGCATGGCGGGTGCCGCGATGGCGCAGTCGGGGCAAGCGTCCGCCGCACGGCTGCCTGACATCAAGCCCGGCACACACACCTCCTTTGCCGCACTCAAGCAGATCCGGGCCGGCGTGCTCGAAGTCGGCTACGCGGAGGCAGGTCCCGCCGATGGGCCGGCTGTTCTGCTGCTGCACGGCTGGCCCTATGACATTCATACCTATGTCGACGTCGCGCCCTTGCTTGCTCAAGCCGGCTACCGCGTGATCGTGCCTTACCTGCGCGGTTACGGAACGACGCACTTCCTTTCGCCGGATACGCCGCGCAACGGCCAGCAATCGGCGATCGCTGCGGATATGATCGCCTTGATGGATGCGCTGAGCATCGAAAAGGCGGTGCTTGGCGGTTGCGACTGGGGCGCACGCACGGTCAATATCATGGCAGCACTTTGGCCGGAGCGCTGCAAGGCGATGGTCTCTGTGAGCGGCTATCTCATCGGAAGCCAGGAAATCAACAGGAAGCCATTGTCGCCCAGCGCCGAGCTTGCCTGGTGGTACCAGTTCTATTTCGCCACCGAGCGCGGGCGGCTGGGCTATGAGGAGAATCGGCGCGCCTTTGCCAAGCTGATCTGGCAGACCGCCTCGCCCACCTGGAAATTCGATGATGCGACCTTCGAGCGTTCGGCTGAAGCCTTCGACAATCCCGACCATGTCGCCGTCGTCGTCGACAATTATCGCTGGCGATTGAGCCTGGCGGAAGGCGAACGCAAATACGACGCCTACGAAAAGCGGCTTGCCGCGGGACCGAAGATCTCGGTTCCCACCATCACGCTGGAAGGTGATGCCAACGGCGCGCCACATCCGCAGCCTGCCGCCTATGCCGGCAAATTTTCGGGAAAGTACGAACATCGCACCGTCAGCGGCGGCATCGGGCATAACCTGCCGCAGGAAGCGCCGCAGGCGTTCGCACAAGCGGTTATGGACGTGGATCGTTTTTAGACCGACGATAGTCGGCAACAGGGCGCGCGACCTTGTGGATGCCTGCCTCGCGCAAGCCGCCTTGGGTCTAAAGGCATCAGGCGCTGTGGCCGAGTGCATAGGGGAGTGGGAAGTCGGATATGGAACACGTCGATCACATCCTGATCGTCGACGACGATCGCGAAATTCGCGAGCTGGTGTCGAGCTATCTAAGGAAGAACGGGCTGCGCACGGCCGTTGCCGCGGATGGCCGCCAGATGCGCGCCTTTCTGGAAGCCAACACCGTCGATCTGATCGTGCTCGATGTGATGATGCCCGGCGACGACGGACTGGTCCTCTGCCGGGAGCTGCGCGCCGGCAAGCACAAGGCGACGCCGATCCTGATGCTGACGGCTCGCAGCGATGAGATGGACAGGATCATCGGCCTGGAAATGGGAGCGGACGACTATCTGCCCAAGCCATTTGCTGCGCGCGAGCTCTTGGCACGCATCAAGGCGGTGCTGCGCCGAACCCGAATGCTGCCTCCGAACCTGCAGATCACTGAGGCGGGTCAATTGCTGACCTTCGGCGACTGGCAGCTCGACACGGTCGGCCGCCGCCTTCTCGACAGGCAGGGCACGGAGATCGCCTTGAGTGGTGCCGAATACCGGCTGCTGCGTGTCTTCATCGATCATCCGCAGCGCGTGCTCAACCGTGATCAGCTTCTCAATCTGACCCAGGGGCGCGACGCCGAGCTGTTCGATCGCTCGATCGATCTTCTCGTCAGCCGTCTGCGCCAGCGGCTCGGTGACGATGCGCGTGAGCCGACCTACATCAAGACGCTGCGCAGCGAAGGTTACGTCTTTTCCGTTCCGGTCGAGATCTCGGAGCCCAGGCAATGAGCTTGGGCGTCACATCGACTGTCAGCTGGTATTGGCCGAGCACCTTACGCGCTCGGCTTTTTCTCGTTCTTCTCCTCGGTCTCGCAATCGCCTATGGCCTTTCTTTCAGCGTCCTGTTTCTCGAACGCTATATGTCGGCGAAGGCGGTCATGCTCGGCACGCTGGAAACCGATGTTGCCACATCGATCGCCATTCTCGATCGACTGCCGGCGAGCGAGAGAGCGGGTTGGCTCGATCGTCTCAGCCGCGGCAGCTATCGTTTCGTGCTGGGGCCCGGCCTTCCCGGCGTGCCGGATCTCACCACCCGTGGTGCGGAGATCGCTACCAAGATCGAGGAGGCGGCCGGGCATCGCTTTCCCCTGCACGTGGAGGCGATTCCGGGTGACGACAAAAGATTGCAGGCCCATCTGACGCTCAGCGACGGCGCGCCCCTGACGATAGACGTGACGCCACGGGGCGTCATGCCGATCGCCGAATGGCTTCCCTATGTGCTGGCGACCCAGATGGCACTCCTGCTCCTTTGCGTCTGGTTTGCCGTGCGCCAGGTCATCCGCCCTTTGAGCGACCTTGCCGCTGCCGCCGATGCGCTGGACCCGAACAGGAAGGCCGCGCCGTTGAGCGAAGCCGGCCCACGTGAAGTCGCGCATGCCGCCCGGGCCTTCAATGCCATGCGCGACAGGATCGCCCACTATCTCGAAGAGCGCGTGCAGATCCTTGCCGCCATTTCCCACGATCTCCAGACGCCGATCACGCGCATGCGGCTTCGCGCCGACATGGCGGATGAATCGCCTGAAAGGGATAAGCTGGTGCAGGATCTCCGCGAGATCGAACGACTGGTTCAGGACGGTATTGCTTACGCCCGAAGTGCGCACGGCAATGTCGAGAAGACTTCCCGCATCGACCTCGCATCCTTTATCGACAGCCTGGCCTATGATTATCAGGACACCGGAAAGTCCGTGGCCGTCGTCAGTGCCGTTGACGGGACCATACCCGTCAAGCCGCATGCGTTGCGCCGGATCCTCTCCAACTTCATCGACAACGCGCTGAAATTTGCCGGCGCTGCCGAGATCAGTGTCGAGCGACGGGAAAATGGCGAGGTCGCCATCACGGTGATGGATCGGGGGCCGGGCATTCCGGACGACATGCTCGAGGCTGCGATGCAGCCGTTCTTCAGGCTCGAACAGTCCCGCAATCGGGAGACGGGCGGCACCGGGCTCGGACTTGCGATCGCCCAGCAACTGGCAGGGGCCATCGGCGGCTCGGTGCGGCTCTACAATCGCGCCGGCGGCGGTTTGGCGGCGGAGGTCGTCATCCGCTGATATCGCGGTCAAAGTTCGCCGAAGCGGTTTGTAGCTCTACAGCGCCGCGCGTCTTATCAGACGCGCAAAGGTCGCTGTAGCACTTTGAATTACTGCATGTTTTATCCTCAAATCGAATAGGATTTAAGGAGCCATGCAGTAGGTGTCCGGAGCGACCACCGCTACGCTTTGGTACATTTCCGCCTGTTTCGGAAACATGCCGGATACCTCCGCCGGTCAAATTTCTCTCCGTCAACGCAGTCGCCAGGGGCGACACAATAACGGAGTGTTCCATGACACAGGTCGACAAGGTTCTCTACACCGGCAGGACGCATACCAGCGGCGGTCGCGACGGCGCCGCACGCAGTGATGATGGGCGGCTGGATGTCAAGCTCTCGCCACCGGGAAGCGCCCATGCCGGGACCAATCCCGAGCAACTCTTTGCGGCCGGATGGTCGGCCTGTTTCATCGGCGCCATCGGTAAAGCGGCGGGAAAGCGCGACGTCAAGCTTCCTGGAGATCTCTCCGTGGCTGCCGAGGTTGATCTCGGATCGACCAACGGCGCCTATCTGCTCCAGGCGCGGCTGAAGGTGAACATGCCCGGCATCGAGCGGGAACTGGCGACAGCCCTAGTTGAAGAGGCGCATCAGACCTGCCCCTATTCGAAGGCGACCCGCGGCAACATCAACGTCGAGTTGACGGTCGCCTAAAACGATGAAAGCTCGCCGCGTCGCGGCGAGCTTTCATGGAAATGGAATGGGCGATGCTTGCGCATCGCCATCGGAGGATCCAATGAAGCTGATGATCATCATCGCACTTGGAGCGGCGGTTTTTGCAGCACCGTGTATCTATGATGTGAGCTCGCAAGAACCTTCGCCCTTGATAGGCCTGTTTGCTGCGGCTTCCACGATTGAGGGTGCCACCGTCAATTTCGCGCCGAGCAGGCACTGACCTCTCGAAGGTGACCCCAACCGGCCCCGCTCGTGCGAGCGGGCCCGGTTGGGGTGGCGATCCCCTTGTTGTCAGTCGATGATTTCTTCCTGGCGCTCGGGCAGAAGCCAGTTGAGGAAGACCGCGCAGATGCCGCCGGTTGCCACGCCCGATTCCAGTACGTCCGCGAGCGCCCGGGGCATATGCGTGACGAACTCGGGAACCTGAGAGACGCCGAGCCCGAGGGCAAGCGAGATGGCGATGATCAGAAGCGCGCGGCGGTCCAGATGAACGCCGGCGAGGATGTTGATGCCGGAGGCGGCAACCGCGCCGAACATGACGATGACGGCACCGCCGAGGACCGGTTCCGGCACGGCCTGGATGACGCCGGCAACCGTCGGGAACAGCCCGAGCAGGACCAGCGCGGCGGCGATGTAGATGCCGACGTGACGGCTGGCGACGCCGGTCAATTGGATGATGCCGTTGTTCTGCGCAAACACCGAGCTTGGGAAGGTGTTGAAGATGCCCGCCAGCAGCGAGTTCACGCCGTTGACGAGAACGCCGCCCTTGATCCTCTCCATCCAAAGCGGACCTTCGATCGGCTGGCGCGAGATCTTGCTGGTGGCGGTGATGTCGCCGATCGCCTCAAGCGACGTGACGAGATAGATGACCACCATCGGCGCAAACAGCGACCACGAGAAGTCGACGCCGAAATGAAACGGCACCGGCGCCTGGAACCAGGCTGCCTGATGCACGCCGGCAAAGTCGAGGCGACCCATCCATGCCGCCAGCAGATAACCGGCGGCGAGCGCCAGCATGATGGCGCTACTGCGGACCCAGACGACCGGAATGCGGTTGAGCGCAATGATAAGCCCAAGCACGACGCCTGACAGCAGCAAGTTTTCGCCGTTGGCAAAGGTGCCCTGCGACATCGCGGCAAAGCCTCCGCCCATGCTGATCAGGCCGACCTTGATCAAGGTAAGGCCGATCATCAGGACGACGATGCCGGTGACGAGAGGGGTGATCAGGCGCTTGACGAAGGGCAGCACGCGCGAAAGGCCCATTTCGATGAAGGATCCGGCGATGACGACGCCGAATATGCACGCCATCACGGTTTCGACCGGCGTCCCCTGCTTCACCATCAACACGCCGCCGGCAATCAACGGGCCGACGAAGTTGAAGCTTGTTCCCTGAACGATCAGCAGGCCCGCGCCGAGCGGGCCGAAACGGCGACATTGAACGAAGGTTGCGATCCCCGAGATGACCAAGGACATCGACACGATCATGTTCGTGTCGCGAAGAGAGACACCGAGTGCCTGGCAGATCAGCAGGCCTGGCGTGACGATCGGCACGATGATTGCCAGCAAATGCTGCAGCGCTGCAAGAAAGGCGATCGACGGCGAGGGGCGATCGTCGAGGCCGAGCACGAGTTCGGTCGGCCGCGTCGGCGCGGCGGTGGGATTGTGTATGTTCATGTGCGTCGACCCATGGTCAGGGTCCCGAGCAGGTTCGGCGTGCGCGATTTCGAAGTCCGTCGGTCGGCTGAAAGTTTCGACATTGTTCCTCCCTTGTCGATCGCCGAATGTCTCGAAACATTCGGTGCGGCGCCCGCCGTCCTCCAACGTTGGGTGCGCGGCGAAAGCTAGATGAATTCGACGTTTCTCATTCACAAGAAATACGTGAAGCTGTTTCGCTGGTGCTCAGCGCAATCATGCGGCGTGCCGCCGGCCCGCCCTGCAAGACCAAAGTCTGATGCAAGATCTTGCCGTCGACAGATCGCGCCCATTGACCTCAACTATGCTTGAGTTTCTATAAGGCACTCCGTACAGCGCTATGGAGAAACATGATGACCGACCAATTGCTCTTTCGAAATGTCATGAAGATCAAAGCCGGGCATCTGCAGCCCTTCCGTGAAGCGGTGCGGGCAGCGGTCGACTTCGTGGAAGAGAACGCTCCACAATTGATGGTCCGCACGTTCATCGACGAGACAGAAATGCGGGCGGTCAGCTACCAGCTCTACCGAAAATCCGCCGATGTCCTGCGCCACTGGCAGATGTCGGATGCGCATATTCAGAGCGTGTCTGCGCATTGCACCGTCGAAAAATTCGAAGTCTACGGCGATCCGAGCGAGGAGGTGGCGAGAGGCGTGTCCCAGTTCATGGGTGACGGACGTGGCATGATCATGCCACCGCTGAAAGGCTTCTCGCGCTTCTAGGCGCACGCGTATCCGGCCATGCGGCGTGTGTGCCAATCGCCCCCTCTGACAGCGCGCGCGCACTCGGCCATGCCATCATCGGACTGGCTGATGCGTCCTGTAGCTGTCGATCCGCTCGGTCTGAGAAAGTGCGCCAGATGCCGCCCTTTGACTCCACTCGCGAATGTCGCCTGTCCGTCTGTCTGGAGCCCCGTATCGGGTCGGCTGCGGCTGAGCTTCTCTCTTCCTAAAACCGATCGTCCGTGCTGACGCTGCGCTGCCTCGGGGCTCTCTCTTTGGCTTTTGGCCTCGCCGTTCGAAATCAACAGGCTGAAAAACAAATTCTGATTTACGTACCTCAGAAAATGGGTTAGCAGTACTTCCGGAGGAGTTCTTATGACATTGTTTCGTTGCGTTCGTGCCCGAGCACGGGGCGTGGCGGCCGACCCTATGGGGCGTGGCTTGACGATTGCGGTCGCCACATGACGGCTGCGGCATCCCAGAGTGCGCCACCCGTCCTCGAGGCGAGGGGCATTTCCAAGACGTTTGGCATCGTCGAGGTGCTGCGCGACATCGATGTGTCCGTGCGGCCCGGCGAAGTCCACGCCATCATCGGCGAAAACGGTGCCGGCAAATCCACGCTGATGAAGATCCTGGCCGGCAATCATTTGCCGACACGCGGCGAGCTGGCGATCGATGGAAGGCCGGTGAGCTTTTCCGGCCCCGTCGATGCCGAGCAAGCCGGCATCGTCCTTGTCCACCAGGAAATCCTGCTCGCGCCGGATCTGACGGTGGCGCAGAACATCTATCTCGGTCGCGAACTGCGCAAGGGTCTTTCCGTCGACGACCGGGCCATGAACGATGGCGCGGCCAGAGCGATCCGTGATCTCGGTGCCGATATCGACCCGAGGGCCATCGTGCGCCGTCTGTCGATCGCTCAGCGCCAGCTGGTCCAGATCGCGCGGGTGCTGCTGGTGCCGCACCGGGTGGTGATCTTCGACGAGCCGACGGCATCCCTGACGCCGCATGAAACGGACGCACTGCTCAAGGTCATCAAGGATATCCGCGCCAAGGGCGTCGGCGTTCTCTATATTTCGCACCGACTGCCGGAGGTGAAGGAGATCGCCGACCGGGTGACGGTGCTGCGCGACGGCCGGGTCGTGGCCGCCCACGATGCCGCCGAGCTGCAGCCGGCCGACATGGCGCGGCTGATGGTCGGGCGCGATGTCGCAAAACTTTATCCCGAACGCCACGGTGGGCCTGCACGCGACGTCGTGCTCGAGATCGAAGACTTTTCGGTGCCGGGCTTCGCGCGCAACGCCACCTTTCAACTGCGCAAGGGCGAGATCCTCGGCTTTGCCGGTCTTGTCGGCGCCGGCCGAACCGAGTTGATGGAGGGCATTGCCGGGCTTCGTCCGGGCCACGGCAGGATCAGGCATCACGGCCAGGCGGTGAATTTCTCCAACGTTGAGGCGAGCCTCAAGGCTGGATTGGTCTATCTAAGCGAGGACCGAAAGGGCAAGGGCCTGTTGCTGACCAAGGATCTGAGGGTCAACCTGACGCTTGCCTCGCTATCCCGCTTCGTCAAAACCCTGCAGATCGACCGCAAGAAGGAAGCCGACGCGCTCGACGGGGCGATCCGCGAGTTCGACATCCGAACCGGCCGCAAGGATATCCTTGCCGGGCAGCTGTCCGGCGGCAACCAGCAGAAGCTGCTGCTTGCCAAAATGATGATGCTCGATCCGGAGATCGTCATCATCGACGAGCCGACGCGCGGCATCGACATCGGCAACAAGGAGCAGATCTACAAATTCATCGCCAAGCTCGCAGAGGAGGGGCGGTCGATCATCGTCGTCTCTTCTGAAATGCCGGAGTTGATCGGTATTTCCGACCGCATCCTGGTCATGCGGGCGGGCCATATCGTCGGCGAAGTTACGGGAGACAAGATGAACGAAAACGAGATCGTCGTTCTTGCGACAGGCGCCAATACCGGGGAGGCCGCGTAAGCGCGGGACACGATGATGACGAATGTTGCAACCGAAACGCAGAGCGCTCCGCGAACGTCGCGAGATTGGGATATGGCGGCGATCGCGCCCTTTGTCGCGCTGGCACTGCTGCTCATCCTTGGCTATTTCGCCAATCCGAACTTCATTTCTGTCGCCAATCTTTTGAACGTCATCACGCGCAGCGCCTTCATCGCCATCATCGCGCTGGGTGCAACCTATGTGATTTCGTCCGGTGGGCTCGATCTTTCCGTTGGCTCGATGGTCGCCTTCGTCGCCAGCCTAATGATCCTGTTTATCAACAGCGGCGTTATTGCTGATCCCGTGTTGATGCTGATCTGCGCCGCGATCCTGGCGCTGGTGCTGGGTGCGGCGTGCGGGCTCGTCAACGGGCTGATCACCACCGTCGGCCGGATCGAGCCCTTCATCGCCACGCTCGGCACCATGGGCATCTACCGCGGGTTGACGACCTGGCTGTCGCAAGGCGGCGCGATCACGTTGCAGGACCGCGAACTCCAGCAGATCTATCGGCCGGTCTATTTCGGCTCGGTCGCCGGCGTGCCCGTGCCGATCATCGTGATCTTTGTGACCGCAGCGATCGCCGCCTTCGTGCTCTATCGCACCCGTTATGGGCGCCATGTCGTCGCTGTGGGTTCCAACGAGGACGTCGCGCGCTATTCCGGCATCTCGGTCAACCGCGTGAGGACGATCGCCTATGTGATCCAGGGCCTCTGCGTCGCCGTCGCCGTCCTGCTCTACGTGCCGCGTCTCGGCTCCACATCGGCGACCACCGGCATCCTCTGGGAGTTGCAGGCAATCACGGCCGTCGTCGTCGGCGGAACGGCTCTGAGGGGCGGCGTCGGACGTGTCTGGGGCACGGTCTGCGGCGCCTTCATCCTGGAGATCGTCGGCAACATCATGCTGCTTTCGAACTTCGTCAGCGAATATCTGATCGGCGCCATCCAGGGCGCGATCATCATCATCGCCATGCTGGTGCAGCGGTCGCTCATGCGCCGCACCTGAGATTGGCCGGGCCGTTGGGGCGAGCCCGGTTTCATTGCAATCGAGGCCCCGTGGAACTCTTGGGAGGGAGACTATGCGTAGGACAATTATCGGTTTGACCGTCGCCGCCGTGGCGGCATTTGCAGGCGCCGCACCCGGCGCCTTTGCGCAGGACAAGAAGGTGACCATCGGCGTATCGATCCCGGCGGCCGACCATGGCTGGACGGCCGGTGTCGTCTTCCACGCCGAACGTGTCGCCAAGTTGCTGATGCAGGAACATCCGGGCCTCAACGTCATCGTCAAGACATCGCCCGACGCAGCCACCCAGGCAAATGCCGTGCAGGACCTTGCGGTTCAGGGGCTGGACGCGCTGGTCATCCTGCCGTCGGATCCGGATCCGCTCGTCAACGCCATCCAGCAGGTCAAGGATTCCGGCGCCTTTGTCGCGCTCGTCGACCGCGCCCCGTCGGTCAACGACAGCTCGATCCGCGATCTCTATGTCGCCGGCAACAACCCGGCGCTCGGCCAGGTCGCGGGCGAATATATCAAGAAGACGACGCCGGATGCCGAAGTCGTCGTTATCCGCGGTCTGCCGATCCCGATCGACCAGCAGCGCCAGGATGGTTTCGACAAGGGCATTGCCGGTTCCAACGTCAAGGTTCTCGACCGCCAGTACGGCAACTGGAACCGCGACGACGCCTTCCGCGTCATGCAGGACTACCTGACCAAATACCCGAAGATCGACGTGGTCTGGTGCCAGGACGACGACATGGCAGTCGGCGTACTCGAAGCCATCGGCCAGGCAAAGCGCACGGATATCCAGTACATCGTTGCCGGCGCCGGCTCGAAGGACATGATCAAGAAGGTCATGGACGGCGACAAGATGGTCCCGGTCGACGTGCTCTATCCGCCGGCGATGGTCGCAACCGCAATGCAGCTCACGGCTGCCAAGTTCTACGACCAGGTCCCGGTCAGCGGCGAATACATCCTCGACGCCACGCTGGTGACCAAGGACAATGCCGAGCAGTTCTACTTCCCGGATTCTCCGTTCTGATAAGCCAGGCGCGCCCGTCGGTCGGGCGCGCCTTTTTCCTTTCGCACCCATTTTTCAGGTCCCAATCGCGCTTGGCCAACCCTGTGTCCGGCGCCTCTTCAGCGTGACATCGATCCGGTCACGGCAGCTTAGACGAGGAAAAATCATGAAAACGATCAAGGGCCCCGGTCTGTTTCTTGCGCAGTTTGCCGGGGATGCGGCGCCGTTCAACTCGTTTGCGGCGATCACCAAGTGGGCTGCCGATTGCGGCTACAAG
>NZ_LMDX01000007.1:0-107528 GCF_001425225.1 Ensifer sp. Root127
TCCCGACCAATCAGCATCCGCCAATCAAGGAAACCTTAAAACGAAGGACATCGTCGCCAGCAGCGCCGCCGCCCTCGTTCAGTGATCGGGCTTATAGACCCCACTCACCGAACACGTCAACAGGCAATCGCAAAAAATCGACAAGATCGAACAACACATTGAAAATACACACGAATTGGAAGCGAGAGTTATCAACAGGGCGAGATGGGCGGTATCGCCTGGGCGAAAATACCGGATTTCCGGGCTTCCTGCGGCAACCGGAGCCAAATCGTCACCCGCTGATGCAAAGCCAGGGGCATCAGGACGACCAGTCCCCCGGTTTGCAGCGGGCAGATCGGTGGCCGCCGAGGCTCAAACACGACGCGAAATGCGGTTGCGTCTGCAATCGAGGACGATACTGTTCGAGAGCGGCGATCCCGGTCCGCCGCCCCAGGCAATCGCCGGGCCAACGCTCCACGAACGATACACATTGCGACACTCGCTGAAAGGGTTCGAAAGATGATGAAAGGTTCCGACGTTCTGATTGCTGCATTGGAGAACGAAGGGGTCGACTGCATCTTCGGCGTGCCCGGAGAGGAAAACCTGCATGTGGTGGAGTCGCTGCGTAAATCCCGCATCAAGCTGGTTTTGACCCGGCACGAACAGGCCGCAGCCTTCATGGCCGCGACGCATGGGCGCCTGACCGGCAGGCCGGGTGTCTGCATGGCGACGCTCGGCCCCGGCGCCCTCAATTTTTCGACCGGCGCCGCCTATGCCAATCTCGGCGCCATGCCGATGATCCTGATCACGGGGCAAAAGCCGATCAAGACGGCCCGCCAGGCCCGCTTCCAGATCGTCGATGTCGTTGCCTCGATGCGGCCCTTGACCAAGATGACGCGACAGATCGTCAGCGTCGGCAGCATTCCGGCCGCCGTTCGCGACGCTTTTCGCGTGGCCATGGAAGAGCGGCCCGGTGCGGTGCACCTTGAATTGCCGGAGGATGTCGCCGGCGAAACCATCGGTGAGGCGCCGATCATTCCGGTTCACCCGCTCGACCGGCCGGTGGCGCCGTCTGCTGCCATCGACCGGGCGGTTGAGATCATCCTTGCGGCCAAGCGGCCGCTGATCATGATCGGCGCGGCCAGCAGCCGCCCGCGGCTCGTGGATGCGCTCTCCGCCTTTGTCCGCCGGATGCGCATCCCCTTCTTCAACACCCAGATGGGCAAGGGCGCGGTCAACGGCGGCTCCAACCTCTATGTCGGCACGGCCGCTCTTTCCGAGCGCGACTATGTGCATGATGCCATCGATCAGGCGGACCTGATCATTTCCGTCGGTCACGACACAGTGGAAAAGCCACCCTTCCTGATGCGCAGCGAAGGCGGGCCGAAGGTTCTCCACATCGGCTACAGCTCGGCCAATGTCGAGCAGGTCTATCATCCCGACGCAGAAGTGATCGGCGACATCGGCACGACGGTGACCGCGATCGCCGATCGGCTCGGTGGCAAGCTCGATCCGGAACCGCTGCTGCTCAGCCTGCGCCAGACCATTCTCGACAAGCTCAACGAAGGCGCAGACGAAGACCGGTTCCCGGTGACGCCGCAACGTATCGTCCATGACGTGCGCAAGGTGATGCCGGAAGACGGTGTCGTCTGCCTCGACAACGGCATGTACAAGATCTGGTTTGCCCGGCACTACCGCACCCATGTCGCCAACACGCTGTTGCTCGACAATGCGCTCGCCACCATGGGCGCCGGCCTGCCTTCTGCAATGATGGCGGCGATGCTCTATCCCGAGCGCCGCGTCATGGCGGTGTGCGGCGACGGCGGCTTCATGATGAACTCCCAGGAGATGGAGACCGCCGTTCGCCTCGGCCTCAATCTGGTGGTCGTCATCCTCAACGACAGTGCCTATGGCATGATCCGCTGGAAGCAGGCCGTTGACGATTTCCCGGATTTCGGCCTGACATTCGGCAATCCGGACTTCGTGCGCTACGCGGAAGCCTATGGTGCGACGGGCTCGCGGGTCTCGAGCGCGGACATGCTGGTGCCGACGCTCGAGGCTGCCTTTACCGGCGGCGGCGTGCATCTCGTCGATGTGCCGATCGACTATTCCGAAAACATGCGCGTGCTGGTCGATGAGCTGCGCACCCGCTCTTAAAACCTGCTTTCTCCAGGCGAGTAACATAGGCCCGCCAGCCGTTGCCTTAATCGGGCGACCGGCCTGACGGGCCCGTATCCAAAGGACACCCCGGCCTTCGTCTCACCATGGATCCTAATGTTGCCAATCAAGGCGGCCCCATGGCCGTGATTGGCAACAAGCCTTGCGCTGCCATCTTTTGGACTTATATTGCACTGCACTCGGCGCCTGTTTTTGGCCGAGTTTTTCTTGGCTGCATGCCGCCTTCACGCGAAAAGCCTCGCTCTTCGCGCACAACCGAAGGACCACTTCATGACTGTTTCGATAAACAATCTTGATGCCTCCACCACGGGCGCTTTGGCCCATGTCGATATCGGCGATACCGTCAGACGTTCCCGTCAAGCGATCGGCTACAGCGTTGACGAACTTGCGCTCACCTGCGGGCTGACCGACATCGAAATCACCAACATCGAGCTTGGTGTCGACACCGATCCGGCCAAGCTCCGTCGGATCGCCGCCGCACTTCAGTTGCCCCTAACCACCTTCCTGCTCAGCTAGGCCCAATGGGCGTCGCGTCCACACGAGACGCGACACCCACCCGGCGTTCTTGGAGCGATGCCAATCAACCTGTAAAACCCTGCGATAGAATGTCCTTCAGTAGCGCAAGCGGCGTGGGGCGACTTGGCACGCGCTGATGCAGGAAAACAATCCTGCGCTCGTACGAGGCGGCATCGGGTACCTCGACCAGGCAAAATCCGTCCCGTCCCAGGCCCTGCCAGGCCGGAACGACGGAGTTTCCCATCCCGTTGGCCACGAGCATGGCTATGGTTTCGAGCGCGTCCATGTCGCAACGAATGTCCGGATCAAGCCCGGCATCGGCGAGATATTGTGACGACAGCCGCCCGCCCCAGGATCCCGGATCGTAGCGGATGAACGGCGCCTGCCGGATTTGCTCAGCGATATCGTCAGGTTCCGTCGCATCCCTGCTGATGAACACAAGCGGTTCGCGGCGAATGACATATGCCGCCAATCCCTTTGGCAGCAAGAATGGCGGTTCAACCAGAACCGCGGCATCGAGCTCGCCTGCAAGCAACTGTTCGTAGAGCTGCAACGACGAACCGGGGCGCAGTATCAGCTTCAGGCTCGGCGCCCGACGGGAGAGTTCGTCCAGAACCTCAGGGAAGATGCCTGTCAGCGCCGTCGAGATCGCCCCGATTTTCAACTCGGCGGCAAGACCGCCGCCTGCAACGTCGTATCTGAGGTTTTCGACTTCCCGGATTAAGAGACGCGCCCGCGGCAACAGCGAAAGACAGGCCTCCGTCGGCTGGGCCGAATGGGCGCCGCGGGCAAGCAAAATGCACCCAAGGGCCCGTTCGAGCGATTGAATGCGCTGGCTGACGGCGGCCGGCGTCAACTTTTCCCGGCGTGCAGCGGCTGCGATGGACCCCGTTTCCACCGTGGCGACTAGGCTTTGCAGGAAGCGAATATCCACCATGAATCCTTATTCTCAGAGAAAGAATTACCTAGTTTTTCTTAGCCTCTCAAGACGCTATCCCTGTGTCAACCGGAGACACAGGAGTTCCAGATGAAGTCGCTTTTCCATCTCGCCTTTCACGTCACCGATCTCGATGAGGCCCGCAGGTTCTACGGCGACGTGCTTGGTTGCGAGGAAGGGCGCAGCACGGATACCTGGGTCGATTTCGATTTCTTTGGGCATCAACTGTCGCTGCATCTGGGCAAGCCGTTCGAAGTCACGCGGACCGGCAAGGTCGGCAACCACCTCGTACTGATGCCGCATATGGGCGTGGTGCTGCGCTTGGCGGATTGGTTCGTGCTGGCCGAGCGCCTGGAACAAAAGGGCGTGCGCTTCGACATTCCGCCGGTCGTGCGTTTCGAAGGCGAGCCCGGCGAGCAGCGGACGATGTTCTTCCTCGATCCGAGCGGCAATCCCATCGAGGTCAAGGGGTTTGCCGATTTCGACAGCCTGTTTGCACGCTGACACCGGAGGCGGATGTGAAGAAGCCTATCGCCTTGGTGACGCGCATCGACCGCGCCGACGAACAGGCCTGGGTGGCCATCCTGGCCAGGCTGTTGCCGGAGAGCGAAATCGTGCACTTCCACGAGATGGACGATGCGCAGCGCGACGCCGCCGAAATCGCCATCGTTGCCAATCCCGATCCTGGGCACGTGGCGGCCCTACCCAATCTCAAGTGGATACACAGTCTTTGGGCAGGGGTAGAGCGACTGGTCGCCGAGCTCGGCCAGGCAGCGCCCCCGATCGTCAGGCTTGAAGACCCCGAGCTGGCTCGGGTCATGGCGGAAGCGATCCTTGCCTGGACCTATTATCTTCACCGCGACATGCCCGCCTACCGCAGGCAGCAGGCGGCGGCAATCTGGCGGCAGCATCCGTACCGCCGGCCAGGCGATCTCACGGTCGGGATCCTGGGCATGGGGCTTCTCGGAAAAGCAGCGGCAGGAAAACTGACGGCAGCCGGCTTCCGGGTTACGGGCTGGGCACGGTCGCCGCAGCAGATAGACGGCGTCGATATGGTCAGCGCCGAGAGCGGCCTCGATCGGCTCTTGCGGACAAGCGACATAGTCGTCAGCCTGTTACCGCTGACATCAGAGACCCGCGGCCTGCTCGATGCCCGTCGCCTCTCATCCATGAAAACCGGCGCGCGCCTCATCAATTTTTCCCGCGGGCCGATCATCGTCGACGTCGACCTGATCGCGGCGTTGGACGCTGGGCATATCGCGCATGCGGTGCTCGATGTTTTCGACGCCGAGCCTTTGCCACCCACGTCGCCCTATTGGCGGCATGACAGCGTGACGGTATTGCCGCACATTTCCGCGCCGACCGACAGGAACACGGCCGCCGTGATCGTCGCTGATAATATCAATCGGTATTATGCGACCGGCGCACTGCCCGCAGCCATCGATATCAAGCGCGGGTACTAGCCGCGTCTTAGTGCCTCGAGCCCCGCGTTCAGCGCCACATCGTCACCATGCTCGAGGCCGAAGAGGACGTCCAGCAGCGGGAAGGTGCTGCGATAGAAGCGGATCTGGTCCTGCATCGCATCTATCCCGGGATAGTATGGGTGCATGAGCGCGAGGAAATCGTCGCCCAGGCCGGCGGAAAGGCTGGCGAGGTCATGAGCAGGGTCGCCGATCGAGCATCCCGCAAAGTCGATAACGCCGGAGACCTGGCCGTCGTCGACGAGAATGTTTCCCGTGCCAATGTCACCATGAATGATCGCCGTGGCGAGTTGTTCGCTGTCAGCCGAAAGAAACCGTTCGAAATTACCTCGAATTGCGATGGCAATGTCGGCCGGCACGAGCGGCAGAACCTTTTCGACAACATCAGAAAAAAGGTCGCGCCATTCCGTCAGGGGATCATGCGCTTCGTTCCGCACGCCGAGAGTATCGAGCGGCAGCGCATGCAGAGCCCGGAGGAAGCCGGCGAGTGCCGACGCCAGCTGTTGTCGCCGGGTGTCGCTCATGCCGGCGAGATCCAGCAAAGGCGTGCCGGCAATTTCGTGTGCGTCGCGACAATGTCCGAGGCAAGGGTCACAACGCTTGCGGCCGGAACGGGCAGCGGCAGCCGCCCGGCAAGAGCCGCAAGGACCTTCGTTTCCCGCAGGAGATCACGACACGCGCCGTCATGCCGTGGAACCCGAATGATCAATTGCCCGGTGTCGAGCACATGATTGTTCTGCCCGGTGTCGATGACTTCCGCCGACAGGATTTCCAGCCGCCCGAGGACCGATACTATTTCATCTATGCTCGGACGCATCGTCCGCCCTCTCCAAGCAACAGCGTCCTCAAAGGTTCTGCCAAACGCCACCATTCCGCCCTCGTCAGCGAACTGCAATGCGGCGGCTGTGGCCACGCGTTTTCAGGGACATACTGCATAACTTCGTGGAGTGCCAACGGGTCGGTCGGGTGTCGTGCGCCAATACTTGTCTTCTATAATCAAGTTTATCACGCGGCAAGCGTGTTCCTGCGAAAACACATCCCATCCGACGCATAGGCGTGTCACAGTGCCAAGCCGCAGGGGGTTGTGCGCCCGATGCCCTAGCCGTTTCGGAAGCTGGCGCCGACGAAGCTCAGCGCTTCGGGCAAACCGCTGCGCCAATAGGCCCAGTCATGGCCGCCCTCCCGTGCGATGAAGCGGTGCTCCACGCCAAGCTTTTGAAGCTTCAAATGGAGCTCGGAGTTGCCAGCGAAGAAATCGTCACTCGAACCGCAATCCATATAGAGCGCTGTCTTGCCGATTTGCTCGGCAGGGATCGTCTCGACCAGATCGAGCACGCTGTTGTCGTGATAGGCGGCATTCAAACGGCCCTTGCCGGCAAGCCCCAGCCCCCAGGCTTTGCCATAGCGACGATCGTATCCCGACTGGTCCATCTCGACGACCTGACCGTCTGTTCGAAAGGCCGCGCTCAGCGCCGCAGCGGCGGAGAACATCTCAGGCCGTTTGAATGAGAAGGCGATGGCCGCATAGCCGCCCATGGAAAGGCCGAGAATCCCGCGCCCTTCCTTCTCCGGCACCGTCCGGTAGGTGTGGTCGATGTAGGTTACGAACTCCTGAAGGAACATGTCCTGCCAGCGGTAACCGCCGTCAGCGTCGTTCATGTAGTAGGTGTTGAATCTGTTCTCCTTGTCCCGGCGCCCTTCCGGCGTGACTGCGATGAAGGCCGGCACCTCCCCGCTTTCGATCATCCGGTCGAACACCCGGTCGGCTCCGCCGAAACGATACCAGTCGGTATTTTTGCCTTTGCCCCCGCCATGCATGAGATAGATGACGGGGTAGGAGCGGTTCCCGGCCTCGTATTTCGGCGGGAGATAGACGGTATATTCGACATCCTTGCCGAGAATCCTGCTGGGCATCTTTTGCCCTTCGAGCACCGTGCCCGCGTTCGCCGCCCAGGAATTGGCCAAGGAAACGAGCGCGAGAAAGCCGGCAAGAACGGTCGTTTTGAACATCGAGTTCCTCCTGTCTGCAGGCTTGGCAAATAGGCGGAAGGAAGTCGTTGTCAAACAAAGCCCCTCACCCGAAAGCGAGGGACATTGACCGCAAGCCATGAAAGCGGCGGTGCGAGCCGCGCTATCTTGAGTCGTGAAAGATGATGCCGACAGTGTGGCGCAGGCCTGACCTGACACGGCTGACGCCATGGCGCAGGTTGACGCGATAATTGCCCTTCGTGCCTTGAACCGGCCGGTTGTGAACGGCAAAAGCCACGGCATCACCTTGGCGGAGGGGAACGACCTCGACCCGGCTTTGCATGCGCGGACGCTGCTCCGTCAGCACGAATTCACCGCCCGTGAAATCCTTTCCCGGTTCGGAAAGAAGGATCGCGACCTGTATCGGAAAGGCAAGATCACCATAGAGGTCCTGGTGCAGGCAATTGAAATCGCCGGGCACATATTGCAGCAGCAGCGGTGTTGGCCGTGTCTGGCCCGCATCGTGGCACTGCCTCAGGAATTCCCGGTGCTCCGCCGGATATCTCGTCTCGATCCCCATGCGACCGTTCCATTGGTTGGCAACGTCGGCGAGGCGCGGATAGAGCGCAGTGCGAAGACCGCCAAGCAGATCCGGCAACGGATACTTGAAGTAGCGATATTCCCCCTTGCCGAAACCGTGCCTGGCCATGTGGATATGGCTGCGGAAATGCTGCTCGTCCTTGTAGAGCGCCGAAATCCGTCGGCAGTCGTCCGCCGACAGAAGCTTTTCCATGACCGCGCAGCCATAGCCGTTCAACGCGTCCGAAATCGCCTGCCAATCGTAAGCTGCGACATGCGTCTCCACAGCCTGTTCGGTCCGATCTGCAATAGCCATTGAAATGCGCGGATTCATAGCATCGCCTCCTTGGCGATCAGCGTGCGCTTGCGCTCTATGCCCCAACGGTAGCCGGCGAGTTCACCGCTGCTGCGCACGACACGGTGGCATGGAATGGCCAAAGCGATGACATTGGCGGCGCAGGCGTTGGCAACGGCGCGCGCGGATGTCGGTGCGCCAACGCGGACCGCCAGCTCGGCGTAAGTGATCGTCGTCCCCGCCGGGATCGCGCGAAGCGCCTGCCAGACACGGCGCTGGAGTGTTGTCCCGCGAAGGGCAAGCGGGAGATCCATTCCCTCGCCAGGGTTATCGATGAAGCGAAGGACCTTCGCCAGCTCGGTGCGAAGTCCGGCTTCGTTCCGGTTCAATGCACGGCCAGGAAAACGATCCGCAAGATCTCGCTCCAGTTGCTCCGCGTCAGCACCGATCAGGATCGCACAAACACCGCCGACGCTGCGCGCGATCAGAACACAGCCCAACTCTGCTTGTGCAACGCCATACTCCACGGTTGTGCGGTTAGCGACGTCGACGGCTTGCCGCGGTCGCGGGGTGTGCGTCCGGTTGTCGATGAGGTTCATGAGACTAACTCCTTGTTCCGTTCCGTTCCGTTCTCTTCACCGACCCTAGAGATGCGTCGCCTTGGCCGAACTCCGCTCCTTGCTTTCAAATCGAAAAGACTTGTCTCCTGCAGCGCCGCCCGCATCACATCGATGGTCCCTTAACGTGCACGCCGGAAGGTCAGGTTGATGCGCATGCGGCCAAGGGTCTCGTGTTCGCCGTCCTTCAACTCTGTGACCCCGTGATAGAATAGGCGCGACCGCCCACCCCAGATGACGACATCGCCATGACGCAGCGCGTATTTGCGGATCGGGTCGGTGCGGTTTGGTCCGCCAAACTGGAATGTGGCGGGGAGTCCGAGCGAAACCGAAACGATGGGGTGCGAGAAATCGCGCTCGTCCTTGTCCTGATGAAGCGAAAGCCGTGCGCCCGGTTCGTACCGGTTGATCAGGCAGGCATCGGGTCTGAAATCCGGATAGCCTGCTTCGGTCGCCGCCGCGATGGCAAGGTCGAGGAAGGACGATGGCAGCGGCGGCCACGGCTTGCCGCTCTCCGGGTCCAGCCGGTCGTAGCGGTACCCGCTCCGGTCCGTGACCCATCCGGCCGCCCCGCAATTGGTCATCGCAACCGACATCGTGTAGCCGCCCGGTGTCACCATGTGCCGGAACGGTGCCTCAGCAATGACCGAACGCAGTCCCGGCAGGATTTGCCCCTCAAGCGACAGCGCAAAGCCGCGAAGCAGCGTCGCGCCTTCGGCCATGCTCTCGCGTGACGGTTCGACGGCAAGCTTGGCGAATAGGTCAGTCATGGCGTCTTTCCGGAGAGAAAATTGGTGATGTCGGGATGAAGGACAGGGCGGTAACCGGCCCGAAGAACCCTGACGGTCGAAGGCGGCGTCAGAATTCCCTCAGCGATGATGCCCATTTCCGGGCTCAGGTAACCCGCCTCGGTCCAGCGGAAACAGCGCCCGGATGCGAGCGTGAAGGCAAAGCCGGATGCCACCACCATCGTCCCGTCTGGTAGATCCCTGACTGGCGACGGCAACGGATGGATGCGCTTCTGTCCGCGTAGAACTCGTTCGCTATGGAGCACCGCATCGAGTTCGCCCGCCGAAGGCGACGCCATCAAGCCGCCAGTCCAGGCGACTCTGAAGACTAGAGCGGCCTCCCGTCTGCAGAAGAAGCACGGGCGGTGCCCCGCCGCCAGCGCCACGGCCTCGTCGAGGAAGAAAAGCTCGGTCCAGCTTCGGCCGGCCATGACGTCGCGCCGGCGATCCCCGTATTCGCAGGTGCAGATCAGCCACGCCTTGGACGTCCACCGCCGCCGCAATAGGGTTTTCGTCTCGGGGTCGTGGATGATGCCGCGGTTGCCGGTGAACAGGCCGCGCTGCGCGATAGCGATAATGTCGCCGAATGGCGTCACGCGATTCTGGAGGGGCTGGCGAACGCTATTCATACAGGCGGATCTCCCCGGGCCGCATTACGTCGGAAATGATATCATCGAACGGGCGGGCGATATGCAGCCCGACGCACCGCTTCGTCGCCGTGAAGATAACCATTTGGGCGCGACACCGCGCGGCGGCACCCATTAAGCGGCTCCACGGGCCGCCTCGCGGTCGAGCAAGGCGCGCTTGCGTTCGACGCCCCAGGCATAACCCGACAGCGCTCCATCATTCCGCACCACCCGATGGCACGGGATGACAACGGCGAGGCTATTCGCCGCGCATGCGCCAGCGACGGCACGAACCGCCTTCGGCTGCCCGATGCGACGGGCAATTTCCGCGTAGGACACCGTCCTGCCGACCGGAATTTCCTGCAGGGCCTGCCAGACCCGCTGCTGGAATGCTGTCCCGCGAACATCGAACGGTAGGTCGAGGCCGATGCCCGGGGCTTCGACGAAGCCGACCACCTGTGCGACAAGCGCCTCGTAGTCGGCATCGGCGCCAATCAGCTCCGCCTTCGGAAAACGGTCCTGAAGGTCGCGCACAAGCGCCTCCGGATCGTCTCCGAGCAGGATGGACGCGACACCTTTCCGGCTTGATGCGACGAGGATCGCGCCGAGCGACGTCTGGCCGACGGCAAATCGGATTTCCTCATCCGCGCCGCCTGCGCGGTAGCGTGCCGGCGTCATGCCGAGAATATCAGTCGAGTTCTCGTAGAAACGACCGCTCGAGTTGAAGCCCGCTTCATAGATCGCCTCCGTTAGGCTGTTGCCCGCTTCCAGCCCACGACGAACCTTGGCAGCTCGATGAGCAGCCGCATAGTCCTTTGGCGTCAAGCCGATCGCTGCCTTGAACAGCCGATGGAAATAGCTCTGGCTCTTGCCGACGGCAGCGGCCAGATCGCCCAAGGCCAGCTCTTCATCGCTGTCTTCGATCAGCCGGCAAGCCCTAACGACGATGGCAGCGTTTGCCTCATCGCTGGATGGGCCGTCCGGGTTGCACCGCCGACACGGGCGAAAGCCCGTCGCCTTCGCGCCTTCAAGCGTGTCGTGCAATTGGACATTCTTGGGATTGGCGATGCGTGAAGGGCATGAGGGGCGGCAATAGACGCCGGTGGTCGTGACCGAATACCAGAAATGCCCGTCGGAAGCCTTGTCGCGGCTGACGATGGCGACCCAGCGCGGGTCGCGCGCGACTGGGACCCTGGTCGCGGCAGCTGCGGTTGGGAATGTCGTCGCCATATTCATCGTCGGACGCTCCTCATTCCGGTCGCGCCTGGGAGGTATCCGGGTCGCGGCCTTCAAGCTCAAGATTGACCACCACTCGGGCGATCTGCTGCTCCAAGAAGCTTCGCCAAAAAGGCTGGGCCACGCCACCCGTTTCCTGTGCGTGGCGTGGCACCCGATCGATCAGGCCGCTTTCATCAATCCGAGTTGCGTCAGGGCCGCAACCCCGTCGTCGAGACCGCCTCGACGATCTTGCCGTTGATGACCTTCAGAACCGTCGTCCCCGTGAAGCGCATCTTGCGGCCACTTCCTGCCGGCAGACTGCCGGCCAGGAAGTCGTCGAAGGCAGCGCCGGTATGGGTGCCGCCGCCTTCCCATTGGCCGACGACATAGTCGCCTTCGGCGATGAGGTCGGCCGTGCCCCAGAAGTTCAGATCCGGGAACGCGGCACGGAAATCGGTCATGAAGGCTTTGATATCATCATGGCCGCGGCGCGGTTCATGCAGGGAATATTTCAACAGCATGTCTGCAGACGCGATCTCGTTGACGATGGAAAGATCTACGTCGCGACCCCAAAACTCTGTGAACCATCTGCTGACCACCGCCTTGTTGTCTTCTTCCTTGCTCATTGGCTTTCTCCTCGAACTGACACAGGCTCGACCGTCGATAACGCCGGTTGCCTGCGCATAAAGGTAGCCTGAGCTACGGCGCCCAAAACTCCGGTTCTTACCCTCCAATCGAAACCAGTTCGCAATTCCGAGCGCCGGCTCAGCCCCGCGCGATCAGACGAACGCTGTGGTCGTCCCGAAGCGCAATCAATTGCGAAGACGGCGGCAGGCTGTAGACGTCATGCTTTCCGAATTCTCTGGGGTAGTAGTCATAGCCCGGCGGCGGTTCCGGTGTTTCACGAGGATCCACCGGGCTTTGGCCCGTCAGCTCGGTGACCGGATCGAGGATCGCCCCGATCAGGCGGCGGGTATAGGGATGCTGTGGTTCGCTGAAGACCCGGTCCCAGCTGCCGGTCTCGACGATCTGGCCGAAATACATCACCGCCACGCGGTCGCTCATATGTTCGACCACGCTCAGGTCATGGCTGATCATGATGTAGGACAGATCCAGCCGCTCCTTGAGTTCCAGCAGCAGGTTGATGATCTGGGCGCGGATCGAGACGTCGAGCGCCGACACCGGCTCGTCCAGCACCACGACCTTAGGGTTGAGGATCAAAGCGCGTGCAATGCCGATGCGCTGGCGCTGGCCGCCGGAAAATTCGTGCGGGAAACGCCCCGCCTGCTCCGGTTTCAATCCGACCAACTGCATCATCTCTTCGATGCGTCGCGCGATCTCCTTGCGGTCGGAAATCCCGTGCAATCTGAGCGGTGCTGCCAGCGACGTGTAGATCGTCTGACGGGGGTTGAGCGACGCGTACGGGTCCTGAAACACCATCTGCGCCATGCCGGCACGCTCGAGCCGGGAGGGCCGCGCCTTGCCGGTGATCGATCGCCCTTCGAAATAGATCTCGCCCGCGGTCGGCTCCTGAAGTCCGAGGATCGAAAGCGCAAGCGTCGACTTTCCGCAACCGGATTCGCCGACGATCGACAGGCATTCGCTCCGGTTCAACGTCAGGCTCAGGTCGTTGACCGCGCGCAGAGTGCGCTTCGAGCGGCCGAAGACGCCGTTGCGCACCGGGAAATGCACGCTCAGGCCGTCGACTCTGACCAGTGGTTCGTTGTTATCACTCATGGTTGAAACACTTCACGAAGCCATCATGGCTGAGGCCGGTTGGCGGTGGAATTTCGGCGCTGCAGATGGACGTCGCCCTGTGGCAACGCGGCTGAAAGCGACAGCCCGGCGGAAAACTGGCGATGGAGGGAACCGTGCCTTCGATCTCCTGAAGGCGCTTGCGCCCTTCCAGCCGGCGCGAGCCCAGATGCGGCAGCGATCGCAACAGGCCGTCGGTATAAGGATGGGCCGGATGGAGGAACAGGTCGGCGACCGGCCTCTCCTCGACCAGGCGCCCGGCATACATGATGCCGACCCGGTTGCACATATTGGCAATCACGCCCAGATCGTGGCTGATCATCAGCACTGATGTGCCGCGTGCAGCGCAAAGCTCCTTCACGAGTTTGAGGATCTCCGCCTGCACCGTCACGTCGAGCGCCGTCGTCGGCTCGTCGGCGATCAGCAGGTCCGGATTGCAGGCGAGCGCGATGGCGATCATCACCCGCTGCCGCATGCCGCCGGACATCTGGTGCGGATAGTTCTTCACCCGCTCCTCCGGCGCCGGAACCTGCACGTTGCCGAGTGCCTCGATCGCCAGCTTCTCGGCTTCCTTCCAGGTCGCACCCTTGTGCAGGACAAACATCTCGGCGATCTGCCGGCCGACCGGAGACAACGGGTTGAGCGCGGTCATCGGTTCCTGGAAAATCATGGCGATGCGCTCGCCCCGAAGCCGCCGAAGCTCGCGTTTCGAAAGCTCCCTCAAGTCCCGGCCATTGAATTTCAGCGAACCGCCGGTGACGGCGAGCGGCGCGCGCAGCAGGCCGATGATCGAAAGCGCGGTAATGCTCTTGCCGCAGCCCGATTCACCCACGAGGCCATACGCTTCTCCGCGCCCAATCGAAAAGGATACGTTGTCGACGACGTTGTGACTGACCCTGCCCGATACAATATCGAGGCGAAGGTCGCTGACCTCCAGCAAGTTCTCGGTCATAGCTGCCGCGCCCTCATATGCGGGTCCAGCCAATCGCGTAGACCGTCGCCGAAAAGATTGAGACCGAGAACCGTGACGAAGATCGCCAGCCCCGGAAAGATCGCCGCCCAGGGTGCGATGACGATGAGTTCGCGCGCATCCGTCAGCATGTTGCCCCAGCTCGGGAACGGCGGCTTGATGCCCAACCCGAGATAGGAGAGTGCCGCTTCCGCAAGGATCGCATCGCCCATGCCCAGCGTTCCGATCACCAGGATCGGGCCGATCATGTTGGGCAGGATCTGCGTGATCATGATGCGGATGTCGCCATAGCCGAGCGTCTTGGCCGCCTGGACATAGCCCTGCTTCTTCAGTGACAGCGCCGAGCTTCGCGCGATGCGACAGGTCCATGACCAGTTGGTGAGCCCCAGCGCGATCAGCAGGCTGGAAAGGCCAGGCCCAAGGATCGCCATGATGGCGAGCGCGAAGATCAGGCTCGGGATTGCCAGCATCAGGTTGGTGAGCCCGGTGACGAAATCGTCCCACCAGCCGCCGAAATAGCCGGCCGAAATGCCGAGCGCCAGGCCGATTAGCGTGTTGATGACCTGCGAGCCGATGCCGACGGCAAGCGAAATGCGGGCGCCATAGAGAATGCGGCTGAGAACGTCACGCCCTTGCGCGTCGGTGCCGAACCAGAACTGCGCGTCCGGCGGCAGTTCCGCGTTCATCAGGTCGGCGTCGAGCACGGGATCGGTCGGTGCCAACCAGGGCGCGAGCAGCGCCGCTGAGATGATGACGAGACAGAGGACGCCCCCGATGAGGAGATTGAGCCGTATTCTCATGGATCTATCCGTGGCTGATGCGCGGATCGATGACCGCGTAAAGAATATCGACGATGGTGTTGATGAGTAGGAACCAGAGAACGATGACGAGGATCGCACCCTGAACCACCGGGATGTCGCGCAGGCTGACGCTGTCGACCAGCAGAGAGCCCAGCCCCGGCCAGGAGAACAGTTTTTCGACCACCACCGCCTGACCCATCATCGAACCGAACTGCAGGCCGATGGTGGTGATGATCAGCACAAGCACGTTGCGAACGACATGCCAGGTGACGAGGCGAAAGCCGTTCATGCCTTTGGCACGGGCGGTGCGGATGAAATCGGCGTTCATCACGTCGAGGACGGCGGCGCGCGTCGTTCGCGCCAGGAGTGCCATCGGCGCCACGCCGAGCGTCAATGCCGGCAGGATCAGGTTCATCGGCCCGCCGTCACCGTAGCCGAAGCTCGGCAACCAGCCGAGCGTCAGCGCGAACAGATACATGCCGAGCAGCCCGAGCCAGAACTGCGGCAGGGACAGGCCGGAGACCGCCCCGATCATCGTCAGCGTGTCGATGATGCTGCCGGGCTTCAAGGCGGCGATGAAACCGAGCGGCACCCCGACGAACATCGCGATTGCCATCGCCGCGAATGCGAGCTTCAAGGTCGGCCCCATGCGCTCGCCGATCAGATGGGCCACCGGCTGGCGGCTGCGGAACGATGTTCCGAGATCGAACCTTGCGAGATCGGAGAGATAGGCGCCGAACCGCACATAGAGCGGTTGGTCGAGACCGAACTCGCGCGTCATCTTTTCGACGATCTTCGGATCGCCGCCGCCCTTGCCATTGGCTGTCAGGCTGGTGGCGATGCTGCCCGGCACCACGCTGAAGATCACGAAGATCAACAGCGATATCGCGATGACTGTCGGGATCACCTGCAAGATGCGGCGCACGACGAACTGAAGCATTCATTTCCTCCCTCGCGGCGCCCATCAACGGATGCGCGGGCGATAGTCCTCCGGCACATGCCACCGAGCGATAGGCCACTCGGAGCAGATCATTCCGGCGGGTTGCCGCATCGTAAGCATTGACTTACGTTATCGGCAGCATAGGTGCCAGATACCAGTGGAAAGGCCCCCGATACCGCGACGACGATATCGGGGCGCCTCCATCAACGTCCGGCTGGGACGGTTTCGTCCACCCAGAGCTTTTCATAGGACTGGATCGCCAGCTCAGCGGAGTTTGGCTGCAGCCCATGCAGCCATGGCTGGTAGGCCATCACAGCCTTGTTGTAGTTGAAGAACCAGACCGGCGCTTCTTCCTGAACGAGGTTGTTGGCCTTGCGCAGCAGCTCGTTCTTTTCCTCGTCAGTCTTGGCAACCTTGGCGGCTTCGAACAGCTTGTCGAAGTCCGCATTTGCGAACTTCTGATAGTTGCACGCAGCCTGCGAAGTCTTGGAGTAGAAGCACTGCATCGCCGTCAGGGCGTCCGGGCCGCTTTCCGACGACCACATGAAGGACTGGAAATCGCCTGATGGCACGACTTCGGAAAGCACCGAAGCCTCGACCGGTTTTGCCTTCACCCGGATACCGACTTTTTCCAGCATCGGGATGATCGCCTCGACGATCGTCAGGCCCCAGCTTTCGTTCTGCGTCGCCGTCAGTTCGACATCGAAGCCATCGGCATAACCGGCCTCAGCCAGCAGCGCCTTTGCCTTTTCCGGGTCGTAGGCGTAGGGCTGGGCATCCTTGTCATAGGCCGGCGACGATGTCGGCAGCCAGCCGCTCGCCCGGTAGGCCTTGTCTTTCGCCAGCCGCTTGATGATCAGGTCGGCGTTGATGGCGTAGTTGAAAGCCTGACGAACGCGCTTGTCCTTGAACGGTTCGAAATCGAGGTTGAAGCCGACATAGCGCGTATAGACTTCTGCGACTTCGAGAAGGCCCTTGGACAGTTCCGGATCGGCCTGATAGGCGACGTATTGCGATGGCCCGAGGACGGAGACGTCGATCTCCTTGTTGCGGAAGGCGACATCGCGCGCCGAAGCATCCCCCATGATCAGGATATTGATCTTGTCGGCGTAGGTCTTGTCCTTGTCATAGTACTTTTCCCACTTCTCGACCGTCAGGCGCGAGCCGGGCACATATTCGGCAAACTTGTAGGGCCCGAGGCCGATCGGGTGGCTTGCGAAACCTTCCTTGTCGGCTTCGCCGGCGGGGTAGATCGCCGTGTTGTTGCGCATGAACAGGAACGCCGGATCGACCGGATCCGTCAGCGTCACTTCCAGCGTGAAATCATCGACCTTCTTCAGGCCCGAAATCGCCTCGGCCTTGCCGGCCATGTAGTCGGCGCCGCCCTTGATGTTGGCGATGTAGCGCGAGGGCGGATAGGCCTTGGCCGGATCGGCCATGCGGGTGAAGCTCGAGATGATGTCGTCGGCCGTCATCTGCTTGCCGTTGTGGAAATAGGCGTCCTGCCGCAGCTTGTAGGTATAGACCAGCTTGTCGGCGGAGACGTCGACGTCGGTCGCAAGCGCCAGCACCGGAACGTTCTTGTCCGCGTCCCAATCATAAAGGGTGCGATGGATCGCCTTGGCGTAGAACTCGTCCTGCGTCTGCGGCGACGCCTGGATGTCGAGCGTCGAGAAGCTGTCCCCATAGGGCGCCACGAAGTTGACCGTTCCGCCGGCCCGCGGCGTGTCGGCCGCCTGCACCGACGCCACCCCCGCCAGCAACGCTGCGGTCAATGTCGAAAGCAATGCTATTTTCTTCATCATTCCCATATCCTCCCCACTTGTTGTTCTGCGTATGGATGAACAAAACCGCGATCTCATCCGACCTCCCGGATCGGTTGAGATGCATTGAGTCGCTCTTGCGGCTCCCTCTCGCCCTTCGTCAGGCGTTCTGTCGCTCGAAGACCACCTCGCCGCCCCGGATTGCCAGGGTGCAGCGCGTGTCGTTGAGGATGTCTTCGGGGCTCGCCGTCAGCATGTTCCTGGAGAACACCGCGATATCGGCAAGCTGTCCCGGGACCAGTCGTCCCTTGACGGTTTCGAGCTTCTGCGAGAACGCGCCGTATTCGGTGTAGACCTGCAGCGCCTCTTCGATGGAGACCCGCTCGTCAGCGTCCATCACCGTGCCCTTGGCGGTCTTGCGCGTCAGCATGCTGTAGATATTGGGGAACGGGTTGGGATGACAGACCGGCGCATCGCTGCCGGTCGCAGGCTTCAGCCCCAGGTCCTTCCAGGTCTTCAATGGATAGCTCGACAGCGCCCGCTCCTCGCCGAGCACCGAGACGTAAGCGTCGCCGAAATCGTAGATGAACACCTGTTGCGGACACGGATATATCCCGGCCTTCACCATGCGCTGGTGCTGCGCGTCGCTGGAGAAGCCACAATGCTCGATCCGGTGACGGCGATCCGCATCCGGGATCGCCTCAAGTGCCTTCTCGTAGGCGGTGATCAGCTGACCGATCGCAGCATCGCCGATCGCATGGCAGGCCAGTTGATATCCCTTGGTATGCGCGTCGAGTACGAGCGCCTCAAGTTCCACATCCGAAAGGATCTGGACGCCGGTATTGTTGTCATCGCCGAGATAGGGGCTGCTCATCCAGGCGGTGCGGCCACCGGCCGAGCCATCGAGGAAGATCTTGACGGCGCCGACTTTCAGCATGTCGTCGCCGACACCCGAAACGAGACCGGCCTCGTAACTCTGCGGCACGATCGAAACGTTGGGATCGCCGAGAAGAACGAGCCAGGTGCGCACTGGCAGCCTGTTGTTCAGCTTCGCCAGATTATAGGCCCTGATCTCGTCGAAGCCTGCGACCTGACCGACGGCCGCGTCCATGATGCTGGTAATGCCGTAGGATAGAAGCAGATTTCCGGCGCTTTCGATCGCATCGATCATGTCGTCGGTCGAGGCTTTCGGGATCGCCGCACGAACCAGCCCTTGCGCATTTTCCGCGACCAGGCCCGTCAGGACGCCTGCGACCTGTTCGATCAGGCCGCCTTCCGGCACGGTAGTCTTCTCGTCGACGCCGGCAAGGCGGAATGCTTCCGAATTGAAGATCGACACATGCCCGCAGGCGCGCACCACCATGACGGGATGGTGCGGCGCAACCGCATCGAGTTCCGCGCGAAGCGGATGGCGACCGGTGTCGAGCTTGGTCTGGTCATAACCCCGCGCCCGGATCCAGGTACCGGCCGGCGTGCTTTCGGCCTGATGTTTGATCGCGCCGAGCAGGCTTTCGAGAGTGGGGGCAGCCTGCGGCGTCGCGTCGACCCAATTCAACGTCAGGCCGACGGAGATCAGGTGCAGATGCGCATCGTTGAGACCGGGGGTCGCGAATTGCCCTTGAAGGTCGAGTAGCTGCGTGCCAGCGCCGCGATAGGTTTCCATTTCCTGCCTGGTGCCCGTCGCCAGGACCTTGCCCTGCCAGATTGCCAGGGCATCGACGACGCCCTCGGCCATACCGCACCAGATCACACCATTGTGCACGATCATGTCGGCGTGAAAACTCTGTCCCGCTGGCATCTAAGGCTCCTCCCCTCCGCCGTCACTGCAACTTAGAGTCAGGTTTGATGACAAACCGGCTCTCGGCACGACCCATGTCTCCCGCCCGCATCGGTTGCGTGCCGAAGCTGGATCGTTATCCATTCCGGTGCGGCGTTCCGATGGGCCACAAGTCGTGCAGTCGGGGATGCTAGAGAAAAGGAAAGCGGCCCGCCAATGCATAGAATTTCAGGCGCTATGAAATAATTGCATAACAGCCCTGGGTAGATCCGTTGAACGTCCTCAAGCCTGAAGGACCTGCGCCCCTCGGCCGCACCGGCGAAACACTTCGCTGTGGGGACCTTGAGAACGGTTCGTTGCGCGCGAACGTCGATGCTGAGACGGGAAAGTGTCCAGCGTGTCGTTTTGCATGCCAAGGCGGCATCACGCCTTTGCCGAACGACAGCGGCGCGCGTCAAAGATGACGCGCGCCGCTGTAATGTGCTTCAGTCGTGGTTACGAGCGCTTTTGCAGCGTCGCATAGACAACGTTGCGGTTCTCCCCGAACGTCACGTGCGACTCGAAGTTGGTGCCGTCGACGCTTTCGTTGACGATGCGCCACATGTCCGATTGCGAGCGCAACAGCAGCGCCCAGTTCATGAACGTCTCCATATAGCCGTCGACGCCGATGTCGGTCGCGAAATTGGCGAAGAGGAAGACGCCGTTGGGTTTCAGCATCTGCAGGCATCGGCGGGTGAGCTTCACTGCCACGTTGTGAGGCAGGTAGTCGTAAAGCCCCGCCGCATAGACGAAGTCGAACTTGCCGAGTTTGTGGGCCCGGGTGAGAATGCCACGGACGGAACCGTCGATCGCTTCAACGCTGGTTCCTCGAAAATCCCTGGTGATCGATCCGACACTGAGCGGGTCCTGGTCGAGCGCGACCCAGCGCTTTATCCGCCCTTCCTGCAGCGCAACCGACCGGTTTGCCTCGCGCAGATGCCCGGCGGCAATCGTCAGGATCTCTGCCTCCCCGTCGCGTGTCGCCGCGATCTCATCGACATGTTGGGTCAGCAGGTCCCGCCGTTCGCGCACAGCAACCGACGACGAAGCGTCCTTGGTATAGTCGTAAAGCGCCTTGCCCACCGGCGACGCCTTGGCGATCTCGCCGGCAACGCTTGGATGGCCGTAGATGAAGTCGAGCAGTTGGGCGTCGCCGGAATAACCCCGCGGCTTTTCGCTGGACCAGCGGGTAAAAGGGTCCTGCAGGAAAAACTCCGACACCGGATGCTTTTGTGCGATCGGAATCAGTTCCTGCCATACGCTCGGATGAAACTTCGCGCGCGTCTCGTGAAGTGCGGCCGCCAAGCGATGTATTATCTTCCTGGGGTCCAGTTCCTGGGCAAATTGCTGCTGTGCAATTTGGAGAATCAGGGCGAGTTCGGCTTTTCCTGTTGCAAACTGCTCATCATAAAACTCACTTCTTGACGAAGTGAACTCGGTTGCGATTGATTGGGGAGTAATAAGACTTTCGCCATCGAATACGATTTGAAGCTGGCTCACGCAAAACCCATCCGTTAATGCTTTGTTAACAATGTGGGCAAGAATGCGCGAACTGCGTCTCGAATTGCAAGTTTTTGTAGAGTATATGGTAAATACTGGCGGACAGTACCCATTTGGATACACCCCTGCACCGGCCGTCAGTCTCGGCTAATTTATCAAAATTTAATGGGCGTCTTCTACTATGTCGTTGAGGCCGCTTGTGCTTGTTGTGGTATCCAGTGAATGGCAAGCGTGGAGCGTCTGAAGCAACGTCCAGAGATGGAAAGACGAGACCAGATTTCCGTTGAGCGCGACGCAATTCCCCGGACCGGTGCATGAAGCAAACCTTGGCCGACGTCGTTGAGATAGATCTGCACAAGCAGCCACTCAGGCCGCTGCCGGCGGAGCTGCGCTTGCTCTATCGCCAGGAAGGTGAAACGACCCGCAGGGAAGCGACGAGAAAAGGGCTCTGGATCGCCGTCGCGGTCTATCTGCTGTTTTCGATTACCGACCTGCTGCTGATCTCGGATGTCGCCCGCTACACGATTGCCTCGCGCTTTGTCGTCGGCGCAGTTGCGCTTGCCGTTCTGGAAATCCAGGTCCACTTCAACGTCAAGACGGACTGGCTGGACAGGACCTGTTCGGGCGCGCTTGTTTTCGGTTATCTCGGCTGGCTCATTCCGGCAATGATGACCGCATACACGCAGGACATGTCCTACTACATGATCTTCGGTGCGATCTTCATGATGGGCGCCAACCTGTTCTTCATCTTCCAGTTCCGCCTTTCGGTGATCTCATCGAGCATCATCCTTGGCGCATTTTTCCTCGATCTCCTCTATTTCTCGCCGCAGAACCCGTCCTACCAGCTGGCGTTCGGCACGTTCTACGTCTCCTGTTTCGTGTTCACCTCCTACGTAAACTGGAAGCTCAACCGCGAACGCTACAAGGTCTTCCTCAATGCGTTCGAGGCGAGGGTCCAGCAGCGGGAGGCGACCGAGCGCGGCAAGGCGCTGCTCAGGCTCTCCAACACCGATTCCCTAACCGGTCTCGACAATCGTCGGGCGGTAGACCAGAAGCTGCGGGAATACTGGAGCGACTGGCAGAAGTTCGGCGACCGTTTCGCCGCGATCCTGATCGACGTCGACTTCTTCAAGAAATACAACGACTGCTATGGCCACCAGGAAGGTGACCGCTGCCTCATTCTCGTGGCCAACACGTTGAGGGAATCGATCGAGCAGTTCGACGCGTCCATCGGCCGATACGGCGGCGAGGAGTTCATCATTCTTGCGCGCATGGACACGCGCGAAGAGGCCGCCGATCTGGCCGACGCCATCTGCCGCACAGTGCAAGACCTTGCGCTGGTGCACGGGCAACGACGGGATGGCACGTCCATCGTCACGGTCAGCGTCGGTGCCGCGTTCACCAGGCATCAGACGGGCTCGAAGCTCGAACGGATCATCCACGAGGCGGACCGGGCGCTTTACGCAGCAAAGGCAAGCGGACGCAACTGCGCCAAGCTGTTTGATCCGAACGACCCGCAAACCAGCGACGAGAGCGAGAACATCGCGGCGCTGTTGAAGATAGCGACCGACCAGGATCTCGTCTCCCTCGTCTATCAGCCGATCAAGAATGTTGCGACAGGCCGCGTCGAGGCCGTCGAAGCGCTGATGCGGCTGAGAATGCTCGATGGGACCGCAGTTCCGCCCAGCCTTTTCATTCCCGTTGCCGAGCGTACCGGCGCCATCATCGACCTCGGACGCTGGGCGATCCGCACGGTCTGCCGCGAGCTTCTCGCCAACGATCATGTGCCTGTCGTCAGCGTCAATGTCTCGCCGATCCAGCTGAAGACGCCGGGCTTCGCCACATCGGTTGCCGCCATCCTTGGTGAAACGGGAGTGGCCGGCGGCCGGCTCGCTTTCGAAATTACCGAGGGCCTCGAGATGGAGATGCACTCGGACGTGCTGCGCTGCATCAGCGACCTCGAAACGCTGGGCATCCGGATCTGGCTCGATGATTTCGGCACCGGCTTTGCCGGCCTTTCCTGGCTCCGGCTGATCGATTTCGATACGGTCAAGATCGACCGCTCGTTCCTTCATGACTGCGGCACGCCAAGGGGCAAGGCGATGCTGAAGGATATCATCGGCCTGGTCCGGAACCGTGGCCACAAGATCCTGGTGGAAGGTGTCGAAACCGAGGAGCAAATGGCGCTGGTGCGAGAGTTCCGCATCGACCATGTTCAGGGTTTCCATGTCGGCCGCCCGGCTTCCGCCGCGAGCTATCGCACGGCGGCGGATACCGGATCGCGCCCGGCGAGCCTCGTCAGACCGGGATAAAGCATGTCGCCCGAAAGTGCGCAGCGGTTTCGGGACAACGACACGCAAAAGAACAAGAACGTAAAGTGCAGAAAGCGAACCCTAAGGATCGCGACGCGCTTTGCTGCATGTTTTTATCCTTAAATCGCATTCGATTTAAGGATAAAAACATGCAGCCATTCAAAGTGCTACAGCGACCTTACCGCGTCTAAAAGACGCGCGGCGCTATAGCGATCGCTTCGCTCGGCTGACCAAAAACCGTTTGCCTCCTCGTCGAAGCCGCAGGCACCACGCTCAAAACAGCGATTGCTGAGCAGGCACCGGCGGACCGAGGCGCACGCCTTCGAGCTCCAGCATGCGGATCTTCGATGTCGAGCCGCCCGGAGCCGAGAAACCGCCAACCTTGCCGCCGGCGGCCAGCACCCGGTGGCAGGGAATGATCAGTGCCACCGGGTTCTTTGCCATCGCCTGGCCGACATCGCGCGCGGCTTCAGGGCCGACGCCGAGTTCCTTTGCCAGGGCACCATAGGTGGTGGTCTGTCCCCAGCCGAGCCTGCGCGCGGCAGCATAAATCTGCTTGAAGAATGGGTCCTGCCCTTCGAGGTCGAGCTGGATATCGGAGAAATCGACCTGTTCACCGTTGAAATAGCGTCGAACCGCGGCAACCGCTTCGGCAACTTCCGGCGTCGGCGTGCCCGGTTCGCCGGCAGCAAGCCGGCGCAGAAGCAAGCGCTCGGTATCCTCAGCCTTCTTGGTCGGCAGTTGGAAACGGGTGATGCCGACGCCGTTCCAGGCGATGCCGCAGAAGCCGGCAGCGGTTTCGAAGATAAGATAGTTGTGAACTGTCTGCGCCATCTCACCGTCCTCGCATTTTCATACTCGATGAAAATCGTGCGGAAGGCGGTCGAATTCAACCCGTTTCCTGCGCGCAGCCGTGGTCGCCAACAGATTGCGCGCCATGCCGGCGCCGGATAATCCTCCCGCAGATGGCCAAGGGCAGCAGCGCTATTTGGCTTCTATCATCTTCGCCCAGCTTGCAGCGCGCTCGGCGGACTCGATCAGCACCGCTTTCGGCGCTTTATACCATCCGTTCTCCGGCAGACCGCGCCGGTTGCGCACGAAGGCGATCGCCGCATCCAGCGTCGGAAACTCGGTCGGCAAGGTCAGGTGCAAAAACAGCGACACGACAATGACCGAACGCGAGCGTCCGCCGCGGCAGTTGATGAGAATGTTGCCCATCTCCCGGCGCGGATAGGACGGCTTTTCCGGCAGCACCTGCTCCAGTGCCGCACGCAGGATATAGTGAGCGGCCAGCATCAGCGTGTCGGGATTACCGCCACCATCGATCAATCCGATTTTGTAATAACGGATCTCGCCTGGGCCATAGACGCTGCCCTCGTGATCGGACACCAGCTGCGCCTGCCGGACGAAGTTGAAATCGAGATTGACGGCACAGTTGACGACGGTGGTGATGCCGTTCTGTCGGAGCAGATTGAGATCGCTCGTGCCCTCCTTGCCGGCGATGTAGATATCGACGCCATAAAGCGGGTGCTGTTGGTAGACGAGGCTGAGCTTGGCAAGTTCGGCAGACGGTTGCGCCTTCGTCTCGGGTTCCTGGCTGATGTTCAACATGCTGTCTCCGCTGTCTTTTCAGATTGCCGCTGAGGCAATGCGTTTGTCCGATATCGCCCGCGCGACGCGCTGCAACGTCGGATAGTTTCCGCCGGCGCCGGTGGCGATGTAGCCGGGGCACATGAAATCGGGCGCATCTGCGGGCACCTTGCCCAGGGTCAGCGGCTCGTATCGACCGCCTGCATTCTTGAGGATCAGCGTCGCAGCCGCCACATCCCAGGAATTGACGCCGAAGCCGGTCGCCGCATCCGCCCAGCCAGCCGCCACATGGGCGATGCTGAGAGCGGCACTGCCTGGCCTTCTAAGTGTGGAGAAAGTCTCGACCAGTTCGCCGAGATTGGCGAGCGCCGCCTCCCTGCCGTCGAGGCGAAAGTCCCGCGACACCGGATAGCCAGTAATCAGCGTTGCCCGGTTCTCGTTCTCGACCGCCTTCGAGGCAATAACCTCGCCATCGAGATAGGCGTGTTCGAGATCGGCGGAAAACATCAGGTCGGCGACCGGATCATAGACCACGCCGGCAACGACCTCTCCGCGTTCGACCGCGGCGATCGAAACGCACCAGAACGCCAGCCCGCTGGCAAAATTCGAGGTGCCGTCGATCGGGTCGACATACCACTGGATGTCGCCGTCGCCGACCTGCCCGCCCTCTTCGCCAAGCAGCGACGAATTCGGCTCCTCCGCAAAAATGAAATCGCGAATGGTGGCTTCCGCACGCTTGTCGTGGATCGTCACGACATCGTGCAGGTCTCGCTTGTAGTCGACGACCATGTCGGACCGGAACGCTTTCAACAGTGGATCGCGCACGGCATTGGCCGCGCCGCGGGCAATCTCGACGAGACGCTTCGACCGCTCCAGCCGTTGTTCGGTAACAGCCGCCGGCGAGGTCGCTGCGGGAAAGCGCTTTTCCATGTCGTACTGATCCATTCCTTATCGAGAAAGCGCCGGCGCGCCGCTACATGGCGCGCCGGCTTCGGTTTACTTGCTGTAGTTGACGCGCCAGAAATCCTGCCACTCCTCGCGTCGGTCAAAGTCCTCAAGACCGGTCGAGGAATTGTAGCCGAACAGGCGGTCGGCGACCGTCATCAGGCCGGACGGCTCGTCGGCCGGCATCTTGATGTCGATGTTGGTCGGCAGCTTGCCGTCCTTCATCTGCGGCGCGATGCCTTCTTCCGTCAGGATGTAGTGGATGAACAGCTTTGCCGCGTTCGGGCTCTGCGTCTTCGTCGCAATCAGGCCAAGCTTGACGTAGCTCCAGCCGACCCAGGGATTGAGATCCTTGCAGATGCCGAGCTTGTACCCCTTGCCCTCGTTGTCGCGGAATTTTGCCGACGAGAGCAGGCCGAAGAAGGGCTCCTTCTGGCCGGCAGCACCAACGGCTTCGGCCACTGGATCATCGCCATCGGTGACGAGCGGCGCGTTCTGCGCCAGTGCCTTGATCCAGGCGGCCGACGCGCTCTTCTCCTCGGTCGCAAGGTCCTTGCCGAAATGGCTCTTGTAGGCACCGGCAACCTTGTCGTCGGCGTGTTTCTCCATCTGGTTGAACCAGTCGGTATAGGTGCCCTTGGTCAGCGGATCGACGAGAGCAACCTTGCCTTTCCACTTCGGTTCCGTCAGCTCCCAGATATTGGCGACCGGGCATTTGTCGTAGGCTTCGGTGTTATAGGCCCAGACGTTGGCGTTGGTCGAAATCGCCAGCGGATTCTGGAACTCCGCCGGGATTTTCGCGATCATGTCGGCCGGCAGGTAGCTTTCGACGAACTCCTGCGGCAACAACTGCGCGAGTGCTGCCGGCGCGTCAGTGATCAAGGCGACATCGCCCTGAACGTTGCCCGCCTGGCTCTCGCGGATGATCATTTCCAACTGGCTGTTCGCCGACACTTTGACGCCCGTCGCCTTGATACCGTATTTGGCCGTAAAGCCTTCGGCCATCTCGACGATCTTGCCGGTGCTGTCATAGACGTTGATCGGCTTTTCCGTCTTGGCCGCGGCAATCAGCGCGTCGAGATCGAGGCCGTCGGCGGCATGGGCTTGCGCCGAAAGCAGGCCGGCCGCAACTGCGACCGCTGCCATCGTCATGTCACGCACTCTCTTTTTTTCCGTTTTCATCGCTTCCCCTCCCAAGGAAACAGCACTCGGTGATCGGCACCGCCCGTCGCGTCATTTTCGGTGGTTTATTCTCCAAAGGTCCTGCCAGGCCTCGCGCTTGTCGAGGTCGTCGCCGGCGGTCGCGGCATCGAAGGCCATCAATTGATCGAGATACTTCGCGACGCCCGAGGGTTCATCGGCCGGCAGGCCGATCGTCGAATTGCCGGAGATCTTTCCGTCTTCGATCTGGGGTGCAATGCCCTCTGCCGTCATCAGGTAACGGACAAACAGCTTGGCGGCATTCGGGCTCTTGGTCTGGCCCGCGATCAGGCCGAAGCCCGGATAGAGAAATCCGGAAAACGGCTCGACGCCGGCGCAGATACCGAGTTTAAGGCCCTTCGTGAGGTTGTCGCGATACTTGGCCGTCGAGGTGATGACGAAGAACGGCTCGGCTTGTCCCGGGGCGCCGGCGGCGTTGGCGACCGTTATCGAATCCGCCAGAAGCGGCCCGTTTTCTGCAAAGGCCTTGACCCAGGCAGCTGTGGCACTTTGGCCGTTCGTCTCCAGCTTCTTGCCGTAAAGGCTTTCATAGGCCCGCGCGACATCGGCGTCGCGATGCGTCTCGATCTGATTGAACCAGTCGGCATATAGCGGCTTGTCGAAGAGATCGAGCATCGCCAGCTTGCCGCGCCACTGCGGCTCGGTCAGCTGCCAGATGTTGGTCACGGGGCACTTGTCGTATTTCTCGGTGTTGTAGGTAAAGACGTGAGGGTCCGAGACAACAACAAGAGGATTGCGCTGCGCTTGCGGAATATCCTTGGCGAGATCCGGAGGCGTCCAGCTGGTGGCGATACCTTCCGGCAACAGCTGTCCGATTGCCGATGCCACGTCAGTCGCGACGCTCACGTCGCCGAGGATATTGCCGGCCTGGTGCTCGCGGATCATCAGCTCCACCTGCGTGGCTTCGTTGACCTTCTTGCCCGTCGCCTGCACGCCGTATTTTTCCGAGAACTCCTTGGCCGTATCGACGATCTTACCGGTGACGGCATAGACGGTGATCGGCGGCTCCTTCTTTGCCGCCTCGATCAGGGCGCCGAGGTTGAAGGCTTCTTCAGCCTTCGCCGGCCCACAGGTCAGTGTCATGGCAGCAAGGCTACCTGCGACCGCCCAGGCTAATGGGCGGTCGCGCAACGCGCTGCGTTTCATTTCCATCATGTCGTCACTCTCCCGGCTGAGCCATCACTTCTGGTAGTTCACCCGCCAGAAATCCTGCCAGGTTTCGCGCGCATCCCAGTCGTCGAGGCTCGTGTCCATCTGGTAGGGCAGAACCTGGTCGAGAACCTTGCCGATGCCCGAGGGTTCGTCAGCCGGAAGTGCCACATCGGTATTGGTCGACATCTTGCCATCGACCGCCTGCGGCGCGATGCCTTCCTCCGTCATGACGTAGTGGATGAAGAGCTTGGCGGCGTTCGGGCTGTTGGTGCCCTTGGTGATCAGGCCGACGCCCGGATACATCCACCCGAGCCATGGCTTCAGATCCGTGCAGAGCCCGAGCTTCATGCCCTTCTCCGCATTGTCGCGGAACTTTGCCGAACTCATCAGGCCCATGAACGGCTGCGACTGGCCCGGCGCTCCGACGGCATCGGCTGCCGCGGCGTCGGCATCGGTCAGCAGCGGCGCGTTGGCGGCAAGCGCCTTCACCCAGGCCGCCGTCGCGCTGCCATCGTCGAGTTCCAGGTCCTTGCCGTAGAGCTCCTTGTAGGCGGCGGCGACCTTGTCGTCGCCGTGCTTTGCCATCTGGTTGAACCAGTCGACATAGGACGCCTTGCCGAGCGGGTCCTGCATGGCGACCTTGCCCTTCCACTCCGGGCCGGTCAGCTGCCAGATGTTGGTCACCGGGCACTTGTCGTAAAGCTCGGTGTTGTAGGCCCAGACGTTCGCGCTGGTCACGACCGTCAGCGGGCTCTGGTACTGCTGCGGGATCTTCGACGCCATGTCCGGCGGCAGCCAGCTCTCGGCAAAGCCCTGCGGGATCAGCTGCGCCATCGCTGCCGGTGCATCGCTGATGATCGAGACGTCGCCCTGGATATTGTTGGCGCGCGCCTCGCGGATGATCATTTCCAACTGCGCCGTCGCCTTGACCTTGGAGCCTTCGGCGGCGACGCCGTACTTGGTCGAAAAGGCCTTGGCCATCTCGACGATCTTGCCGGTGCTGTCATAGACTGTAATCGGCGCTTCCTTCTTGGCCGCCTCGATGAGGGCGTTGAGGTCGAAGGCGTCCTCAGCCATCGCCTGACCGGTCAAAAGCCAGGCAAATCCCGTGGTCCACAACAGGCAGCGCCTTTTATAGTCTGCCCTTCCATTTTTCCGAAAATGCATCGACTGCTCCTCCTCAGTAAGCGGTGTTCGTCTTTCGGTTGATGCGATCAGTGATCTCGTCAGTTGAGCTTCGCGTTGCGCAGCAGCTTGTCGGCTTCGGCAATGCGCTGGCCGTCCTTGTCGAAAACGTGCAGCGCCTCCGGCGGCGCAAAGAAGCGGACCTTTTCGCCCAGCTCCAGTCGCGGCAGCGCGTGCGTCGTCAGGAACAGCGTGTGGCTGTCGCTCTTCAGCTCCAGGATCCAGCTGCCGCCGGTCGGCAGGATGCCGGTGACCACCATCTTGCCGCTGAAGCTGCCCTGCGGAATGTCCTCCTTCTTCGTGGCATAGCTCAGCGCTTCCGGGCGGATGCCGACGGAGCCGATGCCGCGCAGGCTCGGATAACGGCTCGCCAGGTAAGCTTCCGCCTCCTTGGCGACGTCGGACGTACCTTTCTTGTCGAAGGACAGGATGTTGATCGGCGGGCTGCCGACGAATTCGGCGACAAAGCGGTTGGCCGGGCGGTCATAGATGTCGTTCGGCGTGCCCATCTGCTGCAGCGTGCCTTCGTTCATGACGGCGATCGTCGTTGCCAGCGTCATCGCTTCCCACTGGTCGTGGGTGACGAAGACGATCGTCGTCTTGAATTCCTTGTGCAGGCGCTTGAGTTCGGCGCGCATTTCAAGCCGCAGCCGCGCATCAAGGTTCGACAGCGGCTCGTCGAGAAGCAGCACGCCGGGATTGACCGCGAGCATGCGGGCAAGTGCCACGCGCTGCTGCTGGCCACCCGAAAGCTGCGACGGATAGCGGTCGCGGTACTTGGCGATGTCGAGCGCCTGCATGACCTTTTCGACACGGGCCTCGCGTTCCGCCTTCGGCAGCTTGCGCAGCCGCAGACCAAAGTCGGTGTTGCGCTCTATGGTCAGATGCGGCCAGAGCGCGTAGCTCTGAAACACCAGGCCCATTTCGCGCTTTTCCGGTGGCACGAAGACGCCGTCAAAGATCGAATCGACCACCCGGTCACCGATGCGGATCTCGCCGCCCGACAGGTTTTCCAGCCCCGCGATCATCCGCAATGTCGTCGTCTTGCCGCAACCCGATGGGCCGAGCAGGCACATGAACTCGCCGTCGCGGATTTCCAGATCGAGGTTGGAGACGGCATTGGCGGAATTGACGCCATAATTCTTCTGGGCGCCGCGCAGATTGATAGTGGGCATCAGCTTCCGAGTCCTTCTGCAAGATTGGTCTTGGTCAGCTTCTGGGCTGCCAGAGTTCCGAGATAGGCGATGGCGGCGATGATCAGCACGACCGCGTTTGCCGCCTGGGTGTAGTGGTAGTCGACGAGCCGCAGCGAATAGGTCGTGAGAACGTCGGTGCTGGGCACGGCGAGGATGACGAACAGGCTGAGGCCCTTGATGCCGGAGATGAACGGCAGCAGCACACCGGTGACGAGCGAGCCCTTCTGGATCGGGATGACGATCGACATCATGCGGCGGAACCAGCCGGCACCGGCGATCTGGGCCGCCTCTTCCGGATCCTTGCCGAGCTGGGTCATGGCCGAGATCCCTGCCCGCGAGGCGTATGGCATCTGGTCTGCCATCAGCGCCAGCACCAGGATGGTGACGGTGCCGTAAAGTGCCGGCATCGGGCCTCTCGGAACCGCAAAGAGCGAGAGATAGGCGGCAGCAAAGGCAATGCCCGGCACCAGATAGGGCAGGAACGTTACCTGCCGCAGATAGACCGACAGAGCTCTGACCGGCGTGCGGATGACGACGTAACCGACGAGCAGGCCGAGAATGCCCGAGGCGATCGAGGCGAGGCCGACGATCATCAGCGTGTTCTTGGCCGCCGCCCAGAGATCGGGGCTCAAGAGCACGCCGGTCTGCAGTGCTACAGTATGCAGATCCTGGCCGATCCAGTAGTCGAGCGTGAAGTTGTCGAGGGTGAACTGTGCCGGCAGCTTCATGACCGTCGACAGGAACAGGGTCAGCAGCGGCAGGCCGACGCTCAGCATGAAGATCGTCGCGGCGAAACCCGTTGCCGGAAGCCTGAGCTTGCCGAGCCGGCTTTGCCGGTTCATCGAGCCCTTGGAACCGATGGTGACGAAGCGCCGCGCTTCACGCACCAGCCGCGCATCGATCATCAGAGTGATGATGCCGATCAGCATGATGGAGGCGGCAACGACACCGGCAACACCGGTCTGTCGGGAAGCAATGCTGCGGAAGAGCGAGGTGGAAAGCACCTCGAATTTGACCGGCAGGCCGAGAACGTAGGGCACGCCGAACTCGCCGAGACATTTTGCAAAGATCAGGATCATCGACGACATAAGCGCCGGCCGCATCAGCGGCAGGATGATCTGCATTGCCACCTGGTAGCGCTTGGCGCCGAGGATGCGGGCGGAATCTTCCAGCTGGGAATCGAAGCGCCTAAGCGCCGAGCCGAACAGCAGAATGACGAAAGGCGTATAGTGCAGGGCGAGAATGATGGTGATCGGAAACCGGCCATAGGCAACCCAGTCCGGTGGCGTCCAGCCGAGAGCCTCGAACCAGCCGGGCTGGCCACCGACCGTGCGGTTCTTGAACAGCGTGGTCCAGGCGAGCGCGAAGGTCCAGGCAGGCAGCATGTAGGGCACGATCAGGGCGGTCGCGAACCAGCGCCGCCCGAACATATCGGTGCGGCTGATCAACCAGGCGAGAATGGTTCCGATCAGCAGGGACAAAAGGATCGCGCCGACTGCAACCGACAGCGTGTTGAACAGTGGCCGCCAGAAGAGATCGACGGAGACAGGCGAGGTAAATGTCCTGTCGAGATAGTACAGCGTCAGGTCGCCAAAATCCTTGCCGAGCCGGCGCTCATGTCCGAATTGCACGCGCACGGAATCGAGCACGATGGAGATGATCGGCACGACGATCAGGTAGGTGAAGAGCAGCGCCGTCAGCACCCCGATCAATGTCGTCGGCTCCCGGGAGGCGACCTTCAACCGATATCGCCAGACTTGCCAGGACGAGGGCACAGCGGCTTCATCGCCCGCTGCCCGCGACGCCTTCGCTGAATCACTTAGAAAAGCCATGCTCTTTCCCCTTGAGACCTCGCCTCGCAACACGATCCGGCTATGCGCCGGCGCCTTGCGGACGAGCAAACATGCGAACGGGGAGATCAGGGAAAGCCGCGCAGGCAGCCGCCCCTGCTCCATGTCGAGCAAGGCAACCCGCCGCGAGAACGCGATGTCTCGTCATCGATCCAATCCTCCCTGTTCGCGACCGACCCCGATCAACGATCCTGTCCGGATCGGGTCCGACGGCATCCGGCCACTCCTCAGAAGCCGGCGCCATCGTCACGAACATAGACGGAACAAAAATTCCATTTCGTCACCGCCTATGGAATGCATGATCCATTGAGAGGTCGCGCTTGTCAACAAAAAAATGCACACGTGCGCAACGATTTATCGCTTTGATTTTATTGCATATTTTTCTCAGATGGATCCGCTTTTTTCGAACACGTGGTCATTGCCTCGCGACTGGCCAGCGAAGACGCTCCGGCCGCATAGGGAATGGCGAACTAAAACAGCCGGATTTCCGGCGGGCGCGCAGCACTCAGGCGACATCACCTGCAGAGCCAAAGGATACTTTTTCGTTGGAATGAACCGGCATTTGTGGCCCAGATAGCCGCGAGCTGATTCTTTGGGGGAAACCATGGCACGAGGGTTCGTCACGGCCGAGGAGGTCGCAAAACGCGCGGGTGTTTCACGCTCGGCCGTCTCGCGCACGTTCACGCCGGGTGCCAGCGTCTCGCAGCCTGTCCGGCGCAAGGTACTGAAGGCGGCGCGCGAACTCGGCTATCGAGTAAATCGGCTGGCCCAGGGGCTGAACAACGACCGCTCGAACCTGATCGGCGTCGTGGGCACCAACCTCAGTGCGCCCTTCATTTCCAAGCAGCTCGATCTCTTGAGCATCGGCCTGCTCCGGCGCGGGCTCCAGTGCCTGCTGTTGAACGCCGCCGATGCGCGCAAGGATATCGCGCCGCTGATCGAGCTGCTGTTTGAATTCCGCGCCCAGGCGATCGTCGTGCTTTCGGGCGAGCCGCCGTCCTCGATCGTCGATGAGTGTATCGCCAATGGCGTCCGGCTGATTCTGGTCAATCAACGGCTCGATCGCACCGATACCAACATGGTGCTGAGTGACGATTCGCACGGGGCGGACCTAGCCGCACTCCGGTTGATCGCGGCCAAATGCAAGAAGGTTGCGGTCGTCTCCAGTGCCAGCCAGACGCCGGCACAGGTTCGGCGAGCGACTGCGTTTACGCAGCGGATGCAGACCGCCGGGATCGAGGTGGTCGCCTGGTCGGACGGGCCGACGAGCTACGAAAGCGGCTATCAGGCCGGTTGTGACCTCTTGCGCGACAAGCGGATTGACGGAGCATTTTGCGTCACTGATCTGCTGGCGCTGGGTTTCCTCGATGCCGCTCGCATCGAAATGCATCGCCGTGTGCCGCAGGATGTGTCTGTCGTTGGCTTCGACGATATTCCCCAGGCGAGCTGGAAGAGCTATGAGCTGACCACCATCGAGCAGTCTCTATCGACATTGACCGCGAACGTCCTGACGGCGCTCGAAACCGATGAGCCCGCGACCCGGCTGCAGGTGGTGCCCGTGTCGATGATCGAGCGCAAGACGGTGCGTTAGTCCCTCCTCCAGGCGCGCCTCTCGAAATCAGCCGGCCTGTCGGATGCGGCTTTCGATCAACAGGCCGCTGTCGTCGAGGATCGGGTGCGCGACCGATGCGATATGGGCGTTGATGCGTTTGAGGTCGCGCAGCATATCGAGGTGCAGCGAACTGGTTTCGATGCTTTCCGCCCGCCCCTCGCGCAGGCGCTGCAGGTGCCGCTCGGCCGATTGGCGCTCAAGGCGACGGACGTCTTCCTTGACCTCCACCAGCCGCCGCGCCAAAGCCGCATCGCGGGTGGCAAACACCGTCTGCGCCATGCGCAGGTTGTCGAGCGTGATCGCAAACAGCCGTGTCAGCTCCTCGTGGCCATCCCTCGAAAAGGTCAGGCCCAACGCAATCTTCTTTGCGAGTTCGGCCAGCAGGCCCTTCTCGATGATATCGCCGATATGTTCGAGATTGATAGCGTAGTCGACGACATCCATTGCTCGCCGGCGGTTGTCTTCGCCGATATCCGCCTGACCAAGGCGCGAGACATAGACCTTGATCTGATGCTGCAGCCGATCGACCCGGCCTTCGAGCGTGCTGATGCCCGCGAGCTTCGCAGGATCCGCATGCTGCAGCGCATCGCTTGCCTGCGCCAGCATGCTTTCGATCAGATCTCCGACGCTTAGGACTTCGCGGCTGGCGCCGGCAAGGGCTGCCACCGGCATCGAAAGCTTGTCCTCGTCGAGATAGCTCGGCGCGTCCGGCGTCTGCTTCGGCTCCGGCAACAGCCGCGCGGTCATCCGGGCGAGCGGTCGCGACAGCGGCCATGCAAGCACCGCCAGCGCCAGATTGAAGACGAGATGCGCATCCACAGGCAGCTTGTCATGCGACAGCGGCAGGATATCGAGCAACTGTGCCGAATAGCCGGCAAGCGGCAGCGCCACCAAGCAGCCGATGGCGCGCACGATGAGATTACCGATCGTCACGCGTCTCGCGCTGATCGGCGCATGCAGCGTCGCCAGGACCGGCGGGACGGCGCCGCCGAGATTGGCACCGAGGACCAGGACGATGATCAGCCCGGTCGAAATGCCGCCCGTTGCCGCGAGCGACAGGATGAGGACGACGATGGCGAGGCTCGAGGATGCCAGGATCGCCAGCATGGCCGAGAAAATGAGTGCGACCGGCCAGGCATTGTCGAGCATCGCCAAAAAGGCCGAGAGCGCCGCAGATGCGCGCACCGGTTCCGTCGCAAGACCGATCAGATGCAGCGACAACAGCATGAGCCCGACGCCGACAAGGGCGGCGCCACCGCCTTTTCGCCCATTCGACGTTCCCCGTGAAAGGATGACGCCGACGAGGATCAGCAGCGGTGAGAGCCAGCCGATGCCAATCGACACGATCCACGCCGTCATCGCCGTTCCGACATTGGCGCCCAGAAGCACGATCTGCGCCATGCGCGGCGCAACGAGATTGCGTTCGGCGAAGGATGCGATCATCAGTGCCGTCGCAGTCGAGCTTTGCAGTGCGATCGTCGCAACCAGTCCGGCGAGGAAGGATCGCAAACCGTCGCGCGTGCCGGCGGCCAAGCCGGCCTTCAGCCGGGCGCCGAAGGCGCGCTGCACGCCATCCTTGACCTGCGAAAGCCCGAACAGCAGCAGCGCCACGGCGCCAACGAGATTGATGCTGACGATGGCCGATTCCATGGGTGCACTCCGGTCGGACGGTCCTTCGGTTCGTTACTGCTCGAAGCCCAGTTTCATTGTCTGCCGCGGCGCAGTTCCTCGCGGAACAACTGTTGGAATGCGGCGTATTTCTCAAAGCCCAGATCGCTGATCAGCCGCATGACCGTGGTGGTCGAAACGCCGGCCCGCTCAGCCACTTCCCGTGCGCTCGCAAAGGCGATGTCATAGGGATGGGATAGCGCGAACTTCGCGACTTCGAGCCGCCCGCCCTTGAGCCCGCGGGCACCGAGGCGAAACGCCTCCTTCAACTCCGGGACGCTTGCCGGCGGTTTCACCCCTCGACCGGGTAATACAAAAGACTGCTGGTCCATGGTCAAACAACCTCCTTCGCTTCTCGCTGCAAGGTGATCTCGATCTGCCGCGCACCCACTTCCGCTCGGTCGAGAAAGGCGGCAAACGCGCCCAGGAAGATCGACAGGAAACCGGCGACAGAGCGGTCCCACCCCTCATCCGGCTCTCGGCCGAAGCGCTCGGAAAGGGCGCGGTAAAGACGCAGCCGCTCTGGCGATATCGCAGGCAGCGCCAAGTGACCCGCCTGGCGCAGGCAGTACCAGTCGGCGATGACATCGATCATGCGGCAGGCAGCAACTTGTTCGGCCGAAAATCCGGACTTTTTTGCAAGCGCGTGCAATGCTTGCACCACCACGTCGGCATCAAGAAGTTCCGCGCAGATACCTGAGAGCGTGGCGCCCGAGACGCGGCTCACCACATCCTGCGGCCACTCCTTGGGAAAATAGCGGTGGTGAACCAAGGCCAACTTATGAGCCCGCAGGAAAGCGCCGTAATCCTCGGCATTGAAGGCGGCATCGTCCGTCTCCCCTAGCCGCTCCGTCTCGCGGCGATAGGCCTGCGCCAGACGCGGATCCACCGTCTTCGCCGACAGCTCGACGGTATCGACAACAATACCGCCGTTCACCGGCTGAATGATCTTGAAGGCTGGAGGATAGGCGACCAGCGAGGGCACTGCCACATTGGTCAACTGGCGCTCGTCGTGCGTGCGTCGCGTCACGCCCTCGACATGAAGGTGGCCGCTGAAATGCACGGCGAGCCCGGCGCCCAGCAAGGCATCGGTGACAGCTTGGCGGGGCGTGCGCCGGGCGATGTTGGTTTCCCCGAAGAGCACACGCTCGGCACCGGTCGCGCCGTCGAATGGATCGAGCGCCGGGTAATGCGAGAAGGCGAGCACGGTCTTGCCCAGCGCCTCTGCCCGCGCGCAGACGTCTGTGATCCACGAGACGATGAAGGGTTTCAGGCGCAGCATGGCGTTCCAGCCGGCGGCGGTGCTGTCGACAAAGGCTGCTTCCTCGCCGCCTACGAACGTGCCATCCCGTGGCTCGAACACATTGGCGTCGATCATCAACAGCCAGATTCCCGGTTCCGGCTCGACCAGATAGGAGGCATCCATCAACGAATATCGGTTGCTTCCATCCGGTGAAACCACCTCGTAACGCCGACTTTCGATATCGTCGGACAGGCCGAACGGCGTCTCCCAATGGAGATATTCCGGCTTGCGGAAATAGCCGCAGGCAGCCATCGGGCCGAGGCCGGTGGGATATCCCTCGCAATACATGCGCGGAGTGACGATCGCGCCCGCCGCGGTCGATGCAGGATCGCTGGTCACCCAGACGCTGGCGCCATCCTGGTCGAGGAACTCCTTGGTGTGGTGGCGCCCCGTCGGACCGAAAATGTCGTGATTGCCGGGAAGGGCATAGAAGGCGGTGCCGTATGCGTTGGCGTGCCGGTCGAGGATCCGGCGCAGGCTTGCGGTCGTCTGCCGCTGACCGTCATCGGTGTAATCACCGAGCAGGACGACGTGCCGGATGCCCCGATCCCGCACCTCGTCCAATGCCACTGAAAGTGCCTTGGCGCTCTCGTTAAAAACACGGGTCGACTGCCGCGTTTCGGCCCAGCTGCGAACCATCATCCGCTGCCCGTCGATGCTCATGCCGGGGAAATCGAAATCGCCTTCGAGATCGTGGAAATGCGCGTCGGCGATGACGGCGATGCTGGCTTGGCTGCGCTTCAACATCAGTCCCGCCCGGATGTCTTGCCGGCGATCATGTCGATCCATTCAGACGCCCGGCGTGCCGCCTCGTAAAGCATCGGCTTCGGTGTCTCGAACCACTCGTCGGGACGCAGTTCGCGGTATTCACGAATGTGGGCGACCGCGGCGTCAAGCGTCGGGAAAAGCTCCGGCTGCTGTTTGTGCAGGAACAGGGCCACGAGCGAGACGGATCGGCTGCGTCCGCCGCGGCAGTTGACCAGCACATTGCCGCCATCGGCGAAGGGATAGGTTTCGCGCTTCGGCATCGCCTGGCGCAGTGCTCCGTCCAGGATGTAGTAGGCGCCGAGCATCATCGTATCCGGACTGCCTTCGCCGTCGATCAGGCCGAGCTTGTAGTAGCGAATGTCGGCATAGCCGCTCGGCCGCAGATCGCCACCATCGTCAGCCTCCCTCTCGCGCACCCAGTTGATATCGAGATTGATCGCGCAGTTGACCACCACCGAAATGCCGTGGTGCTTCAGCAATTCGAGATCGCGTGCGCCGTCGCTGCCGCCGATATAGAGATCGGATTTGTGCGGACCGATCCCGCTTGCGATCAGACTGATCGCCGGGCGCGCATAAACAGGTGCATCCATGCCGTTTCCTTTCCAGATCGGGCGACGCCGAAAGGCATGCCACCCAGAATTCGCATTGTCGGCGCCCTTGGCAGAGCCGCTCAGGCGAGCTGCAGTTCGGCAACGACGTCGCCTGCCGAGGCGATCGGTATCCGCGATGCCCGGCTTATCCCACCGGCGATGCCTGGCGCGGATGCCAGAACCGGCCCGCCGCCGCGAAGGCTACCGATCTCCATGAAGGGACAGACATCACCGCCGGCCTCGGCGACAAGCAGCAATCCCGCCACGCAGTCCCAGGAGTTCATGTGCAGTTCGATATAGGCATCCGAACGACCGTCAGCGACATAGGCAAGCGCCAGCGCGCCCGAGCCTGCCCTGCGGACATTGGTGCCGAGCGCCAGCAGATCGCGGATCGTTTCGAGATAAATCTCGTTCGACACGCGGCCGGACCAGCCCATTTCCACCGACGCCGTCTCAAACGCCGTGGTGGCGGCGACGGCGATCGGCTGACCGTTGCGGGTCGCGCCTGAACCGCGCCGGGCGAAGTAGAGCTCATCCAGTGCGGGATTGTAGATGGCGCCGATCTCCGCCCGACCATCCTCGATATAGGCGATCGAGATGCAGAAATGCGGGATGCTGCGGGCAAAATTGGCGGTGCCGTCGACCGGATCGACCACCCAGAGACGATTACTGATCGATCCGCCGCCCTCCTCGCCGAAGAAGGCGTCGTCATGAAAGTGCTCGGCGATCGCCTTGCGGATATGCGCCTCGGAGGCGGCATCCGTCTCGGTCAGAAAGTCCTGCGGCCCCTTCATCGAGAAGGCGCGCGTCGCGCTGTCTTCAAAGCCACGGAGCACAAGCGCTCCGGCCGACAGGATAATGTCTCGGCAAAGGCTCGCCCGACCCTCAAGATCGTTCGAATAGAATGGTCTTTCCAGGTTCATTCGGGCACGACTCCTTTGCACACGCGAGCATCTTTGCACACGCGTTCAATGGTGACAAGCCTCATTCTGGACCAGCTCGTGCGACGAATGCCCTGCTCGCCGCCAACGAACGGTTTCGAACAATGCAGGCGGGATGCAGGCGATATCGGCGGCTGTCTTCGATCCTCTTGACCGTGCGGCGAATGCGAGCCGGAAGCGAGCCGCCGCGTCGCACGGCCCGGAACGATGCCGGCGAGGCGCATCCGATGCGCGCCCTCGGCGCTTGTCCTCAAAGGTGAGTTTACAAAAGTATTATTATATGATTTTTTGAAACTGCTGCGAGGAGAGCAGCTTTCTTTGGGAGGAAATCATGAAATTCGCCAAAGCACTCGCGAGTGCAACGATCCTTGCTGCCTGCACGTTTGGCAGCGCATCTGCCGCAGATCTCGTTGTCGGTTTTTCGCAGATCGGCTCGGAGTCCGGCTGGCGCGCTGCAGAGACGACGCTGACGAAGCAGCAGGCTGAAGAGCGCGGCATCGACCTGAAATTCGCCGATGCCCAGCAGAAACAGGAAAACCAGATCAAGGCGCTACGCTCGTTCATCGCCCAGGGTGTCAACGCCATCCTGCTTGCCCCCGTCGTCGCCACCGGTTGGGACGAGGTTCTCGAGGAAGCCAAGGACGCGGAAATCCCCGTCATCCTGCTCGACCGAACCGTCGATGCGTCCGACGAGCTGTACATGACCGCCGTCACGTCTGACCTCGTGCATGAAGGCAATGTCGCCGGCAAATGGCTTGCCGATACGGTTGCCGGCAAGCCGTGCAACATCGTCGAACTCCAGGGCACGACAGGGTCTTCACCGGCGATCGATCGCAAGAAGGGCTTCGAGCAGGCGCTTTCCGGCCACGACAACCTGAAGATCGTCCGCAGCCAGACCGGCGACTTCACCCGCACCAAGGGCAAGGAAGTCATGGAAAGCTTCCTCAAGGCCGAAGACGGCGGCAAGAATATCTGCGCGCTCTACGCCCACAACGACGACATGGCGGTCGGCGCCATCCAGGCGATCAAGGAAGCCGGCCTGAAGCCGGGCAGCGACATCCTCGTCGTTTCGATCGATGCCGTGCCGGATATCTTCCAGGCGATGGCCGCGGGCGAAGCCAACGCCACCGTCGAACTGACCCCGAACATGGCAGGCCCCGCTTTCGACGCGCTCGCCGCGTTCCAGAAGGACGGAACAAAGCCGCCGAAGTGGATCCAGACGGAATCGAAGCTCTACACCCAGGCCGACGATCCGATGAAGATCTACGAAGCGAAGAAGGGTCTCGGTTACTGATCCCAGGCGCGACCGGCGTAGACGCGAACCGTCGGCGCCTGTTGTCACAAGCCAGACGATCGATACTGCGGAGTTGGACGACGGAACGGGCTCGCCCGCCTCGTTGTCGCCGCGGGCTCGATGTCCGGTCGGCATGCTTCGCTCGAGCACGAGGATCGAGGTGAAGCATGCTGATTTTCGGAACACTGAAGTAATGCGGCGTGCTCGACCGAGTGCGCCGCGTTCCAGTCAGGGAGGGATCATGCAGACCATCGGCGACAACCTGCTTTCGGCGACCCGGATCGACAAGGTCTTTCCCGGTGCGAGAGCCCTGGACAAGGTTGACTTTCATTTGCGCAGAGGCGAGGTCCATGCGCTTCTCGGCGAGAACGGCGCCGGCAAGTCGACGCTGGTCAAATGCCTCACAGGCGCGTACCGGCGCGACGGGGGCATGATCCTGCTCGACGGCGTCGAGATCGATCCGCGCGATACGTTCAATGCGCAGAAGCTCGGCATCGGCACCGTCTATCAGGAGGTCAACCTGCTGCCAAACCTGACGGTAGCGGAAAACCTTTTCCTCGGCCGACAGCCGCGCCGGTTGGGTTTCGTCGATGTCCGCGCCATGAACCGTCAGGCGCGCGCACTGCTTGAAAACTACGAGCTCGACCTCGACGTCACCCGCGCGCTCGACAGCTATTCCGTCGCCATACAGCAGGTCGTCGCGATCGCCCGCGCCGTCGATCTCTCCGGCAAGGTGCTGATCCTCGACGAGCCGACGGCAAGTCTCGACGCCCACGAAGTCGAGATGCTGTTTCGCATCATCCGGCGACTGAAGGCGCGTGGCCTCGGCATTGTCTTCATCACCCATTTCCTCGAACAGGTGTACGAAATCTCCGACCGCATCACTGTGCTTCGCAACGGCCAGCTGGTTGGCACCCGAGACACGGCGTCACTCGAGCGGCGCGACCTGATTTCGATGATGATCGGCCGCGAGCTTGCAGCGGAAATCCGCTCTGCGCGCGAAGGAGCGGATCTCACCGGATCGGTGCGCTATCGCTTCCGCAATTTTGGCCGCAAGGGCCACGTCTCCCCCTTCGACCTCGATGTGAGGGCGGGCGAAGTTGTCGGCATTGCCGGGCTTCTCGGCTCCGGCCGCACGGAGACGGCCGAGATCCTCTTTGGTGCCCATCGCGCCGACAGCGGCACGGCTGAAGTCGACGGCAAGACCGTCCAGCTATCGTCGCCGCGCCAGGCGATCGCGCGACGGTTCGGCTTCTGCCCCGAGGACCGCAAGACCGCGGGCATCGTCGGAGATCTCTCGGTGCGCGAAAACATCGTGCTCGCCCTTCAGGCGCGACGCGGCTGGACCCGTCCGATCTCCCGTACCGAGCAGAACCGCCTGGCGGACCACTATATCAGGGCGCTCGACATCCGCACGGCCGATCGCGAAAAGCCGATCCGACTGCTTTCCGGCGGCAACCAGCAGAAAGCCATTCTTGCCCGTTGGCTAGCAACGGAACCCGAATTCCTGATCCTCGACGAGCCGACGCGCGGCATCGACGTTGGCGCGCATGCCGAGATCGTCCGGCTCATCGAGGGTCTGCGCGAGAAAGGCATGTCGCTGATGGTCATATCGTCGGAGATCGAGGAACTCGTTGCCTACAGCACGCGCATCGTGGTGCTGCGCGACCGCCAGCACGTCGCCTCGCTCGAAGGCGATCGGATCACGGCGGACCAGATCATCGAGGCCATCGCATCGGCGAATGAACGGGGAGCGGCATGACAGCAATACTTAGGGGCTATGCGATCAGGCTCCTACCGCAGCTGATAGCGCTGGCGGTCATTCTCCTGATGGTATCCTTCGTGTTCCCGGGCTTCTTCCGCCTCGAAATCCAGAACGGCCGCCTCTATGGCAGTCTCATCGACATCCTCAACCGCGGCGCCCCTGTGGTTCTGCTCGCGATCGGCATGACCGTCGTTATCGCCACCAAGGGCATCGATCTTTCTGTCGGCGCCGTGATGGCGATCTGCGGGGCAGTCGCCGCCTCGTCGATCACGTCGGGCCACTCGCTGGCGATGACGCTTCTGATCACCCTTGGCACCGGCATTCTCTGCGGTCTCTGGAACGGTATCCTCGTCGCCATTCTCGATATCCAGCCCATCATCGCAACGCTGGTTCTGATGGTCGCCGGGCGCGGCATCGCTCAGCTCGTCACCGAAGGCGCGATCCTCACCTTCAACGATGAGGGGCTGATTTTTCTTGGCAGCGGCTCATTCGCTTGGCTGCCCCTGCCCGTGATCATCTGGCTGATCTTCGGCATCCTGGTAGCGCTGATCGTGCGAAAGACGGCGCTTGGCATGCTGATCGAGGCGATCGGCGTCAACCGCCAGGCAAGCACGCTATCCGGTGTGCTGACGCCGGTGCTGCTGATCGCTGCCTATATGCTATCAGGCCTTTGTGCCGCGATTGCCGGCATTATCGCCGCCGCCGACATCAAGGGCGCCGACGCCAACAATGCCGGGCTCTGGCTCGAACTCGACGCCATTCTTGCCGTGGTCATCGGCGGCACCTCGCTTCTCGGCGGCCGCTTCAGCATCGCCGCCTCCGTGCTCGGCGCCATCATCATCCAGTCGATCAACACCGGCATCCTGCTTTCCGGCTTTCCGCCGGAATTCAACCTGATCATCAAGGCGGCGATCATCGTCTTCATTCTCGTGCTGCAGTCGCCACCGGTTCGAAACGCCTTCACCTTTGTCGCGCTTCTGCGCGCCAGCAGAAAACCGACGGAGCGGCAAGCGCGATGAAACCCAAATACCTGCCGCTGACCGCAACCATCGTTATCTTCGTCTTGAGCTATGCGCTTTGCGTGGCGCAGTATCCCAACATCCTGTCGACGCGGGTCATCGGCAACCTGCTGACCGACAACGCCTTCCTCGGCATCGCCGCCGTCGGCATGACCTTCGTGATCCTGTCCGGCGGCATCGACCTTTCGATCGGCTCGGTGATCGCCTTCACCGGTGTGTTCCTGGCCGTCGTGCTGGAGAATAGCGGCGCCCATCCGCTCGCCGTCTTCGCCATGGTGCTGTTGATCACGACGTTCTTCGGAGCGGTAATGGGCGCCATCATCCACTATCTGGAGATGCCGGCCTTCATCGTCACGCTCGCCGGCATGTTTCTGGCCCGCGGCATGGCCTTCGTGCTGTCGATCGATTCCATCGCCATCAAGCATCCGTTCTACAGCACGTTGAAGGGTTTTTATTACAAGCTTCCCGGCGGCGGCAGGATCACGCTCATCGGTGGGCTGATGCTGCTCGTCTTTGCCATCGGCATCCTCATTGCCCACCGCACCCGCTTCGGCACCGACGTCTATGCCCTCGGCGGCGGCACCGCCACCGCCAAGCTGATGGGCGTACCGGTCGGACGCACCACCATCATGATCTACGCATTGTCAGGTTTGCTCGCGGGCCTTTCCGGCATCGTGTTCTCGCTTTACACCTCGGCCGGCTACTCGCTTGCGGCCGTCGGCGTCGAACTCGATGCGATCACTGCGGTGGTGATCGGCGGCACGCTTTTGACCGGCGGCTCCGGCTTTGTTGCCGGGACCTTCATCGGTATCCTCATCCAGGGCTTGATCCAGACCTACATCACCTTCGACGGCTCGCTTTCCAGCTGGTGGACGAAGATCCTGATCGGCCTGTTGCTGTTCGTCTTCATCCTCATGCAGAAGGGCATCGTATACGTGTCCCGCAACGAACAGCGGCACGTCTAGGAAGGGCATGGGTGCACCTCATGCTGCCAGGAACCTTCGCAAAGCAACCTGTGAAACGCTCAAGCCACGGCCATGTCGTGGACGAGCTCGGGCGCGCGGTGGTCGGCGGAGAGTTCTTAGCCGGCGATATTCTGCCTGGTGACGTCGAGCTGGCGGCACGCTTCAAGGTGTCGCGCACCGTGCTGCGCGAGGCAATGAAGACGCTCGCGGCCAAAGGTCTGGTGTTCCCGCGCGCGCGCATCGGGACGCGGGTCATGCCGCGGGCGCATTGGAACCTGTTCGACAGCGACGTGCTTTCCTGGCATTTCAGCGTTGGCGTCGACGAGGAGTTTTTGAATCACCTGAGCGAAATCAGGCTGGCGCTCGAACCCTTTGCGGCAGCGCTTGCGGCTGAGCGCGCCACCGACGCCGACATCGCCCAGATGATGCGGCTCGCCGTTGCCATGGGCAATGAAGACCACAGCGCCGAAACGCTGGCCCATGCCGACCTCGAATTCCACCTGCATCTGCTCGAAGCGTCCCTCAACCCGTTCATGCGCACGGTGGGCAGCCTGATCGAGGCGGCACTGATCGGCGTCTTCAAACTCACCAATCCTTCCGCCGACCGCAGCGAAATCGACCGCGTCGCCGTGACCCATATCCGCATCGTCGAGGAAATTCGCCGCGGTGACGCCGAAGGCGCACGACATGCGATGGAAGACGTGATCCGGGCTGGCCAACAGCGGCTGATATCGGACCTGACGATGCGACAAACCAGGTCATCATAGCGCGCAGGGGATACCGAGTTCGGTGTCCCCGACCCCTGCTTACTCGTCGCCGCCCCATTTGCGAAACCTTTAAGATTCTGGCGCATAACGTCCCGCAGAATCCAGGAGTTGACGGTGGAAGCGCTACATACCCCGACGATCATGATCAGCTCCTTCGCGACGTTGGTGGTCTTTGCAGTCTTCTTCGCACTCGCGTCACGCCAGGAGCGCAACAGCCTGGAACTGAGGCTGTGGTCCTGCGCATTTCTGGTCGCCGCACTTGGATTTACCCTGCTTGCCTTCCGAGGTCCGGGTTATTCCTTCGTCCCGGTGACGCTGGGCAACGCCCTGACGGTTCTGGGCTTGGCGCTCATCTGGCTCGGCCTGCGCGCCTTCGACAATCAACCGCTGAAGATCGCGTCCGCATTGGCCGGGCCGGTGTTGTGGTTGCTGGTCACCGGTTTTTCCGATTATGTCCAGAACAATGTCACCAGCAGGATCGTGCTGTTTTCCGCGCTGATCTTCGTCTATTCGGCGATGATCGCGGTCGAGATTTTCCGCTCCGACAATTTCCGCAGGCTTCCAAGCTCTTACATCGTCGCATTTCTCTTCGCCACGCATGGCCTGTTCTATCTCGTGCGCATCCCGCTGATCTTCGTCTGGCCGCTTTTCGGCAACACGGCGTCGGGCGCCGAACAGCCGATATGGTATCAGCTGCTGACCTTCGAACTCTTCATCCACAGTCTTGCGGGCGGGTTCTCGTTCTTCGCGCTGATCAAAGAAAGAACGCAGTACAGATACAAGCTGGCGTCGGAAACCGACGCCCTCACCGGTGTGCAGAACCGGCGCGCTTTCATGGCGAGCGTCGACGCCTATCTGGCGACAAGACCCGATGATGGAGCGTTGATGTACATGGACATCGACCACTTCAAGGCGATCAACGATCGCCATGGACACGCTGTCGGCGACAAGGTGCTCATCGAGTGCGCGGCGGTCATCTCGCAAGCCGTTGGCGGCAAGGGCTTCCTCTCGCGCATGGGCGGCGAAGAGTTTGCGGCCTGCTTCCCCGGGGTCGACCGATCGCAGGCCGCAGCCATCGCCGAGGACATCCGCAGTGCCTTCGAGCAGGCGCGGGTCAGGGCCGGCAACACGACGCTTTCGGCGACCGTCAGCGTCGGTGTTGCCTTTGTCGCAAGGCAACAGGAGGCAAGCGAGCTTCTGTCTTCCGCCGATCGAGCGCTCTATGCGGCAAAGGCGGCAGGGCGAAACGCGGTCTGGATCGCCGGTAAGGACAGCGCTCCCCAGTTCGCATCGGGGCTGGCGGCCCAACCGAACGAGAGAGCGCCTTCCCCGGGGAGGACCGAGAGAGGTCCGATGGCTAACTGCGCCTGAGCCGTCGCTATCGTCGTACCGGCAACTGAGGCGCAAGCAGCCGCCGGCAACACGCCTCGCCTCAAGCCTTCTGCATCAAGGCAATGGTGCGGTCGAGCGCGGTTGCAAACCCCTTGAGCGAGATCGAGAAACTGACCTCCTTCTCGGTGTCGCTGGCAAAGGCGACGAGCTTCAGCACCTTGCCGCCACGCAGCAGCTTGATCGTCTCCTCATTGAACGTCAGCGCGACGATGCATCCGACCGGCATGCAGGTTCGAAACCGCGAGGGTTTGCTACCCGTGGCATCATCGACCCCAAGAGAGACGCCCTTGTCCAGGTAGAGACCGAAAGGCAGCGCGAGCTGTCCCTGGAGGCCAGCGCCGTCGACCGGTTCAAGTTCCAGCGTCAGCACGCGCTGTCCGCTCTGGTGAACCTGGCGCTGCGAAAGAACACACCTGCGATTGCCGTCTGTCACCGCGCAGGCGACGCTCCAGTCGTCGTAGGTCTCGGCGAGCGAAGAGGGGGCCGTCGCGTCCTTCGGCGCCTCCTGCGCATAGAGCGGGTTGGTGGCGACGATCGTCGCCATCAACGTTGCGGTGATCCAGCGTAAAAGCCGCATCAGAAGCGCACATCAAGCTTGGCATCGACGGCATTCTGCGTCGTGCCTGAGCCGAACTGGCCGGTGTAGGTGATGCCGAGGCTCGCAGTGTCGGTCAGCGCGAAATCAATGCCGGCCTCGATGATCGCCGCATCCTCGGCGATCGGCGTACCGGCAACCGAGAAGGCACTGCCCGTGCCGAAAGCCATCGTCGAGAAAGGCGTCGTATCGCCAAAGGCGTGTTGCCAACCAAGCATGCCGCGCACCTTGGCATTGGTGGCCCCCAGACTGAGAGGGGCCGACGCACGAAGACCGAGCGTCGTGAAGGTCGTATCGGTCGTGTTGCTCCTGCTCGACAGAGCCGCCGCAGCACCACTCTCAGTGAAACCGTCGGTGTGAAGGCTGACATAGGCGAGGTTCGCGAAGGGCTCGAGCGCTACGCTCGGCAGGTCGATACGGTATCCGACTTCGCCGAACGCCTGGAATGTGCCGGCATCATAGTCGGCCTTCAACGCGTCCCGGAAACCTGGGAAGACGACCGCTCTCTCCGTCTCGATCGAATGCCAGGTATAGGCAAGGCCGGACCGCAACGCGACATCGCCCCAACGGCCGCCACCGTAGACGCCGAGATGGTAGTTGTCGCTGTCGCCGCTCGAAGCACGGCTGTCGACGTCGAAATTCGTCCGGCTGTAGCCGGCCATGATGCCAACCAACGCATTGTCCGAGACCGCCGCATCGAAGCCGGTGATGAAGCCACCCGTCGACTGATCGAGTTGGCCGGTATTGCCGTTGCCATCGGTGTTGGTCCAGGAGCCGAAAACCTGTCCCCAGCCGACCATTGGCGGCGGCGGGACGGCGACCGCGTCGATCGCGGCGACTGCACCGGTCGTGATCTTGTCCTCCGGCCCGTAGGCCAGAACCGGGACATTCGCAGCAGCAACGTCGCCGAAAGCGTCGCGAATGCGGTCGTTCGCCGCGTTGCGCAGCAAGCTGCTGTCATTGATCAGCGCTGTCTGTGCCGAAGCATGAACCTCGCCGGACAGGCGGTCGAAGGCACCACGCGCATTGGCGGCGTCGAGCCTCAGGAGAATGTTGTAGAGCGCAAGCGATGGCCCGCTCTGCGCAAGCGTGTTGAGGGCGAGCGCCGTGTTCCTCTGATTGCCGCTGATGGCCACGCGTTCGAACTTGGCCGACGTGCCCGGCGTGCCCGGGTTCGGGTTTCCAGGGTTGGGATTGCCAGGGTTCGGGTTGCCGGGATTGGGATTGCCCGGGTTCGGGTTGCCGGGATTTGGATTACCAGGATTAGGTGTACCCGTATCCTTGATCGCGATCTTGAGATCGACCTGCTTGTCCTTCTGCTCCAGCGTGACATCGAGAAAGGCGGACTTCGAAATCGCCTGGGCAAACTGACCGTCGACACCGTTTTCCGCGGTCAGAATGGTATAGGTGTGGCCGTTCTGGTAGCTGGTATTGGCATCGAGCGCGGTCACCTCGACATTGACGCCATTGCCGATCGTCGCGACGCCATCGCCCCGCACGCCGTTCTGCAGGCCCTTGACGGCGATCCTGTCGGAGCGACCGTCGCCGGCGATGTCGGCCTCGTAGATCGAGCCGTCGCTCATTTCCAGTTGCCCCATGATCGTCAGCGTGCCGGTCGAATTGTTTCCCGGTGCAATGACCGCTCTCTTGTCGACCGCGGTGGTGCCAATAGTGCCGGATCCGCCAAGGCGGCCGAAAGCCGTCGAGGCCGGATTGCCAATGCGGTTCAGCGTTTCCCCCCAGACGACGACGGAATTGGTGTAGGTCTTTCCGTCAAGAAAAGTTGTCTGCACTCTTCCCGCTTCGCCATCGACGATCAGGGTTCCATCCTTCACGTCGAACCGGGTCGTGCTGTAGTCCAAGGGGCCCGTGTCCGCGTCGTTATCGATTGTGTCGAGGTTGCTCTTGAGAACCAGCTTACCGCCGGAGACGTTCACCTTGCCGTGGAACTTCGTCAGGTCGCCGCTCACGACCGTTTCGCCCGAGAAATTGTTGATCGACCCTTGGCCACCGATCGTGTTGGCAAATTCATAGCCAGTGTTCGTGTGGTTGAAATTGACGTGCCCCTTCCTTGGGCCGAAATCGATCTTCGAGGAGGGATCGACCGTGCCGGCCGCCTGCGCCTGCCGAGCGATCGGACCGCCGACACGATCCATATCGACCTTGCCGCCGATCGAAAGACTGCCCATGCCTTCCCGGATCGCACCACCGACGCCAGAAAGGACGATACCACCGCCCGCTGACAGCTTTGCGCCGTTGGCGACCGAAAGGTTGACGTCTCCGGCCTCGCCAATCGTCAGCTTGTCATTGACCTTGAACTCGCTGCCAGCGCCGTCGACAGACACTTGAATGGTGTCGACGCTCTCATCCTCCCGGAGGGTCGCGGTGTTGGTCGAGACCACGGCGCCCTTCTCGATCGTGAAGCTGTCGCCGATCGTAAAGTCGCCGGCGTTGATCCAGCGCGAATTCTCGCCGCTCACCAGAACCGTGCCGTTCTCGAAAATGGCCTTGTTGGAGTTGATGACGCCACCGTCCTCGATCCTGACCGCGCCAGTGTTGAGCGTCAGTGCGCCGAAGGCGACGCCCAGAAAATCGGTGCTGAGCATGGATCCGGCACCGCGAACCACGAGCGTTCCGTCGCCTTCCTGCAAGGCACCGATGTAGGTCTCCTTCGCCGAGACTTTGCCGCCATTCTCGACGATCAGCGTGCCCTTGCCGCCGTAGATGCCGCCCTCGAAACCCCCGACGAAAAGCACGCGGTAGCCGCGCGGATCTGGATCGACGATATCCCAGGTCGAGCCGGGACCGGAAACGACGACCGTTCCGACCGAGCCCTTGCCGTCAGCGATGTAGCCGCCCTTGCTTTCGACGGAGGCGCCGTCCTTGATCGTCAGAGTAGCGCCACTGGGACCGCCGCGGATCACGAGATTGCCGTTGATCGTCTGGTCGGTGGTCCAGGTCGTGTCGTTTGGAACGAGCAATCCGGCCGCCTTCGCCGGCGACGGGACGAACGGCACGGCCGCCAGCATGATCGAGACAAGACCGGCGCGTCCAAGCGCAGTCGAGCTCAGAAGGTTGATCCTCAAAACGTCCGCCTTCACACAGGTATTCAATGTCTGCCCCTTTTCATTTGCGTTCGTCAGCGCACAACCCCCAGGCGAATACGAGCCAGGGGGCGGCGGGTCATCGGGCGCTATAGCAAGCCGGGGAAAGGGGAGAATTCTGCTTTCTGCAAACGGCAAATTGCAGCGCCCAAAGGTTGGGGCTTTCTGCGAACGGCTCGATTTCGCCGACGAACGGCAATCGACAACCATCTCGGCTTGAGGGATAAACCCACATGGCACGAGGAGATGACACGGCTTCGCCGGAAGAGACTCAGTATACCGCAGGTGTTCGCCGTGCGACCCTTTCCTACGGCTTCCTCTATCAATTCATGCAGGGCGTCATCACCAGCGTACTATGGGCAGTCCTCGGATATGACCCAATAGAAGTTGCGCCGATCACCTTGATCCTGGTGTTGAACGGCACGCTGATGTCCTATGCGATGGCAGCCACGCTCTTCAGGTGCAGGGAGCGTTCCATTCTCTTCAAGCTCCTGGTCGGCTCCGCCTTGTCGCTCGTCGCGGCAGTGATCAACGCCGGCGTCGACCTCGCTTGCCACTTTCTTATCGCGCATGGCGATCCGGCCGACGTCAACTGGACCAACGTCGCCTATACCGTCATCTATTGCGTGGCGCTGTTCCACGGATGGGCCTTCTTCTACATTGCGCTTCTCTCCAATTTTGAGTTGCGCGAACGCGAACGGCGCCTGGCCTTGACGCGAGAAGAAGCGTTAACGGCGCAGATGCGGGCGCTGCGCTACCAGGTCAACCCGCACTTCCTGTTCAACACCTTGAATTCGATCGCCGGGCTGATCGAGGAAGGTGCTTCGACGGCGGCGGGCCGCATGGTGCTTTCGCTCTCCTCCTTCCTGCGCACGACGCTCGAACTCGACCCAATGCAGGACGTCTGTCTCGCCGACGAGCTGGCGCTGCAGATCGGCTATCTCAACATCGAGGGCGAGCGCTTCTCGGACCGCATGCGACTGAAGCTCGACATCGCACCCGGCCTGGAGCAGGCGCTCGTGCCGAGCCTCATTCTCCAGCCGCTGATCGAGAATGCGGTGAAACACGGCGTCGGCAGTTCGGCCGGCGCGGTCGAAATCCTGATCAGCGCGGCACGTCACGGTGAAACCCTCGAGCTTTCCGTCGAAAACGACCTGACGATCGAACCGCAATGCGCGACCAAAAAGCCTCCGGGAACGGGTACAGGCCTCAAGAATGTCGCCGACCGCATCAGGGCCCGATTTCCGGAGATGGGGGCCTTCATTTCCGGTCTTGTCGCACCGCACCGCTTTCGGGCGGCGATCACCATGCCCTTGAGGCTGGCATGACGCTAAGGCCTCCGCGGAGCGGCAGGCCGGCAAAAGCAACGGGGTTTGCATTCCGCAAGCGGCAAATAGCAGCGCCCGAAAGGTCGGGACTTTCTGCAAACGGCTTGATTTCGCCGACGAACGGCAATCGACATTGGCGGCCGGTTGAACGATAAAAATGGCATGAAACCCAAGGACGAAACAAAATCGCCGGACGAAAGCGCCTATATCGGCAGCGTTCGGCGCACGACGCTCTGGCTCGGTTTTCTCTATTGGTTCGTGGAATTTCTCATCAGCAGTATCCTGTGGGGCATACTCGGAACCGATCCGATCGTGTCTGCCCCCGGCAAATTGCTGCTGATGTCCTGTGGCATGGTTCTTTCCTACGGTATCGCGGCGGCGATGTTTCGGGTCAGGCACCGGCATATAGCCACCAAGATCGTCGTTGGATTCTCCACCTCTCTCATTGCCGCCTTTGCCAATACCGGCATCGACTTCCTGCTCTATGTTTTATTCGTGCGTCCCGACCCGATCACGGTCGACTGGACGAATACCGGTTACACGCTCGTCTACAGCATGGCGACGTTCGTGGGGTGGTCGTTCTTCTTCGTCGCGCTGCTCTACAGCTTCGAGCTGCGTGAGCGCGAACGGCGCCTGGCGATCTCGCGGGAGGAAGCACTGGCCGCGCAAATGCGTGCGCTCCGATACCAGGTCAATCCGCACTTTCTGTTCAATACGCTGAACTCCATCACCGGCCTGATCGAGGAAGGGCAGACCATTGCAGCGACCCGCATGGTGATGTCGCTTTCGAACTTTCTGCGCACGACGTTGGAGCTCGACCCGCTGCACGACGTGCGGCTTGCGGATGAACTCGCCCTGCAAACCGGATATCTGCATATCGAAGGCGAGCGTTACTCCGACCGGATGAAGCTGCGGATGGACATCGCCAATGGCCTGGAAGAGGCTCTGGTGCCAAGTCTGATCCTGCAGCCCTTGATCGAGAACGCCGTGAAACACGGCGTCGGCCGCTCTCCTGATCAGGTTGAGATCGTCATCAGCGCGGCCAAGGTCGGCCATGCGCTCGAGATCGCCGTCGAAAACGATATCGCGCCGGAGACCGGGGGCGGGCGACGCCAGTCTTCCGGCACCGGGATCGGTCTCAAGAATGTCGCCGATCGGGTGCAGGCGCGCTTTCCAGGCGTCGGCGCCTGTGTATCCGGCCTTGTAACGCCCAAGCGTTTCAGAGCAGCAATCACAATGCCCCTGAGGCTCGCATGAACGAAATCCAGATAGAGCCCCTGTCGATCCTCGTCATCGATGACGAGCCCCTGGCGCGTCGCCGGCTTATACGCCTGCTCGGGGCCATGCCCGGGATCAAGATCGTCGGGACGGCCGGCAATGTGCAGCAGGCCTGCGTTCTCGTCGCCGAACTTTTGCCGGACGTGATCCTGCTCGACATCCAGATGCCCGGCGGCACCGGCTTCGACATTTTGGAACGGTTGGGCAACAACGCACCTGCCGTCGTTTTCGTGACCGCCTTCGATCACTATGCCCTTCGCGCCTTCGAGGCCGCCGCGGTCGACTATGTCACCAAACCGATCGAGCCCAATCGTCTACGAACTGCGATTGATCGGGCCCGCATGGCGATTGCGGCACGAACAAGCGCCGAACGCGTGCTGGAACTCAACGAAACCGTGCGGGCGCTCCGGCAGGCGCTTCGCAAGCAGGAGGCGCAGGTCGCCGATATCTGGGTGAAGGCAAGAGGCGAGTTCATTCGCATCGCGCTCGATCGCGTGGTGCGGTTCCAGGCGGAGCGCGACTACGTCCGCATCCACACCGAGAACAAATCCTACCTGCACCACGAGAGCCTGGCTTCACTCGCAGGCCGGCTGGACCCGGCTGAGTTTCTCCGGCTCCACCGAAGCTCGATCGTTCGGCGCCATTGCATCGTCGGCTTGCGGCAGGCGCCCTTCGCCGCCTTGATCGCGCTTCTGTCGGACGGAAGCGAAATCCGCGTCGGGCGAACCTACGTAAAGCAGGTGCGTCCCCTCTCCACAGAGCGCTAGATCATTTCACTGTTTCATCGAAACAGTGAAATGATCTAGCTCGTTGAAATAGCGCAATTCCGGACGGAAAACCGTTTCACACTTTTCCTGGAATTGCTCTAGGACGCCGGCCGGCCGCAGCATCCAACGGCGCACTGTCGCCGATGGCAAAGGTCAGGCTAACATCCCCAACCTGCTAGTCTTCGGTAAAAATCGGGTCCTGCGTGAACATTCCGCCCTGATAGACGGCAAGCGGCGACGAGGCCTCCGGCCGGCCAGGCGAAACTTCGAGTTCGGCGCGGAAGCGCTCGGCATTATCCCGCGGCCGCCAGCCCAGATAGGCGGCGTGCGAATTGTCCCACCAGCGGCTGTCATTGTCCGAGATGCCCCAGAGGATGGGGCATCCGAGCATCGGCGCCCGGAACGCGCAAGCGATCAGCGCGGCAAAATCGTCATAGGACATCCAGGTCGACAGCATGCGGTGGTTGGTCGGCTTTTCCATGCAGCTGCCGATCCGAACAAGCGCCGTCTCCTGGCCGAATTTCTCAAAATACATCCGGGCCAACGCCTCGCCGAAACATTTCGACACGCCATAGAGGCCATCAGGGCGCATCGGCGCATCCGCCTCCACGTGCTCGTCCTGCCGGTAGAAGCCGACTGTGTGGTTGGAGCTGGCAAAAAGAATGCGCGGCTGACCGTGCGCCCGTGCGGCCTCGTAGAGATTGTAGAGACCCAGCAGGTTGGCATTGAGGATCTTGGAGAACTTGTCCTCGACCGAGATGCCACCGAGATGAAGAATGGCGTCGCAGCCCTCGACCAGCCGATGCACAGCGGCCGCATCGCCGAGATCGCAGGGCATGATCTCCTCATGCGGTGCCGCCGTGCCTAGATCGGCAATATCCGAGAGACGCACGATCTCGGCCAGGTGAGCCACGCGCCCCCGCATGGCGCGACCCAGTGCCCCCGCCGCACCCGTGATCAACAGTCGCTTCAAGTCCCGTCCTCCGTAACCGGCGCCCTGCAGCCGGTATCCATGCATTGCATTTAAACTCAACTCATCATACAGGTTGATGTTGTCACGTCAATAAATCGGACATGTGATGCCACAAGCCGATTGATGTGGCACACAGGCTGGACAAAACGTACCGACAGGCGGACAAACGACCACGAGAAGGAGACGAGATGAGCGTTCAAACGAAGCTGGAGCCGGGCACCGGAACAGGCACGTTGACGTCGAGGCTCGGCGACACGTTGCGGCGGGCGATCACTGCGGGTCAGTTTCCGCCGGGCAGCAAGTTGCCGAGCGAGGCGCAGCTCTCCGAGGCTCATGGCGTCAGCCGCACAGTCGTGCGCGAGGCGATCGCCGCACTTCGGGCAGACCGGCTGGTCGAGGCGCGTCAGGGCGCGGGTGTCTTCGTTCTCGAGCCCCCACCCGCCGCCGGACCCATACCGCTTTCCCTGCATCATATCGACCCGGCGCGCGTATCTTCCATGATCGAACTGCTGGAGTTGCGAACCGCCGTGGAGGTAGAAGCCGCAGGGCTTGCAGCGCTTCGCCGGTCGCCCGCTCAGGAAGAGGTGATCATCGAAAGACACGATGCGGTACGCGCCTGCCTCAACGCCGGCATCTCCAGCGTCGAAGCCGACTTCGCCCTGCATCTCGCCATAGCCGAGGCCACCAACAATCCGCGCTTCCGCGAGTTCCTGGCGATGATCGGCAGAAACGTCATCCCGCGCGGTGCACTGCGCAACGACGACAGCGAACAGGACCAATCAGCCTATATCGCCATGCTCGACAACGAACACAACGACATCGTTGTCGCCATATCCAACGGCGACGAAGAGGGCGCGCGCGAGGCGATGCGACGCCATCTGCGCGGCAGCCAGGCCCGCTACCGGACACTGCTTCGCGAACAGCGCTCACCTGTACGATAACTCATTGACACAATCTCATCATACATGTACGACAACTTTGCCGGAGGAGGCAGGCAGAGGAAATCGAGTATGACGCCGCAAGAGATCAAGGCCGCGCTCGGCGCCGGTCTGTTGTCGTTTCCCGTGACGCATTTTAATGCCGAGCGAAAGTTCCATCCCGAGAGCTACCGTCGCCATGTCGAATGGCTGTCCGGCTTCGATGCCCCAGTGCTGTTTGCCGCCGGCGGGACCGGCGAGTTCTTTTCGCTTTCGCCTAAGGAAATACCGGGCATCGTCGCCGCCGCTAAAGAAGCTGCCGGCAAAACCGCCATTGTTTCGGGATGCGGCTTCGGCACCGAGATCGGCGTCGAGCTGGCGCGCGCCGTCGAAAAATCCGGCGCTGATGGCATCCTGCTTCTGCCGCATTACTTGATCGACGCGCCGCAGGAGGGGCTCTTCGTTCATGTGAGAGAGATCTGCCAGTCCGTCGGCATCGGCGTCATGGTCTATAACCGCGACAACTCGGTGCTGACAGTCGATACGCTGAAGCGTCTGTGCGACGAATGCCCCAACCTCATCGGCTTCAAGGATGGGACGGGCGATATCGGCCTCATCCGCCAGATCACCGCGACGATGGGCGACCGGCTCACCTATCTCGGCGGCATGCCAACGGCCGAACTCTTCGCCGAAGCCTATCTCGGAGCGGGTTTCACCACCTACTCGTCCGCCGTCTTCAATTTCGTGCCGGGGCTCGCCGTCGAGTTCTACAAGGCGTTGCGCGCTGGCAATCGGGCACGCTGCGAAGAGATCCTGCGTGATTTCTTCTACCCCTTCATGGCCATCCGCAACCGCCGCAAGGGCTATGCCGTCGCCGCGATCAAGGCCGGCGTCCGGCTGCAGGGTTTTGATGCGGGCCGCGTGCGGCCGCCGCTCGACGACCTGACGGCGCAGGAAGAAGACATGCTCGCAACGCTTATTGCGCCCTGGAAACGCTAGGATGAAAATCACAGCCGTCCGCACGCATCTGCTGGAACACCGCCTTGCGGTGCCGTTCGAGAGCGCGTCGATGCGCTTCGACCGGCGGGCCCATGTGCTGGTGGAGATCGTCTGCGACGACGGCACCACCGGCTGGGGCGAATGCCTTGGCCCAGCAAGACCCAACGCCGCCGTGGTCGCCGCCTATACCCCTTGGCTTACGGGCGCCGATCCACTTGAAACCGAAAAGATCTGGGCGCGGCTCTACAACGCGCTGCGCGACCAGGGCCAGCGCGGCCTGGCGCTGACCGCGCTGTCAGGCATCGACATCGCGCTTTGGGACATCAAGGGCAAACATTTCGGCGTGCCGGTTTCCACGCTTCTCGGAGGCCGCTTCCGCGAAACGGTCAAGGCCTATGCGACGGGAAGCTTCAAGCGCGACGGCATCGACCGGGTCGAGGACAACGCCGCCGAAGTCGCCCGCTATCGCGCTGAGGGCTTTCATGCCAGCAAGATCAAGATCGGGTTTGGCGTGCGCGAGGATCTTGCTGTCGTCCGTGCCGTGCGCGAAGCGGTCGGCACGGACATGCGGCTGATGGTCGATGCCAATCACGGCTACGACGTGCTTGAGGCGCTCGAGTTTGGCCGCAAGGCTGCCGAGTTGGACATCGACTGGTTCGAGGAGCCGGTGGTGCCGGAACAGCTCGGTGCCTATCGCGAGGTGCGTGCCGGCCAGCCGATACCGGTCGCCGGCGGCGAAACCTGGCATAGCCGCTGGGGGATGCGCGAACCGGTCGAGACACGCGCCGTCGACATTCTCCAGCCCGATCTTGCCGGCGTCGGAGGGTTCACCGAGGCACGGCGCGTCGCCGATATGGCAGCGCTCCATGGTGTCCGCATCGTCCCGCATGTCTGGGGCACGGCGGTTCATATCGCCGCCGCCCTCCAGTTCATGGCAGCGATGGTGCCCAATCCGGTGCGCGTCAACCCGATCGAGCCGATCCTCGAATTCGATCGCACCGAAAACCCGTTCCGACAGGCGGTGATCAAGACGCCGATCGAGCATGACCAGGGGGTCGTCAAAATCCCCGGTGGTCCGGGACTTGGCATCGAAATCGACCGCGATGCGCTTGCCGAGTTCCGGATGAGGGATGATTGAGATGTTGGTCAGAACGCTCTCCGGTCGCCCGCCCAAAAACCCGTTGCCAAAAGGCACGGTCGACACGCAGATGCATATGTATCTGCCCGGCTTTCCCGCCCTTGCTGGCGGGCCCGCACTTCCCGCCGGCGCCCTGCCGGATGCGGATCAATACAGAAAGCTCATGCGCTGGCTCGGTGTAGACAGGGTCATCATCACCCAGGGCAATGCCCATCAGCGTGACAACACAAACCTGATTGCCTGCCTTAACGCGATGGGGCCTTCGGCCCGCGGCGTCGCCGCCTTCGGCGCGGAGACTTCGGAGCGTGAGCTGGATACCCTGTCGGATGCTGGCGTGATCGGCGCAAGGATCATGGATCTGCCCGGCGGCGCCGTCGGCCTTGACGAACTCGAAGCTGTGGATGACCGCGCGGCAGCCCGCGGCTGGATGGTCGCCATCCAGTTCGACGGCAGCAACATCCTTCAGCACGAACCAAGACTGCAGAAACTGAAATCCCGCTGGGTTTTCGACCATCACGGCAAGTTCTTCTCCGGCGCGGCACCAGATGGACCCGAAGTCGCCGCGGTCAAGCGGCTGATCGATGGCGGCAACTGCTGGTTCAAGTTCGCCGGTGTCTACGAATCCTCAAAGACCGGCGGCCCCGATTTTGCCGACGTCGCCGCACTGTCGCGCGCGGTTGTCGCGCATGCGCCCGAACGCGTGGTCTGGGGCAGCAACTGGCCACACAACATTGCAAAGACCAACGCCGACTATCCCGACGATGCCGAACTGACCGACACAGTTCTGGGCTGGCTGCCGGACGCCGGCGCCCGTCATCGCGTGCTCGTCGAAAATCCTGAACGGCTCTTTGGCTTGAAGCCATTCACGGACAGAGGTGCCTGAAGCCACCCGCATTCGTCCGAAGCGAGGAGGCTTCGGCGCTACAAGAAGGAGGAGGACAAAATGAACATCGCAAAAACGCTTTGCCTGGCCCTGGGCGTTGCCCTCAGCGCCGGCACCCTGCAGGCGCAGGAAATCACGCTGCGCTCGGCCGACATCCACCCGGACGGTTATCCGACCGTCGAGGCTGTGAAATACATGGGCGAACTGGTCGCCAAGCGCACCAATGGCCGCATCAAGATCGACGTCACCAACAATGCAGCGCTTGGTAGCGAAAAGGACACGATCGAGCAGACGCGCTTCGGCGTCATCGACATGAACCGCGTCAATGCAGCACCCTTCAACAACCTGGTGCCGCAGACCGTCGTGCTCGGGCTTCCCTTCCTGTTCCGCTCGACCGAGCACATGCACAAGACCGTCGACGGGCCGATCGGCGACGAAGTGCTTGCCGCCTTCGAACCGCACGGCCTGATCGGACTTGCCTTCTACGATTCCGGCGCGCGCTCGTTCTATTCCACCAAGAAGCCGATCGAGAAGCTGGCCGATCTCAAGGGCATGAAGGTTCGCGTCCAGCAGTCGGACCTGTGGATTGCAATGATGGAAGCGTTCGGCGCGAACGCCACGCCGATGCCCTTCGGCGAGGTCTATTCGTCGCTTGAGACCGGTGTCGTCGATGCGGCGGAAAACAACTGGCCGTCCTACGAATCCTCCAGGCATTTCGAGGTTGCCAAGAACTACACTCTGACCGAACATTCCCTCAATCCGGAAATCCTGGTGATCTCGAAGATGAGCTGGGACAAGCTTTCGCCCGACGACCAGAAGGTCCTGAAGGAATCGGCGAAGGAATCGGTGGTGAAGATGCGTGAGCTCTGGACGGCGCGGGAAAAGGCGTCGGAGGAAAAGGTTCGTGCAGCCGGCGCCAACGTCATCACCGTCGACAAGGCCGAATTCTCCGCGGCGATGAAGCCGGTCTACGATCGCTTCGTCACCGACCCACAGATGAAGGACCTGCTCGAGCGGATCCGCGCCATCAACTAGAGCAAGCTGCGTAAAAGTGTGCAGCGGTTTTGCGATGCCGAGATGCGAAAAATCAAGAGCTTAGCGAATCCTGGAGATCGCGACGCGCTTTAGCGGCATCCGATACGCCTGAGTGTCCGGCCCGATCGGTTGGACACTCCACTCGCCGGCAGCCAACGGAGGATAAAGGCAATGTGGCGTTTCTTGCAGGCTGTCAGGCCTGTGCTAGCCCGGCTCAGCCGGCTCTCGCTTTACATCTCAGGCCTCGGCCTCGTCACCATGACGGCAATCGTCGGCTGGCAGGTCTTCGCCCGCTATGTCCTCAACGACACGCCCAGCTGGTCGGAACCCCTGTCGCTGCATCTGATGTCCTGGTTCATCCTGCTCGGCGCGGCCGTCGGCGTGCGCGAGAGCGTGCATCTCGGGCTCGATTTCGTGCGCCATTCGGCATCGCCTGCGACGCAGCGCCTGATGGATATCGTCAGCCTTTCGCTGATCGTGCTCTTTGGCCTGGCCATGAGCTTCTATTCGACCATGCTTGCCGCCGGCACCTGGGCGGCGACCATCCCCGTGCTCGGCTGGCCGGGCGGCGTCGATTTCTTCCCGATGATCGCAGGCGGCCTGCTGATCGCACTGTTTGCGGCGGAGCGTCTTGCCGACGTTGTGCTGGGCGAAGCGCCCGTCGCCGATGTCGTCATTCAGGAGGCAGCATAGTGGCCTACAGCATTCTCTTCGGCACCTTCACGCTCCTGATGATGATCGGCATGCCGATCGCCTTTTGCCTTGGCATCGCGTCGCTTGCCACCGTCATCTACATGGGGCTGCCGCCGATCGTCGTCTTCCAGCAGATGAACTCCGGCATCAACGTCTTTGCGATGATGGCGATCCCGTTCTTCATCTTCGCCGGCGACCTGATGGTGCGCGGCGGCATCGCCGACCGCCTGATCCGCTTTGCCGCCGGCATCGTCGGGCATCTGCGCGGCGGTCTAGGCCAGGTCAATATCGTCGCCTCGACGCTGTTCGGAGGCATTTCCGGCTCCGCCGTCGCCGACGCATCCGCCGTCGGCGGGTTGATGATCCCGCAGATGGCGGCGCGCGGCTATGACCGCAGCTACGCCGTCAACGTCACGGTCAATGCGGCGATAATCGCATTGATGATCCCGCCCTCCCACAACATGATCCTCTATTCGATCGCAGCGGGCGGCAACGTCTCGGTCGCCGATCTCTTTACCGCCGGTATCCTGCCCGGTCTGCTTCTGGCTGCAGCCCTGATGGTCACAGCCTATGTGGTGGCGCGGAAGAAAGGATATCCGTCGGAACCCTTCCCTGGCCTGCGCCGCCTCGGCTTCTACTTTCTGGCTTCGCTTCCAGGGCTGCTCCTGATCGGCATCATCTTCGGCGGCGTGCGCTCCGGCATCTTCACGGCAACGGAAAGCTCTTGCATCGCCGTGTTCTATGCGTTGCTCGTTGCGATCCTCGTCTACCGCGAACTCGATTGGAGCGGCTTCGTCGAGGCGGTGCTGCAGGCGGTGCGCACCACCGCGATGGTGCTGCTGGTGATCGGCACCGCCGCCTCCTTCGGCTGGCTGATGGCGTTCCTGCAGGTCCAGCAGGGAATGGTCGCGGCGATCAGCGCGATCTCCGACAACCCTGTTATCGTGCTTTTGCTCATCAACATCATTCTGCTGCTGCTTGGCACGTTCATGGACATGGCGCCGCTGGTGATCATCAGCACACCGGTGCTTCTTCCTGTCGTCAAGGCGTTCGGGATAGACCCGGTGCATTTCGGCGTGGTGATGATCCTCAACGCCGGCATCGGCCTCAACACGCCGCCGGTCGGCACCGTGCTCTTTGTTGGCTGCGCCGTCGGCGGCATTTCGATCCGCGAGGCGATGCGCACCATCTGGCCGTTCTTCGGCGCAAGCATCGCCGTGTTGATGCTCGTCACCTACATCCCCGGCCTGTCCCTCTGGCTGCCAAGCCTGTTCCGATAGCGCAGGCGCTCTCAAGCCACGGCGATCAATGCGTCGGCGCCTAGAGCAATTCCAGGAAAAGTGTGAAACGGTTTTCCGTCCGGAATTGCGTTATTTCAACGAGTTAGATCATTTCACTGTTTCGGTGAAACAGTGAAATGATCTAGACAAGCGTGTGGATCAGCCGGAACCGTCCAGCTCCGACTGATCCACAATTCGACCGCATTGCCTCGGCATCGCTCCATCGGCACTGGCAAGGAGGCGAATCGCGTGGCTCGGCTGTCGGACGAAAAACGGTTCACCTCGCGCGAAGCGCGCATCGATGCGGCCGCCCACCGGTTGCTCGACCGGCTTCCTGACCGCGGCTTGCTTGGCGGCCTGACGGAGCTGCTGGTCTTCGGCATCAAGCAGGCTTTCGCATGCCTCTTCGGCGGCGCCATGCTGACGCTCATGATTGCAACCAAGCTGTTCTGGCCGGACGCAATCGGCTTTGCCCGCTATGATTTCCTTTTCCTCGCCGCACTCGGCATTCAGCTTCTGATGCTGGCCTTTAAGCTCGAGACCATTGCCGAAGCCAAGGTTATCCTGATCTTCCATATCGTCGGTACGCTCATGGAGATTTTCAAGACGTCCGTCGGTTCCTGGATCTATCCGGAGCCCAGTTTCTTTCGCATCGGCGGCGTGCCGCTCTTTTCAGGATTCATGTATGCCGCCGTCGGTTCCTACCTGGCGCGCGTGACCCGCATTCTCGACCTGCATTACACCCATTATCCGCCCCGCTCTGCGACGGTGCTGCTGGCGCTCGCCATCTATGCCAATTTCTTCACGCACCACTTCGTCATCGACCTGCGTTATCTGCTGTTTGCAATCATCGCGATCCTGTTCTGGCGCACGAATGTGCACTACCGTGTCTTCCGGTTCCGCCACCGCATGCCGCTGCTCATCGGTTTTCTGCTCATCGCTCTGTTCATCTGGTTTGCCGAAAATATCGGAACCTGGTCGCGCGCCTGGATCTATCCCTCGCAGCACGCCGGCTGGACACCGGTATCGCTGCAAAAGCTAGGCGCCTGGTATCTGCTGATGATCCTGTCCTTCGTTCTGGTCACGCTCGTCCACCGGCCGCGACCGCTACAAGCGATGCATCAGCCTCGGCCGGCCCGTGACCCGCAAGCGGTGACCGCTGAAGGGGGCGTCGTCATCCGCGAGGCGCCGCAGATCAGCTCGTGATATCAGCGTAAGATCCGCAAGGAAGGTGCGGCCGTCGTCATTTCAGCACTGCTCTCAGCCGGAGCGCGGCGAAATCGACGAATGCCCTGAGTTTCATCGGCACGAGACCCTGCGGCAGATAGACCAGTTGAACCGGCAGCGCCGGATGTTCGAAGGGTTCCAGCAACGGCACAAGCAAACGATCGGCGACGGCGCGTGCCGCCTGATAGGACAGAACACGCGTCAGGCCGAGGCCGGCAACCGCCGCGTCGACGGCAGCCTCCGCGGTGTTGACCACGAGGCGTGAGTGGATCGGCGTGGCCATCTCGCCCCTCTCATCGGCAAAGCTCCAGCTGCGGTTCGACATCAAACCTTCGAACGTGATGCAATCATGGTCGGCAAGTTCGTGCGGATGGCCAGGCTGGCCATGTCTGGCGACATAGCTCGGGCTCCCATAGACGACACGCCGTATCGTGCCGAGCTTAGTGGCGATCAGGTTGCTGTCCGGCAGGTTGCCGATCCTGAGCGCAACATCGATGTGATCGTCGATGAGGTTGACGAGCCGGTCGCCAAGCGACAAGCGCATGTTGACCTCAGGGTTGGCTTTCAGAAAATCGACGACGACCGGCAACACGTGCAGCCGTCCGAAAACGATCGGCGCCGTCATCGTCAGATCGCCCTTGACCGTCGAGTATTCGCCGGCCGCTACCCGCTCCGCCTCGTCGACCCGAGCAAGAATTTCCCGCGCCGCTTCGACATAGGATCGCCCTGCCTCGGTCAGCTGGATCCTGCGGTTCGTCCTGGTCAGCAATTGCGCACCGAGGTGGGCTTCAAGCTCCGAAACCTTGCGACTGACCGTCGCCAGCGGCATGCGCAGCTGCCGCGACGCGGCAGACAGGCTCCCGCCCTCGATAACACCGAGAAGCACGGTCATTGCATCCAGTCGATCCATCTGCCTTCCAATAATCGAGAGACCATCTATCACGAAGGCACTCTACAGCCAAAATCTGGAAGGGCATAGATTGCTGAAGAAGGCAGTTCATTCCGAACTGCCCGGAAGCGCCGAACGAGCTGCAATGATCCGGCTTTCGCAATCGCCAGACGCTGCCGAGTGACCGCATCATGCATCCGCCGACGCTCCAGATCGACGGACGCCGCTACCAAAGGGAACATGACCATGAAACTCTACCGCCACCCGCTTTCGGGCCACTCGCATCGCGCTCAGCTCTTTCTGGCTCTGCTTGGCGCGCCGCACGAACTCGTCGATGTCGACCTGATGGCAAGGGCGCACAAGGCGCCGGATTTCCTCAAGCTCAACGCCTTCGGTCAGGTCCCTGTGCTCGACGACGACGGCACCATCGTGACGGATTCCAACGCCATCCTCGTTTATCTCGCCAAGAAGCTCGGTCGCACCGACTGGCTGCCGGAAGACGCCGTCGGTGCGGCGAAAGTGCAAAAATGGCTTTCGGTCGCCGCCGGCGAGATCGCCTACGGACCGGCCGCCGCACGGCTCGTCACAGTCTTCGGCGCAAACCTTCGCCCCGAAGAGGTGATCTCCCGAGCGCATCGCATCCTGGAACTGCTCGACGCAGAACTCACTGAGCGTGATTTCCTTTTGGGCAGCCGGCCGACCATCGCCGACGTCGCGCTTTACAGCTATGTCTCCAGCGCGCCCGAAGGAAATGTCGACCTCGGCAACTATGCCAACGTGCGCAACTGGCTGGGGCGGATCGAAGCCCTGCCCGGTTTCGTCGGCTTCCAGAAAACCGCAGCGGGCCTTGCCGCATGATTGTCCTGCCAGGGCGGACTGCTCCGCCCTGGCCTTTCTCATCAGAAAGGAAGCCACCGATGCTGGAGAAGATCGAGCCGACCCACGCCGCGTCCCCCTGGCATGAGGGCGAACTTGCCATTCAACGCAGCCTCGGCGTTGTCGACCGCATGGACGCGCCGGGCCGCAATTTCGTTCGTTCCTTCATGCCCGAGCAGCACCAGCAGTTTTTTCCGATGTTGCCCTTCATCGTGCTTGGAGCCGTCGATCCCGCCGGCGATGTCTGGGCAAGCCTGCGGGCGGGTGAACCGGGCTTCATGCAGGCGCCGGACGCACATGCCCTCAATGTCCAGCTGCCACGCGACCGAAACGACCCGGCCGACGGGGGCATGGAGGATGGCGCCGCCATTGCCGTGCTCGGCATCCAGTTGGAAACGCGGCGCCGGAATCGGTTGAACGGCACCATCCGACGGACAGCGGACGATCGCTTTGTTGTCGCCGTCGGCCAGAGCTTCGGCAACTGTCCGCAATATATCCAGTTGCGGGATTTTTCATTCACGCGGGAACCGAACGCTCCACCAAAGGCGCCCCCCGTTCACCTCGACAGTCTCGATGCGCGCGCGAAAGAAATCATCGCCAACGCCGACACATTCTTCGTTGCCTCCTATGTCGACCGCGACAATGGCGAGCGTCAGGTCGACGTCTCGCATCGCGGTGGCAAGACCGGCTTTGTCCACGTCAGCGAGGATGGCGTGCTGACGATCCCTGACTTCGCCGGCAATCTGTTCTTCAACACACTGGGCAATTTCATGCTCAACCCCAGGGCAGGCCTGCTCTTCGTCGATTTTGCGACCGGGGACATGCTACAGATGACGGGCGAGGCCGAAGTCATCCTCGCCTCGCCGGAAATCGACGCGTTCCAAGGCGCCGAACGCCTCTGGCATTTTCGACCGCGGCAGGTGATCTACCGGCCTGATGGTTCGCCGCTTCGCTGGTCCTTCGGGCAGGCAGGCTGGTCGCCCAATTCGCTGATGACAGGCGATTGGCAGCAGACGGAGGACCGTCTGCGCGCCGCCGCCCGCGCCGGAGAATGGCGGCCATTTCGGATCGTGCGTACGAGGGACGAGAGCGCGACCATCCGCTCGCTCTACCTGGAGCCGGCCGATGATGCCGGTCTGACATCGTTTCATGCCGGCCAGCATCTGTCGATCCGGCTCAAGGCGGAAGGCAAGCCGATCGTTCGCAGCTACACGCTTTCGGCCGCCCCCTCAGACGCTGCCTACCGCATCAGCGTCAAGCGTGACGGCGCCGTCTCCTCCCTCCTGCATCGCCTCAGCTCCGGTGATGTCATCGAGGCCCGCGCGCCGGCTGGCAGTTTCGTCATCGACGCGAGCGAGCGGCGGCCGGCGGTGCTGCTTGCCGCCGGCGTCGGCATCACGCCGATGATCGCGATGTTGCGCCACATCCTCTATGAGGGCTTGCGCAAGCGGCGTATCCGCCCGACATGGCTGTTCCAATCCGCCCGCAGTCTCGATGAACGCGCCTTCAACCAGGAGATCGCCTCCCTCGTCGATGCCGGCCAAGGCAAAATCCGCCTGACGCGCGTGTTCAGCCAAACGGATGGCGCACGCAAGGGCGAGGATTACGACACAGCCGGGCGCATCGACATCCCGTTGCTGCAATCCACCCTGCCCTTCGACGACTACGACTTCTATCTCTGCGGCCCGCGGGCTTTCATGCAATCGCTCTATGACGGACTGCGTGCGTTGAACGTCGCCGACGCCCGTATCCATGCGGAGACATTCGGCCTGTCGTCGCTGACCCGCAACCTCGACGCAGGATTGCCGACGGTGTCGAAGCCGCCTGCCAACACGTCGGTCCGCGTGATTTTTACCGACTCCGGCAAGGAAGCCCGTTGGCAACCGGGCGAAGGTACCCTGCTCGAGCTGGCCGAAGCCCGCGGCCTTTCGCCCGAATATGGTTGCCGCAACGGCAGTTGCGGCAGTTGCAGCACGCGGGTTCTGGAAGGCGAGGTCGCCTATCCCCAGCAACCGTCCTTCGAGGTCGGCCAAGGCGAGGCATTGATCTGCTGCGCCGTTCCGGCGGAAAATGACGGGCAGGCGCTCCAGTTGGCCGTCTAGACCCGCGGCACCGGGGCGCCCGACGACGGGTCAGGACCGTAGCGGCGGGCCATTCGGAGAATCGTGCAAGAATGCCGGAGTGCTGTTCTACCGCTCCATCGACCGGAGAGCGCATGGTGACTTTCAGAACCGGGGACGCCCCGGCCCATCGCGAAAGGAACCAAGCATGTCCGAGCTTCAAGGAAAAGTCGTCGCCATCACCGGCGCCAGCAGCGGCATTGGCGAGGCGGCCGCCCGATATCTGGCCGCCGCCGGTGCCCGCGTCATTCTTGGCGCCCGCCGCACCGATCGTCTGGAAACCCTTGCCGGCGAAATCCGCGCCGCCGGCGGCACCGCCAGCTTCAAGGCGCTGGATGTCACCGACCTTGCCAATATGCAGGCCTTCGTAGCCCATGCCGTTTCCGAGTTCGGACGGCTTGACGTCATCGTCAACAATGCCGGCGTCATGCCGCTGTCGCCACTTTCGGCCCTCAAGGTCGACGAGTGGAACCGGATGATCGATGTCAACATCCGCGGCGTGCTGAATGGCATCGCCGCCAGCCTGCCCGTGATGACCGAGCAGGGCAACGGCCAGATCGTCAACCTGTCGTCGATCGGCGGTCACGCCGTCTCGCCGACCGCCGCCGTCTATTGCGCCACGAAGTTCGCCGTCCGGGCGATTTCCGATGGCCTTCGCCAGGAAACCGATCGCATCCGCGTCAGCGTGGTCTCGCCCGGCGTCACCGAATCGGAACTGGCCGACAGCATCTCTGACGAGACTGCCCGCGGCGCAATGCGCGACTTCCGGCGCATCGCCATCCCGGCCACCGCAATTGCCCGGGCAATCGCCTATGCCATCGAACAGCCCTCAGATGTCGATGTCAGCGAGATCATCGTGCGCCCGACGGCAAGCCCGCACTGATCAGGAACAAATGGAGCGCTCGCAGATGAGCCGCGCTTTTCGAACATGGGTGGTATTGGGTCTCTTCCTTTCCGCCCCGACGCCAGATCCGTCATCCGCACAGGAGAAAATCATGCAACAGGCGCCGCATCCATATGTCGGCATGTGGGTTACCGAAGACGGCCGTATCCGCCACCACCTCCTGCCTGATGGCCGCTATGACGAAGCGCGAGGCAAACGGCAGAGCGCCTATCAGGGCCGTTACTGGGTGACCGGCAATCATATCGACTATGTCGACGATACCGGTTTTACCGCCGACGGCGATTTCATCGACGGTGTGCTCTATCATGCCGGCATGATCCTGCGCCGGGAAGACTAGGCCAAGGGGCAGCGGCGGCTGGTGGCATCCGCCGCTGCCGCACCAATTATCCCGTTGAACTTGCGCCCGGAAAAGGTCAGCCTCTGCCGGACGCCAATCCCGCATAAAGGAAAACGGCCTTGGGCGATCTCGATGAATTCCAGCACCTGATGGAGCGCAACAGCGGCATCGACGGCGTGCTGTCGACGGCGATACCGCGCCTCATCCTGATCCGATCGTCGAGCCCGACCGAGCCGATCCATACGTTGCATGAACCCGCCGTCTGCTTCATCGCGCAAGGATCCAAGCAGGTGATGCTGGGCGAGACGGTCCACACCTACGATCCAAACCGGTATCTCACCGTTTCCGTCGACCTGCCGGTCATCGGCCAGGTCATCGACGCGTCACCGGAAAAACCCTATCTCTGCCTGCGCCTCGACCTCGACCCGACGATGCTGAGTGCATTGGTGCTCGAGGCTGGCCACTCGCCGATCGATGGCGGCGTGCCCGGACCCGGGCTGTTCCTCAGCGACACCACCGCCGAGCTGCTCGACGCGATCGTCCGGCTGCTGCGCCTGCTCGACCGGCCGGAGGAAATCGCCGTGCTGGCGCCGCTGGCGGAACGCGAGATCCTCTACCGTCTGCTGATGGGTGAGCAGGGTCACCGACTGCGCCAGATCGCCCGCTCCGAGAGCAAGCTGACCCAGGTCAACCGCGCGATCGACCTCATCAAACGCGACTTCCGCAAGCCGCTGCGCATCGAAGATCTGGCAGCAAAAGCCAATATGAGCCTCTCGTCCTTTCATCAGCATTTCAAGGCGGTGACGGCGATGAGCCCGCTGCAATATCAAAAGCAGCTCCGGCTGCAGGAGGCTCGACGATTGATCCTCAGCCAGGCGATCGATGCGGCCACGGCCGGGCATCATGTGGGCTACGACAGTCCTTCGCAGTTTTCGCGCGAATACGCCCGCCTTTTCGGTGCGCCGCCGCTACGCGACATCGCGCGGCTGCGGGCTGCACCTTCCTATCTGCTTGAGGCCTGAATCGCTTCAGGTGCTGGAACCGCGCCGGCACTTTGGCTATTGATAACGCAGACTGCGCCAAGCCACCGGCAGCTCCAGAGCGGGACCCGTTATGAACGACCAACAGATCCGCGACATCATCCTCTGGCTGTCGGAAGAGGGCCTCAAGGGCCTGCAAGAACCCGAGATGCTTGCCGGCTTCTGCGAGCGCTGCATTGCCGCGGGCATGGACATTGCCCGTGGCCAGGGGCTGATCGACACGTTGCATCCGGAATTCGAGGGCCGGGCCTTCCAGTGGAACCGCGAAAGCGACGTGGCGCCGGAGGTCGTGCAATATTCCTCGACCACCGGCGGAGAAGCGCAGGCGAATTGGCATCGCTCGATCTTCTACCACATGCTGACGGCGTGCGAGCCGGAGCGGCGCGTGCGCCTCGCCGACGAGCGCTCGGTGCAATATCATGTGCTCGACCGCCTGAAGGCGGAAGGCCACACCGATTGCATCAACATGATCCATCACTTCACCGACCAGGGCCGCGTCGGCGAGATGGATTGCTTCTATTCCTACTGGACCACACGCCGGCAAAGCGGCTTTGCCGAAGAAGAAATCGCCGCCCTTCGCATTCTCCTGCCGACCCTTGCGCTGGCGGTAAAGACCACGTCCTGCGTCCGGATCATCAGCACACTCGCCGATGTCTATCTCGGCGCCGATGCCGGCCGGCGCGTGGTCGAAGGCAGCATCGTGCGCGGCGAGGCCGAGCGCATCGAAACCGTCATGTGGTTTTCGGACCTGCGCAACTACACCCGGATCTCCGACGCAGCCGCCCCGGAAGACATCATCCCCTTCCTCAACGATTATTCGGGGATGGTCATCTCAGCCATCCACGATCACGGCGGCAGCGTGCTCAAGCTGATCGGCGACGGCGTACTTGCCATCTTCAATGCCGACGAGCCAACGACTGCCTGCGCGAACGCAACCGCCGCCGAGCGGCAATTGCGGCGCATGCTGGTGGCGTTGAATGCGCGCCGGCAGGAGGAGGGAAAGCCGACGACCGACGTCTATCTCGGCCTGCACATCGGCGAGGTCTTCTACGGCAATATCGGCAGCCAGAACCGTCTCGACTTCACCGTCGTCGGCCCCGCGGTCAACGAAGTCAGCCGTATCGCCTCGATGTGCCGCTCGGTCGAACGACAGGTGATCATGTCGGCGGATTTCGTCGAGGCCTGCCCGCCTGAGCTTCAGGCAGACGCTGTTTCGCTCGGACGTTTTGCCCTGCGGGGGATTGCCCGAGCAAAGGAACTGTTCACCTGGGATCCAGAACTGCCGACGGATTGATGCACATTATCGATCGCGACCCTCGGCGAACACGCCAGCCAGCCAGTCGATGAAGACGCGCACCCGCGGCGAAAGCTGGCGGTTGCGCGGATAGAGCAGGAAAACCGGCGTCGGCGTCGGACGGCAGTTTTCAAGCACCTCGACCAGCGTACCCTCGTGGAGATCTCGCTCGACATGGTAACGCGGCACCTGAATGAGCCCGAGCCCCAGCCTTGCGGCAGCAACGAAGCTTTCGGCGGCGTTAACCGCGACCGTCACCGGCAGTGCGACATATTCGACCTTGCCCCCAATCTGGAATTCGAGCGGTATCGGAGCGCCTGAAGTCGACGAACGAAAGCCGACCATGCGATGCCCTTCCAGGCTATCGAACCTTTCGGGCCTGCCGTGGCGGGCGATATAGTCGGGTGACGCACAGGTGATCTCATCGAGCATCGTCATGCGCCGCCCGATCATCTCGCTGTCCTGCGGCTCGCCGACCCGCAGCACACAATCGATGCCTTCCCGAATGAGATCGACCAAACGGTCGCCCTCGCTCATGTAGAGTTCGATCTCAGGGTAGGTCGCGAGAAAGGCGGGCAGGCTCGGCAGCACGAAGTGGCGTGCCAGCGTTCCATGCACGTCGATGCGAAGCAGGCCTTTGGGCCTGGCGCCGGCAAAGGCGCCTTCGGCATCTTCGATATCGTCGAGAATGGAGATGCAGCGCTGGTGATAGGCAGCACCGTCCAATGTCGGGCTAACATGGCGCGTCGTGCGCTGCAGCAGGCGAACACCCAGCCGTGCTTCCAACTGCTTAACCGCATCGGTCACCGTCGAGCGCGGCAGGCCAAGATCATCAGCGGCCTGCGTGAAACTGCGCCTCTCGACGACGCGCGAGAACACGCGCATGGCATCGAACCTGTCCATTTGTTCGCAATCTCCGGATTATGTTGCCGGATTATGCATGATTATCCGAGTCACGAAAGACGTCATCTTCTCCTCACCAACAAGCCAAGCGCTTCACAACGAAGGAGAAACATCATGCAGGAACACACCAACAGGGTCGCCATCGTTACCGGCGCCTCGCGCGGCATCGGTGCGGCGATTGCCGAACGCCTGGCCGCCGACTGCCTCACGGTCGTCATCAACTATGCCGGTGACGCCGCCTCCGCCGAGAAGTTGGCACGAAAGATCGAGGAAAAGGGCGGCCGCGCCCTGACCGCCAGGGCCGATGTTGCCGATCCGGAAGCGGTGAAGCGCCTGTTCGACGCAACCGAGGCTGCTTTCGGCGGCATCGACATACTGATCAACAACGCTGGCGTGCTGAAGACCGCGGCACTTGCCGAAACCAGCGACGAGGAATTCGACCGTCACTTCGCCATCAACACCAAGGGCACCTTCAACACCCTGCGAGAAGCATCAAAACGCATGCGCAGCGGTGGCCGCATCGTCAACTTCTCCTCGACGACCCTCGCCCTCAACCTGCCGGGTTATGCGGTCTACAACGCCACCAAGGCGGCAGTTGAGGCGCTAACACACGTCTTTGCCAAGGAGCTTCGCGGCCGCGACATCACCGTCAACGCCGTGGCGCCAGGTCCGATTGCAACCGATCTGTTTCTGTCGGGCAAGAGCGAAGAGCTTGTCGCCCAGTTTGCCAAGATGCCGCCGCTTGAGCGGCTCGGTCAGCCGGACGACATAGCCAGTGTCGTGGCCTTCCTTGTCGGTCCCGATGCTGGCTGGGTCAACGGTCAGATCCTGCGCGCCAACGGCGGCGTTGCCTGACATCCGCGCCCATCCCTTCCCGTACCCCTTTTCGAACGAAGGAGCAGAACCATGTCTTCAGTCATTCTTGTCACCGGCGCCGGCTCCGGCATCGGCAGGCTTTCCGCCGAAGCACTTGCTCGCGCCGGACATACCGTCTACGCCTCGATGCGCGGCATCGACGGTCGTAACAGCGACCGCGCTTCAGAGATGCGCGCCGCCGCCAAGCGCGGCGGATACGATCTGCGCCCGCTCGAACTCGACGTATTGTCGCAGCCCTCCGCGGACGCCGCCGTTGCGACGATCATCACCGAGAAGGGCGGCATCGACGTCGTCATGCACAACGTCGGTCATCTCGTCATCGGTCCGGCCGAGGCGTTCACGCCGGAAGAGCTGGTCAAGGTCTTCGACACCAACCTCTTCGGCGTGCAGCGGGTCAACCGTGCCGTACTGCCGGAAATGCGCAAGCGTGAACACGGGCTTGTCCTGTGGATCAGCAGCACCACCACCAAAGGCGGTTTCCCGCCCTTCCTCGGACCCTATGCAGCTGCCAAGGCGGCGATGGATTCTCTTGCCGTTACCATGTCCTACGAACTGACGCGTTTCGGCGTCGAGACCTCGATCGTCGTGCCGGGCGCCTTTACCCGCGGGACCAATCATTTCCCAACCGCCGGGCGCCCGGCGGACGAGGAAACGGTCGCGGCCTACGCCCGCTATGACGGTCTCCTGGACCAGGTCGGCGAGCGCCTGAGCGAGTTGACGCCTGCTCATGCCGATCCACGGGCCGTTGCCGACGAAGTCGTGCGCATCGTCGGCCTGCCGGAGGGCTCGCGCCCCGCGCGATCGGTCATCGATTTCGTCGGAGACGGTGCTGCGGAAGTGATCGAGGTCGCCGAACGCATGCGCATCGACTTCGCCCGGCGCATCGGCATCGCCGACCTGCTGTCGATCGAAAAGACCCAAGCCTGACCTTGGCTGTCCGGTGAAAGCGCCCATTAAACCCATTTCGAGGATATGTCATGACCGCACAAACAGAACCAACCGACCGAGTGCCCTTCGCCTGGAAATTCAATCTGCTGACGCTCGTAGCGGCAACAACGGCCGCTGTCGCTGCCACGACTTCAGCAAGCGTCGGCTGGCCCGTCTGGGCGATGTTCATGGGGTGGGTCGCGTTCTTTACCCGCGGTCACATGGCACGTGAGGCATTGACCAGCTACATCTGCCTTGCCGTCGGCATCGCCATCGGCATGGCTGCGACCCTCGCGCTCCGGGCTTTGATGCCTGCAATGGGGGCGCTGGCCTTCGGGCCGGTCGTCTTTGTCGTCGCGATGATTGTGGTGTCCTTGCGTGCAACCGCCCCCGTCAACAACGTGCCTGCCTATTTTCTTGGCCTGATCACATTCTTCGCGGCGCATCTGGAACCGGGATGGTTCGCGTTTTGCGAACTGGCTGGTGTCGCCGGCCTCGGCTGCGCGGCCGCATGGGCGGCGCATCGTCTGCAGGGGGCCATCGGGCGCTGACCACCACGGCTCCGGCGCAAGCGCCGGGGCTTTCCCTTGCTGGCCGAGCGATCAATACGAAAGGTCGAACCGTCCGTTCGAATTACTGGCTTACTGCACCGGCGGAAAGCCGGGACTGGTGGCGCTGCCAGAGTTCGGCCTGTACCTCGGCCTGAAATGCCATGACCTGCTCACGCATTTCCGCGTCGGAGCAGCCGAGCGCAAGCAACTCGTCGGCAAGTGCCCGGCATTCCCGCCGCCAATATTGCACGGCGTCGTCACCATGGAGGTCTTCGAGTTCGGCAGCACAGATGCGAATGGTGCTCAGTCTTCTTGCCATCGGAAACGGGACGACATCACGTCCGCCAAACACCGCCGCTTCATCTGATCTATCGCCTGCCATTGCTTCATTCGCTCCCCTGCTGATTCCCTCTTCTACGGAGCTTATGGTTAACGTTTTCTTCCCTTTCCCACGTTCCGTCTCATCCGGGGATTACATGCCCGGGTTGGTGCGCTTTGTGACAGCATTGATTCGCTTTTTCGGTCGCATATCTGTTGGCATCCGGGTAAAAACATGACATTTGAACTCAGATTTTACGGCCGTTCGCAAGCGGCTGCCCATGTGAGTGCGGTTGTCATGTTGAAGCGCTTCTTCGCGTTCTACCGGCCCTATCGCGGCCTCTTCATTCTCGACTTCACCTGCGCGGTGTTGTCCGGCCTGCTGGAGCTCGGCTTTCCGGTCGCGGTCAAGCTGTTCGTCGACCAGCTGCTGCCGAGCCAGGAATGGACGCTGATCCTGCTCGCCTCCGTCGGCCTTCTCGTCGTCTATCTCGTCAATACCGGCTTGATGGCGACGGTCACCTATTGGGGACACATGCTCGGCATCAACATCGAAACCGATATGCGCCGCATGGCTTTCGATCATCTGCAGAAGCTTTCCTTCAGTTTCTTCGACAACCAGAAGACCGGCCATCTCGTCGGGCGCCTGACGAAGGACCTGGAAGAGATCGGCGAAGTCGCCCATCACGGCCCCGAGGACCTGTTCATCGCGATCATGACCTTCATCGGCGCGCTGCTTTTGATGATGACCGTGCATTGGCAACTGGCGCTGATCACGGCAGCCGTCGTGCCGATCACTGCCTGGGTCACCAGCCGTTACGGCGGCCGCATGGCCAGCAACTTCCGCAATCTTTATGGCCGCGTCGGCGACTTCAACGCCCGCATCGAGGAAAATGTCGGCGGCATCCGTGTAGTCCAGGCCTTCGCCAACGAAGAGCACGAGCGCAGCCTGTTCGAGACCGACAATCAGAACTACCGCCAAACGAAACTTGAGGCCTACCGCATCATGGCCGCCAGTACCTCGCTCAGCTACATGAGCATGCGGCTGACGCAGTTGATCGTGATGATCACCGGCAGCTACTTCGTGCTGACCGGACAATTGAGCAACGGCGGCTTCATCGGTTTCCTGCTTTTGGTCGGCGTCTTCTTCCGCCCGGTTGAGAAGATCAATTCGGTCATCGAGACCTATCCCAAGGGCATCGCCGGCTTCAAACGCTTCATCGAGCTGATGGAGACCGAGCCTGACATCGAGGATCGTCCGGCCGCCGTCGACGTGTCCGGCCTGCGCGGCGACATCACCTATCGCAACGTCTCATTCGGCTACAGCCCCGACAAGCCGACCATCGCCAACATCGACCTGACGATCAAAGCCGGAGAAACCGTGGCCTTTGTCGGCCCCTCGGGCGCCGGCAAGACGACGATCTGCTCGCTGCTGCCGCGGTTCTACGAGGTCGCCGAAGGCAGCATCACCGTCGACGGCGTCGACATTCGTGACATCAAGCTCGCCTCGCTTCGCGGGCAGATCGGCATCGTGCAGCAGGATGTTTTCCTGTTCGCCGGCACGATCCGCGACAACATCGCCTATGGACGTCTCGGCGCAAGCGAAGCCGATATCCTCGATGCCGCTCGCCGGGCCAAACTCGACGGCATGATCGCGGCTCTGCCCGACGGCATGGACACGGTCATCGGGGAGCGCGGCGTCAAGCTATCCGGCGGTCAGAAGCAGCGCCTGGCAATCGCCCGGATGTTCCTGAAGAACCCGTCAATCCTGATCCTCGACGAGGCGACGTCGGCGCTCGACACGGAAACCGAAAAGGCGATCCAGCAATCGCTTGCCGAACTTTCCAAAGGTCGAACCACACTGGTCATCGCCCACCGCCTGGCGACGATCCGCGATGCCGACCGCATCATCGTCGTCGACACGAACGGCATCAGCGAACAAGGACCACACGACACGCTGCTCGCCGCCAAGGGCACCTATAGCCGGCTTTATCACGCGCAAGCCGGATTGCGTTGAGGCCGGCGCAGCGCGGTTGCACTTGCGTTGACGGAGCGGTAGGTACGAAGCCGATCCGCCCGTCCGGGCGGCAGGTTTCCTTCCCGACCGACTGGCCCCATCGACTGGGCCTACCGACTGGCCCCACCGACTGGCATTGCGCACCATGAACACCCTGGATTTTCCCGCCCTCGAACGAGCCGTCCTCGCCTTGCCGCAGCAATACAGGGGGCCTGGCGGCGTCGTCGGTGTCGTCAGGGACGGCGAGGTCATCCTCAAGCACGTCTGGGGCTATGCCGATCTTACGGCGCGCAAGCCGATGACGGCAGGCACGCTGCTGCCGATCTGCTCGATCAGCAAACAGTTCACCTGCGCGGTGCTGCTCGACACGGTCGGCGATCCCGCCAAGCTCGATGGCGCACTCGATGCGTACCTGCCGCTGATCGAAGGCAAACGTCCGAGCGTGGCGCATCTCTGCCACAACCAGTCTGGCCTGCGCGACTACTGGGCCCTGACGGTGCTGCAGGGCGCCATGGCCGACGGCGTCTTCCGCCGTGAGCACGCCCGGCCGCTGCTGTCGCGCGCCCGCTCGACGCATTTCGAGCCCGGCACGCGCTATTCCTATTCGAACGGCAACTACCGTATCCTGGCCGACCTCATCGAAGATTTTTCGGGTCGATCGTTGTCCGAGCTCTACGACCGCAGCACTTTCGGTCCGGCCGGCATGACCACGGCCGCCCTCACCCCCGATACCAGTATCTCGCCGAACGGCGTCGTCGGCTACGAGGGCAATGAGACCACAGGCTATTTCGAGGCCGCGAACCGGATCTATTGGGCGGGGGATGCCGGTATTTCGGCGACGCTTGACGACATGCTCGCCTGGGAGCGCTTCATCGATCGTACGCGTGACGACGAAGCCGGCCTCTACCGCAGGCTTTCCGCGCCGCAGACCTATGCGGACGGGCGGGCAGCAACTTACGGCTTCGGCCTTGCCCACGAACGGATCGGCGACGTCGCGATCACCGGCCACGGCGGCGCCTTGCGCGGCTTTCGCAGCCGTCGCCTTCATGCGGCCAGTGAGCGCCTCTCGATCGTCGTGATGTTCAACCACGAGGCCGACGCCCATGCCGCGGCGACGGCACTGATGAAGGCCGCGCTCGGTCACCGCGATGCCGAGGCGGCAGCCGGCGACTGGAATAGCGAACAGTTCGGCACCTATCTCGAACCGGAGACCGGCCTGGCGCTGTCGACGCGGCCGTTGGGATCGGGGCGGCTTGAACTGCGCTTCGCGACGGCAGGAGAATCGCTGCAGATCGCAGCGGACGCTATCGCCCGCTCCGGAGCGGTTTCGTTGACGCCGAACGGCACCGGCCTGCACATGGCGCGTGAGCGCGAGAACCTGCAGACGACGGCCGAGAGGGTTGCCGGCAAGGCAAAGCCTGACATAGCCGGTCGTTACCACTCCGCAGAACTCGACGCCGACATCGATATCGTCTCGACCAGCGGCATCTTCTTTGCCGGTTTTAATGGCATGCTCGGCAAGGGTGCGATGCATGCGATGCGGCCGTTTGCCGATGATGTCTGGCTGCTCAGCTGCAAGCGCTCAATGGACGCGCCGGCGCCCGGGGACTGGACCGTACGGATCCACCGCAACGGACAGGGTGTCATTTCCGGCCTGACGATCGGATGCTGGCTTGCCCGGCAGATCGACTATATCAAGGTCGACTGAACGACGGTTCCGAGGCTTCGCGACAGGCGCCGGCAGCCAGAGATAGATGGAGACGACCCGAAGTGAGGCAGAAACGGCCGGCAGCAGGACAAGGCGAAGGCACTGGACGCATGACCGTCGACATCGGCAAGCGCGTCACCATCGCCCGTGCCCTTTCCAAGCTTGGCTACTGCTCGCGGACGCAGGCGGAAAAGCTGGTGCTTGAGGGCCGGGTCAGCATCGGCGGCCGCAAGACCACCGATCTCGCCCAATGGGTCGATATCGAAAAAGACCGCATCGCCGTCGACGGCAAGGCCGTTCTGGCGGAAGACAAGATCTACCTGATGCTCAACAAACCGCGTGGCCTGGTGACGACACGGCACGACCCGGAGGGGCGCCCAACCGTCTTTGATTGCCTGAGCGAGAGCGATGCACAGTTCCTCTCGCCGGTCGGTCGGCTGGACAAGGCGAGCGAGGGCCTGCTGCTCTTCACCAACGACACCGTGCTCGCCCAGCGCCTGCTCGACCCGGAAACCCATCTCGGCAAGGTCTATCATGTGCAGGTCTCGGGCGAGATCGGCGACGCCAAGCTCCGGTCGATGGTCGACGGCATCGACGAGGGCGGCGAGCATTTGCGCGCCGGGCGTGCCGAACAGTTAAGAGGCGGCGAGAAGAACAGCTGGATCGAGGTCGAGCTGCACGAAGGGCGCAATCGCCAGATCCGCCGCATGCTCGACGTCCTCGGCTTCGAGGTGCTGCGGCTCGTGCGCGTCTCGATCGGCGACATCGCGCTCGGAAAGCTTGCGAAAGGCGCGACGCGTCCGCTGACAACAGACGAAGTGCAGTATCTGAGGCAGCGTACGGGACAGCAATAGCCGCCGAACGGTCGTACGCGGGCAGCGTCGCCACGACCACGGGTGATCCACGGCGCCCGCAATGGGTGGAAATCCACCCACCAAGCGAGCCTCTTGTTTCCGAATCCACCCAAAACCAGACAACCGGCGGCAGAAATGCACGGCAACGCACGGCGAACCCGTTGTCTGTGCTAAGATTGCCTCTGCAAATGGGTCAACCAGAATCGGCATGGGAGGAGCCTTGCCGGCTGGTCGATGTTTCATCCGGGAGGAAAAGATGAAAACCCTGAATGCGCTTCTTGGCGCCGTTGCCGCGCTGTCCCTGTTTGCCGCTTCCGCCAATGCGCAGACCTATCCCGAACGCTCGATCACCATGGTCGTTCCGTTCTCGGCCGGCGGCCCGACGGATACCGTCGCACGCCTCGTCGCCGAATCCATGTCGAAGGATCTCGGCCAGCAGATCATCGTCGAAAACGTCGGTGGCGCCGGCGGCACGTTGGGCGCCGGTCGCGTTGCCCAGGCCGATCCGGATGGCTACACGGTCCTGCTCCACCATATCGGCATGGCAACCAGCGCCACGCTCTACCGCAAGCTCGCCTATGACACGCTGAACGCGTTCGAATATGTCGGTCTTGTCACCGAAGTGCCGATGACGATCGTCGCGCGCAAGGATCTCGAGCCGACCGATCTCAAGGGCCTCGTCGAATACGCAAAGGCCAACAAGGACACGGTCACCGTTGCCAATGCCGGCATCGGCGCTGCCTCGCACCTCTGCGGCATGATGTTCATGAGCGCCATCGAAACGCCGCTCACCACCGTTCCCTACAAAGGCACCGGTCCGGCAATGACCGATCTGCTCGGCGGTCAGGTCGACATCATGTGCGACCAGACCACCAACACCACCAAGCAGATCCAGGGCGGCACGATCAAGGCCTATGCCGTCACTTCGCCTGAACGTCTCAAGGTCTTCCCGGACCTGCCGACGACAACGGAAGGCGGCCTTCCGGGGCTGCAGGTCGGCATCTGGCACGGTGTTTATACGCCGAAGGGCACGCCGGCCGAAGTCAACGAGCGGCTGTCGAAGTCGCTGCAGGTGGCTCTCAAGGATCCGAACGTCGTTGCCCGCTTCGGCGAACTCGGCACGGTACCGTCGAGCGAAGCCGACGCCACCCCGGCAGCGCTGAAGGCCAAGCTTGAAAGCGAAATCACCCGCTGGAAGCCGGTCATCGAAGCCGCCGGCCAGTACGCCGACTAAATTGAGACGCTGCCCGCCACGATCCTTAAGCCCAAGCGGCCCGGATCGTGGCGGGTTTGTCGCCTGAGGCAGGGCATAAGGCATCGCCGGAGGGTAATCGCGCCGGCCGTCGGCTTCGGTTACACTTCAAGGTGTCATCCGATCGTCAGCCGCAAGACGTCACTGGCAACTGGCAGTCCGAGCTTGAGTTCGACCCTTCCCGATCGGCGCTCAGCCAAAAAAAACCAAATGGGGACACGATGAAATCAATCTCCTTCGACACCACCAATGCGCTCTGTGGCGGCCTCCTGACGGCCGTCGGGCTGTTCTTCGCCTGGCAGGCGTTCAACCTCGAACTCGGCACCGCATTCCGCATGGGGCCGGGCTATTTTCCGCTGGTGCTGGCCGTCATCCTGACGCTTCTCGGTATCGTGATCCTCGTTCAGTCGACCCGGGTCCAGGGAGAGCCGATCGGGGCTATCGCCGTGCGCGGCATGCTGTTCATCCTGCCGGCACCGATCTTCTTCGGCCTGACGGTTCGTGGACTGGGCTTCGTCCCGTCGTTGTTTTTTACAGCGCTCATCGCCTGCTTTGCCTCCGGCCGCATGAAACCGCTGACCGCACTCGCACTATCGCTGGCACTGACGGCTTTTTCCGTCGCGGTCTTCAGCTACGGCCTCGGCTTGCCCTTCCAGCGCTTCGGCCCCTGGACCCAGTTCTAGGAGAGGGATGATGGATCTATTCAGCAATCTTGCACTCGGTTTCACCACGGCCGCCTCGCCGGAAAACCTGCTCTTCTGCCTGATCGGCGTTCTGCTCGGCACGCTGATCGGCGTGCTGCCCGGCATCGGGGCAACGGCGACCATCGCCATGCTGCTGCCGATCACCTTTCAGCTGGAGCCGGTCTCCTCGCTGATCATGCTCGCCGGCATCTATTACGGCGCACAATACGGCGGCTCGACCACGGCGATCCTCATCAACATGCCGGGAGAATCCTCGTCTGCCGTCACCGCGATCGACGGTTACCAGATGGCCCGCAAGGGCCGCGCCGGTGCCGCACTGGCAATCGCCGCGCTCGGCTCGTTCTTCGCGGGCACGGTCTCGACCTTCCTGGTCGCGGTGTTCGCCCCGCCCCTGACCGAGATCGCGCTGAAGTTCGGCGCGGCAGAATATTTCTCGCTGATGATCGTCGGCCTCGTGTCGTCGGTCGCGCTGGCGCACGGATCGATCGTCAAGGCCTTGGCGATGGTGGCGCTCGGCCTCTTGCTCGGCCTCGTCGGCACCGACATCTACACCGGCACGCCACGCTTCACCCTGGGGATCCGGGAATATTCGGACGGCCTGAATTTCGTCGCCCTGGCGGTCGGCGTCTTCGGCATCGCCGAAATCCTGCGCAACCTCGAAAACGAGCGCACGCGCGAAGTGCTGATGGCCAAGGTCACGGACCTGATGCCGACGCGCGACGACTTCAAGCGTATGGTCGGCCCGGTTCTGCGCGGCACCGCGATCGGCTCGGCGCTGGGCATTCTGCCCGGCGGCGGCGCCATCCTCGCGGCCTTCGCCTCCTATACCGTCGAAAAGCGCGTCTCCGACCGACCGGAAGAATTCGGCCACGGCGCCATCGCCGGCGTCGCCGGCCCGGAAAGCGCCAACAACGCCGGTGCCCAGACCTCGTTCATCCCGTTGTTGACGCTCGGCATCCCGGCAAACCCGGTCATGGCGCTGATGATCGGCGCGATGATCATCCAGGGCATCGTACCCGGGCCCAACGTTGCAGCAGAACAGCCGGCGCTCTTCTGGGGCATCATCGCCTCGATGTGGATCGGCAACCTGATGCTGGTGGTGCTGAACCTGCCGCTGATCGGGCTGTGGGTGCGGCTGTTGAAGATCCCGTACTATGTGCTCTTCCCGATCATCATGGCGTTCTGCTCGATCGGCGTCTACAGCGTCAACTCCAACGTCTACGACCTCTACGCCGTCGCCTTCTTCGGCCTCGTCGGCTACCTGCTCTTGAAGCTGCGCTGCGAACCGGCTCCGCTGCTGCTCGGTTTCGTGCTTGGTCCGTTGCTGGAAGAAAACCTGCGGCGGGCGATGATCCTGTCGCGCGGCGATCCGACCACCTTCGTCACGCGGCCGATCAGCGCGATCCTGCTGTTGATCGCAGCCATGGTGCTGGTGGTGGTGTTCCTACCGAGCGTCAAGGCCAAGCGCGAGGAGGTTTTCGTCGAGGAAGAATGATCGACGGGATGCGGCATTCTGCCCCTGCGCGGTTTGCCACATTGAGGTTTGTCAATAACGTCGCCTATCCCTGAGCCATCAGATTGGCACGGGGATAGGCAAACCGAATGAAGCCTCGCACGAGGATCAGAATGCAGCAGGTCACGCGCATGTTTTGCGCAATGGCCGTGCTGCTTCTCGGCTTCGCGCACCAGGCGCCCGCAGGGGCAACGGCGCTTTCCGCGACGGCGCGGGCACAGTTCGCGCTGCCCGACGGTTCCCTGCCCGACCTCTGCCTGCCCACAGCCGCCGACGACGACGGCAACGGCAAACAACTCTCCCACAGCCACTTCTGCGGCGCCTGTCGCATCTTCTGGGCTCACTTGCCCGCACCTGCCGATGCTGCGCGCACCATCGTGCGCAAGTCCGAGACGGTACTGCCGCCGGAACAGCCGATTGCATCCGCGAGGTCACAGCTCCCGCCCAATGCCAGCCCACGCGGGCCGCCAGCATCGAGCTCCCACGCCTGAGCCCCTGTCACGACCGATCGTGACCGAACGCTGATGTCTGATCTCCACGCGTCGCTCAGCGACGATGCCGACGAGATCGCAATACGGATCGCCACCATGCCCGATACGATCACTTTCGCGGAAACAACACTTCCGCCCCCGCCCACGGCGGCCTTTTCGACGACCAAGCTCTCGCCCAACCGGCAGCGACTGGTAGGAGAGCACGCCACTCTGCTCTTCCAGGGAGGGCGAAACCGCCATCTCTATCGCGTCGTCGACGGCTGTGTCGCGCTGTCGCAATTGCTCGACGACGGCCGTCGCCAGATCACCGACGTGCTCGGCCCGGGACGGCTCTTCGGCTTCACCCATGACGGCCGCAATATCGCCACTGCCGAAACGCTGACCTTCGCCCGGATAGAGACGCTTGCCGGCAGCCAGATCGAAGACAGCGACCACGGGCCAGGTGTCGCCGCCGAGCTCAAGGCGACGCTGCACCGGATGCAGGCACACGCAACCCTGCTTGGCCGCAAGACAGCAACCGAGAAGGTTGCAACCGCGCTCATCGATCTTGCCGACCAGTTCGCATGGCGCGGTCGCGCCGGAAGCGCCGCCCGGTTCAGCTTCAACCTCTATCTCTCGCGCGCCGACCTGGCTGACTGGCTGGGCCTGACGGTCGAGACCGTCAGCCGCTGTCTCAACCGTTTCAAGCGCGACGGCCTGATCGACTTCAGCCACCCGAAGACGGTGCGCATCCTCGAAGAACTGCACTTGCGGACGATGGCAGGGCTGGTGCGCAGAGACTGACACTCGCGCAAAACCAGCTATCCCAACAGATCACAGCGGGCTTCGCGCCCGCCCCGAAAGAAAGGCTTGAAAACAATGATTGCGAAGATGGTCTATCACGTGCCGGTGTTCGGCTGGATGCTCAAGGAAGCGGCGCACGGCTCCGGCACCGCCAAGGTGCTGTTCCTCATCAACTGTATGCTGATCTGGCTGCTGGCGATCATTGCCTTCGGTTATCCTGCCATCATCATTCCGGCGCTCGCCTTGGTGCCGACGGTCTTCGTACTCCTGATCCTGATCACCACAGGCTAGCGGGCGCCGATCGCATGAGAGCCTGTGGCTGTTGCGAGAAAGACACGCGACATGATCGTGGATTGCGACCAATTCGGCGCGCCGGGGGCGTGGAATTCGCTGCTCGACACGCACCTGGCGGGCGTGATCATCGAGACCGTACTTTCGGCTCATGCGCATGCATCCGCAACGGACGCCACGGCGAAGCGATAAATTGTCTCCCCTTTGGCGACAGCCGCAGTTGCTCGAGGGGGGGGGTGCCATTATGGCTGAGAGACATGTCATTGGTCCGGGCGGGCATAACATCGAAGTGGTTTGCCACGAACCCGAGGCAAAACACTTCCATCGAGGGGACACTCAGGGCCGGCTCTACCCACTTGCGGCCGCCCTTCATGTCAAACGCTGCATGTCTGCTTCCAGACCCAAAAGCCGACAACGGATCAACGCCCTGACTTTTCCTCGGCGATTTCGCCATCCAGCGTGATCAGATGACTTTTGCAGACCGCTTTTACCAGCCCGTGAAGAACCTGCGTACGCTCAATCAGGAAAGAAAGCGCCTCTTCGCTTATCTGGTAATGCTTGGAGTACCGCGCCTTCACATAGGCCTCATTGATTGTATTGAACCAGGCCGAATAGCGCTGCCGGTCTTGTGGCCAGGCGTCTGCGAGCCGCCGGTCCAGATCTTCGGCAAAACCGCGCAGGGACCGCAGGTTGTGCGTCGGTGGACCGTAGTTTTTCAGCACGAGAAGCACAGTTGAGTAGGCATGCTCGATCGCTTGATGGAGCTGGAACGCAGCGAGGGCGACGTCGCCTTCGGATATGCAAAACCGCGCAACCTTGAGGAAGCCTATGGCATGCGGAAGTCGGCTTTCATAATGTTCGCGTGCGATCTTGAACTGCTGTTCAAGGCTGATCGGCCTCGGTTCCACCAGCGGCTCACTATCGAGCTCGTAAAGCACAATGCCTTGCTGGCGAATGTCGCAGAAGAAGTCCTTTCCGCGCCTGAGCTCCTCGTTCACCTCACGGCGAGAATGCACGATGAAGGACACCTGCATGCCCTTCAGGATGCGGTCGTTCAGAAGCCGGTCAGCAGCGTTGTTCCAGTATGCGGTGAAATCCGTCAGCTTTCGATTGTTGACGATCACCAGCAGGTCGTAATCGGAGCGATAGCCTTTGCCAATGTGCTCCTCATCCACCCAATCGCCGCGCGCATGACTGCCAAAGAGAATGACCTTGAGGATCCGCCCCTTTTTCTTGAACTCCGCCGTGCCCTCCCTCAACGCATCCTCGAACTCTTCGCGCAGGATTTCGACCGCACGCGCGAGTTCCCGCCTCTTGGCATCAGGCAAGTGATCGAGGCTGGATTTCATCATTGTCGAAAAGAACTTTCGCTTCGCGGGCGATGGGCCCACCCGATTTTAGCCGGTCAAACGTAGTGCGCAACCCAGACGGGTCGAGTTCCCGCCGTCATCAACAAACAGTCAGTCCTTCGCGTGGGGATCCGTCGGTCAAGTTGGTGATAACTTGCCCAAAAGTGCCGGCGAATTCAACGAAGCAACCGTAATGATTTCTTCGCATTAGCTTCACAATCGGCGGTCAGCACTTGACGTGGACGAATTTTGCACCGTCGCTCGCAATCGACCCACCAACTCAAAACCCTGCTCAGTACTGGTGTAACTGAGCAGGGTCACCGTCGTCAGCCGCCGAAGCCGAAACCGACTGGCATATCTTCAAGGGCAATGCCAAAAGGCTCAAGGCTCTTGACGATCCATGTCTGATTGTTGCCGATGCGGCGGTTGTACTCAGCCCAGGCCGACACAAAGGACTTGAAGGTCTCGTCGGAACCGTAGTTAAGTGCGATGACCGAAGGCGTGGCCAGAACCGGGGTTGGCACGTTGACGCCTCCAACCGCCGGGGCCTTCTTGGAAATCACCAGGCCATTAAGCATAGTGTTGACGAGACCGTCGGCCTTGCCCGTCGTCACAGCGACGATCGCCTCGTCACGCGTCTTGAAGCGAAGGATGTTTGCCTTCGGCAGATACTGTTGCGTGATCAAGTCCTGAGCTGAGCCGAGGTCGACGGCGAAGGTGTATTTCGGATCGTTCAGTTCGCTCCAGGTCTTGTTATTGACTTCATCCTTGGACGACACGACCACAAAGCTGTTGTAGTAGGTCGGATCGGAGAACGACACGGACATCGCCCTCACAGGGGTTGCGGTGACCGCAAAAGCCATATCGACCTTGCCGCTTTGCACATCGAGGATTGCATTCGACCAACTCGACTCGACCACTTCAAGCTTCACATCAAGCGTTCTGGCGATGTCGGTGGCCATATCAATGACAAATCCTTGCCACTCTCCTGTGCGCGGATCCTTGTTGAAATAGGGAACTTCATTGAGGATCGCGGGGATACGAAGAGCACCACGCGCCCTTATATCCTCGATCGTACCAGCAGACGCCGTCGTTCCCAGCAATGACAGGGCGACGGCGGCGCAACTACAGATTTTCGCAATAACATTCATTCTCGGTTCTCCATATTCCCCTGTTTGATTTTATCAGTCATGCGCCTTCTTTGGTCCTTGCGACCGCGAGCAGGTTACCGCGCAGTCAGCCGGGGACAATGCTAGAGAATCGACCACGCTTATCCCGTTTTTTGTAGGTTGCCGGTTTACGGCGCTGCAGGAGTGAGTTCGCCGCTGCGCGGAGGATCCAGGACGGGGCCGACCAGCTCTGACTGACATTCCTCAAAAAGCTGCTGTACCGCCGGATGCTTTTGCAGAAAGCCTGCACTACCGAAGTACACGCGGACCTCCGGCAGGTTTGCCAGCTTCGTGCTGACGATGGTTTTGTCTTCCGGCAGGACGCACCAGGACGGGATGATTGAAAAGCCCATACCCTCCTCGACGCAGCGTTTCACGCTGGAACTTCCCGAGGTAGAGATCACGGGCTGGACGACGGCTCCATCGCGACCGAGGAAGTCGACCGCAAGATTGCGCAAAGTCTGACCCGGCTCATAGGTGATGAACGGCCGATCCTTCGCCCATAACGGGATGTCCTTCTGCTCCGGTGGCGCTCCCCATTGACAAGGATAGACAAGGCTGAGGTGATAGCTACCCAACAGCCGCTGCGGCACGACCGGGTCACCGAAGTACCGCTCCGAAATACACACATCCAGGCTTCCGTTCTTGACAAGCTCCGCCAAGACCGTATCGCGCTCATAGACGGCGAACTCCATGTCTGGAAAACTCTCGCGAAATTTCGAAAGCACCTTTGGAAAAAGGTAGAAGAAAATTGCTTGCGGCATTCCCACACGCAGCGATGACCGTTGGCTCTCGATCAGCTTGCTCAGCCGCTCCAGCATGATGTCCAGCTCGGGATGCAGCAGGTTGTACAGTGCGCGCCCCCTCGGGGTCAGCGTGATCCGCTTAGCACCCTGCTCGGAATCTATGAGCTTTCCGTTGAGCAATTGCTCCAACCGTCGAACATGGTTTGAGGCCGACTGATAGCTCAAGTTAAGCTCCCGCGCCGCACCGGAATATGACCCGTATCTGGCGACCTGGTAGAACGTCTGGATGAGCGTGAGGCTGATTTTGGCCATAACTGTATTCCCCCGCCCTGAGGATTAAGGGGCCCTTCGTTAGTAGCCGATACAAATTTCGTGAACAAGCAACGGCGTCTTCTTGTATCGACGCCAGCCGCCGGCAGCCCGCAACATAGGGCGAGTTAGAAACAGTGCCGGTTCAACAACGATGCCATTTGCACAGCCATCTTCCGTCGTCATAGCCGGTTCCGGAATCGTCGGTGCGGCGGCGGCCTATTTTCTTGCGCGCCGCGGAGTGAGGGTCGACCTGTTCGATGCGGATGTTCCGGCATCGCAGGCCACGGGAGCAGCCGACGGTGCGGTTTCCGTGGCGAGCAAACGCCCCGGTCCGATGATGGAGGCGGCGCTTTGCGGCATCGCGCTCTATCGCCAGCTGGCGCGAGACGGTCTGTTTGCAGATTGCTTCAAAAGCCGATCGACCTTCATCGTCGCAACCTCCAAGGCGGAGTGCGATGTCCTTGAAGCCCACTCGAAGGCACTTGTAGGTGCTGGCGTGCGGACGGCGACACTTGCCCCGCAGGCTGCCCGCAATCGATTTCCCGTACTGTCGCCGGACGCGTTGATGATCGTCGAGGTGCATGATGAGGGTCACGCGATCGGCTATCAAATCGTGCACCGCTTCCTCACAGCTGCCGGTGTCGTTGTTCACCGCGGCCACGCTGTTGAGAGCCTGCTTCTTGCGAGTGACGGCAGCCGTGTCGAGGGTGTCGCCACGGCGAAAGGCGACGTCAGAGCCGACGCAGTGGTCGTTGCAGCTGGCACCGGATCGGCCCGATTGCTCGGTATTGAACACGCCCTTATCCCACGCAAGGGTCAGCTTCTCATCACCGAAAGGGCGCGCGCACTGAACGCGGCCATGCCCGGGGCGATCATGTCAGGGCGATATCTGCTCAGCAAGGGCAGCCAAAATGCCCCACAAGCCAAACTCCCGAAGGGACTGGGGCTTGTCATCGACCCCCTGCAAACGGGGCAGTTCCTGATTGGAGGAACACGCGAAGATCATGGGGACCGCCGCAACAATGACATCGACGCGGTATCGCGGATCTTGCGAGATGCCGTCGCCCTTGTGCCGGGCCTTGCCGATGTGAGGCTTCTGCGCAGCTTTGCCGGAGTCCGCACGGCGGTGATCGATGGGCTGCCACTGGTCGGGCGATTACCGCATCTCATAAATGCCTATGTCGCGACCGGCTTCGAGGGCGACGGCATTTGCCTCGGGCCGATCACCGGAAAGGCAATTTCGCAGATGGTCTGCGGGGAGACGCCGGATATGTCGCTTGCGGCATTCGACCCTGCACGGTTCGGGAAAAGTGAGACCGTCGCATGGGCGTGAATGACATGAACGGTCCCAGAACGTTGCGCTGGATGTCGCAGGATATCCCGTTTCGCCAAGGTGAAAGCGTCGCGGCAGCACTGGAGGCAGCCGGGATCACGAGCTTCGGCCGCGACGCCGTTGACCGCGAAACCCGATATTTTTGCGGCATCGGTGCCTGCCAATGTTGCCTCGTCAGCATCAATGGCGTCGCTACGGAAGCCTGCCTTACCCCGGCATGGGATGGGATGGTGATTGTTGGATTGGAGGTGGACCTTGACTGATCTGGACATCATCGTTGTTGGAGGCGGGGTTGCCGGGATTTCCGCCGCCCTAGAGGCAAGCGGATCTGGCCTCTCAGTCGAGATCATCGAGCAGCGACCGAATGTCGGCGGCGCGATATATCGCCAACCGATCGACGGCGTTGAAGCCGTACCTCAGCCCCGCACGGCACGGGCTCGATGGAAGGCCCTTTTTTCCGCCTATCGACAATCGGGCATTCGACTGCGCCACTCCTGTGTCTTTCTCGGCATCGACAGTGATGGGCTCGTCCTCGTCGAGGATCGCCTTCACGGCGCCGTCGTGCATCTCAAGGCGCGCGCGGTCGTGATCGCAACAGGGGCAATCGAAAAGATACTGCCTCGTCCAGGCTGGGAACTTTCGGGCGTTTCCACCGCCGGCGGGTTGCAAGTCATGATGAAGGAAACAGGACGACCGCCGCACGGCAGAATCCTACTTGCCGGAGGCGGCCCGCTTCTTATCGCAGTCGCCGCGCAAATGGCCAAGTTGGGAAACCCGCCAGTCGCCGTCGTTGAAGCGGGCGATCCCATTCGGCACCCGCTGGTCACCTTTGGTCTGTTTGCTTACCCCAGACTTCTGAGCGAGGCATTTTCCTATCTGTGCGAGATGACGGCAAACCGAACCCCTTGGCTGCGAGGCTGTGTCCTCACAGGGGTTCGGCGATGCGACACGGGCCTGGAGGCGACGCTGCGTGATCGGAGAGGTCAATCACAGACGATCATAGTCGATCGTGTCGGCCTCCACGACGGCGTGAGATCAAACCACTTCGGCCTTCCCGATGTCGCTATGAAGGCGGACGCCCGACCAATCATCATGAGGGCTGGCGACTGCCGGGAAGCGCTCGGTTCGATCGCAGCAGAAGCCGATGGCAGGCGCGTGGGGCGCCAGGTGGTGAACCTATTGTCCGGTAAAACGCGCGCACTCAAGGACGTCGACGCCGCGATCGCACAACAGCGTCGCGCTCAGAGCCTGCTCTCAGCGCTGTTTGCGCCGGTTGACCCCACCTCCCCGCTGGCCACCCTTCCTGACGAGACTATCTTGTGCCTCTGCGAAGGCCGCACGATTGGGGATCTCCGGCTGCTTGCACAACGGAGCGATGGCCTCTCCGGACGTGAAGTGAAACACAACGGCCGATTTTCGATGGGGGTCTGCCAAGGGCGCTTCTGCGCCGCAAATGTTGCCGAAGTGCTGAACCTCATCAGCCCGTCGCAAGCGCCAGCAGCGGCCAACGATCTGACGGGCCAGCGCTGGCCCATCCGCCCAGTATCCATCGGCGCTTTGACGCGCGCCATTTCCCAACACAATTCGAACGACGAACGAGGTTCCAAATGACGTCCCTGCAGAAAATCGCTCCCACCCCAGCTCGCCCGATCATGGTCCGTAATCCTTTCGACGGGCAGATCGTCGGCGAGATTGCGGAGCATTCCGGAGCGGACGTCGCCGCCACTGTTTTGCGCGCCAAGACGGCGCAGCGCGAATTCCGATACTCCACGCCTGCGGTTCGGCGGGCACTATTGAACGCCCTGGCAGCCGAGATTGCCAAGGACGCAGAGGACCTGGCCCGGATCATTTCATCGGAAATGGGCAAGACGATCCGCGAAGCGCGCAACGAGGTGCGTCGCGCCCAGAACACGTTGAAGCTCTCGGGAGATGCGGCAACATTTCTCGACGGTGAAGCACTGCATTGCGCGATCGTGGAAGGGGGTGTCGATCGTCTTGCCACAATCACATACGAGCCCGTTGGGGTCATCGGCGCCATTACGCCTTTCAACTACCCGCTCAATCTTATGTGCCACAAGCTCGGGCCGGCCATTGCCGCCGGCAACGCGGTCGTCGCCAAACCTTCGCCAAAGGCTCCGCTGGCCGCTGCCCGCCTCTTCGAACTCACGCAAAAGGCAAACTGGCCACGCGACCTTTTCCAGGTCATCCATGGCGGCGCGGACTGCGCCCTGTCGCTAGTCCATGCTCCGATTGATCTGCTTTCTTTCACGGGGGGCCCGCGCGCCGGTCTCGCGCTCAAGAATGCCAGTGGTCTCATCCGTTGCCTGATGGAGCTCGGGGGCAACGACCCGCTGTTCGTGCTACCCGACGCTGATTTGGACAAGGCTGTCGCAACTGCGGTTGGCCATCGTTTTGAAATCGCCGGCCAAAGTTGCGCAGCCGTGAAGAAGCTGTACCTCCATAAAGACATCGAGCAGGTGTTCACGCAACGCCTCCTCGCCGCCGTCGATGCCATCAAGTTCGGCGATCCGTCGAACGACGACTCAGACATGGGGACGGTTATCGATCTGCCGGCGGCCCAGGAGGTGGCACAACGCGTCAGGGCCAGCGTTGCCGGTGGCGCGAAGCTGCTGACCGGCGGCAATCACGAAAACACGCTCTTCTCGCCAACCGTAATCTCTGACGTCGAACCGAATTCCGCTGTTATCGCCGACGAGACGTTCGGTCCTGTTATCGCCATCCGCAGCTTCACCGATCCAAACGCTGCAATTGCCGAAGTCAACGCAGGAGCCTTTGGCCTGCAGGCCGGCGTTTTCACCAACGATCATGCGCTAATCAAGACGTTCTCCCGCGAACTCATGGTTGGTGGTGTCATGGTCAACGAAGGCCCTGATTTCCGCGCGGAGCACGTCCCGTTCGGCGGCGTCAAACGCAGCGGTCTCGGCCGTGAGGGCGTTCGTATCGCCCTTCGGGAGATGTCGGAGCAAAAAGTGGTCATCGACTGAGGAACAGCCGCTATGCGCATCGGAATCGTTGGAGCCTCTGGACGGGTGGGAACACGGCTCGTCGAAGCGGTTCTTGAAAGTCCCGGGCTCGAATTGGCAGCGGCCCTGGTGTCACCGGGATCTCGACTCGTCGGGGTCCCTGTAGCTGGCGGCAGCATCGAGTATCGTCCCGCCGAAGCAGCGATGAAAAGTCATTGCGACGTCATGATCGACTTCTCCACGCCTGCTGCAAGCATGGCGCTGCAGCGAGACATCGGGACCAAGGCAATTCCCATGGTTATCGGGACAACGGGCTTCTCAAGAGAAGACGATGCACTGCTGGACAAATGCAGCATGCATCGCCCGATGATGATCAGCGCCAACTTCGCATGTGGCTTTGAAGCCTTCAAGCGATCGGCATTGGCGTTTGCCTCCAGGATGCCGGGCGCAGAGATAACGGTCTTGGAAACCTACCACGCCCGCAAGAAAACCGATCCCTCGGGAACATCCCGCCTTCTGTCGGCACAGTTGCGAGCCGAGCGTAGCCGCGTCATGGGCTTCGATGCACCTGAGCCGTCGATCGCGGTTAACCGCGAGGGCGACACCGTCGGCATCAACGAAGTTCGCTTCGACATGGGCGCGGCCGAGGCGGTGTTCTCCTATCGCGTGCACACGGTCGCTGCCTACGCCGAAGGGGCCATTGCGGCCGCACAATGGCTGGTCTCGAGCGCCGTTTCCCGTGGCCGATACACTTTGGCAGACAGCTTGAACGACTGACAATTTGAGAGAGGAAACCGAAATGACAGCACTTTCAGATCGCTTCAAAGGCGTATTTACCGCCCTGGTTACCCCCTTTAGGGACGGTGGCGTCGACTACGCATCGTATGACGCGCTTGTTGAACGACAGATTGCTGCCGGCGTATCCGGCCTCGTTCCCGTTGGAACAACAGGAGAAGCAGCGACCCTTTCGGATGACGAAGCCGTCGACGTCATCGCTCGCACTGTTCGGATCGCGGCCGGCCAGGTCATGGTGATGGCCGGCGCCGGCGCCAACGACACGACCAAGACGGTCGACAAGATCAAGCGTGCAGAGGCCGCAGGCGCAGATGCCGTGTTGATCGTGACGCCATACTACAACAAGCCGAGTCAGGCTGGACTGATCGCGCATTATGGTGCTGCCGCGTCAGCAACCTCACTGCCGATGATGCTATATTCGGTGCCCGGCCGCTGCGGCGTGGAAATCGCGCCCGAAACCTGCGCAACGCTTGTCGAAAGGCACGAGAATGTCGTCGCCATCAAGGAGGCCGGCGGCACGGCGGCTCGGGTAACCCAGCTGCGTACAGCCTGCGGCGACCGGCTTGTCATTCATTCCGGTGACGACGGCATGACGTTGCCCTTCCTTTCGCTCGGCGCCGTGGGGGTGACAAGTGTCGTTGCCAACATCGCACCCCGCGAGATGGTGGCGATGGTCGATGCCTGGCATGCGGGCGAAACCGTCAAGGCGCTGGCGCTTCACGAACTGATCGCAGAGCTGACGGACGGCATGTTCATTGAATCCAACCCGGGCCCTGTCAAAGCTGCTCTTGCGCTCGCCAATCTCGCAGGTCCGGAAATGCGATTGCCGATGGTTCCCATTTCAGATGCAAACCGGAACAAGCTTTCCGGCATTCTCAATCGCTTCGGGTCCGCAGCTACCGCCTTCCAAGAAATGCGGTAAGGCTCACCATCAGCTTTGCATTGTCCCTACGAAATGGACAGACGAGTATCGCGTGTCGGTCCCTGCCGATCTCAGGAACCGACACCACAGACCAGGGGAACACTATGTTTGCGAGCCCACTTGATAGCCGGTGTCCTGACTTGGACCGCGGCAACTCAACGCATCCGCGGCGGCCAGACAGGAGAACGAGATGAGCTATAACTGGGACTTTCATTCCGTCTGGCAGTATTACGATCTTTTCCTCTGGGGGCTCTGGATCACCGTTGTCTACACTTTCAGTTCGATCTTTTTCGGCGTCATCATCGGTTTCATAACCTGCGCGGCACGGCTGTCTGGCTGGAAACTCCTGAACCTCACGGCCCGTGCCTACCAGGAAATCTTCCGGTGCACGCCGCTTTTGGTTCAGTTGCTCTGGTTCTACTATGCGTTCCCGCTGCTGATCGGGGGCTCCGTTGACAATCGTGTCGCGGCCATGCTGACGCTCTCGCTCTATGTCGGTGCGTTCTATGCGGAAATCTTCCGCGGCGGCATCGTTTCGATCGACAAGGGGCAGCGAGAGGCAGCCGCCGCGATCGGCATGAGCCCGATGCAGTCTATGAGCCGGATCATCCTGCCACAGGCGCTGAAACGCGTTCTGCCCTCCTTCATCAACCAGTCAGTCATTCAGTTCAAGAACACCTCGCTGGTCTCGGTCATCTCCGTCGCCGATCTCGCCTATATGGCCGCGGTCGTGAACGGCCAGACCTATCGTCCGCTCGAATCCTACACCGTGATGGCCGCACTCTACATCGCCATGCTCCTGCCTTTGACGCAGGCAGCGGACTGGATCGAAAAACGCCTCAGGGTCAGCGACTAAAGGAAGAGAGCCCGAACATGATAGCGAACTCCCAAACATCTGACCCTATCCTCGAGGCCCGCGGCCTCAGAAAAAACTACGGAGCTCTTGAGGTCCTCAAGGGGCTGGACCTCAGTCTTGCACGCGGGGAAGTCGTGGCATTGATCGGCCCTTCCGGGTCGGGCAAGTCAACCTTCATCCGGTGCCTCAACATGATGGAGACGCCGACTGCCGGCGAGATCCGCTTCCGCCAGCAACAAGTCGGCGACCGTTTCAACGACCGGGGCACAAAGATCGGCATCGGCAAGCTGCGCCGGCATGTCGGCATGGTTTTCCAGCACTTCAACTTGTTTCCCCACAAGACCGTCCTGCAGAATGTGACCGAGGGGCCGATTATCGTGTGCAAACGCCCGCCGCGGGAGGCCCGAGAGCTGGCGATGGACCTTCTCGGCCAGGTCGGCCTTGCCGACAAGCATGCCGCCTATCCCAACCATCTTTCGGGCGGCCAAAAACAGCGTGTTGCCATCGCCCGTGCCCTTGCCATGGAGCCGGAAGTTCTTCTGCTCGACGAGGTGACGAGTGCGCTCGACCCGGAATTGGTCGGCGAAGTTCTCGCGGTCATACGCAATCTTGCCGACAAGGGTATGACCATGGCGATCGTGACGCACGAAATGGCCTTCGCGGCTGATGTTTCCGACCGGGTTCTCTTTCTCGATCAGGGAGTTATTGCCGAGACCGGCACGTCCGATGAAGTCATTCTCAATCCGCAGAATCCACGGCTGCAAGCGTTCGTGTCGCGGTTCAAGGGATAAGGTGCCATGCCCAAAATGAAAGTGACCATCGTCGGCGCCGGCAATATCGGGTCGGCCCTGGCGTCGATCTTGGCCGGACCTGAGGAATTTTCGATACAGGTCCTCGACCGTTCCGAAGAGGCCCTGGATAGGTTGGAAGACCTGAACATCGCGGCGGAGCTGCGCACCTACACGCATGACGAAGAGCTGCAGAAAATCCTCTCGGACCAGGATGTGGCTGTCGCCGCCGTCCCGCAAAGCATTGTGCCGCAGATCGCAACGGCTGCGGCTCGTTCGGACACGCACTATCTCGATTTCGTTTGCGCGACGCCGGAGACGCTATCCATTCTGGCTCCTCTGGCCGAACACCGAGCCGTCTTCACGGGGTGCGGGGTCTCGCCAGGCATTATCGGAAATGTCGCCTACGGCCTTCTTGAGGCCTTTGCGCCAGTCACCGATCTGACAATTCGGGTCGGAGCCATACCAAAGGTTTCCACAAACCGCATAGGCTATGGGCAAATATGGAACGTCGATGGCCTCATCGATGAATATACGCAACCAAGTGCGGCCGTTCGCGACGGCAAGGCAGTCATGCTATCGCCGCTCGAGAACTACGGGCATCTGAGCATCGATGGAGTGCGCTACGAAGAATTCGTGACATCAGGTGGTCTTGCCGATCTATCGATCTTCGGTGATCCGGGTCCGAAGAACGTCACGTTCAAGACGATCCGATACCCGGGACATCTCGATTACATGCGTTTCCTTCTCGATGATCTGGGCCTGCGCAATCGTCGCGACGCGTTAAGATCACTCCTTTACAACGGTTTGCCGATCGTCAAAGACGACGTGCTCTTGCTGGTCGTGACGGCAAGTGGATATCAGCGGCAACGGCCGATCGAACGCACTGTTTGCCACCGGTTTTCGCCAATTCCGGTGTCAGGCAGATTGAACGCATTGACGTCGGTTGCCACGGGGTATGCCGCAACGTTGTTGGCAATGTTGTACAGAGGAGAAATTCCGCCCGTCGGCTTCGTCCCTCACCACGCGATCAATACCGAGACACTCCTGTCGAGTCCGTTTCTTAAGCCATTGATACACCCCGGCATTGCTGCAGACCAACTAGCCTATTTGATGCGACCATGCGGCTTTAGCTAACGCGCAAGGATGGCGTGTCTGTCGTCAGAGCTGGCCGTGAACCCAGCCGGTACTTGCTAAGCACGATTTTGCGAGACCTGCAGGAACAGTTCTTGTTCTGGCCCCCACTCGATTGGACGAACCTTTATCGAGACCGCGATTGGAAACGCTCTTATCGCGAAATCCTGCAGCCAATGCGGAGACCCGTGGTCGGATATGCGATTTTACGCAATTTGCTTTGCTCCATCCGGGCACCTCGCCACTCGGTCCGCTCGCTTTCGCGAATTCGCGCTTCGCGCGATAAGTCGAGGTCGGCCCAGCTAATTCTGCGCGAACAAGGGCGTTCCCCTTGATACATTACGCGATTTTGTTGCGGCAACATCGTCGCCATATCGTTCACACTGGCGAAAGCATCCGTCGACGCATGAATTTGTTTGGCTGAATCTGTAGTCGCTTGACAAAGCAATCGAGACGCGTTCTATTCCGCTTGCAGACTAAAGATGTAAGACTATCTGCAAGATGGTCTTACTGTGTCTGGTTCCTGGCAAAGTGTCCTCTTGCAGATGTCATAGCGACGTTGGGAGGACGCCGTAATGCACGGAAGCAAGATAGCCCTTAGGGGCGTTCCAGATATTATTTCCCACATTGATGCGAATGACGGTATTCGAGGCCGCGCCGGTGTTATCTGGTGGCTCGCCCTCGGTGGCCTGTTCCTTGATGCCTTTGCCAATTCTGCCCTGAGTGCCGGCCTTGGACCAATGACACGCGATCTAGGATTGGATGCGGCGCAGGTCGCTCTGATGACGTCCTTCGCCTCGTGGGTGTCGATTGCGTTCAATCCGATCGGTGGCTGGATGGCCGACCGCTGGGGCCGCATGCGCCCGCTGATCCTCGCAAAATTGATCGCGCTCATTGGGGCGGTACTGGTGATGACGGCCCACTCCTATGAAGTCATCCTTCTGGGACGGTTCTTTGTTGGCGCCGCCTACGGTATCGATTTTGCTATCGCCATGGCTGTGCTTGCCGAATTCACGCCGGCGCGCCTGCGCAGTCGCCTCAATACCTGGCAGGGCATCTGGTACACCGCCGTGTGCACAAATGTGCTTCTCGCCATGCTGTTTTACAGCTGGGACGTGGGCGACTCGATCTGGCGCTATTCCGTCGCTGCAACCGGCGTCTTTGCTTTTGCGATCATGATGCTGCAACTGGTGTTCATGGTTGAAAGCCCGATCTGGCTTGCCCGCAAGGAGCGGCTGGAAGAGGCTGCCCGCGCGATGACCCGCATCTATCGTCGTGATTTCATTGCTGCCGTGCCCGAAGACCGTTTGCCGGTTCTGAATCAGGCCCGTCGCGGCATTGCCAATGTCGCCCTGATTTTCCGTGGCATCTATCTGCCGCGCACCATTCTTGCCGCGACCGTCCAGATCGGACAGTCGATTCAGTATTTTGCCGTGGGCTGGTACTTGCCGCTCATCAGTGCAGCGCTCTTCGGCAAGGATTTCCTCTATGCCATGACGGGTACGCTGGTGTTCAACGTATTCGGCATCATCGGCGGCTTCTCTTCGCCGGTCATCGGCCGCGTACTCGGCCTTCGCAAGGCTTCGGCCATCGGCTTTGGTGCGGTTTTCGTCATGCTGGTCATCATGGGCCTGTTCCACGACACTATGCCGATCTGGCTCGCGATCATCGTGCCTTCGCTGTTCATCCTTTTCCACTCCGGTGGTCCAGGCGCAAATGGCAAGAGCCTGTCGTCGCTGTCGTTCCGCAGCGAGCTGCGCGCAGGTGCCAACGGCGTTATCGGTGCGCTTGGCGCCATGGGGGCGGCCCTCGGCTTGCTGGTCTTCCCGATCTTCCGTGAGACCTATGGTCTCGGCACGACCTTCCTGATCCTTTCGGTGGTTCCGCTGATTGCCTGCATCATCTGCTCGGTCATTCAATGGGATCCGACCCGCACCACGGTCAGCCCGGACGCCGAACCGGATGCACCACAGTTCGAAGGCGACAAGTAACAAGGGAGGGGAATGTGAACGGACGCAGACAGGTCATTCTGGCCATTGACGAAGGAACGTCCGGAACCCGGGCCGCGCTTGTCGCGGCCGACGGTTCGGTCTCCGCCGTCAACTACACTACGCTTGCCGTATCTTCGCCGCGTCACAACGTAGTGGAGCAGGACGCTGATGTTCTTTTGCAAAAGACCATCGACGTCTGCGGCAAAACGATTGCCGCGGCTCGAGATACGGGCCTAGAAATTGCAGCAATAGCAATCGCCACGCAACGCGCAACCGGTGTTTTGTGGGATACCGAGTCCGGCCGGGCGCTGGTTCCAGCCATGGTCTGGCAGGATTCCCGCTATGCCGACGAGCTGAAGCCGCTTGGAGCTGTCTGGGATGCGAAACTCGTGGCGCTCGCAGGGCGCCCGGTTGGTGGACGAGCGATCTATCTATGGGCTGCGCGCCATATGCAAAAGACGCCCGCCGTGCGTGAGGCATGGAAGGCAAGAAGGCTTGCCTTCGGCACTGTCGACAGCTGGCTGCTTTGGAACCTGTCTGAAGAACGGAAAGCCGTCACAACACCGACCAACGCCACATCCGCCGGCGCCTATGTCCTCGGTGAGCATCGCTATTTCACCGACTGGATAGAGGCGCAGGGCTTTCCGGTGGAACTGTTGCCTGAACTGAAGCAGGACGCCGATGATTTCGGCTACACGAGAAAGGAAGTCCTGGGTATTCGCGTGCCGATCAAGGCGTCGTGCGGCGACCAGTTGGGCGGACTTGTCGGTCTTGGCTGCCACGATGCCGGTCTGGCCATGTGCGTGCACGGTACGGGCAGTTTCGTCGATCTTGTGATCGGAAAGCAGACGCCCAAAAATCCCGGCCTCTATGAGGCGACGTTCACCATGACGGCCTGGCGGAGCGACAATCTCTCGCATTTCGCGGTCGAGACCTATGCCGCCACGACCGGATCGGCGCTCAACTGGCTTTGCAATGAAATGCGCTGGTTCGAGAATGCCAAAGAGGTTAGCGAACTGGCTTCGACGGTTTCGTCTTCCGATGGTCTCTTCTTTATGCCGACGCTGACGGGATTGCGCCAGCCGAACATCGTGCCGGATGGCAGAGCATCGCTGACCGGGCTTTCTTTGGCCCACAGCCGGGCGCATCTCGCGCATGCCATTCTGGAGGGCATTGCACATTCGGTTGTTTCCTGTGCTGAGGCGAGCTCGGAGGTAGCAGGCGTTCCGGTTCGGGAAGTAGTGGCTGGCGGAGGGCTTTCCTCGAGTGATGCGCTGCTGCAGCTACAGGCTGATCTGAGCGGGGTTCCGGTGCGGCGCATGGCGGATCAGGATCGTGCCAGCCTACGTGGCACCGCGTTTCTGGCTGGCAGCGAGGGATTGCTCTGGAGCGACCTTGCGGAGGCTCGCGCCACGCTACCCGAAGGCAATCTTTTCATCCCCAAGGCCAGCGAAGCGGAAAGACAGGACCGTCGAGCCCGATGGCATTCCCTTACGGATGAGGAAGTCGCACGCGTTCAATCCGGTCACTACCGCTAGTTTTTTTAACGCGCATTTTTCCGAGGAACGATCACACTTTTCGGAATGCGCTCCAACAGGAGTTGAAATGCTGAATCTGCGCTCCCGGCGCGCGGACAAGGAACGCGCCCGGATGATCCGCACCGAACCACTAAGGTTGAACCGGTCGGAACAGGAAGACCGTCTTGCCGCTGAAACCTACGATATTCTGATCGTAGGCGGCGGCGTGACCGGTGCCTACTGTGCCTTCGATGCAAGTCTGCGCGGCTTTCGTGTCGCGCTGATCGAGAAAGATGATTTTGCATCAGGTACATCGTCAAAATCATCCAAGATGGTGCATGGCGGCTTGCGCTATATCGAACAGGGTAATCTTGGGCTCGTGCGCCATTCTCTGCTTGAACGCCAGCGCCTCAGGCGTAATGCAGGCCATCTGGTTCAGCGCTTGCCTTTTCTGTTCCCTATTCTTGAACGGGATGGCGTGTTCGATGCGCGCTTCGCCAAGGCGTTTGAAGGGTTACTCTGGACATATGACCTGGCTGGAGGCTGGCGCGAAGGCATTCTGCACCAGAAGCTGACCGCCGCCGAAGTGCTGGCGCATTGCCCGACTTTCAAGGACGAATATCTGCGCGGTGGGCTCATGTACTTCGATGCCCGCGTTGATGATGCACGCTTGACGCTGGCGCTTGCCCGCTCTGCCGGCTTCCATGGAGCTACGGTTCTCAACCACTCGAAGGTCGCCGAGATTACCCGCAGTTCGGGGCGGGTCGACGGTGCAATCGTTCACACCGTTGAGGGCAAGGAAATTAGGGTGCACGCCAAGACCGTCATCATGGCGACGGGGGTGTGGCTACGAGACTGGATGGGGCTTGGCAAGGACGGCGAAAAGCCGTTGCATGTGCGCCCAGCCAAAGGCGTTCACGTGGCGATCCCTTGGTTGAAGATTCGCAATGACTGCACTGTAACGGTGCCGGTGCCGGGTCGCAGCCGCCGTGCGACAATCACGCGCTGGGGCAATGTCTCCTATCTCGGAACGACCGACGAGGATTACCAGGGAGATCTTGACGACGTGCATTGCACGCGTCGCGAACTCGATTTCCTGATCGAAGGCGCCTGCAGCGCGCTCAATATTGACCTGACGCCGGAAGATGTCGTCGGCAGCATTGCCGGGTGCCGCCCGCTGGTGGCCGCTTCATCAGGTGGCAGCACCATGGACGTCAAACGCGACCATTCCGTGCATGTTGCGCCTGACGGCCTCGTCACGATCGTGGGCGGCAAGCTGACGACCTCTCGCCATATGGCCGAACAGACGGTGGACGCCGCCGCGAGAGTTCTCGGCGACCGCCGCCGCTGTACCACGAAGAAGGCATTTCTGTTGGGCGCTGCCGGCTATGACGCGCAAGCAATCGTGGCGTCTGGCGGTATGGAGGCGCATCTGGGCGAGCGTTACGGCACGGAAGCGCGCTTTGTGAGCGATCTGATCGCGGCGCGCCCGGAACTGGCCAAGCCGGTTGTGAATGGCTTGCCCTATACCGGCGGCGAAGTCGTCTACGCCGCGCGGCACGAGCTTGCCCGGACAATCGACGACGTGCTTTCGCGCCGTATGCGTGCCCGTCTGATGGCGCGCGATGCCTCGGCCCGCGCGGCCGCGAAGGTGGGCGCCTTGCTGGGGGAGGAACTTGGTCTTCCCCAGGCCGAAATCGACCAACAGGTCGCCGCCTATATTGCCGCGACCGAAAAAGAAAAGTCCATTCTCACAGGAGCGAACTGAACATGATCAGCAAGGAAGCCATCAAGCGCGGTTACAATCGCGGAAATTATGTCGTCGGTGCCCCGACCCAACCGCACTATGCCGGTAACATCACCGAAATTGGCACCAAGGCCGATCTGGCTCAGAATGCCGTTTCAGTCGAAGCTGCTCTCGTGAAGAAACTGCGCGAGATTGCAGACGAGGTTATGACCGAGCGGGATGATCTCGTCGTGAACACTCGGGACTGGTGGGCCCGTACGATGATCGCGGAAACGAGTGGAAAGCCCGCGACGGTTGATGGCGTGTTCGTCCGTGTTTCGACGGTTGAGCAGGTGCAGGCTGTCATGCACCTTGCGCATGAAGCCAAGGTGCCTGTCACGGTTTCTGCCGGGCGCTCCAACGTCACGGGCGCGGCCCTGCCTCTGCGCGGCGGCATCGTGCTCGATGTCTGCGCACTCAATCGCCTTGTAAGCTTCGATCCCGATAGCCAGATCGTTGAAGTTGAAGCTGGCATGTTCGGCGATATTTTTGAGGAAACCATCCAGCGCGACTACGGCATGACCATGGGACATTGGCCGTCCTCGTTCGGTATCAGCACTGTCGGAGGCTGGATCGCCTGCCGCGGCGCGGGCCAGCTTTCCACTCGCTACGGCAAGATTGAAGACATGGTCTACGGCATGGAAGTCGTGCTGGCCGACGGTTCGCTGGTGACCGTCGGAAACTATGCCCGCGCGGCCGTCGGGCCGGATCTGCAGCAGCTCTTCATCGGTTCGGAAGGCACGCTCGGCATCATCGTAAGGGCGCGCCTGAAACTGCATCGCCTGCCGGACTATGCCCGCGCCATCGCATTTGGCTTCAAGAGCTTTGCCATCGGTCTGGAAGCCTGCCGCCGTATCATGCAGGGCGGCGCCAATCCGGCAGCGTTGCGTCTTTATGACGAGCTGGAAAGCGGTGTGCAGTTCGGTTTGCCGGAAAGCAACGTGCTGCTGATTGCCGATGAAGGCGCGAAGGAAATGGTCGATGCCGTGATGGCGATCAGCGAAAAAGTGTGCGCCGAACTCGGTGACAAGCTCGATGGCGATACTATCTTCGAGAAGTGGCTCGATACGCGTTATCTCACCGGCAAGAGCGCCGAGGGCTTCAAGCGCAGCCGAGGCTTTGTTGCAGATACGCTGGAAATGACCGGCTGCTGGCGAGATCTTCCCGCAATCTACGACGAGGTTGTTGCCGCCATTAACGCAGTCCCGGGCACACTTGCTGGTTCGGCGCACCAGTCGCATGCCTATGTCGATGGTGCCTGCCTCTACTTTTCGCTGCGCGGCGACGTGGATGTGGAAAAACGAGCCGAGTGGTATCGAGCTGCATGGGATGCTGCCAACGCTGTACTCATCAAATATGGTGCGGCATTGAGCCATCATCACGGCGTTGGGATGCTGCGAGCGCCCTATATGAAGGACGCATTGGGATCAGCATTTCCGCTACTGGAGACCGTGAAGCAGGCACTCGATCCGGACAATCTGCTCAACCCCGGCAAGCTCGGACTTTCGCTCGACATGCCAAGAGACGGGAATTAACGGAATGACATTGGACAGGACGATTGGCGAGCGGCTTTTGCGGGCGCCAGTCATGGCAACGCTATATGGTGTCGATAATGTTCAGGCTTTTCTGGACAGCAAGGCGGAGGTAGGCATCGTCGCCAACATCGCTTTGCGACATGTTGCGGAGGTGCTGAGTGCGCTTAAGAAAAGCAACAAGCTGATCGTTCTGAACATCGACAGTTGCGAGGGCCTGTCACAGGACAAAGGAGCCATCGAATTCCTTGCCGACATAGGCATTTCGATTTTGCTTTCGACCCGCGTCCCAACAATCCAGAAGGCTGCGCAATGCGGCCTTCTCACCATGCAAAAGGTCTTTGTGACAGACCGCTCCACCTGGCCTCGTAGTGTTAAAGCGATTGCGCAAAGCGCCCCCAACTTGGTGCAGCTGATGCCCTCGCCGATGCTCGACTACCTAGGGATGGATGAGAAGCGGAAGCTGCCGCCGATCGTAGCATCCGGCTTCGTCTGTAACGAGGCCGACGTCGAGACCGCTCTATCGCGCGGTGCGGTCGCCGTCTCTTCAAGTAACAAGGCGATCTGGAATTTCAAGCGTTCGAAGATGCCACCTCATGGTCGCCAAAGGTAGGACATGCCCAAGACTTTTTATCAGGTAATCGCGTACTATCACTCCAAACCCGGTTGTGGCGATGCTGTGGAGGCCAGACTTCACGAATTGGCGATGGCCAGCCGAGCCGAGAGTGGGAACATCGCCTACGCGTTTTATCGGTCGCCGGAGAACACCGATCATTTCGCGATTCTCGAAGAATACGTCGATGAAGCTGCCTTCGGCGCTCACCGCTGCAGCGCGCATTTCCAAACGATTGCATTGGAGAAGATCGTGCCAATGCTCGAGACACGAAACGTCAAGGGATTTGTGTGTTCGCGCTGACGGTCAGTGACCAAGTCTACACGAATGGAATGACCATCATGAAAAACTTTGTCTTCAATACCGCCAAATCAATTGTTTTTGAGGCGGGCGCCAATGCGCGCATCGCCGAGATTGTCGGACTGACGCTTGGTCCACGTGTCGTGCTCGTGACTGACAGGGGGCTGCGCCGCCTTGGCCTCATCGATCCCGCGCTGGCATCGTTCGCGAAAGCTGGAATTGAGGTCGCTATTTTCGATGACATCGCTGTCGACCCACCAGAATGCAACGTCCAGGATCTCGCGGCCTTCATCACGGCGTGGGGGGCAACCGGCGTGATTGCCATCGGAGGGGGCTCGCCGATGGACGTGGCCAAGGTGGCGTCACTGGTCGCCAAGACCGGCCAATCGCTCAACGAGGTATTCGGGGTAAACGTTGCGAAGGGACCGCGCATGCCGCTGGTTCTTGTGCCGACCACAGCCGGCACCGGTTCCGAAGTTACGCCGATCGCGATCATAACGACCAACGGAGCTGAAAAGAAGGGAGTTGTCTCCCCACTCCTGCTTCCGGACATTGCGATTCTCGACGCCGAACTGACACTTGGCCTGCCGCCGACGGTGACCGCGGCGACTGGCATCGACGCTATGGTGCATGCCATCGAATCCTATGCGTCTGCTTCCCCCACGAACAATCCGATCTCCAGCGGCCTGTCCAAACAGGCACTGCAATTGCTTGGTGCCCACATTCGCGAAGCTGTATTCAATGGTCATAATACTGTGGCACGCGGCGCGATGCTTCTCGGTTCGCTGCTTGCAGGACAAGCCTTTGCTAACTCGCCGGTCGCTGCCGTGCATGCGCTAGCCTATCCAATCGGCGGGCATTTTCACGTACCTCACGGGCTCTCCAACGCATTGGTACTAACGCATGTGCTTCGTTTCAATCTTCCGCGGGCGGCAAATGCGTACGCTGAAATTGCGGCTTACGCTTTCCCTGATTTGGCGCAACTGCCCTTCGAAACGCGGGCGACTGCCTTCATCGATGCGCTCGATCAGCTTGGCAGAGAGCTGAACATTCCACGGACACTGCGGGAGGTGGGCATTCCAAGACATGCCTTACCTATGCTTGCGCGCGAGGCGATGAAGCAGACCCGTTTGCTCGTGAACAACCCTCGAGATGTTACCGAAGCTAACGCGCTGGCGATCTATGAGGCTGCTTTTTAGCAGTTACTTCGAAGCCTAGAAGTTCGATTTTCTCGAGAAGCGAAGTGATCGAAAAAATGCGCAGTCGCAAAGCACCTGACGCGAGCTTCCGAAGTTCTCCTTGATCGCCGCCCTGAGATTTTGGACCAGATGAATACGGTCAGCCACCTGGCGTGCTACAGGTTTTCGGCGTCAACGATATCGAGACGGCCGAGCTGATCGCGCGCAGGGTCGGCAAGACGGATGTCAATTACATCACCCGGCCATGGAGCGAAGGCAAGAACTCGTCGTCCGAACACATCTCGCCTAGTGACCTCATCAACGCGGATGAGATCATGCGCGTACCGGAAGGCAGGATGATCCTGCTGAGACAGGGGCAGCGGCCGGCCTGGGCCAAGAAGCTTCGATATTACGACGACCCGGAAATCACAGGCCCGTATGATCCGTCATGAATGACGGGACAGACCGGCGTCGCCAACTTTTGTTCCTTGTAGGTCCGAGATATCATCGGCCGTGACATCGCCGGAATGCTGTCCTCGAGAGGCCAGCAAAAAAGAACGCACCAGGCGCCGGCAGCCTCGCGGCCAGAGCCAGTTCGCGCGTGGCTTGACCGGTTAAGAGCCTCGTTTCGGAGGATCAGCATCGCGGCGGCCAACGGCCGGGATCCGGCAAGCCTAGGCCCGGCAAGTCACTCCGCTTGATCGTTGGGGCGTGGCCAACGATTTGAACAAGGGCTTGTCCGGCCCTCATTGCAATGGAGCGCGCGCAACGTTCGCGTGCTCTGAGGACTTGTCCGAAGATCGGTCCGCAGCCCAGCTGCGGGCCGCTTTTGATATGCATGATTTCGTCGCCATCCCTCACTCGGGGGATGGAGCGCTCCGCATCCGCAATGGCCTGCAACTGCAACTGCGACTGCGTGAATGTCTTCATGTCAGTCCTTTCTCGCTTCCAGTTTGAGAAGCTCACCTACCATTTTCGAAACACTCATGAGCGCGCGAACTCCAGCAAGGGTCCGATATCGTGGTTATCGGCCGCCCGAAGTGCAGCAACATAACGGGCTCGGGTCTTGCCCGCATCGACCAGATTTGCCCGGCCCCAGCTAAATGGCGGTCGTCCAAGCTGGCGCCCGAGCAGATCGCCCGCCAGGCGAGAAAATCGGCCGTTTCCGTTTGGGAAGGGATGGATTGCCACCAGCCTGTGGCTGAACCGGACAGCGATCTCGTCGGGTGGAAAGGTCTCGTGTTCGACCCAATAGCGCACGTCGTCAGCCACCTGCCTGACATCCATTGCAATGCGATAGGCATCGACGCCGATGTTTCTAGGTGTTGTCCGGTACTGGCCAGCCCAATGCCAAACGTCCCCAAACATGCGGCGGTGCAACTCACTGAGGAATTCCTGGTCGAGCAGGTCCCTTTTTCGCGACGTCGCCCATCGCAAGCCTTCGCCGATGTTAACTTGCTCGGCCTCGTTCAATTCGTGCCGCAAGGTGATGTAGGAGGGAATGAGCTGCTCCCGTTCCTCAACGGTTAGCGGCGTATTTGCTTCATCGTCGTCCTGGAAAAGAGGGTCCTCCTCCATAGAGTCAATCCTCTTCCCACAGGCGTCGCCCAGCGTCTGCAAGCAAAGCGTCGATAAGCCGGCGACGTTCGTCCTCCAGGTCCGACTTGATCAACGCCTGGTTTTCCAGACGCATCGTATGATCGAGTCGCGTCATCTCCTCACCGACCTTTTCGGCCGCGCGCTCGCGAAGGATATCGTCAAGCGGCTTGATCGGCACGAAAGCGTAGACAAAGGTGCAATTCATTGCCGCGGCCGCTTCCCGTAGCGTCCTGATCGTTGTCGCTCCCGAAACTTCAGCCTTCTCGATCGCCGGTATGCGGGACGGAGCGGCACCCATGCGCATGGCGAGCTGGCGCGTAGTCATGCCGAGGGCCTCGCGGATTCGAACAAAATAGCATATAAAAATGAGCAAAGATATCCGTATTGAGCATTTAAAAGTATTCAGCTTGAGTTAGAGCGATCACAAATATATGCGCAATAGCTCAGCAGCTAGGTCCTGATAGCCGCGAGTTTCCAGCGATGGACAATCGGCCGAGCTGTCGTTGGAGAAGCACCGCCGCCAGAGAGGCGAACGATGAGACCCTTGCGCCGAGCCGCTGAAACCGGCATGTCGCGAATTGAGGAGAGGCAGCATGGTACAATTCTAGGACTGGTGCGATTACAACGACACGCCTGTCGGAAATCACTACATCCGGGTCATGAGAGGTCGCGGAGCCGATGAGCAGGTCACCAGTTCAGGTGCGTTCAAAGCCAAGCACGAAATCGACAACCTTCGACGATGACATTTCGCAGGGCCTCAGGATGGTGCGCGCGTCAGAGAGCACATAGAGGTTGAAACTGACGACATCCGCTCCGCCCAGCTCTTCGCCATACCGCCACACTCGCCTCCAATCGGCCGAGCGCCTGACGGTTGCACTCCATCGGCGGCCCTGGAAAATTCCGTGCACGTAGCCCTCGGGAAGCTCCGCAAGCGCCTTCTCGAACTTAACCAGAAACGCAGACGACAGCTCGGACGCCGACTGCGTCATGGCGCCAGGCACTCGTCACAAATGCCACAACCGTCGGCGTCCATCCACGATGCCGAGGGCCACAGGTCAATTCACCAAGCCGATATCTCCACCCTCAGGGGCGCAGTCCAGATTGTCGATCGTTATCGACGATATTGGTCAGGTCAGCCGATATCGAGTTGTCCAGCCGAAAGTGCTGCCAACAGCCTTGTCAATGCCCGCATGAACAAGCGACACTTCATGGGTCGGATTTGATCGTATGAAGATCGATCCATGCCCTTAGCGAGATGGGTCGGCTAGAAAAGAACGTCGCGAACCAAGTCCGAGGCCGAAGGAATCTTCCTCGCGCCCTCAAAAAAAAACGGTCGGGCAAAGGCTCGCCACTTCTGTTTGTTCGAACTGCTCCCTCAGCCTCCAAAGACGATCAGCAAGTCCTTGGCATCGATCTGGTCGCCGGCGCGCACCAGAACTTCGGCAATCGTGCCGTCCTTCTCCGCATGCAAGGCCGTTTCCATCTTCATCGCTTCGAT
>NZ_LMDX01000008.1:0-255869 GCF_001425225.1 Ensifer sp. Root127
GTCGCCTCGCGACCCGCTTCGACCGCAACATCAAAAACTTCATGGGGGCAATCGCACTCGCAGCCGCCGTCATCTGGTGGTTGTGAGTCCGGACCCTAAAAGGAGACGGCGACGGTCCATGCGATCAGACAGAAATCCGAAGATTGGAGCCGCGATAGCATAGGACAACGCGTAACTGGACACGAGCCAGGATGCGTTTGCGGGCGTTATGTCGAAAGCCTGCGCGAGTGGCGCAAGCATGGCAGACAGCATGAACTCGGTCGCTCCGACGAAAAAGACGGCGAGAGCAAGAATATGCAAGAGAATTCGTGAGGGCACGAATATCCTCCATCAATGTCGTGTTGAGAGGTAACCGGCGCGCGAGTGTTTGCGGTCGCAAACATAGCACCGGAGCAAAGTCGAATGGGGGAATTTGGGGGGGCGACCGTACGCCCGCACGCAGGAAGAGCCTGCTATTGGTCTGCTTCTTATCTCAATGTGGATGAGAATGGAAGACCACTCCGATGATAGAAGCTGTTGGACAGCCGTTACTCGAACCCCGCGTAGTGGCGAATATGCGACGCTCAATCTCGGCTACGGCCAATCTGCGGTTTCCTTCACACGGTCTGGATTTGAAGAAATGGACGAAGTCACTGGTGACGGCCACGCCGAATTTCCGGACGATGGCGCAATCGAGATCGTGTTCGCTTACGACAATGGCGACGAGGCCATTCTAAAGGCCAAACCAGGGACTTCTTCAACGGTCTGCTAGTGGCAGCGAGAGGTCTCCGCGCAGCCGATGTTGCCGCTATGCGCCTCGAAAATCGCATAATGTATCATCTGGATTGTGCACTGCGGCCGATCCTTGAGAATGTGCCGTTTCATCGCGCCGTACTTTCGCGAACCTGAAGCTCGAAGCCCAAGTCGACGATCGGCGATTCAATTGGCCGGCCGGCAAGTCGATCCAGCACCATCCGCACCGAGCGCCGGCCGATTTCATAGCGCGGCGTGCGTACGCTGGTGAGCGACGGATAGGCGACGTGCATCATGTCGAGATCGTTGAAGCCGCAGATTGCCATGCTGTGCGGCACGGCGATACCCGCCCGCTGGCATTCGAACAGCACGCCCATGGCAAGGTCATCATTGTTGCAGAAGACCGCATCAAGATCGGCGACCTTGGCAAGCGCATCGGCCAGGAGCGGCGCACCGAGCGATACGCGTGAAGGCGTCAGCGTGGTGGTTACCAGCTTGGGATCAAAGAGCTGAGCGGTCTCCAGAGCCGAGCGGTAACCGGCGAGGCGACGCTGCGAGCGAGGATCCATTCGCGCTCCGATGAAGCCTATTCGGCGATATCCAGCCTCGATCAGATGGTTGGTCGCCGCCTTGCCGCCATCGAAGTGGGAGAACCCGACCAGCATATCGACCGGATCGTCGCCATACTCCATGATCTGCACGATAGGGCAATCCGCGCTCTCGAGCAGTTTGCGGGTCGTTTCGGTCTGGTCGATGCCGGACACGATCAGCGCCGATGGCCGCTGGCTCAAAAACATCCGCATCAGCCGTTCCTCTTCCCGGGGCGAATAGTGGGTATTGCCCATCTGTATCTGCAACGGACCGTCGCCGAGCTCGTCATAGATGCCTCTCACCGTGTCGGCGAAGACGATGTTTGTCAGTGACGGCACGAGAACACCGATCACATCGGCTCGGGAGGAGGCAAGCGCGCGCGCATTGGGGTCGGGCGCATAGCCGAGCTGGACCACCGCCGTATCGATCTCCGCGCGCAGTTCGGCCGAAACCAGCGACGGATCGCGTAGCGCGCGCGACACGGTAATCGCGGCAACCCCTGCCAGCTTTGCGACGTCGGCTATGGTTGGCCTCCCACTGCCGCGTCGGCTTGCCTTCCGGCTCTGGTCTTTGGAAGTGATGTCGTCCTTCACGTCGACTCCTGCTGGCTGCGTGAGCGCAGGGTCCCGACATCGATGCGGCCGACATACCAGTTCCCTGCGTCCACCTCATCGAAGACGACGGAGATTTCGCGCTCGGATAATCCGGTTGCCTCGGCAATCGCCACAATGACCTGGCTGCTGATTGCCGCCTTCTTGGCCGCAGGATCGTCGGCGAGGGTCTCGCGCACGATGGTGATCCGCACGAACGGCATGGCTGGCCTCCTGCCTCAGTCGAGTCTTGCGCCGTTGACCATCAGTCGAACGGCATAAAGCGAGCTGGTCGCGCAGATGTAGAGGATATTTCGCTTAGGCCCGCCGAACACGCAATTGGCGGTGTTTTCCGGCACTCTCACCTTGCCGAGCAAGGTGCCGTCCGGGTGGTAGCAATGGATGCCGTCGCGGGCGCTTGTCCAGATCCGCCCTTCGTCGTCCAGGCGGAACCCGTCAAAGAGGCCTACGGTGCAATCGGCAAAGACCCGCCCGCCCGATATCGCGCCCGGCTCGTTCACATCGAAGACGCGCATATGCGCAGGAAGGTCGGGCCCATGCGTCCGGCCGGTGTCGACGACGTAGAGCTCTTTTTCGTCAAGCGAAAAGGCGAGGCCATTCGGCCGCACCATGTCGGTAATGACGGCCGCAACCGCGCCCGTTTTCGGGTCGACACGATAGACGTGGCAGGCGCCGATTTCACTTTCGGCCTTGTGGCCCTCGTAATCGGACTCGATGCCGTAGGCGGGATCGGTGAACCAGATCGACCCGTCTGATCGCACGACGACGTCGTTCGGCGAGTTGAGCCGCTTGCCGTTCCAGCGATCGGCGACGGTGGTGATGCTCCCGTCATGTTCGGTGCGGCTGACACGGCGGCCACCGTGCTCACAGGTCACCAGACGGCCATGCCGGTCGGTGGTATTGCCGTTCGCAAAGTTCGACGGTTGGCGAAAGATGCTGACATGCCCGTCGGTTTCGTCATAACGCAGCATCCGGTCATTGGGGATATCCGACCACACCAGATAGCGCCCGGCGGCGAAATAGGCCGGCCCTTCGGCCCAGCGACACCCCGTGTAGAGCTGTTCCACTCGGGCGCTGTGATTGACCAGGCTGGCAAAGCGCTGGTCTACGATCTCGAAATCCTCGGCCATGGGTACCCTCATGCGGCAACGATCGCACTCTGACCGCGGCATGATAGCGCTAACATCACGGAAGTGAATAGCCTTCCTGCATCGGTGTCGATCGTCGCCGAAATTCAACTGAAAATTGGGAAGTTCGGTTCTCGGTAATCCGCAAATGTTACTTTACAATTTTTTGTGGTAGCGCTACCTAATTAAGAGACAGCGGTGTTTTCGGGAGGAGACCAGAGCGCCTCGTCAATGGTGAAAGCAGGCATCCAGCGTGCCGGTGCCAGAGAAGTTCGTGCCGTTCCGGGGGAAGAGTTCCCTCTCGAACCGGAGAACAAAATCAGTGGCGCGCCAATGGGAGGAAATGTCGATGGTGAAGTCACTCGCTGGCGGCATCGTTGCTGCCACTGCCTTTTTCATGTTGGGATCGGCCGCCTATGCAGAGCCGGAAGTGGTTTCAGGGCCCGCGGCGGAGCCGGAATGTTTCGCGCCCTGGTCGGCAGACACCAAATTCTTCAAGTTTCCGAAAAAGGACGGCCCATACCGCATCGCTCTTGCGAACGGCTACATTGCCAACACCTGGCGTATCCAGATGGTGCAGACAGCCAAGGCCTATGCCGCTCAGCCCGACGTCGCGGCCAAGCTGAAGGAGTTCAAGGTCGTATCGACGGGTGAGGACGTGCCCGCCCAAATCTCGGCGATCAACAACTTCATCGATTCCGGCTATGACGCCATCGTCGTCAACGCCCAGAACCCGACGGCATTCGCGCCCGTCATCAAGCGGGCGAAGGAAGCCGGCGTGGTGCTGGTTGCCTTCGATAACATCCTCGACACCGAGGACGCGATCAACGTGAACGTCGACCAGAAGGGGCTCGGCGGACTGTGGGGCGAATGGCTCGTCAAACATCTGCCGAATGGCGGCAAGGTACTCGAGGTGCGCGGTGTGGCCGGAACTTCGGTCGACACCGACCGGCACGATGGGATCCATGAGAAACTCCAGGCATCGGGCAAGAAATTCGAAGTCGTCGAGGTCATGGGAAAGTGGGATGACGCGGTGGCCCAAAAGGTGACGGCGGATGCGATCGCCACCAGCGGTCCCTTTGACGGCATTACCGGTCAGGGTGGCGATACCGGCATCGTCCAGGCGATGATCGACGCCAAACATCCGTTCGTGCCGTTTGGCGGCGAAACCGAAAACGGGTTTCGCAAGTTCTGCGCAGCACATGCCGCCGACGGCCTGAAATGCTCGTCGGCTGGAACCGGCCCCGCACAGGTGGCCGTTGCCATCAAGACGGCGATCGCCGCGCTCGAGGGACAGGTGGTGCCGCAGTCGGTCAAGTTGCCGTTGGCCATTGTCGAAGATCCAAATTTCAAGGAGGGCCAGGATTACTTCCAGTCCGAATCCGACAATTTCTTCGTCGGTAATTCCTTCCCTACCTGCGGCATTAATTTCTCCGCCCAGGAGATCATGAAGCAGAGCAAGGAAAACAAGTAGGTCGATCAGGAACGGGCACCGCACAGTCAGCCGTGTGGTGCCCGTCGTCCGTAACGGTTTCCCGGAGAGCGCAATGGAAAATGGCGGACCGCTCTTTTGCATGGAGGGGATATCGAAGCGCTATGGTGGGGTTCGCGCGCTTGAAAATGCCGCGCTGTCGGTCAGGGCAGGGGCCATCCACGCCGTACTCGGCGAGAACGGCGCCGGAAAGTCGACGCTCATCAAGATCATGGCCGGCGTCGTGGCTGCGGACGAGGGCCAGATGACGCTCGATGGACAGCCGGTGAAATTCGCTTCGCCGGCTGCCGCCAACGCCGCCGGGATCGTCTGCGTTTTCCAGGAGTTGTCGTTGATCCCAGAACTCAGCGTTGCCGACAATATCGTCATTTCCAATCCGCCGACGCGGTTCGGCATGATCGACCGCAAGGCCCAGAGGCGCCTGGCAGAGGAGGCGCTGGCGCGCGCCGGTGCCGTCGACATCCATCCTCTGGCTCTGGTCAAGGATCTGCCGCTGTCGCGCAAGCAGATCGTCGAGATTGCCAAGGCGCTAGCGCGCAAGCCGCGCATCCTCATCCTCGACGAGGCGACATCGGCGCTGACTGCGGCCGACGTTTCGAAGGTTTTTGCAGTGCTGAAGCGATTGCGTGCGGAAGGGCTGGCGCTTGTCTACATCTCGCATCGAATGAACGAGATTGCGGAACTTGCGGACGACTGCACGGTGTTTCGCAACGGCAGCAAGGTCGCGAGCTACGCGGCGGGCTCCAAGAGTGACGGCGAAGTCATCGAGATGATGATCGGCCGTGAGTATCACAGCGTCTACCCTCCTAAACCGGGCCGGCTTGCACAAACTGCGCCAGTGCTTGAAACACGAAATCTGTCCTGGGCGGACCGGCTCCACGACATCTCGTTTTCGCTCCGCTCGGGCGAAATCGTCGGTCTTGGCGGGTTGGACGGGCAGGGGCAGCGTGATCTCCTTCTAGCGCTGTTCGGGGTCCTGCGCGGGCTGCGCGGCACGGTCCTCGTCGACGGCAGCCCGATCAGCATCAGCAGCCCCGCGCAGGCGCGCCGGCACGGTATCGGCATGGCGCTCATCCCGGAGGACCGTAAGACCGAGGGGCTGATGCTGCCGATGACGGTGCGCGACAATCTCTCGCTTGCGTCGCTCGACCGGCTGACGCGCGGCGGGATCATCGACAGCGCGAAAGAGGAGAGCGCCATCAATCAGATGATGACGCTGCTCGCCATCAAGGCGGGGAATATTGATGCGCCCGTTGGAGCACTTTCGGGCGGCAACCAGCAGAAGGTCGTCATCGCGAAATGGCTGATGCGGCAGCCACGCATCGTCCTCCTCAACGATCCGACACGCGGCATCGACGTTGGAACCAAGCAGGAGATCTATCTGCTCTTGCGGCGCCTTGCTGACGCGGGCGCGGGCATCCTGTTCTATTCGACCGACTATGCCGAGCTCATCGGCTGCTGCGACCGGGTCCTCGTGCTTTATGACGGGGCGGTGAAGCGGGAACTGGTGGGAGCTGAGATAACGGAGCGCGCCCTGATCGCGAGCGCGCTTAACATCCCGTCCGCGGAACCATTCCATCAGGAGCCCGCGCAATGAACGACTGGCAGTATCGACTGGCCGAGCACCGGGGCACGCTGACTGCGGTTGCGATCTTCGTGGTGATGTTCATCATCTACACGGCGAACCATCCGGCTGGTTTCACAGCCAACGTTATTCATACGGCTGCCAACAAGGGGGTGCTGCTCGCCTTTGTCGCGATGGCCCAAACCATGGTGGTGATAACCGCGGGCATTGACCTCTCCGTGGGCATGATCTTCCTTCTCACCAACTGCCTGGCCTCATGGTTGGTTGTGGGCTCGCCGCTCGAAACGACCTTCGGCGTCGTTATCGTCCTGGCCGTCGGGGCTGTGTGCGGCGCGATCAATGGAGCCATCGTCATATATGGGCGGCTGCAGCCGATCGTGGCGACGATTGCGACGGGGGCGATCTATTTCGGTGTCGCCCTGTTGCTGCGACCATTTCCGGGAGGTTCCGTTAACGAGGGTCTGGCGGACGCCCTGACGGGACGGATATTCGGAGTCGTCCCGGCGAGCCTCGCGGCACTCGCGGCGGTGGTTGTGCTGATATGGGTGCCCTTCAGCCGGTCGGTCTATGGCCGGGCCGCCTATGCCGTAGGTTCATCCGAAACGGCGGCCTACATGTCTGGCATGCCGATCCGGCGCGGCAAGCTGCTTGCCTATACGCTTTCGGGCCTGGTGGCCGCCCTCGGCGGGCTGTTTCTCACTTTTTTCACGTATACCGGTGACGCGGCTTTCGCCAGCGGTAACGCCTACACGCTGTTCTCGATTGCCGCAGTGGTGCTGGGGGGCGTTTCGCTGTTCGGCGGCAAGGGCAGCGCCATCGGTGCCGTCTTTGGTGCGCTGGCGTTCCGCACGATCGGCGACCTTTTGTTCGTTTTCGATCTCGACCCGCTCTGGCAACCGCTTTTCCAGGGACTGATCCTGCTTGCGGCCATCAGCCTCGGCGCTCTGGCCCTTTTCCGGGTGCGCAATAGATTGGAGTGGTTCCTGTGAGCGAGACGGCGATGACGCACGTAAACGGACGCAAGCCGAACTTCCTGCGCAAACTCGATCCGGCGGTGGTCACCGCGTTCGGCTGCATCCTGCTGCTGCTTGTCCTTGGCAGCTTCTATTCGCGCAGTTTCCTGTCACCGGAGTATCTGCTGCAGCAATTGAAGGTGGCATCCTTCCTCGGCATCATCGCCACCGGCATGATGCTTGTCATCCTGCTCGGGCAGATCGACCTTTCCGTACCGTGGACCGTTGCAACGGGCGCCATGATGGCCTGCGCGGCTGCCGCCTACGGTCCGGTCGGCACTGCTCTTGCCATCCCTTTCGGAATCCTTTGCGGGATCGGCATCGGGCTCGTCAACGGCGTCGGGGTGGCATATCTGCGCATACCCTCGATGATCGTGACGCTGGCGACGAATGCCGTCGCTCAAGGGGTGATGGTGGTCTACACAGGCGGGTTCTCGCCGCAGGATTCCGCCACCGCGGCCATGCGCTATCTCTCCACCGGCGCCTTGATCCCCGGCATCCCGAATGTCGTCTTCATCTGGGGGCTGGTCGGCACGGCGATGGTCTTCCTGCTGCGCCGGACGGGCTTCGGGCGGGCCGTCTACGGCATAGGCAATCGCGAACGGGCGGCCTATCTTTCAGGGATCAATACCCGCCGCATCGTGATGACCGCCTTCGCCGCCTCGGGCGGGCTCTCGGCCTTCGGCGGCGTCCTGCTGGCAGGCTATGCTTCCAAGGCCTCGCAATCGATGGGCGATGCCTATCTGCTTCCTGCCATAGCGGCTGTTGTTCTTGGCGGAACCTCGATCCTGGGCGGCCGGGGATCCTATCTCGGCACTGTCGCCGGCGTAATCCTCATCACACTCCTGCAGTCAATCCTCTCCGTCACGCAGATGCCAGAGGCCGGGCGCCAGATCATCTACGGCGTGATGATCATACTCATGCTTCTGCTCTATGGTCGTGCGCCAGCCAGCCGTTAAGCTTGCTGAGAACAGAGGAAGCGCCACACGCATCCATCTGGCTTCACGCCAGGACGGCAGTCGATCCGGCAATGGGCTCGAAAGGCCAACCCGCGGGTTGGATGGCCGTCAAGGCCTATCGCCAGTCCTCACCTCGCTCTAGTTCGGATCGTACGGACCTGCCGTCCGCCAGGCGCTCGCGGCAGAAAAGTCACGGAAGGATCTACCCTCGGCGATCTGTCCTCGTGGGTCGTGCCGCAAACGATTGACACGCGCGACGACGGGTACCCGTTGGAAGAGCAACTGTGAAGACCGCAGAACGATGGAGGCGCTGTCGCTGGTCTCGGCCGGTCTTGGCATCGGCTGTGCGCCGGACGCTGGATCTACCCAACCGCAATTTGGACCTCAGGAAGGTGAGCGGTGTCGACTTCCGCATCGGGCCTGGGGTCGCCGGGAGCAAGGAAGATCCGACAGCCGCTCGCGACGACATCCTCGATATCGCCCGGTCGTTGGTCAGGTCGGGTGAGGGATTGGTTCTGGTTCCTGACACTCTGCAGACAGCACATTCAATCCTGAAACACCGAGTGGCGCATGACTTCCTCTACGAAATCGGAAACGATACGAGAGGGTTGCCGATTGGGTGGCAAGAGTAGCAACGTCCTGAAATAGACCGCAGGCTCGAAGGGACGCAAGGAAAGGCCGCGACCCACATAGGGCTCGGCGGTCATGGGATTGACCATTCCAATTCCCATCCCAGCCTGGACCATTGCGCAGATCGTGGTCGAGTAGGGCGTCTCAAGAACCATCTTCGGCTTGATGTTTTCGTTGAAGAAAATTGTCTCTGCCGATCGCCGTGTCGTGTCTTCTGGCGACAGCGCTATGAACGCTTCGCCATCGATATCTTGGGGTCGAATGACGTCGGCTGACTCCAGCCGATGCCCTGAAGGCACGGCGATCGATACCCGATAGCGCGCAAAGGGGCGTACGTCGACGCCTGCAATATCGATCTCATCTGCCGCAAGCCCGACATCGAACTGACCGCTCGCAACGAGGTCTTTCACCACGGAAGACATCTGTGCCTGGAACGTAATTGCGACGTTCGGGTGTTTTTTTTGGAAACCGCTCAACGCGCGTGGCAGCACGTTGGTGCTCAGAGCCGAAAGGCTGGCCACCCGGATTTCACCGGATCCGAAATCGCGGATACGGGCCGCTGCACTCTTGAGGTGGACCAGGCCTGAGAACGAGCCTTCCACCTCTCGGAAGAACATCTGTCCTTCGGAGGTGGGAAACATCCTGCCTTTCTCCCGGCGAAAAAGAGCAAAACCTATATCGCGCTCGAGCTCCTGGATCGCCTTGCTGACCGCAGGCTGCGAGATGCGAAGCACTTCGGCTGCGCGTGACGCGGTGCCGTTGGTCATCACTGCGTAAAAGACCTCGATCTGTCGGATGTTCATCGTACGCAACCTTATAACCAGGAAGAATAAGGTATCACTGTATTGATATTGGACGGAATGGGAATGCCCATGTTTAATCCGATCAAAGAAATCTCTCGGGAAGAAGGCAAGATGAAAGATCTCACCCAGTGCGTGATCACGCCGGACGTTGATATGGACGGTTTTGAAACGCTTGGCGCGGCGACCTATCGCGGCTCCACGATCGTGTTCAAGAACGCTGAAGCCTACAGGACGCGCGGCGAGCGGGGGCATCAGGGCTACACCTATGGTCTGTATGGCACACCCACGACGCGGACCCTGGAAGCAAAACTGACGGCGCTCGAGATGGGCGTGCGAACGTTCCTGGTCCCATCCGGGCAAGCTTCGAACTCGGTCGCCATGCTGTCGTTCTTGAGTACTGGCGATAGGATCCTGATTGCCGACAACTCTTATCCTCCGGTTCGCGACTTCGCCAACCGCGACCTCGCACGCTTCGGAATTGAGGTCGCCTACTATGATCCGGTGGCGATCGACGATCTCGAGCGGCAAATCGATGGCCGCACCAAGATTGTCTGGTGCGAGTCCCCTGGCTCCACGACGATGGAAATCCAGGACCTTCCGAGGATCGCGCAAATTGCCCATCGCCATGGCGCACTCGTCGGCTGCGACAATACCTGGGCAACGCCGCTCAACTACAAACCCCTCACGCTCGGCGCCGACATCGTCACCGAGGCCCTAACCAAATACGTCTCTGGCCACTCCGATGTGTTGATGGGCTCGATTACGGTGCGCGCAGAGGAGCACATCGTTCCCCTTCGCGCGACTCTCGGTCGCCTCGGCATCGGTGTTTCGCCCGATGATGCAACGCTTGTACTGCGAGGAATGGAAACACTTGGGGTGCGCCTCAGGCATGCCGCGGAAGGAGCTGCCGAGATCATTGCCCTGATTCAGCATCATCCCTTGGTCGAACAGGTACTTTACCCCTCGCTGCTGGATTTTCCGGGGCATGACATCTGGAAGCGTGACTTCCTCGGCGTGAGCGGGGTCTTCAGCGTGGTGCTGAAGCCTGAAGCGAGCAAACACGCTGCTGCGGCCCTCGACGTCCTGCGCACCTTTGCCATTGGTGCGTCATGGGGAGGAACGCGCAGCCTCATCGCACCCATGCCGGTCAAACAGAATCGTAGTGCCAGCCAATGGCATGGGGAGGATCTGGTTCTGAGGGTCAGCATCGGCTTGGAAGATCTGGATGACCTCAAAGCCGACATCGAAGCATTCCTCGCCGACATCGCCGAACGATCTGCGCCAGCGAAGGTCTCCAAGGCGAGCTGAAGACGTCTTCCAAAATTCTCACAACCAAAAAAATGGGGAACCAAAATGATACTGAAACTAATGAGCATGACCGCGATCTTCGTCTCTAGTCTAATCGTCGGGTCACCTTCGGCGTCCGCGCAAACGACACTTGCCAGCGTCAAGGCGCGCGGCTTTCTGAAATGCGCCGCTAGCCAAGGTACTGTTGGCTTCGGAGCTCCCGATGAAAAGGGTTATTGGCGCGGCCTTGACGTTGACACCTGCAGAGCGGTGGCGGTCGCAGTCTTCAACGACAAGGACAAGGTGGAGTTCGTGCCCCTGAGTGGCCAGCAACGGGTGCCTGCTCTGCAAACCGGGGAAATCGACATCCTTCCGCGGACGTTTACCTGGACTCTGCGCCGCGATGCGAACGGACTCAACTTCACGACCCCGAACTACTATGAGTTCACCGGCTTCATGATGCCGAAGTCGCTCGGGGTGACGAAAGTCGAGGAGATGGAGGGCGCCTCGGTGTGCGTCCAGACCGGATCGACGACAGAGGTCGTCGCAAACGACGTCTCGAAAGAGCACAATCTTGGTCTTACGCCGGTCGTGTTCGAAAACAGTTCCGCATTGAGCCAAGCCTTCTTCTCCGGCAGGTGTGACGCGCTTATCACCGATGCCGCAGCGCTCGCATCGATCAGGGCCACAAAGGCCGAAAATGCCGACGACTATGTGATCTTTCCCGCTACCAAGTTCATGGACGCGCTCACGCCGGCGGTCCGTCACGGCGACGACCAGTGGCTCGACATTGTCAATTGGTCTATCCAGGCCCTGATCACCGGTGAACAGCTTGGGATTACGCAGAAAAATGTCGCTGAGATGGAAAAGTCGGAAGATCCGCGCGTCAAGCGCTTCCTCGGCGTCGAGCCCGGAAATGGCGCCGCCATCGGTCTCGACGAAAAGTTTGCCGGCAACATCATCGCGAAGCTGGGCAACTACGGGGAGATGTTCGATCGCAACCTCGGCAAGGACAGTCCGCTGAAGCTGGATCGCGGTGCCAACCGGCTCTTTAGCGATGGCGGGTTGATGTTCCCGTTGGCGTTCCAGTAACCTTGGAGGCTGGCCATGCTCTCGACACTGTTGGACAATCGCCATGCTCGAAGCACCGCTCTCCAGGTCCTGTTGCTCGTGGGCTTTGCCAGTCTTCTTTACTGGCTGTGGTCGAATACCGCGAGCAACCTGGCTGAACGCGGCATTCGCGTAGGATTCGATTACCTGGATCGGCAGGCGAACTTCCCCATCTCGGAAGGCATTCTGCCATACGATCCATCCGACACCTTCGGCTGGGCCTACCTCGTGGGCCTGGCAAATACAGCCGCTATCGCGGTCCTTGCCATCGTCGCCTCGACCATTTTTGGTCTCTTAATTGCCCTGGTTCGCCTGGCCAACAATCCGATCTCCTCCAAAATGGCCGTCGTTTTTGTCGGTGGTGTGCGCAACATGCCGCTGATCGTTCAACTGCTGTTCTGGTACGCACTCGCGACCACGCTTCTTCCGTCCCCGAGACTTGCGTTTAATCCAATCTCGGGCATCTATCTGTCGCTGCGCGGACTTTACCTCCCGTCGCTTTCTCTCGGACCGTACGGCGTCGCTTTGGTCCTTGCCTTCGTGGCAATCACGATGGTTCTCTGGTGTTTGATGAGGGGCCGCTCCCCGCTCGAGAGAAGAATCACACTTGGCGGCGTTCTCGTGGCAGCGATCATATTGGGGACAATCGTCATAGAGCCCTCGGTCAGCTTTCCGGAACTCAAGGGTTTCAACTTCGTCGGCGGTATGCGGCTCTCGCCGGAATTTGCGGCGCTGATGGTCGGCCTCGTCATTTACACATCAGTCTTCATCAGCGAGGTAATCCGCGGTGGGATCGAGGCCGTCTCCCGCGGTCAATGGGAGGCCGGCCGAGCCTTGGGTTTGTCAGAGCGGCAGACGGTGTTCCGGATCATCATTCCCCAGGCGCTCCGCATCATCATCCCCCCGATGACCTCTCAGTACCTCTCGACCGTAAAAAACACGACGCTGGCACTCGCCGTTGGGTATCCGGAACTCGGCCTCGTGGTGGGGACCGTGATCAATCAGACGGGCCAGGCCATCGAAAGCATCGCCATCCTGTTGGCCGTCTTCCTCACGATCAGCATCGCAGTATCGCTGTTCATGAATTGGTACAACTCACATGTAGCATTGGTGACCCGATGACGAGCCTTGCGACAATGAACTACGCCATGGCTGCGACCGAGCTGACGGCGCCGCAGAAAGCACCGCCTGCCAAGCGCATGCCGATCCTGAAGCTTCTGTTTGGCGACATGATGAGCGCCCTCCTTTCACTCGGCGCGGTCGGGGTGATCGTTTCGCTGCTTCCGGCCTTCCGATGGGCCGTAACCGATGCCATCTGGGCGACCGATGATGCTTCCGTTTGCAGGTCGGGCGGAGCCTGCTGGGCGTTCATTGGGGCCAAACTTCGCTTCATCATGTTCGGTCTTTATCCACCCGATCAACAGTGGCGACCTGTCGTGGTGATGTCACTCATCCTTCTCATGATCCTCGTCTCGCTTACTCCTGCGCTCTGGGGAAGAAAGCTCGCACTGGCCTGGACAGGCGCCGTCTGTGCGATGCTTGCTCTCATGTGGGGTGGCTTTGCAGGGCTTCCGCACGTCTCCACCGCAAATTGGGGCGGGCTGCCAGTGACGCTTCTTCTTGCACTGTTGTCTCTCGGGCTTGGCTTTCCCTTTGCGATCTTCCTGGCATTGGGCCGCCGATCGACGCTGCCGATACCGCGCCTTCTTTCGATTGGCCTGATAGAAACGGTACGCGGACTTCCGTTAGTCGGTCTCCTGTTCGTCGCTTCGATCCTGCTGCCTCTGCTCCTACCTCCGGGCTTCGACATCGACAAGCTTGGCCGGACGCTCGCTGCCCTTACGATATTCTCCGCCGCCTATCTTGCGGAGGTCATCCGGGGAGGACTGCAGGCAATCCCGCCTGGGCAGATAGAAGCCGCCAAGGCGCTTGGGATCCCGCATTGGAAGGCGATCCAGCACATTGTTCTGCCGCAGGCGATCCAAAAGGTCATCCCGCCGTTGACCAATACCGCCATCGTCATGGTGAAAAACACCAGCCTCGTCATGATCGTCGGTGTGTTCGATATGCTAAGTGCGGGCCGCTCGGCGGCCATGGACCCGGTTTGGCCGGCTCCTTACACTGAGGCCTATCTGTTCGTCGGCCTGATCTACTTCGCGATCTGCGTCGGTATCTCCTATTACGCCCGTTGGCTCGAGATCCGGGTAAAGGCAAAGGATTATCGCTAATGTCTATCCATGAAGAGCGGGACGTCGATCAACCCGCGATCGTCATTCGAAACTTGGACAAGTGGTACGGAAACTACCATGTCCTGCGCAACGTAGACCTCTCTGTCCAGTCGCGCGAAAGGATCGTGATCTGCGGTCCATCTGGGTCTGGAAAATCTACTCTTATCCGCTGCGTCAACCATCTTGAGGAGCATCAGCGGGGCGAAATCATCGTCAATGGTACCGCGCTCAACGAGAGTTTGAAGAACATCGACACGATCCGGCGCGATGTCGGAATGGTGTTCCAGCACTTCAACCTGTTTCCGCACTTGTCGGTCCTGGAAAATTGCGCACTCCCGCAGATACTGTCGCGCCGGACGCCCCGCAAGGATGCGGAAGAGCGCGCGATGCAGTTCCTGGAACGCGTGCGCATTCCGGAGCAGGCACGTAAATTTCCAGGTCAGCTCTCAGGTGGTCAGCAGCAACGCGTGGCGATCGCCCGCGCACTGTGCATGGCGCCCAAGGTAATGTTGTTCGACGAACCGACATCGGCGCTTGATCCGGAAATGGTCAAGGAGGTGCTCGACACCATGGTGTCTCTCGCCGAAGAAGGCATGACTATGATCGTGGTGACTCACGAAATGGGTTTCGCTCGGCGGGTGGCCAATCGAGTGGTGTTCATGGACCAGGGGATGATTGTCGAAAGCAACGTGCCGGATGCCTTCTTCGATGCGCCGGCAAACGAGAGGACGAGACGCTTTCTCCAGCAGATTGTCCATTAACCTCCACGTTTGCTTGCTGAAGTAGAGGCCCTTGTCGCGACGAGCGACGAGGGCAGGCGGGAGACACATAGAACGCGCTCGGCTTCAGACGTGATTTAAGATCGTGTGGCGAATTTCCTCGAAGGTCTTGATCCGCTCCATAGGGAATAAGTCCTTTCAGGCGGTCCTCCGCATCGCTACGGAGCAGAGATTTCCACTATGCGGAATGTGTTATCGGCGGCCACTGGACCATCCGGCTGGTCAACGGCCTGGAAGCCTTTACCGAGGAAAAACAACTTCTGGTTACTCCAATCGCCAACGCTCCAGCTCAGCCAGAGTGAAGCGCGGCGTGATGTGCTGCGGGCAGTTCCAGTCGAACGCCTCCACCGCGATGAGGACGAGACGCTCCACCCGAGCGGGATAGTCGGGCACGGTCAGCTTTTTCGCCAGCACCGGATCGTCTTCTGCATCGATGACGCGCATGTGACCATAGATTTTCAGGCGCCGCCGTTGCGCGTAGTCCATCAGAAACAGTGAGACGCGGTCATTGGCGCTGACACTGCCTGTTGTGATGTATTGGCGGTTACCGCGAAAATCCGCAAAGCCCAGCATCGATGCGTCAACCGTGGTGAGAAAGCCTGCAGGCCCACCACGGTACTGGACGTAGGGCCAGCCGGTCTCCGAGACACTGGCAAGATAAAAACCGTCGCACGCGCCGATGAAGGCCGTTTCTGCCGGACCGAGGCGCTGGCTCTGCGCAGTTTCGTCTGCGTGAGCGCGCGCGCCGATCCGCGCCCACTGCCCCGCGCTGCATTAGTGCTCCTGTGCGGCCGCTACCGAGGGCGTCGTGGCGATACTGAGATATTTGCTGCTCATTCCGTTCCTAACCTTCTAGCCCGCCGGAGCTAACTTCAATCCTGCAAGGCCCAGTCCGCCACCTCCCAGCGCATCTGCCCACGGTCGGCGACGACACGGCCGAGCCCTGGGAAGGGCATGTGCGTGGCGGCGATCAGCGCGCCTTCCGAGGCTGCGCGGGGGAAAAAGCGGTCGCGCATCGCTTTGGCGGCTGCACGGTCCTGCTCGAACAGGAAGAACACATCGGTCGCTCCCGGATGCACGACCGGAAAGATCATGTCCGACACCATGATGAGGCTCTTCCCTTCATCTTCAACCCGCACGCCGATATGGCCGGGTGTATGACCGGTCAGGTCGACGATCGAGACGCCGCGCACAATTTCACGCTCTCCGTCAATCGCCTGGAGTTTCGGGTAGAGGCGCACCACCTCCTGCGCCATCTTAAAGCTGGTCTGCAGATAATCGGGCGCGCCGCTGCGCTTGGCCGGGTCGGTCCAATGCTTGACGTCGCGACGATCGATGTAGAGCTCCGCCTTGGGGTAGTTGTTCTTGCCTCCGGCGATCAGACCGCCCATGTGGTCCTGATGCATATGCGTCACGATCACCGCGTCGATCTGGTCAAGCTGCAGGCCAAGCGCACCGAGCGCCTGCGGCAGTTTGCCGGTCTGCCCGATCGAGCCCGCTGCACCGGCATCGATCAGGATGCGGCGCTCGCCATCATCGATGAGATACTGGTTGAAGAGGAACCGCACCCCACTCGGCCGGGCGGTGAACTGAGCGACTGCCGCCTGCTCCACCGCGGCCGGGGCGCGTCCCGGAAAATAGTCGAAGGGCATATCGGCATACCCGTCTGTCAGTGCCGTCACCGTGAAGCGACCGATGCGGATCTGCGCCAGTGGCGTAATGCTGACCGGCGTTTTGGTGGTATTCTGCGCTGCGGCAAGGGCCGGTGCGCCACTGATCAGTCCTCCCCCGAGGAAGCCGAGAGGAAGAGCGCTGGCAAAGGCACGACGTGAGAGTTGAGGCATGACGTCTTTCTCCTGATCATTGGCAATACGGGGAGCCGGCCGGCGCCCCCTGGAACGCCACAAAAGCTAGGATGTCCGAAACCAATAGGGTATCCTGCCATTTCAGGAACTTTCCTCTCAATTTCCGGAAGGATACGATGGATCGGTTTGAAGCGATGTCGGTGCTGCTGGCGGTGGTGGACGCCGGCAGCCTCTCGGCTGGAGCGCGGCGATTGCATGCACCGCTCGCCACGGTCAGCCGCAGAGTCGCGGATCTGGAAAAGCACCTTGGCGTGCACCTGGTCCGGCGCACCCGCCGCGGCCTCACCTTGACGGATGAGGGCCGCAGCTTCGTCGCCGCGTCACGTCGTATTCTGGAGGAACTGGACGCGGCAGAACGGCAGGCCAGCGGCGACTATGGCGCGCTGCGTGGAGGGCTGCACGTGACCGCACCGATTGCCTTCGGCGAGCGCCATCTGCTGCCAATAGCTCTGGAGTTCCTGAAGGAGCAACCCGATATCAACCTGCGCCTGACCCTCGCCGATCGGCAGCTAAGTCTGGCAGATGAGCACGTCGACGTGGCCCTGCGGATCGGACACTTGGCCGACAGCGCGCTTATCGCAACGCGCGTCGGCGCCGTACGACGGGTGATCTGCGCGAGCCCCGACTATCTTGCCCGACAAGGCGTTCCGCGTCAGCCGGAAGACCTCAGCCAGCATGACGGAATAAGCTTTCAGGGCTTTGCGACCGCGCCGGAATGGCGCTACCGCCGGGACGGCGCGGCCTTTACCATCGAGCCGCGCCCCAAATTCGCGGTTAATACGACGGAGGCTGCCATTCAGGCCGCAATAGCCGGTATAGGCATTATCCGCGTGCTGTCTTACCAGATCTCCGATCAGTTGCGCTCCGGTGCTCTGCACGAATTGCTGACGGACTTTGCACCGGAACCGCTACCTGTGAACGTTATCCATGGACCAGTGGATCCTCTGCCGCTGAAGGTGCGGTGCTTCCTCGACTGGATCGTCCCAAGCCTACGCACGCAGCTGGCCTACTAGCGTCCCGCTCACGCGCACCACCGTTGATGGCAGTGGGGCGCACCGGTGCGAATGCTGCAAGATGCGGTTGTCCTTCCCTAAGCGCCTAACATGTCGTCTTCAAGGAAAGGGCCAAAGCTATCTCTAAGACTGAAATGGGGGCGCAATGCTACCGGGCCAATTCGGACGCTGGTGACCCGGGCTGCCGTTCGATCCGCGACTAGTGCGCACAAGCTTAACAGCGCGTTATCGTAGCCGAGCTGATCCACGTTGTCCCGTTCCTGCGCTTGGTTTACCCAGGTCTCAATCGGGTTGATCAAGGATGCTGCGAGTGGGATGGGAAGCATTAGAGCTGTGGGGGAAAGACGCGGTTCGCATAGAACGGCTCGCTGGCGGGGTTGCCAATGACGTCTGGAGCGTGCACATCCACGGGCAACTTGCAGTCGGTCGTCTGGGTACCAGGAGCAACGCTGATCTGGCGTGGGAGGTTGAACTCCTCCGGCACCTTGACAGTGAAGGTCTGAGCGTGCCGGTGCCGATCCCGGCGGACGACGGCCGGCTATTCGCGGATGGCCTGATGGTTATGAAATACATGCATGGCGGACCACCCGAGACTGAGGGCGACTGGCGTCGCGTAGCCGAGACCCTGCGCGAACTGCATCGTTTGACGCAAGGCTGGCCGCAGCGCCCAGGGTGGCAATCCTCGACTGACCTCCTGCATGCCGAGACGGGGACGAGGATCGATCTTGCCGCGATGCCGCCAGATGGCGTCGCTCGATGCCGCGCGGCATGGGCACGGCTTATCGGACGTAAGACAAGCGTCGTCCACGGCAATCCCAACAACCCTGCCAACATCCGCATGACCACGGACCGCGTCGCACTGATCGACTGGGATGAGTCGCATATCGACGTCCCCGACCTTGACCTCGTCTTGCCCCATAATGCTGCCAATCTGGAAACCGGGGCGTATGACATCGCCGCGCAAGCATCGGCCGCATGGGAAGCCGCCGTCTGTTGGGATGACGAATACGCGAAACAGCGACTTGCCGAAGTTGGAGCGATCTAAGCGACGATCGCTCATGGCGCATTGATGCCGTCAAAGCTTGGCTTGATCGACGTCTGCTTTCGGGAAGACGCCACCGCGGGCCTACGACCGAAATGGGCGCGCGTAGTAGCCCGTTGAAACGTCACGATTGTGGCATGTCAGTCCGCAAATGCGGCCACGCTCACAGCGGAGCCCCACGCTTCTTAGATTTAGGTGTGCTCCGCCAATTCCAGCGCATCTTCGATGTCCACACCCAAATACCTGACGGTATTTTCGATCTTGGTATGGCCCAATAGGATTTGAATAGCGCGAAGATTGCCTATCGCTTTGTAGATCATTGCGGCCTTCGTGCGCCGGAGCGAATGCGTGCCGTAGTCTTCGCATCGCAACCCGATCGCGGTCACCCATTCATCTACCAATCGAGCGTACTGGCGAGTACACAGATGATCGGTATGGTCAACCCGACTGGGAAAGGCGTAGTCGTCTACTGTTCCGCCTCGCCGCTCAAGCCACGCAAGCAAACTTGCCCTCACGTCCGCCGTGATTTCGAACTGAACCGGACGGCCGGTCTTTTGCTGAACGACCATAGCGCGGGTTCGAATCTCTCGACCTGACTGTCGATTGCGAGATCAAACAGCGCGCGATCTCTCATACGCTCCTCCCGGTCCAGGAAGAAGCGGATTGCCCAAATCTGACGCTGTTTCAGAGACTTCTTGACGCCGACCTTTCGGCCGACGTTCCATGCCGGTCGGCCCAAAGCGGCAGGATCCTCGCTTTCCGTGGATACTCATTTCCGTGTAGCCCACTTCGACGCCGTCAGTCACAAAGAAGGATGACGGCTCGATGGAGGTGGAGATCGCCTGGACATTAGCTGCCACTTGTTGACTCACCCGCGGTTGAACAATAACTTGCGAACTCGGTCGTTAGGCTTGTCCTCACATGACGGATCAATCTCTTCAGCGTCGCCTTGCCGCCATCGTCGTTGCCGATGTGGTGGGATATTCACGCCTGATGGAGGCTGATGAAGTCGCAACGCTGGCGAAACTCAGGGAACTCCGTTCTGGCGTTATCGAGCCGGCTGTGATGCGCCACAACGGTCGCATCTTCAAGGTCATGGGCGACGGATTCTTAATCGAATTCGGTAGCGCGGTGGACGCGGTCGCAGCAGCGTTGGAAATGCAACGGGCCACCACTGCTGTTGAGGCTTCCGGAGACCGGCGCCTGCTTTTGCGTGTAGGCGTCAATCTGGGAGATGTCATTGACGACGGTTCAGACGTCCTCGGCGACGGCGTCAATGTCGCGGCGCGCCTCGAGACGCAGGCCGCACCGGGAGGTATCTGCATTTCAGCCAAAGTTCACGGCGAGATCGTCGGCAAGATCGGCGACCGGTTCTTTGATGCAGGCGAACGCTACCTGAAGAACCTGACGCGCCCGGTCCACGTGTGGCATTGGCCGGATGCGCTGCAGAGCATCTTGCCGCTGCCGGAATGTCCCTCGATCGCTGTATTGCCGTTCACAAATATGAGTGGGGATGAAGCGGACGCGCCCTTCGTCGACGGCTTGACCGAAGACCTGATCACCGACCTTTCCCGTACGGCTGGCCTGTTCGTCATCGCGCGCAATTCCGTGTACGGCTACAAGGGCAAGCCGGTCGACGTACGGCTGGTCGCCCAGGAACTCGGCGTCCGCTACGTCCTCGAGGGGAGCGCCAGACGCGCAATGGGCCGTGTCCGCATCAATGCCCAATTGATCGACGCGCTTGGCGGCCAGCACTTGTGGGCCGACCGGTTTGACAGGACCGTGGAAGATGTTTTCGAATTACAGGATGAAGTTAACGCCAAGATTGTTGAAGCCCTCGTCGGCCGGCTGACCATCCCGACGCAACGCAATCGGCCGAAGAACTTTGAGGCGTACGATCTGTGTGTGCGCGCCCGCCTCCTGACGGAAGAGTCGCCACAAACTGAGCGTGAGGCCTATATGCTGCTCCAACGCGCGGTTAAGCTTGAGCCATCATATGCCGAGGCGCACGGTCTGCTCGCCTATAACCGTTGGCTTGCCTGGACTCATTTCGGCGAGCCCGAAGTCCCTAACCGTCGGATGGCGGCGACGTTCGCGCACAAGGCGGTCGACCTGGATCCCAACGATGCCGGCTGCCGTTACGTTCTGGGGACCATTTTGGCTTATGAGCGGCGATGGGAGGAATCGGAAGCCGCCTTCGCCAAGGCCCTGGAGCTGGACCCCAACCACGCCGACACCTGGGCCGCCATGTCGGACATGTCCGTGCTGGACGGCAGGGTTGCCGACGGACTAGCGCAGATCGAAAAAGCTCTGCGGCTCAATCCCTATCCAACCTGCTGGTATCTATGTCATCTTGGGCAGGCGCAATACGCCGCGCGTGACTATGAGGCGGCAACCGCTACACTCCGCAGGAAAGACACGTATCGTACCAACTCACGCAAATTCCTGGCTGCTGCGCTTGCGCAGTTGGGCCAGCGTGAGGAGGCGCGGCGAGAAGCAGAATTGTTCCTGATTGCCCACCCTCATTTCACGATCGGCCATTGGCTCAGCTCCCAGCCGCTGCGCGATGCATCTGTACGAGACCATTTTGTCGACGGCTTCCGAAAGGCTGGCCTGCCCGAGATGTGACAGCGGGTGGGGACAATCCGGACGCGTTCGAGGACTTGATCAACGGATATGCGCTGCGCGACGGCGGTCTGGCGCCGGTCACGATCTCGGCATCAAGCTCGGCCTGTGTCTTGCGCCAGTTTCCGAGCCAAGATCTTGGACGGGTGCGTGGCCTGTAGGCGATTGGATCATCTACTACGAGCCGCGCAAGGTCGCCGCGACCCGCGGTTACTTTGGTGTTGCCAAGGTGACCGAGGTCATCCCGGACCCGAAGGCATCGAGCATGCATCTCGCACTCATCGAACCGGGTAGCTACCTCGACTTCATCAATCAGGTTCAATTCAGTGGAACAGAGGGTGAGGTCGAGAGTGGCGTTCTAAACGAAGAGGGCCGGATATCGGGCAAGGCACAGTCTGCGGTAAGGCCCATTTGGAGCGCGGACTTCAATCGCATCAATTATTCTCGCTCAGGTTAGCGGACCACCACCACCGAGCGAGGCCAAGTTGGGGACGTTGAGCGTCGACGGCCAACGGAAGACGATGGGTTGGAACCTTCCGGTCCGCATGCGAAGACATATGGCACTGGACGCAGACCAGCGCGACCCGCCCCGGTTTGCGGTCACTGGCGCTGTCCCGAGGGAGGCGCCCGGGGCAGAGGGACCCCAACGGGAATCCGATGCACTAAACGGTGCTGAAGCGGCGCGACGGCCTTCGCCTTGACGTGGGCATTTTTCCCCAACATAGGATCAAGCAAGAAAACGTGGTAAGCGCCAGCCAAAGGGAAAATAATCGTGAGTGAGCCGACCGTAGCAGATGCAACAAACCGCATTTATGAATCGCTCCAGGCGGACAATGCCGACATCGATGTGCATATCGCGACCCTCAAGGAAGCGTTGGTGCGGGCAGGTTTGAAAGAGGCCGTGTTCGACCCTGCTAAGCTCATGCAAAATAATCGTTCTGGCAGGAAGTTTATGCAGGCCTACTTTCGCCAGCGCGGCGTGACGGTGAAGTTCTCGGCTTCATGAAGCTTCCATTGACGCCAGACAGGTCGCATTTGGACGGCCGGATCACCTTCAATGGCCTGACACCCAAGTTTTGACCCCGCCGCCGTTCCGGGCGGGCTGCCCAAGCAATTGGGTAGCGATCGGCCATAAATCAGTCATTCCAGCCCGGCCAAGTTCATATCTTGCCCAATGAACTTGTAACAGAGGGAAATGGTAAAAAACTGGGTCATTGGTTCTGATCCCATCAAGGCGAGGGACGCACCCGGACGGGGCGATATGTTGCCGGCTTCCGGCCGACTAAGTCGGGTGGAGTGCATTCGCGTTACTGCCTTTGCTCTGAACGCCGAGGAAGCGTTAGGAGCGTAGTCTTGGCCAGCGTGATCCCTGCGTCTCAATTGGGGCCGACGGCAGACCGTCTGGTTTCGGTCCCAGTAATAAGATTAGCTGACAAACGCGCAGCGAGGCCACTATGAGCGCAGCGCTTCTGTCGTGCGAGATGGAGTTCTTGTGCTCTACCGACGCACGCACACCTTTTTAAGCATCGACTCGAACTACGGGACGGGGCCGGGAGCCGCGCCCCCAGCCCCTGCTGTTCTTGCTGAACTCCAGAAGGTCGGCGTTCAGCACATCAGCGTTTACTGTCAGCATCCCGTGCGAGACACCGGGATAGGTCTTCAACGAACCGTTCGGCGGCGATCGGAACGACCGGGTCGTGATCACCGTGCCGCACCAGCGTCGGCACGGTGATCGCCTTGAGGTCATCGGTCTGGTCGGTTTCCGAGAAGGCCTTGATGCCATCGTAGTGCGCCTTGGCGCTCCCATCATGCCCTGCCGCCACCAGTTCTGGAGCACGCCTTCATGGACCGCCGCGCCCTCGCGGTTGAAGCCGTAGAACGGGCCTGACGGGACGTCGCGGAAGGAGACTGTGAACGGTTGCAGGCCAGTGCCGTCCGGAAGCCGTCGAAGACCTCCATGGGCGGCCTTCGGGCTTGTCGTCGGTCTTCAGCATCAGCGGCGGAATGGCGGCGACGAGGACGGCTTTGGCCACCCGGCCCGGGTCAGCCTTCGCTCGGCACCGGCGTGTTGAGAAGCTGCTGCTCCCAAAGATACGCGATGCCGCTGCCGCCGAAGTGCTGGATGAGAATCTCGGTCAGCTCCTCGACATGCTCGGTGCGCGCCCAATCGCGTTGCCATTCGCCAGCGAGCGCCATCACGGTCATCACGTTCGCGCCGGCCGCGATCATTCGCTGGATGGCGACTTCGTGAGACTCCTTCGAAATCCCGCCCGACGCGTCGGTGATCACGGTGACGTCCCAGCCTTCGCCGGCGGCGTGGATGACAGGCATGGCAACGCAGACCTCGGTCCACAGTCCGGCGATGATCAGTTGCTTGCGGCCGGTCGCCTTGACGACGTTCACCACATTCTCGTCCTGCCAGGTGTTCACCCAGGTGCGATCGATGACTTCCTGTCCAGGGAACACGTCGGTGATCTGCTTAAAGAGAAGTCCACCGCGCGCCGCGATCACGCTGGTGAGAATGGTCGGAACATTGAAGGCTCTTGCCAGCTTCGCCAGCGCGGTCGTGTTGTTGACCACCATATGCGGATCGTGGCTGTTCAGGTTCGCGAGTTGATAAGGTTGGTGATCGATCAGAACGAGGACGGAATCTTCGGGACGAAGAAGCGAATCGAGGCCGTTACGAGGGGGCATCAAGACTTCCTTTCTCTGCCGCTATGGACGGCGATGGGTTCACGGGAGACATGCGCCAGCGGGTGACGTTGCCTGGACGCAATTTGCTGTTCCTTTTGGTGGCGCGGTAGTGCCATAGTCGGGCAAGCTGTGTCGCGAAATAAGGAACGCCGGAATGGACATCGAAGACCTACAGACATTCGTCGCAGTGGCCGATGCCGGGGGCGTATCGGCCGCCGCGCGCCGGCTTGGCGTCTCCAAATCGATCGTCAGTCGGCGACTCTTCCGGGTCGAAGCGGAGCTTGGCGTCCAGCTTCTTGCACGAACGACCCGCGGCGCCGCGCTCACGGAAGCGGGAATCACGTTCAGGGACCATGCGGCCAGAGCCAGCGCCGAGATCGACACCGCCAAGGAAACAATCCTCCCCACCGGTGAGTTGCGCGGCCGCCTGAGGGTTGCCATGCCGCTTACGTTCGGCCCGACCCACTTCGCCCCCGTGCTTGCGGACATGGCGCGCCAGCACCCGCAGCTTCACATCCATACCTCGTACAGCGATCGCTTCGTCGATCTCATCGCAGAAGGTTTTGATTGCGCGATTCGGAGTGCCTACCTCCAAGACTCAAACCTGATCGCGAAGCGCGTTGGGCCGATCCATGGCAAGCTTGTCGCCAGCCCGGATTACATCAAAGCGCACGGGTCACCCGAGACCCCGGACGAACTCGTCACCCATCAGGCCCTCATGCAGGGAACGGAAGCCTGGCAGTTCATGGATGGCGACAAGATCGTCACGGTTCAGCCGCAGGGCAGGTTCAAGGCCGACAGCGCCACGGCGCTTGCCGCTGCGGCGGCGGCAGGTCTCGGCATCGCCTGGCTCCCCGATTGCATCACATATGGATATGTGGCCTCCGGCGCTCTGGTCCCGATCATGACCCGCTATCCGGTCCCTCCGGGGGCGGCGTATGTCGTCCGCCCGCCGGGTCAGCATCCCACGCGGAAAGTGCGTGTGCTTACCGAAATGCTGACCGAGTACTTCAAACGGAACCCGGACGTTTGGGGTCTCGACCGTTAAAACACGGGGCGAAGCCTTATCAATGAATTGCGTTCGACGGTCGCTCCACTGCGAGCCGCCGAGCGTGACGACATTGCCCACACGTTCCACTTACTGACCCAGCTTTCGCTGGGCTCCGGAGCCTGGGGCTGCCTTGGTTGATTATGCAATGGTTGACTGGCTGTTTTCGGGGCGAAGCCCAATCGACCTCAACGATTAGCGTGGGCGCGCAAAGCGGCCATCCGCTATGCCGCTGGCGACAGTCAAAAGCGATCAGGAATCCCGTTCAGGCTTTGCGGCGGAAAGGCAGGAAAGGGCCAGCGGATCTGTTCTCACAAGCCCTGTGCGCCACGCCGATGCCCACGCCCAGGAGGTTCAATAGAAACTGGGTAGATGTAACCCAGACGACAGACGCGGACTGGCAAGTGGGCGACAGCGTTGATCTTGGTGAATATCACAGGCGTGTCATCGACACCGCGCGGACGACGATCTCGTCTTGCTTGAAGCGGCGCTCGAGTTCCTTGCGGTAGTCGGCCCACCAATTCTGGTCCAGCTCGACGGCCATCACCTCCGCAATTATAATAACGTCCTTTTCCACCGCCCCTTCGTCTTCCCACAAACCCTCCGCAGGGGCGTTACGGTAGAGCGTGGCTCCGCCAAAACGAGTTGTCAGCTGGTCGCGGACCTCCGCGAATCTCTTCGAAGAATCGCGTTTGTTGCCGACAAGCGGCAAAAATATCTGGATCAAATGCATCGCCTTTTCCTCCGACCCGATGTCCCAGGTTTTCCAAGGCGGACCATCACCCGCCTCGGCGACGCGCGGTGCAATTAGCCTTCGGCGTTTGGGTTCGGCATGGGTCCGTTCGATCCGAAGTTGCTCCCGTCGTTCGTACGATTGTCTTCAACTTCGAACCTCCCTCGACATGGCTGTCCGCTCAGTGAATCCTCGAGACCTGATAAAGTTCCGGTCCGCGACCTATCAGGCGAGAACATGACGCGATGGAAGTAATGGGTTCACATGGTCGCTGTGCACTGGCCAAAAGGGTTATGGTCGGTTCAGGAGCGGCTGGCCTGCGCTTGGCGAGCCTGCGGACATGCGCCCTTCACTCTATACCGCGCGGGTTTGAAGCTGGGCAGGATCGTTCCGAACGTCGAATGGGAAGCGGCCTTCCAATATCGCGGAGGAGGGAGGACAAGCTTCGTCTTTATCTGGAGCAGGTAGTCGCAGAACTGTCGAGCGTTAGCGGAAAGCACATCGACGTCGCGATCGATCTGCCGCCTGAGCCATTGTTCGTGGATGCCGGGCGTGTTGGACAGTTGGTCTCCAATCTGCTCGGAAACGCCCTGTCTCATGGAGCGGAAGACAAGCCCGTTGAGCTATCTGCGCAAGTGGTCGAAGAATCCGTGATTATTTCCGTCTCAAAAGGTTGCGTTCCCATTCCGCCCGATCTTCCAACCCTTCTTCCATGGCGAAGACCCCGGGGGACGTCACGAGCAGGGGTTGGGTCTTGGACTGGACATCGCTTCCGAGATCGCAAAAGCCCACGGCGGAACGGTTACAGTCTCGTCGTTGAACGAGAAAACCACTTTCGAGGTCAGGATGCCCGTCAGTTCGCAAGCCGAAGAGCCAGGAGCGGAATAATCCGTCAGGTGAAGTGTACCTGAAAACACTCGCGTGAGACGTTTGGAATTGGGTGGAATGCTGCCAGTGGCACTACAGCCCCCACAGTGATGTGTGGCAATAAAGTGCGGCGTGGCTCCACCTTGAATTCTGCGGGTCGCGTTGGGCCGCTGGCGTGGGCCCGTGGTCAAGCCTTCGGATTGCCATGGCAGAAAGGAATAGGCCGACCCGTCGGAATGAGTAGACCTCGTTCCGCAATGTCAGAATGCGGCGTTCAGCGCCTTTTCCTCATCAGTTCACTTGATGAGCCGCGCCGGCTCGGACACTCAAGACGCTGTCGTTGATATGGTCGCCTACGACGAGCAATGAAGGCCAGAGCCTTGCCGGGCCGCCCGTTCGAACAACTGGGGCGCAAGTCGCGTCCTCCAAATCGGGAGACCCGCATGGACAGTGCAAAGGACAAAGTTGGGGGCAAGGCCAATAAGCTCGGTGGTAAGGCCAAGCAAGCCGCAGGCGCGGCACAAGAGGCAAGGCGCGGTGCCCAGCAAGCCAAAGGAAAGCTAAAGGACGCAGTTAAAGTTGCCGTAGACGAGGCTTAAAGCATTGAAGCTGCCGTGCGAACCTGTTCTTGCGCCTGCCGAACAGTATCTCTTGCCGCCCGTTGCGGGCACGGAACATACCATTGGTCCTCGCAAGCGCTTATGACTGACGGACCAGCATGCCGGCACGTGTGCATTCCTCCGGCGGCCGAGTGCCTTCATTCCTTCCCATCGAGGAAGAAGCGCACCATTTGACAAGAGGCATCCGGACCATGCGGGTCCGTATACGTTCCCGAGGGATTGCCGCCGGACCAGGCATGACCGGCGCCCTCTACCAGCCAGTATTCGACCGCCGGGCTTCCACCGGAATCTGCTACGATGGTTCTTGTATAGATCCGCCCGCTCGCGGAGCGGCCGGATTCCTTACGGACCGCGCATCGCGCGTCGGTAGGCGCTGCCTCGGCGACGATCCGATCGGCGTTGGAGGGATGGACCGTCCGATCAGCACCTCCCTGGAAGACGATCGTCCGGAGACGGTGACCATTAGCGAGCCGCTTCGGATCGGATGCAAGACCGCCGTCGCCGCGCATCGCGGAGAAGGCTGAAATGACGTCGTTGGCCGATCCGTAGGCCAGGCCGGAATGGATCCCCGCGGCCGAATAGAGATCGGGATAGGTCTCGCCCATGACCGCCGCCATTGCTCCCCCTGCCGATAAGCCTGCCACGAAGACCCGGCTGCGATCGAGGCCGAATTCCGACATGATCTCCTTGGTGATTCCGGCAATGATCGAGGGTTCTCCCCCGTCGCGCATTTGGTCGGTGGGCCTGAACCAATTCCAGCAGGACGACGCATTGTCAGCACCGCTTTGACGGGGATACGCGACCATGAGACCGTGCGCCTCGGCAACCGCGTTCATGTCCGTTCCTGCAGCAAAATCTTCGGGATCCTGCTTACAGCCATGGAGCATGACGACAAGGCCGCGCGGCCGATCGGGTGCGGACGCGGGAACGTAGAGCCTGTAGCTTCGCGAACCCGCGGGGCAGGTGAAGGATCGTGCCAAGAACTGTGCCCCATCCGAGATGACGGGTTCTCGGACCTGTCTTGCCGTGCCCGGCAGGCCGACGTCGTGTAGCGATCCGAAGACGCCCCGCGCCAGCCGACTCTCGCTCAAAATCCGTACCGTTTCTCGCAAGGGCTTCCGCAACCTCGGCGACGAGGTGCCATTGCCAACCTTTTGGGCGGGCTCTTCGGCATCAGACCGTGTCGGTGGCTCGATGATCTCGGCATCCGGATCGACCGGGAAGGGGGCGGAACGCTGAATTGGCCGCGGTGGCGTGATGTCCGATGACGAGATGCGAGTATCGGAGACCGATCGGCCGGCCAGCGCATCCTGGATCACGCGTGTCGCCTCGGCGACGTTCAAGGCGCGCGTGGACCGTAGCGCACGGCGCATGGCCGTTTCAAAATCGTCATTCATGGCGTTGTCCTTCTTGGTCGGGCCGCAGTTTTACCGGATGCGTTCGGCCAGCGCTAATTTCAACTCGGTGCTGGCCTGGAGGGCGCCGAGCACGGTGATGGATTCAATTGTTGCCAGAGCAAGTTCTGGTGTGACGTCGGACGCGATGCGGGCAAGCCCGACCACCCTGATGTGAACTCTTTCGCCGGCCGCCTTCAACGATTCCAATTCCGCTCTGCTGTAATCGCGCAAACCCAGTTCCAGCCTGTGCCGAACGATCGACTGCTTGACGGCCTCGGCCTCGGCCGTGAGCTGGTTGCGGATCGCTGTTCGGATGAAATCGCTGCGATTGGAATAGCATCCTTCCTGCACGAGAACGTCGATGCGACCGAGATCGACATAACCGAGATTTATGGTGATCTTCTCAGATTCACCACCTCTGTCGCGTAAGAAATTGTCTTTCATGCCATCCACTCGCCATCCAACTGGATGGTATATGGATGTACTCGCAGTCTGTTGCAAGAGCTGGTGCTAGAAGGAAGCGCGGTTCCGGCCAGGACGATCTGGCCGAACTCTCCCGGCGAGGTCTCATTGGGATAAGAGCCGAGTTGGAAGCGATCGCGCTGTCGCAGTGTTCGGCCCGTTGTGCCTCAAAGGGCATTCCGGATCGGCTGGCACCCAGGGCCGGCAAGAAGGCGGTGGAATAGCTGACGTAGGGAGCGATACCGTTGTCGAAGAGATAGGAGAGGCCGGCCCGCCACGTCACTTCGCGATCATCGTTGGAGACGGTCGGCCGACCCGGAGCCAGGCGGTTTTGGGTATCAATGTCCGAGAGATCGTAGCGCAGGCCGACCGTCCCTACCCAGTTGTCGTAGCGGATCTGGTCCTGGGCATAGAAGCCGACCTGCCGTTGCTTCTGCAGGCCAGAGCGCTGGATGGCCGGGACTGGTATCGGTGCGGTGCCGTAGACCGGGTCGAGATAGTCGAGGGGCGGTACTCCGACAGTGCCGTTGCCGAAATTGGTCGACGAATCGGCCCGGAGGACGTCGATGCCGAAGAGAGCCGTGTGATCGAGGGCACCGGTATCGAAACGGGCTTCCAGTTGGGTGTCGACGTTGAAGCTTGTCAGCCAATCATCCGACACTGCCGAAGCCCGATTGAGGGTATGGCCGTCGGGCCGATAGGCGAAGGCCGGGTTGACGAGGGCGAGGAACATGTTCTGGCTCGCGCGGCCGTAGCGCAGGTTCTGACGCACGCTCCAGGTGTCGTTGAACTCGTGGGAAAATTCGTATCCGAGCGTATAGAAATCGCGTTCAAAGATGCTGGCGTTGGGATCGCCGAGATAGAGCTCCCGTGGGATCTGTCCGAATGAATTGTCGATCAGTGTCCCGATCGCCGGGTAGAAACGAGGGTTGAAGTCCTTCGGGCGATCCTTCTGATAGTAGCCATAAAGAGTGAGTTGTGTCTGGTCGGTCGGTGCCCAGGTCAGGCTCGGCGCAAGCATGAGCTGGCGTTCTTGCTCTCGATCGATCTGGCTGCCCATGTTCTTTCCGAGTCCGGTAAGCCTGTAGGTCCAGTCGCTTCCTTCGCTGACCGGTCCTGTGAAGTCGAACATCCCTTCGATGCCACCGAAAGACGAGGTCTGGATGCCTACCTCGTTATGGCGCTCCGGTTGCGGCCGCTTGCTGACCTGGTTGACGAGCCCCCCTGGGACCGCCCGGCCGTAGAGAACCGACGCCGGCCCCTTGATGACGTCGATGCGCTCAAGTGCGTAGGGGTTCACGGCCGGAGTGGCATAGTTGTTGGGGTCGCCCGGAAGCACCAGTCCGTCGAGCCACATCGTACCGTAGGTGTTGAAGCCGCGGATATAGAGCCAGTCGTAACGGATGTCGTAGCCGTTGCTCTCAGTCAACACACCCGGAGTGTATCGCAGCGCCTCCGAAACGGTGTTCACCCCTTGCTCCTCCATCTGGGCACGCGTGACGACGCTGATGGCCTGTGGCGTCTCGAGGAGAGAAGTATCGGTCTTTGACGCGCTGAGGCTTCGCTTGGCGACAATCCCATTGTCCGGCCCCCTTGGGTTGTCCTTAGAAGCAGTTACGGTGATCGCCGCGAGCCGGGTTCCCGGGGCCGCATCCTGTGCCAACACAGGTGCCGCGAGACCGATGACGCCAGCAAATGTCGAGGCAAAAAGGGTCTCTTTGCCGTGCGCAGCGAACGTGCGTGCACGCTCTTTCGCGTCGCGTCTTTTGCCAGCGACGCCGGAATGGCTGCATCTCGACGCGCTCGATGAAGTCGCCGACACCAAGGGCGGCGAAAGGCTTCTCCGCGAACACCTCTTCGAACATCGCTGGACCGTCACTCCTCGCCTGATAGAGATCGTTCGCCAGATCTTCGCGCCCCCACCGCTTTTGCCCGCAATGCGCGACCTCTATCTCGAAAGCCGCGCCGTGGAACTCGTGGCAGAAACGATGGCAGCGGCATTGCAGGCGAGCCGGCGTGATCCGACCGGCATGATTCTGACGCGGCAGGACGCCATTTGCCTCGATCGCGCCAAGAATTACGTCGCAGCGCGATGGGCCAACCCGCTCAATGTTGAAGTGATCTCGCGTGCCGCCGGTATCAGCGCGAGCGGCCTGCAGCGTCTTTTCCGAATCGCGGAGAACCAGAGCGTGCTCGAATATGTGCGCAAACTGAGACTGGCACAGGCCTTCGCGGCCTTGAGCAACGGCGAAGCCACTGTCCTGGAGGCCAGTCTTGTTGCGGGCTATTCTTCCGCGGCCAACTTCGCGACGGCCTTCCGCCGGCAGTTCGGCATCACGCCAAGTCACCTGATGCGACGGTCCGAAAGCCGCCATTGGCCGAAGTCTTCGCAAGCAGTGTAGTTTACATCATCATCGAAAAAGAACCTCTCGGGCCGGCTTGCCGTGCTTGCGCGCATCTGCCAGCCCCGCAACCGGAGAGTTTGGCTACCTAGTTATGGGAAGGCGGCCGCTCGTTCCGTTCTGGCGATCGGCTATCCCCTCGTCATGGTGATGGCGGCGATACCCGCACTGGTGATGGTATCCGGCCGATACGATGGTCGTCATGATGAAGCCTTGACTGCCGAACCTTGCGCTGGTCGTTCTCGCTGGAACTGGCCGAACACTGGTCGGCGATCTCACTCTGAACAGCAAACAAGTCTTTGACGGGCCGATCCCAGCGCTCCGACCAGACGCGGATCCCTGAAGTTGCACAAGCCGCGCGTATACGCGAATGCGCGGGCCTTGGCGTTGGATTGAACCTAAAGAACATAGCCAACTTTCAGGTCCCGCCCGATTTGTCGAATGTCAGCCTTGCCTTGTTAGGGCTCATCGGCCGCTCTAAGACGAGTGAGCAAGCCAGTAATCGCGATGGGCGGAACCGGAGGGAAAAGAGGCGGCACAAACGCCTGTCTAGTTCGCCATCTAGGGCGGTTTCCACGAAGCGACCTAGTCGCCCGTTGGTGTTGGGGTCTTTGTTGACCATGGCTTCCCAAGTCGATTGTTGTGCTGAAGTTAAACAGCACTACGTCTTAATAAGCGAAACGGCATTTTTGTTAATTAACGCATTCGCTTAATTAGCGATAGAGCAATAGAAGCTGGTTCGAATCCGTTCGAGAGCGATAATTTATATTGCTAGACGCAGGTAAGTGATCACAGCGTCCGCTATCATTTTCTTATGCCGTTCGTACGTGGAAGTTTCCGAAAGATTGCGCTGGAAAATCGTACTGAAGGTATGGGCGTTGGAGACCCGGAAGAAGCAGAAGGCGCTGATCAGCAAATGCAGATCGATTGCGTCGATCTCACGCTGAAAACTTCCATCCGCTTTGCCGCGCTCCAGAATGTCCGTCAGCGTTCGAATGATCGAGACGTTGAGGTCGGCAATCTCGGTGGAGCGACGCATGTGCGCGGCCAGGAGAATGTTCTCGCCGCTCACCAGTCTGACGAAGTCCGGATGGTTTTCGTCGTAGTCGAAGGTGTTTGAGATCAGCGTCCGCAGCGCCGCGACTGGCTGCATTTCGGTAAGCTGGAGATCGGCCTCGCGTGAGCGGATCTTGCGGTAGGCCTTCTCAAGGACAGCGAGATAGAGGTCTTCCTTGCTGATGAAATAGTAGTAGATCATGCGCTTGGATGTGCGCGTTCGCTCCGCGATCGCGTCGACCCGGGCGCCTGCTAACCCATGAGCGGCGAATTCCTCCGTCGCGACGGCCAGAATGTTCTCTCGCGTTCTTTCGGGGTCATTTTTGCGCGATACCTGTTCTCGCTTTTCCAATCTCCCGTCTCCGTTGAAGCATTCAGTCAAACCGACCCGTGCGTAGCACGTGATCGATGCCGTGCTCCACGTGTTGGCGCAGCATAGACCTTGCGCCTTCCACGTCGCGGGCCATGGCAAGGTCGAAGAGTTTGCGATGATCGTCCGCAACCGGTTTCCCCCGGAAGCTGCGCGCAAGCAAGTGGTAGCGTAGAAATCGATCGAACGTCGTTGCCAGCGTTTCCATCAGCACCGTAGAGCCGCAAGCCGACGCGAGCGCCTGATGGAACTCCCAGTCGTAGCGCACCCAATCCGGCGTTCGGTCGACGTCGCCGGTTAGCAAACGCTGCTCCACCGCGGCAAGCTTGTGTCTGGCTGCCACAACGCGCGCTTCCCATTCAAGGTCACCCGCGGCGAGAGACAGAGCAAGAGCATGACTCTCGAGCAGAAGGCGCATGTCACCGAGATCCCGCAGCTCCTTCGCGGAAACCGGTGCGACATGGAAGCCGCGCTGCCCTTCGGCAATCACAAGGTTTTCGGTGGCAAGCCGCGATAAGGTTTCTCTGAGGGTGGAGATGCTTACTGAGTATCGATCACGTAGGTCGTCGAGTTTCAGCTTCTGACGCGGAGATAATGTGCCCGCGATGATATCGCTCCGGATTTGGCGAAACGCCATCTCGCTCGCAGTTTCCGATGGTATATTTTGGACGATCATGTTTCCTCCCTTGCTCGAATTATATCCTATGAAATGAAAAAGCTATGATAAAAATTATTTGACATGAGATATTGAACATCAGAAACTCCGGCTATAGCTGGCCGCTTGTCCGCGCCTTTTTTAACTAACTGGTCCGTGCATGAACAGGTGCTCTTCCGAGGAGGGAAGAGTGAAAGTGGGAAAGAGACCGGCCACTCGACGGTCGGCTAACGGGAGGAAAATCAATGGTTTTTGAAATCGACCGACGCCGCTTTCTTGGCGTTTCCGCGGCGGCGACCGCGGCTTTTGCTTTCCCAGCATTTGCACAGGACAAACCCGTGCTGAAGTTTTCGGCGGTGTTCTCCGAGCAGGACATCCGCGCCGAGATGATGAAATCCTTCAAGGATGCCATCAAGGACAGCTTCACGCTGGAGCCGTTTTATGGCGGAACGCTCTTCAAGCAGGGCACGGAACTGGTAGCTCTCCAGCGCGGCAACCTGCAGATGGGCAATATCGCCCCACAGGATATCTCAAACCAGATTCCCGAATGGTCGGTGCTGACCTCAGCCTATCTGTTCCGCGATGCCGCCCATCTCAAGGCGTTCTTCGACAGCGATACCGGCGCGGAATTCAAGAAAATGGCGGAAGATCAGCTCGGCGTGCATATTCTGGGTCCGACCTATTTCGGTGCACGTCAGGTGGGACTTAAACCGGAAAAGAAGATTGCAACACCTGCCGACATGGCCGGTATCAAGCTTCGGATGCCGGGTGGCGACGCCTGGCAGTTCCTGGGGGCTGCGCTCGGCGCAAATCCGACCCCTATGGCCTATGCCGAAGTCTATACCGGTCTGCAGACCGGCGCGATCGACGGACAGGACAATCCGCTTCCGAACGTCAAGAACATGAAGTTCTATGAAGTGATGTCGCAGATCGTGCTGACCTCGCATCTGATCGGTTACGATCTGCTGACTGTATCCAGCAAGGTGTGGGCCGACATGTCGCCGGAACAGCAGACAGCGTTCCAGGCGGCGGCGGATAGGGCGATGGCCTGGAGCCAGGAACAGCACCTGGCGCAGGAAAAGGCTCTGGTCGACGAGTTCAAGGCAGCCGGCCTCAAAATCTATGAACCGGACATTGCCGCATTCCGGAAGCATGCACAGGAGAAGTATCTCTCCTCTGATCTCGCAAAATCGTGGCCCGAAGGCATCCTCGAGAAGATAGCAGCCCTGTAGTCGTATCAGCGACAAGAAGATGTCGGCCGGGTTCGACCCGGCCGATTGGGTGAGGTGAGGAGGAATTTCGTGTCCGAGAGACTGCTTGCCTTTGGCCGGTGGCTGCGCCGGCGTGCTGAAAACATTCTGGCCCTCATGCTGTTGGGCATGTTCGTCGTGTTTCTGTTGCAGATCCTGTTCCGCTATGTCCTCAATCTCTCCATTGGCTGGACGCACGAAGTCAGCGTTGCTCTCTGGATCTGGATTGTGCTCTTCGGGTCCGCTTTCGTGATCGGCGAGAGTGAAGAGATCCGGTTCGATTTCTTCTGGGCCAGCGCGTCCGACCGTGCCCGCCGCATCATGACGCTGATTTTTGCCGTGGCTCTTGTCGTCGCCTTCGGCGTCTCGCTGCCGGCCGTCATAGACTACGTCATGTTCATGAAGGTCGAGAAGACAGCCTATCTCAAGATCCGCTTCGACTATCTCTACTCGATCTACGTCGTCTTTGCGGTAGCAATGATCGTGCGCTACATCTGGCTTGCATGGCAGGCAGCCTTCGGCAAGGCGCCGGACGCTTTCGATCCCACGAAAGCGAGCTCCGGCGTATGAATTTCACCAGTCCTTTTTCGCTTACCATTGTCCTCATCACGGCTCTTGCCTTTTTGGGCTTGCCGATAGGGCTGTCGATGATCGTTGGTTCGATCCTGTACCTGTTTCTTGTCGGAGCCGATATGGGAACGGTGGCCGAGCAATTTCTGAACGGCATGTATTCCAACTATATCATTCTTGCAGTGCCGCTGTTTGTGCTCGCTGCCGAATTCATGAACATCGGCTCGATGACGGAGCGGCTTCTCAACTTCTGTAATGTTCTCGTTGGTCGGTTCCGCGGCGGCCTTGCGCAGGTGAACGTGGTGCAGAGCATCGTATTTGCGGGCATGTCCGGCTCTGCGATCGCGGATGCGGCGGGCAGCGGGCGCATGATGCAAAACATGATGACCCGAGACGGGCGTTATACGCCAAGCTATGCCGCCGCGCTAACGGCGGTGACCTCCGTCATCGGCCCGATCATTCCTCCTTCCATTCCAATGGTAATCTACGCGCTCGTTTCGGACGCATCGATCGGCTATCTCTTTATCGGCGGCATGATCCCTGGACTGTTGATGGCACTTCTGCAGATGGTGCAGGTTGCAATCACCGCGCGGCGCAAGAACTTTCCGGTGGAGGACCCCGTACCGCTTCGCAAGATCCCGAAGATCACCTGGCAGGCGCTTCCGGCGCTCATGATGCCGGTTGTTCTGCTTGGCTGCATCTATTCCGGCATCACGACACCGACTGAGGCTGCAGCTCTTGCGGCGGCCTACGCGCTGGCCATTTCCGTCGTGATCTATCGCAGTATTTCCTTGGTGGCCTTCTACGACGCATTGAAGACCAGCTCCAAGACAACAGCATCGATCGGCATGCTGATCGCCGGCTCGCTGGTCTTCAACTACGTTGTCACGATCGAGAACATCCCGGAGACACTGCGTGTGCTTTTGACGGGTTGGGATCTGTCACCAATTGGCTTCCTGATCCTCGTCAACGTCCTTCTGCTCCTGCTAGGCTGCGTGCTGGAGGGGACAGCAATCCTGCTGATTATCGTTCCCGTATTCATCCCGACCGCGCAAGCGCTTGGTATAGATATGGTGCATTTCGGGGTCATGGTGGTCGTCAACATCATGTTGGGGCTGGTTACGCCACCCTACGGGCTGTTGCTTTTTATCATGACCAACATTTCCGGTGCGCCGGTGCGCGACATCATTCGCGACGCGTTGCCGTTTCTTGGCTGGATGGTGCTCTGCCTGGCGCTCATCACCTTCTTTCCCGACCTCGTACTCTGGTTGCCGCGCCTCACGGGCTACCAGGGGTAACCGGTGAAGCGATCATGACAGACCCCAAACCCCTCTTCATTCTCAACGGACCAAACCTCAACCGGCTTGGAAAACGCGAGCCTGAGATTTACGGCTACACGACAATCGGCGAAATCGAAACGTGGTGCAGGCAGGCGGCTGGAAAGCGGCCGGTGGAATTTCGCCAGACGAACAGCGAGGAACGGCTTATCGAATGGGTGCACGAAGCGATTGATGAGGATGCTGCAGGCATCATCATCAATCCAGCCGCGTTCACCTTCACGTCGCTTGCTTTGCTGGATGCGTTAAAGATGTTTCCCGGTCCGATAATCGAATTTCACATCAGCAATGTTCACCGGCGTGAACCGATCTATCACCGCTCCTACGTCTCGATGCGTGCTACTGCGGTAATGGCGGGTCTGGGCGCTACAGGCTATCCCACAGCGGTTCACGCCATTGAAGCGCTCATTGAGCAAAACAAGGTCTGATGGTGCTCGCAAGGTCTTGCGCGAGGCTGAAAAGGTCAGCCAGCAGAAGAAACACCGGTCATGGTGATGGTGCGGGCATCCCAAAGGGGAATAGGCGCATTGTTCACTGCCGTCTGCGGCCGGGAAATAGCCGATGGAAGGCTCGTGCCGATCCTCCCATCCTATGAATTCAGGCAAGTGGAAGTCCATGCCATCTATCCGCCGGGGCCGCGCTCGGCTGCCAAAACGAAAGCTTTTGTTACATTGCTTGGCGAGCAAGTAGGCGTGCTTTTTGGTCAGGACAAAGGGCTGGTGTCATCTTCCATCGAGCAGAACTGAGTTCCGCATCCATTCTAAAAAGGCGGACAGATTCCTTTCGTGTCATGACGCCTTCCTGACGAGTGGATGGGTGGATGGCAAGCAGCTCCTCGTGACAGCCAAACGCTGCCTATCCGGCGAGGAATAACGAGGACCCCTTGGCACGGACACGTCCAAATCGGCAGGGAACTGACCCCGTCTACGGCTTTCCTATATAAACCTTGTTGAATCCTACAATGGCCGAATCCCATGGATATGCCTTGACCAAAGACGAGATTCCGGCATTCATAGCCGAGCTGATGTCAATCGGGTGCGAGCCAGTCGCGCTGGCTAACTATGATGGTTGGTTAATCGGTGACGCCGATCTTCCTGAGTGCGAACAGGTCCAAAAGCCTTTGAAAGAGATTTGCGACCGCTACGGACCACGCGACCACCTTCATCACGAGATCGTAGCCTACCTACGCGATATTGGCCGCATTCCCGACTTCCAGAAACATTGAGCCGTCCGAAGGTGCGGTTGATCACGTGTTCCGCGATGGCCTCGGACTCCTCGCTATCACGCCGCATCCGCCTACTTCGGAAGGAAATCAAGGTCTACGGTGTTTTCACCGAGCGCGGTCGAGCTTGTCGGGTTTGACCATCTCGGGGATCTGATCCTCGTGCACCAACTTCCATTCCCGCCTGTAGCCGACGATGTCGCGCCAGATCGTTCGGCCGATCCGCTGACCGAGACCGGGGATCGTGTCGACGCTGATCGAAAGTGCCGTTTTCGCTTCCAGCGGAAGACGAGTTCGCTGGCGTAGGTATCAACGTGCTTGTCGCGGACACCATGGTATGTTCCGTAGCTTGATCGCTTGAAGTAGCGCAGCGGAAGCCTGTCCGGGCCCACCATCGCCCGGCGGATCTTGTGGAGCAGGAGCCAGGCGGTTTTGTAACTGCCAAGGCTTTGGCTTCGGCTAGAGCTGAACGGCGGACATTCCATTGGAATCGGTGGCAAGGAGGTCGGCGCCTAGAAACCAGATGCGCAGCGGCAGTTGCGTGCTGTGCATCACCGTGCCAGCAATGAGCGATGTCTGGTGGCGGCAGCCGGTGGTCGTCCGCGTCCCGCCATCATCGACAATAACACCCACTCGCCGGTATCATCCAACGATCATTGCCCGCAGCCGGGCCAATAAGCCATCCGGCCGGTCAACATATCTTACCCGGATGTACCGAGCGGTCTTTTCCGCGCTAACTGTCGTGCCGAAATGACAGTAGCAGACGATTTTGTGCAATTGACCGTCCGAGAGTTCGAAGAACCGTTTCGCTTCTCCGTAGGTGTCGTTTTCAAGCCCGGCGGCCCGAAGGACCGGATCGTTGAAGGCGACCGAGATCGCTGAGTTGTCACAGCGCAAGGCAGCGCGCACAGCACGCGGTTGAAATTCAGTTTCAAGTAGCGTCGAAAGGATCCGCTGCGGATCCGCTTCGAGGAGTTCCACCCAACGTTGAAGACGCTTATCGCGCGGCATGGCTCGATGGGGAAAGTCCTGGTCGATCCTGGCACAAACTTTGCAGTTGGTCGAATTCATGGTGCTTCATGTCGCCCTCCATTGAACGAGTGATGCTCAGCCCCATGACAGAAGTGTGAACCGTCCAAATGCCCAAGTCCAGTCACCCATGCGAGGTAAGAAGCGCCCGAGGGGTTCTGTCCGATATCGGACGCTTGGCGCTGATTTCCGACGTGACCGTGTTCCTTGAGCCGCTTCCCACACGAAAGTTGTCCCGGAACAAGGAGGAACGACGATGGTAAGCTCTGATCTGAGTCGGGCCATCTCCGCGTGGGGGGCGTCGGAACGCTTAAGTGACGGCGGCGCGTGCCAAACACGAGAGGCCCGATCGAGTTCGGCAGTTAGAGCCTGCTCGAAGATCTGCCTGACACCACTGTGGTCTCCTTCCCGACAAATGCAATCGATAACCGCGTGATTTGGCCACAGTGTCGCGCGCCGGGGCGGGACATAATCGTCGGCCGAGACTGCCTTTGCCCGGCTTGATAGGATCAAGCCGGGGCCGATATTCACGTAGAGCGTTCCCGGTTGAGTCAGAGCCGCGGAAGCGCTCTATCTCTTTTTTTACGCATGTCCTAACGGAAAACCGCTTCGCACTTTTACTGGAAATGCTTCAGGCCGCTTTTTCTGCGGTCTGATTCACGACCTTGGTGGCGATCGCGGTCAGAGCTATGTCTGTTGCCTGCTCTTCGTCGAGCGTCGTCTGGAGCAGCTTGGCGGCATCTTTCATGCCCAGTTCCAGGGCCCACGTCCGCAAGGTGCCATAGCGTGACATTTCGTAGTGTTCGACAGCCTGCGCAGCCGCGAGCAATCCGGCGTCGAGCGCGGGCGAGCCTTCATACTCGTCCATGATCGAGGCGCCTTCCTGGGTGATGCCCATGATCGCGTCACATGTCTTCTTTTCCGGCTTCTTGCCGATCATCTTGAAGACCTGGTCCAGTCGCTCGACATGAACCTTTGTCTCGCCGAGATGCTTGATAAATGCATCCTTGAGCTGCTTGCTCTTGGCGGCATCGCGCATCTTCGGCAGTGTGTCGACGATCTTGTTTTCGGCGAAATAGACGTCCTTCAATGTATCGTGAAAAAGCACGTCCAGCGTTTTGATTTCCTTGGCCATGATGGCTCCTGTGGTTAGAGGACTCTCTGTCATGCTCCAGGCGACGCGCCTGGTCGTGCTGGCTGCCCATGAGGGGCGGCCAGGTATTTGACGTCAGAGGGTTGGCGGACGTAGCTGTCGGATGGGGTGAGATGGCTAGCGAGCGACTCGATCGTGAGGATCGCCGGTTTTGGGTACTTGGCCGGAATCCCGACCCTCGCGCGTTCTTGCTGTTCGTATGTCAACGATAGAATGGTTCTTCGCTTTGGGCGGAGTACGTCGCGTCTCGTGCCATAGAGCACATTCCAAAAGGGACGCTTCATCCGTGTTGCCGAACCGGAATTCATCCAGGATGAACCTCGCCAGGCGATCGGCCTGTATGCCGCGCTCCAGGAGCCGTGTCTTCAAACAGGTCGCCTCAAAAACCCTGCGCACTGCTGAAAGATCGCGGGGGCTGAGATGGTGGCCTGTCAGGCTGGGCAGTGTGTGCATCGAATTCTCCCGTTTGGAACATAAGAAGGGCTGACGGCCGATCGGTAGCCGTTCAAGCCGGCGGTCAAGCAGGAGACTTCGCGGTGACGCTTGAGATAGCGCCGCCTTCGTCATCCCATCGATCAATCGCCTCGGCTTTCGTCTGCTGAGGCGTCTGATGTTCTCCGCTTGAAGCATCGCCACGTTCGACAAGGGCTGCGGTAAGCCTTTCGCGGCTATTGATACCGTTTTCGAGCGCCGTCATCAGGAAACGCGTGGCAGCAAGCCGTCCACTTGGATCTGCCTTGGCTGTCGTTCCGTAGAAACCCGCAGCGGTAAGCACCTCGACCAATAGGCTGAGGTCGTCGGCATCAAGATAGTGTTCTGGGTGGCTGGAAGACATGATGTCCTCCTTTGGTTGGGGCACAGGTACATGACGACCCGTTCGCGACAGCGCCCGCTTCAATCGCTGTCGACGAAGTATCCTGCGCGCAATATTGCACTGAGGCAACAGACTTCCGTCAAGCGCCAGACATAAGTGCATTACCGACTAATGTGCCTTGCTGCAACTTTCGTGCATCCATGGCATTTGCTAGATCGAGCCTGCGGGGGCCGGCTTTTGCAAAGATTTCGCGCGCGGCAAGCGGTGCCAAACGATAGGCCCGAATGAATTCTTCTAGATCGTAGACTGCATCCCAGCCGCGAAGCAGGGCCTCTCTTTCATACTTGAAATGCCTGGTCATCGAAACGCTCCCGGGTGTCGGATCTCGGCGCAAAAACGGCCATTTGCCAGGCGGCGGAGGAAGCGTCAGATGGGGTATGTGTACTGCTAAACGGCGTGGGGCGCACAAAGTTCCCAAATAGGGCGTCTGCACAAGATACGTTTCGGTAACCGCGGCACGCGTGCTAGAGAACCGGATTTCCGCATCGGTTCGAGCATGGCATGCCGCAGGTCTTCGTTAAGGCGACCAAACGAACTTCGCGGAGAATTGGCGGAGCCCTTCGAATGTGTTCACGAATAGAACGTCGAAGACCAGGCAGAAATCCGGGATCAGGACGCGCTTCTTCAGTTTATGCGTGACCACGGTGGCGCCGATCGAACGCGCCTTGGCGATCAGTAGTGAATCTGCGCTGTCGAGGAATTTCGCAACTGCCGGCTATAGTGGGCTGTTGCCATGTGCAGGACGATTTCGGCGAAATTGCCCTGCGTGTCGACGTCTCGACGCCAGGAACCACTCGGGCTCTGATCACGTTCGTGAGTAGCCGCGTAACATCAGCTTCGATCCTCATGCAGTCGCAATCCAGTTGGGTCACGTGGCGGGATTTCTGTCCTTCAACCGCATGCACCTGATCCCTCTGAGCAACCGCAAACAAAGCGGCGCCTCGCGTTCGAGGCTTAGTAAACTACACACTCGTTACAGTAATTTACGTTGCTCTGAGCCCGGAAGCGACGCAGCGTAAGTAGTGCATTGAGGAAATCTATTTCACAGATCCAACGCAATTTTACAGGTTCGGCCATGAGAGCAAAGACACGTACGACGAAACTCCTTTGCGCCGACATCGGCGGTCTGACAACTTCCCCAAAGGACAATATCATCAAGGCTTCCTTAGGATTACCGATGAGTCAGCTTGAGCCTACCAACTGGTCAAGGGAGGGCGCGCCGACAACTGGCAGCGCTCGCCACAACCCAAAGAACCTAGGGAGAGAACGACCAATGAAATTGATCGACAGCAGACTCAGCGGGCTGATGATGGCCCTTGCGGCATCGACTTTCCTCGCCTGCACGATTGGAGCAAGCGCCCAAACGGCAACCCCGCCTGCATCTATCCTGACGCCGGACAAGGTCGAGACTCGCATCGGCACACTCGACTTCAAGGACGGCATGCCGAGCAAGGAAACCATCGAAAAGATCTATGACAATCTGGACTTCACGCACGGGTTCGAGGCGTTCGTGAACACTTTCCAGGGTGTCAGCATAGCGGCGCTTCACAAAGGCTTTCAGAGCGTCGGGGTGAAAGACAATGAAGTCCTCATTTTCTCCGATCTGATGGATTCCAAGTCTCTATTCCTGACGGCTAACGCGGACACGATCTATTCCTTGGGAATGCTCGATCTCTCCAAGGGACCGATGGTGCTTGAGGTGGGACCCAAGATGTTGGGCGCTATCGACGACCAGTGGTTCCGCTGGGTTATTGATTTGGGCGCGCCCGGGGCTGATCGCGGTGAAGGCGGCAAGTATCTCATCCTGCCACCTGGCTACGAGGGTAACGTTCCCGAAGGGGGCTACTTTGTGGCCCGCGCCCGCACCAACTTCGTTATCTGGTTCGCTCGCGCGTTCATGGAGAACAACGATCCAAAGCCGGTGGTCGAACAGATCAAGAAAACACTTAAGGTCTATCCGTACCAAGCCGGCGGCTACGGCACGCCCGTTTCCGAATTCCTTGACGGTAAAACCAAACTCGGGCCGATCACCCCGCCGCCACCGACTGTTTTCCACGAAGGCAGTGGTGTGGTGATGAACACGATACCGCCCAACGACTACTCGTATTACGAGTGGCTCAACGAAATCGTGCAACAGGAGCCTGCAACGGCGCTCGACGCCGAGTTGATGGGCCCGATCGCAGCCATCGGCATCGTCAAAGGCAAACCCTTCGCGCCGGATGCGCGGATGAAGAAGATCCTCACCGAAGCCGTGGCGCTAGCCAACGCCACGTCGCGCACCTTGTTCATGGCTCCTCGCGCTGAGGACTGGTACTATTACCCCGGTTCGAGTTGGGTGAACCAGTTGTTTGTCAGCGGCTACGAGTTCGAAACGCCGATTCCAGAAATTACGCCAGAGGGCGCCAAGCCCTACCCGGCGACGGGATACCGCTTGCTGGACTCCAGAACGTCCTTCTTCTACGGCGTCACCGGCATTACGCCAGGGATGGCCATGCGCGTGCCGGGCATTGGTTCGCAGTACCTGTGGACGATCGTGGATGCAGACAAGCAGCCCTTCGACGGTGCCAAGACCTACAAGGTGACGCTGCCGAAGGACATTCCTTACGCCAATTTCTGGTCCTTTATTGCCTACGACAACCAGACGCGTTCGATGCTCGATACCCCCCAGCGCTACCCGCGCGCCGGCAGCCAGAGCTATCCTTCGCCCGCGGCCGAGGCAGCTGCCGACGGCACGACGACGGTCTGGTTCTCGCCGCAACAACCTGAAGGCGTCGCTCGAGGTAACTGGATCCAGACCGTGCCCAGTAAGGGGTTTATCCCGTGCCTGCGTCTCTACGGACCGCTCGAACCATTTTTCACGAAGGAATGGAGGCCAAGCGAGGTTGAACTGGTGACCAAGTGACGGGACGCAGATCTCCAGTAGAGAGCTGAAGGATACCAGCTCTGCAGCAGTGGTGAAGGAAGCTTGCTCTCATTTCTAAGGAGAATTTCAATATGAACATCAATCGCTTCGCAACCGTAGTAGCCTTTGCGGGAGGCCTTGCCATCGCGACGGGTGCGATCGCGCAAGACGTCGCCAAGAAACCACACGTCCCGCTGGAAAAAACCATCGGCCATGTCACGCCGACTGGTCCGGTCCCATCGCTGGCGGTGATCAATTCGGATGGCGCTACGCTTGACGGTAGCAAATTGGTGCTGACGGGTGTGTCGAAGAACTCGATCGTGTTCGCCGACCGGCCCGTTCGCGCTGCAGGTCATGTAACCACCCAGCAGTTCATCATGCAGTGGGATGAAGGCAAGGACAACTTCGCAATCGACCCGCCAAATGCGACGGTTTCAATTCTTGGCGGCGACGGCTCGGATGTGAACGACGCCGTGGTTACGCTCAAGTCGCCGAAGCTGGAAGGAAATACGCTCACGTTCGACGTTGCCGTCCTGGAAGGCAGCCTGAACAATGCGAGCGGTCCAGCAGCTCTTTTCATTGACGCCTTCGCGTTTCGCGGACCGGGCGGCGGTGGATTCGCCCATGTGGGTGGCTACGGTGGCGCGGTTTGGCACGGTGGTGGATACGGCTACCACGGTGGCGCTTACTGGCACGCCCCGGTCTATCACGGCGCGTGGTATGGCGCTGGCGCCGTCGCGGGGGCAGCTGTTGCCGGGGCTGCTGTTGGCGCAGCCGTAGGTGCTGCTGCTACGCCCTATTACCCACCCCCGGCGTGCGGCTACTATCCCTATCCGCCCTGCTACTGATGCAATTGGCCCATTCATGAAGCCCTGCGCCGCCGAACCGCCGACGGCACAGGGTCTCCCTCCAACGTCCGATCGCATACGCACACTTTCCGAGGCCGATTGGAAAAAACACATCGAGACCACAATCACATCAGGGAGCTGCCTCCGCCTCGGAGCAAGCCCAATTACCATGCCGCTGCATCGCAGCGCCTCTCGGTGCCGCGATCGTGCTTGGAAATCGCCGTCACACCAAAAGTCCTTGCCAAGCGAAAGCCATCCATAAATGCGCCCCAGAGGGCGGACGAGTGATGGGTCGGCGGTTCGAATCCTAATTAAGGCGTCAGTACTTCTTTTTGCGAACGATCTTGTTGCCGCGTGGTCCGCTGACGACAGGTGTTCTGTCACGGTTTTCAGAAACAAGACTTCGCCAGCGTTCAAGGCGGTCGGCGGCCAAAGTGCCGCTTTTGACAGCTGCCTGAACTGCGCAGCCCGGTTCATGCGCATGGGTACAATCGCGAAATCGGCAAGCCGGTGCCAGTTCCTTTATGTCGGAAAAAAGCGTGTCGATCCCGTCGGTGATATCGCTGACGTAAAGTGTTCTTATTCCGGGCGTGTCTATGACCCAGCCGCCGCCTGGAATAGGATGCAGCGAGCGCGCGGTCGTGGTGTGACGGCCTTGCGCGTCATGTTCGCGAATAGTCCCGGTTTTCTGCTTTGCGTCAGATGCAGGTCTGGTCAGCGTGTTTACCAACGTCGACTTTCCTACTCCGGACGATCCCACCAGGGCGATCGTTTGGCCAACGCCGCACCAGGAACTCAAAAAGAAGCTTGCATCGGCAGAGCGCCCATTCAGGGCGACCACAGGTAGGTCACGCTGTAAAGCCTCGGCTTTGGCCTGAAATATGCCAACGTCGTCCGCGGTGTCAGCCTTGGTCAACACAATGACCGGTTTGCTGCCCGCCTCGTTGGCCATGATTAGGTAACGTTCTAGCCGGTCAATATTGAAATCGGCGTTGCACGACGTCACGATCAACAGTGTGTCGATGTTGGCAGCAACAAGTTGTTGGCCACGTCCGACTTCCGGGCGTCGCTTAAACACGGTTTTCCGGTCAAGCCGGCGGACAAGCATGTGGGACCGGGGATCGGCAAGCACCCAGTCGCCCACCGCGAAGTCAGCCGTATTGGCGTGGGCTGGTAGCTCTAGCCTGTCTGACCCCGTGGCGCCCATCGCTTCGATGCGTGCCCGGTGCACCGACGCGACGCGCTTGGGTACGAGGTCAGCTTCAGTGGGCTTTACCTGATCCGCAAAAAAGTCAGACCAACCAAGCAATTCCAACGCTGAGCGGAGGCAGGAGTTCGTCAAATTTTGCTTCGCCTTTGATTATGCAAGCTTCTTGTGCTGATGATCTCGCTTTGGCAAAGAATTTGCGTAAGCAGCAGCCTCGCCCGAGTAGGGGAAATGGTCGCCTAACTGACGGTCACCGTCATAAACTTTGAAGGTTGGCCCATCGACTTCGACGATTTTATACCCATTCACGTATTCAAACTTTGGCGTTTTCCAACCCATAAATGCTCTCCAGTGTCGGTCCAGCGTTTCCAAACGCTGAAAATGATGTCCGGCTGTCATACTTCGCAATCTATTGCAATATCACATGCCTGCACAAAAGACGAACTAGCCAACGCTGGTTCGTATCCCATCCAGAGCGTGCCGCCATCACATATGTCGCGGTGCATTTCCCGAACGCCACCGACGTCACCCCCGCGCGAAGGACTGACTGTTTGTTGATAGCGGCGGTGCACCAAGGCGGCGCTATCCTTTACCGAAGGTTCAATGCGGGCGCGTACATATGCGTTTGCAGCCATTTTTGCCTCCTTTTCGAGTCGATATGTATGTAGCCCAACTGAGCGTGATGAGGCCGCGCGTGTGATCGGCAGGTCGAAACCGCTGTAAGCTGATATATAATTACATATAAGCTAGTTTCTTTGATACGGCTTTCTATATCGGCATTGCATCGTTCTGACCACTCTATATATATTATCCTGTATTATTTCCATCGTGCGATACAGGATAATGATATGGCATATAAGACGGAGCATATAACGCAGCAGCTGCGCGCTGCGCGCGAAGCGCAGAAAATGAGCCAGCGCGAGCTGAGCGCACGATCAGGCCTGACGCAAAGCCATATTTCTCAGATAGAACGGGGCACAATGGAGCCCGGACTTGGGAGCCTGGTGGATGTGGCGCGCGCGCTCGACCTCGAGATCGTCCTTACCCCGAAAAAGCTGATGCCGGCGGTACGCAATATCCTCGATAGGACATCGAGTGATCTCCTGACATCCGACCAGCGCAAACTGGTGGGGCGCCTTGAGCGGTGGTTTGCGCAGAACAGGGGCGGGTTCGGTAGTGCTTCCGAGGCAGATTCCTTCAAAGATAGCCTCGCGCTCTTACGGCATCTTCCACTGTCGGCCGAGGAGATGGACACATTCAAAGAGGCGACTGCACGCCTCGACCGGTGGCAGGCCGATCCACCGTCCCGTCAGGAACTGAGCAGGATCGCACATGCCGTAAGACACCTACGCAACGCCGCGGTGCACCGCGACCGTGACGACGCGGTCCCTCGCTCGGCCTATGCGCTGAATGAGGAAGACGATAATGCCTAAGGTCACGGTACTCGATGTCAGGCTATATGGGGAACCAGTTGCGACCCTGACAAATCTGCAGGACGGGCGCACCGTCTTCGCGTTCAACGATGCTTATATCGAGGACGAAAAGCGGCCGACGCTTAGCCTGTCCCAGAAAGACCCGTTCGGGGCGCTCATCACGAAGTTCAGGCCGTACAACATGGTGGTCCCGCCCTTCTTCTCGAACCTACTGCCGGAAGGACCGCTGCGCAAATACCTCGCTTATCGTGCGGGTGTGAAGCCGTCGCGGGAATTCTTCCTGCTCTGGATGCTCGGCCGCGACCTGCCTGGGGCTGTGACGGTGCATCCCTCCGAAGGGGATGACGCGCCTCCGGATGACGAACAGGCTATCGTCGAAGCGCGGCCGAACGCACTGCGCTTTTCGCTGGCGGGTGTGCAGCTGAAGTTCTCGGCCTTTCAGAACGACAAAAAGGGCGGCGGCTTGACCATTCCAGCCGAGGGCACGGGTGGCTCGTGGATCGTGAAGCTGCCGTCTCAGCAATATAGCGGCGTGTCCGAGAACGAGTTCGCGATGATGACCATCGCCCGCATGATAGGTATGAACGTGCCTGAGATCCAGCTGGTTGATCTCGACGCCGTGAGCGGCCTGCCGCAGGGGGTGGGTGAACTGCACGGGCAGGCGCTGGCGATCAAGCGTTTTGACCGCACGCCGGAAGGAGCGGTGCATATCGAGGATTTTGCGCAAGTCTTCGGCGTCTTTCCCGACCACAAATACGATAAGGGCAATTACCGGATGATCGGCCGCGTGCTGGGGATCGAAACCAGCACGGCCGACGTGGCGGAATTCATCCGGCGTCTAGTCTTCAGCACGCTAATCGGCAATGGCGACATGCACCTGAAGAACTGGTCGCTAATCTATCCTGATCGCCGCACCCCTGCGCTCTCGCCAGCGTATGACTTGTTGTCGACTATCCCTTACATCGAGGGGGAAGATACGGCGGCGCTCAATTTCTCCCGCACAAAAAAGATGGCGGCACTGTCAAAGGACGAGCTGGCGCATCTGGCTGCGAAAGCGGAGCTTTCCGAAAAGCTGGTGATCGACACGTCGCGCGAGACGGTTGAACGTTTTAGGGCGGTATGGAAGGCGGAAAAGAAGAACCTGCCGATGGCCGCCAAGGTCGCCGACGCAATCGATAGGCACGCTCCGACGGTCGAGCTGTATCGTGAGTTCGCGAAGTAGTGCCTTGCGGCTCGGCATTCAACTTGTCAAGCCTTGCTGTATATTCAAGGCTTTGTCACCCGTAGACCTCCAGATCCAGTGTTGATCGCACTTGCGCTACCGCCGTGCCATTCGGCCGCCCGGCGCGTGAGTGCGGCAGTTGAACTTTGAGAGAAGGGTGGAAAATGGCCTCCAATTCCGCCTCGATCAGCTTTCGTGGGCGACGACAAGCACGTCAGGGTCTTCTGGCGCTGCCTGCCGATGCATCGCCAGTTCCGGAACCGGTGATTTATTAGGGGCCGACAGGTGCCTTGGCCGCCAGCTCGGCGGCTTTGCTCATGTTGAGCGCTTGCTGCGCACCGGCGGCTTCATCGCTTCCCCCCGTAACATGGACGGTTGGAACCGCGATCTTGATGCCGTTCTCATCGAAAGCCTTCTTGATCATCATGAAAGCGCGTCGCTTTATGGTGAACTGCGCACCCGGTTTGGTCATCAGCTTCATTCTGAGCACGATCGCGAAGTCGCCGAAGCTGTCGACGCCCTGCATCTTCAAAGGCTGAAGCGTGTCGGCAGCGAACTCAGGATCCGCAGCCAGCTCCTGACCGACCTTCTTGATGAGCCTACGAGCGAGATCTACGTCGGAATCGTAGGTGACATTGAGAGTCATCTTGTCGATCACCCAGTCGCGGCTCATGTTCTGAACGGCTCCCAGCTCGCCGAACGGCACTGTGAAGATTGGGCCGCGGTGATGCCGCAGCCTGACCGACCGCAAGCTGAACGATTCGACGGTGCCCTTGTAGCTGCCGCTCTGGATGTATTCACCGACACGGAAGGCATCGTCGAGCATATAGAAAACGCCACTCAGGACGTCCTTAACCAGCGTCTGCGAACCGAAACCGATGGCGACGCCGAAAATGCCCGCGCCGGCGATCAACGGTGCGATCTGCACGCCCAGTCCGGACAGGATCGTCAGTACGGTGACGACGCCGATGAAGACAGCGAGCACGTTGCGGAATATTGGCAGCAGCGTGCGCAGCCGCGCGCCGCGGGCGAGTTCATCGGCATTGGAACCGTCCTTTGGCCCAAGCTCCATCCGATATGCGATCAACGCCTTTGACAGCTGCCAAAGCAGGTCGGCGACCAGGAGAATGATGATGCCGTTGGACAGTCCGGATATCACGATCGCGCCAGTTTCGCTGCCGGCGAGGGCCGCAGCTCTGATCCGCCAGACATAGGCGAGCCATGCGACCGCCGCGGCAATCACCACTGCCCTGGCGCCCCTGACGATGAGCACGTTCAGCATGACGCCGACGGCCCCGGTACGCGTGATCCTGTTTGCGAAGGCTTGCGCCACATCGCCCACACCGCGCACCAGGGCCGGCAAGAGCAGCGAATAGATGCCTAGCCACATTAGTCCCAGCAATCCCGCTACCCAAGCCGACCAAAGCACGACGAGGTAGAGGGTGAGCAGTGACTTGGCGACGAGTGAAGCCGGCTTGCCGGGTCGCCGCCAGACGACTTCGACTGCCGTCGCCAGAATGCCAAGCCCGATCAGAAAGGCGGCGAGCCGGGTCACCTCGATGGAGAAGCCCAGGTCGGGCATGAGGCTGACGAAGGTCCAGCCGAACAGCAGAAAGCCGGCAATGAGGCTGACCCGCCAAAGCCAGAAACGAGCAGCCGCATCGCTTTCAAAAGCTGCCGTCGGCTGATCGGCCTTGGCGCTGGCGCCGCCCAAGGTAAACAGCAACTTGGGGATTGCCCGAACGACCCGAAACACGATGAAGGCTAGAAGCAGTGTAAGGATGATCTTACGCAGCAAGGGCGGCCATTCGAACGCCAGGAACGAGCCGACGCTGGCCAGGGCAAACGTCAGCAACGCAGCGATCTCCTCCAGGATCTGCTGTCCGGCGTCCTCTCCTGCGCCGGGTTTGTGTGCCTGGGCAAAGGCCCTCCGTATCAGCCACTCGGCGCCGAAGCCAACGGCAATCAGCACGGCCAATATGCCGACCACCAGCCCGGGCCTGTCCGAGTTCACGTCGCGCGAGACAACAGCGGCCGCGCTTGCCAGTTCCTCCGGTATCCGGGGGACTGCCTCCAAAAGCCCACCGATGCGAGCGCGGACGGCGGCCTCCCAGCTCGAAATGCCCTCGACGAGCGACCTGGAAGGCGTCTCCGCGGCAGTCGCAGGGATCTTTCCCTCGAGCCATGTCTTCACCTGCGGATCAGAGAGCAGTTCGAGGAACTGTTGTGCCTTTTCGGGTGGCACGCCCACGGGAACCTGCTGTGCCCAGCAGGTTCCAAGCAGCATCCAAAAGAGGATCGGAGCGACGGCAAACAGCAGAAAACCGATTCGAGTGGGTAGTGCGGTAGTCATGGCGCGCTCCGGATTAATTCCTGGCGGACAGCGCGACCAGATTTACACGCCATCAAACCAACCGTTTAGGCTCGACCGCGCGGCGAACTCTGCGCTCTATCCGTCTACCTATTGGGACGGTATCATAAAGTTGGGGAAGGCCGGGCCGCACCCACTCCGGCCCTTCCTCGATCAGGGCCGCGTCATCCGTGATGGTTTCAGTCGCCATCACGGTCGTCATCGTGGGGGTCGTCGTCATCGTCGAACTTGTCATGAGAAGGATCGATGACGGGGACCAGGAAGACATGCCGACCCTCGTCATCCGACTCCTCACCTGACGGAATAGCTGCCGCTCGCCTTGTCTGCCAGATCTCTGTCTCCTCAGGGGTAGCCATCCGCACATGGATCTCCGAGACACCATCCCAGAGCGCACGACCCTTATTCTGCAGGACAATCAGGTCCCGCAGGAATCCCCGGTCTGCCAGCTGTGCTTTCGCTTCAATGTCGTTGGCGGCGTCAAAAGCGGCGATGCCGCGTCCTGAAATCTCGGCGACGTATACGGTCATTTCGGACCCCCCTTATTCTCACACCGGCATCCCGACGTTCTCCTGGATATCTTGAACTCATCCGTGTAGTGTGTTGACGGCACAAGCCAACTGAATAGCGTACACACGCGTTGTTCCGATTGTCAATCGGCCGCGATTGGGACCTGGATCGGCCTTCTCGCCGATAACCACATCTTCGATTTATATACCTCACAGATAGAAAATTGGGCGCCTCGTCCCTATTTCACTCCAGACCAAATCTTGCTGAGGTTCAGCTTGCGTTGAGAGGCCCGGACATGGGAGGCCGAAAGGGGAGACGAGTTGGTGGATGCAAGAAATCCGGAACCGTGGGGCACCTTGGTGATTGCGGATGGCGTATGCGGGCCTAGCTTCTTGACGGCGCTTTCATCCGATATGTGCCAGAACGCGATCTCGCTGCCCATATCCTTCTCAAGTCTCGATGATTGCGGCCTCCTGGTCCCTTGCAACCAACTGGCTGCGCGCTGAGCTCTAATGCCATCGGGTCGACGCCGGATTTGGAGCACCTAAAACCGCGCAGGTCGATGTGCGGGCATTCGGTGGTCTCGCTGGGCGACGATGGTGTCTTGAACGTTGCGTCTGACAAGGGCGTTGCCACATTTGCGGGCCCGCCGCATCCTGGTTTCTACCGGCGCGCGTGAGACGCCGCGCTCGGCGAGGCTAGTATCCGGCGATCGGCCAGTGGGTATCGTCACAACAGGCACCCTGCGGTCCTATGTCACCTTCTATGGCCTCATGCCGTTCAGTCGCCCATTGATCGTCGGCTCAGAATTGGTGTCGCTGTTTCCTGCGATGGAATCCTGTTTACCGGGCGCTTCACGCCGGAGGCCGCGCTTTTCCTGCAGTCTTCGATCGGAGTTGCTGCGGGTAGTGCCGGGCCGGCCGTTGACCAGGACGGTCGCACGGACAACCCCCTCTACTTCGCCAGCGGCAACGTATTGCGCGCCGTGGAGACTTGCAGTTGGGCTTTCCGCGAAGGGACAGTCGTGGGGGCGGCGATTGCGCTAGACCTGGACAGGGGAGGGGAGGCCGGACCACCGTTGCTCTCACCTTCGATCCGCCGGCGAAGCTGGTGGTGCCGCAGATCTCGCGACGCGTCGAGTTGAACGTGTCCGCCTTCCGTCAATTCAAGCTACGCTTCAATCGACGCTGTCGCGGTGTCCTGTCACTCGAACTCGATGGCCGCCAGGTGTCGCGAAAGGCCCAGCTTTGGATGCCGGAACGACGGGTCCCAGTACCTATTCCGGACGCTGCACGCCAAGCGCAGGCAGTCCATTTTCGCTTTCGGGAGGATTAGGGAATGTTGTAAAAATGCAGTTGGCGTGCTTCGCCGCCGTGCTGACCACAAGGCATCGGGTCGATGTCGTGCCCTGGTCTATGGCCGCAACGCGCATAAACATGCAAATTGAAGTCACCGCGCCACGTCTTACGAGAATCCCTGACCACTCAAGGCCTGAACTACCGGACCCCGTTTTGCTTGGTGCTGCTCTGCGACTTGCCCGCACCCGGGCCGCCTTTCGACACACCGCCCCCGTGGCTGCTTCCTGGATTTGTCGGATCCGGTCCATTGCCCCAACCATTGTTGCCCTTAGTACTGCCACCTCCGCCGGATGCCGCAATCGCCTTCGACGTCAGGCTGGTGGACAGAAGCATCGTCACGACAGGCGGGGTTACGACTGCAAAGCGGCCGCAGTCCTTCAGGAATTCGCGCCGGTCTTCGTTGCTTCGAGACTGCGAGCCGTCAACTTTTTCGGACATACGTGTTCCCCCCGCGCCTAATGTGATCAATAGTACATTAGTAAATTGAGTTATTCCAGCAAAGTCTTTGGCCTAGATCTGGGCCTTTAAGCTGGTCGGATGTGACTTTCATCCAAAATGTGCACTCCGGCTTGTCACTTCGCCTACCTCAACCAAAGCGCGCTCTAACAGTTTCGAAACAGCCCTACAGTTTACCAAGCGGCTTCGGGCGAAAAATGCGTCGCAACTCGCGAACCTTTCGCTCAATTTCCTGGCGCCAGGAAGGATAGGGCTCGCCACCGAAGCGATCCCAGGAACGGTAGTGGGCAAGTTCCGAGATAAGTGTCAGGAGCGTGAGCGGGCCCGCAAGATACTCGCGGCCGAGCTGAAAATGCCGCCGGGCAAACTGGATCCTGGCCATCCATCCCACCCCGCTAGTAGCCGGCCGGTCTAGCCCGAGCAGCGCGTCGGCCGTCACGATTTGCGTATCCACAGCGTTTCTCTCATAACCGCTCGCGAAGAGCCCTCTCAACTCATTCCAGTCGATCGGTGATGTGCGGGAGAGCTTCGCGATGTCCAGAAGGTGGCGCAGGTCCATCAGCCCACGCCAGTAATCCCCGTCCTGAAACTGATCGTGCAGAAGCAAGAGGACGATCTGCGCAAGGGGCGTGGGTAGGCGCACGCGACTACCGGCAATATCTAGCGCGCGGCTGTGACGGTGGAGCCATTCTGCGTTACCGAAGGAGGACGGCCCCCTCGGTCGGCACTGAAGGTCAATGCTCCCGACATACGTTGGACGGACCAGAACGACCGGGAGATGATATTTTGTGTTTCCTGGCCAGGAACCTTCGCCGGCTGAAAGCTCGATCTCGTATCCGACATGGCGCAATGTTTCTATTGCGGCGGCCATGTTCTCCGGACGGACAAGAATATCCAAATCGGTCAGAATGCGGGCGCCGAACTCTTCAGGGTCTGCACTCACGAGAACCGCTGTTCCCTTCATAACGACCGGTTCTATGCCAATGTCGTTGAGACGGGCGCTCGCCTCGATCAGTTGCGCCTTCAGTCTGCAATTCCGCTCCGCGTTGCGCGCGTAGATCATTGCCAGGTAATTGCTCACGTCTTCAGGCAAGTCCTGCGTTTCGGACTTCTTAGCCGCCGCTGCGAGAGAGGTGATCGTCAGGCTCCTGTTCGCAAGAGCTATGATCGCGTCCCAGTTCGCGTCTTTTGGTATCTGCCCATTGAGGCAGCAGGCAAGCGTAAGGAGGTCGCGTCTGCTATTGCCTGTCATGAAGGCGGCTCAAGGTTTCTACGGCCTCGTCGAGGGCAGAGTACGTAAGTTCGACGGCGCGCGCCCCTGAAACCATCTGCAGGAGTCGCTGAAACTGCGGCAAAGCGAGGCGGCGCCCAGGCGTGAAAGCACCGGCCACCAGTTCAGAAAGCACTTTTAGGGCCTCAACGTCTGTAACCACGACCGGTCCGTTTCGCCGACGGCGGAGCAGTACGATGGCTTCAAGCGGAACCCGTTCCTGTGTGGCATAGCAAAGCCCTTTCGGATAGCGGACGCGTTTATTGTCAAGCCGCCGGTGGATAGGTGCCGCCAGAATGGCATCCGTCATTTGGTCGAGCAGACCCCAAGAACCCTGCTTGAGTGCCGGCGAGAAGGGCACGCCCACAAGTAGGCCATCTTCGTCCAAAAGTGCGATGTCATCCCCGCCGCAGGCGAAACCTGCTGCAAGCAGCGCCATGGCGAGCGTGGTCTTGCCAGCCCCCGGCGCGCCACAGATTAACAGGCCTCTGGCGTTCCTGACGAGCAATGCTGCGTGTAGGGCGATGTTCGCTCCAAGATTCGCAAGAACGTCGTCTGTTATTAGCGCCTTAAGCGCGGGGGCAGCTTCCGAGCCGGCGACGATCATTCCTGAGGTACGATTTCGGCTGATGCATACGCGATCGCCAAGCCGCGCCACGTCGTAGACAGCCGTGTGTAACGTATCGGCGTTCGTCCTGTTGTGGGCGAAAACGGGTAGAATGAGATCGCGAAGATCTTGATCGTAAAAGGCTATCGAAACGGTGGTACCGGCGAAAACGAACTTTCGGGTATCTAGTAACTGGCCCTCCTCCTCATCGAAAATGATCTCCAGTAGATTGCGTCGTGACCAATAGGCCAGGTAATTTTGCACCGACGCATGAGCCCGGGCCCGGCTGGCGCCACGCGCCATGACCGCGGTTTCCAATTCATGAGGCGACGTGGGGTCGGTGAGAAGGCAGGTAAGATAAGCGCTCAGCTCATCGAGCTGAAGAATCTGCTGCGACGCCTCGTCAAATATTGTCTTTCGCTCGCCCAGCAGGAAAAAACTTGCACCGGCGGAGAGGCGGAACTTCATTCCTATCCCATTTGTGTTCGCCACGGACAGTCCATCCACATTAACGATCGAAAGAACGGTTGCAAGGGTGTCCGGTTCTCGGGAGTCGGTCGGGAGCTGACGCGGGCTCGGGCGACCGGGCCAGCCGGAGCCCCTCCCTGATCAGCGCCGCCCGCACCATACGGAATGTCGCGACAGCGGAAGGCAAGAAGGTGCGAGCCTCAGAGCGTGGCCAAAGCAGGGTAAAGAAGAGATCGACGGCATCGCTGTCGGGACTGTTGAAATCTATCGGATGCGCTAGTCGCGTACGATGCTACAGGCGACGAGCTCGATCGCAGCAACGCGTGCGGAACGGCGATGCCACGACCGATGGCAGTCGAGCGGAGACTTTCGCGCCCGCCAAACGCCCCGGAGAACCACCCGATCATCAAGCCCGGTTCTCCGCGCAATTTTTACGGCGATTTTGGAGGGCGCCGAGTGCTTTCCCATTGTCGCAAGGTACGCGACAGTTCGTACGAACAGCTATTGGCCGCTGGAATTCCGCGCCCTCGGCTTTGAAGGGAAAAGGTTATCCCCGATGGTCGCGTGCCAGCCGATTGAGCGCGTGCTGCAGATTGTTCTGCTTCATTCTTCTGACCCCATGGTGGGAGGCCTGCAAGGCCGATCCCAGAGAGAAGCAAGGCCCCGCGATGGATTTCTTTATGACGGAGAAGGAGCTCGAAGATGGCTTGACCTCGAGCCGCCGAATGGAGAATGTGAGGGGATTGCTCGCGTCCCTGCCGAGCACTCAGGCCTTCCTTTTGGATGCTTGTTGTTTAACGCGGATCCGTAGTGGCTTGCCCTCCACATGCTCGATATCGAAAGCGTTTGTCTTGCGCACGAGATCGCTGAGCTTGCGAAAGCCGTAGGTTCGCGGATCGAAGTCCGATGCCAGGTTCGCCAATTGCGTGCCGATGGCCCCAAGCGGGACCCATCCGTCTTCGCTTTCCATCTGGGAGATGACCTTCTTGATAACGGGGGCCGCGGCGTTCGGTTGCTGGAGCGGAGTGGGCGTCTGAGCCGATTCCGCACCATTTGACGCGGCGATCGGTAGGAGGTTTTCCGTGTAGATGAACCTGCGGCATGCTTGACGGAAGCTTTCCGGCGTCTTTTGCTCACCGAAGCCGAAAACATCAGTGCCTTGCTCGCGGATCCGCGACGCCAGGCGTGTGAAATCACTATCGGACGAGACCAGACAGAAGCCATCGAAGCGACCGCTGTGCAACAGATCCATCGCGTCGATCACGAGGGTGATGTCAGACGCGTTCTTACCGGTCGTGTACGCAAACTGCTGCTGCGGTATGATTGCGTGACGCGACAGCACTTCGATCCATGCTCTCGATCGTGCACTGGCAAAATCCCCGTAGATGCGCCTGACGCTGGCCTCTCCGATCTTGGCGATTTCCTCAAACAGGCCATCGACAATTTTTGCCGATGCATTGTCGGCATCGATCAGGACGGCGAGGCGCGGAGATCGTGCTTCACCAGACATTGAACTCTCCTTTCACTTCCGCGGCGGCTCGAATGTGTTCCCAGCTCTTCGATATTTCGGCGTCATTGCGAACCAAAGGTTGGACCAAACTCCTTTCGACGGCATGACCGGCCAAATTCCAATGCCGATCTTCTCCTTCCATTAGGGCTCCTCTCGGATCGAAGCGACCTCAACGCGCCAACGAAAAGGCTAGACGCGGTTGTCGGTTTTTCTCCTTTGCCCCATTGCGAGGCGGCAGCCACGTTGACTGTGGGCGGCAGGATGGGTTTTGGCTCCGGCAATTTGTGTGGCAGTGCCATATACACCCCTGTTCCACCGTCAATCTCGCGGTTTCGCAGCTACCCCGGTTGTTGCCGGGGGATGCGAGACGGATCTGCCGGATCAAGCATCCTTGTCGAGTTCGGTTGCGTTTCGAAGAGCCTCCTGCATTCTTGAGCGCCAATGGGCGCCCGATGACTTGAACCAGTCGACCACGTCGGTATCGACGTTGAGGGTGAGTTTCGTCGTAGAACCGTCGGAGGGTAAAGCTTTCTTCTTGAGCGCTCGCGGACGTTCGAGAACCTGCTGTACCAAGTCGCCGGTAGCGTGTGTCGAATTAGCTCTAACCATTTGCCAGCCTTATGCCTTTCTGATGCCATTTCTCGCCCGAGCTGGCACGCGTTAGGAAGTGGTAGGATTCTCAAAGCAGCCTTTGTATGCTTCATACATGGACGCCCTCTGGCAAGGGCTTTATGCGGGGATTGAGTGATCGGTTGCTTTCAGGCGATCGAAGCAGGCCTCTCATTAGAGCAGGCTTAGGGCACATACCGGCCCCAGCCGGAACTGACCCCTCAAAGCCTTAACGGCTATTTCTTGGCACTCCTATCAATCGAGTGCCAAAGGTGCTATCTAAGGATTGCAGCCGCCCTATGTGCAGGCCGCAGAAAGAATCTCTATGAAAATCCGTCCACTCCATGACCGCGCCGTCATCCGGCGCGCGCAAGGCTATCTCCAATCCAAGGGCGGGATCATCATTCGCGACATTGCCGAGGAAAAGCCGCAGGAGGGCGAAGTGATCGCCGTCTGTCGAGGCTCCCGTAATGAAGGCGGCAAGCTGATTCCGCTCGACGCCAAGGTCGGTGATAGGATCTTGTTCGGCAAATGGTCCGGTACCGATTTCAGGATCGACGGCGAGGACCCCTGATCATGGACGAGCCCGACATCATGCCCCTCGTCGAAGAGACCGTCGCGGCCAAGAAAGCTGCCTGACAGTCGGTTTTCCGACCCGCAATCTCAAGACCGAACTGGACGAACACAATGCCTGCCAAAGAAATCAAATTCTCCACTGATGCGCGCGATCGCATGCTGCGCGGTGTCGAGTTGCTCAACAACGCCGTCAAGGTGACGCTAGGCCCCAAGGGCCGCAACGTTGTCATCGACAGGGCCTACGGCGCGCCGCGCATCACCAAGGACGGCGTCACCGTAGCAAGGGAAATCGAGCTGGCCGACAAGTTCGAGAACATGGGCGCGCAGATGGTGCGCGAGGTGGCCTCTAAGACCAACGATCTTGCCGGCGACGGTACCACGACGGCGACTGTGCTCGCTGCCTCCATCCTGCGCGAAGGCGTCAAGCTCGTCGCCGCCGGCATGAACCCCATGGATCTCAAGCGTGGCATCGACCTTGCTGTCGCTGCTGTCGTCAAGGAACTCCGGGCGCGCGCCAAGAAGGTCGAGTCCACAGGCGAAATTGCGCAAGTCGGTACCATCGCCGCCAATGGCGACGCGACAGTCGGCGAGATGATCGCCAAGGCAATGGACAGGGTCGGCAATGAGGGAGTCATCACCGTCGAGGAAGCCAAGACCGCCGAGACCGAGCTCGACGTTGTCGAGGGCATGCAATTCGACCGCGGCTATCTCTCGCCCTATTTCGTCACCAATGCCGAGAAGATGCGCGTGGAGCTGGAGGACCCCTACATCCTCATCCACGAAAAGAAGCTTGGCAATTTGCAAGCGATGCTGCCGATACTTGAGGCGGTCGTGCAGAGCGGCAAACCGTTTCTGATCCTCTGCGAGGATGTCGAGGGCGAGGTTCTGGCGACGCTGGTCGTAAACAAGTTGCGCGGTGGCCTGAAGATCGCGGCCGTCAAGGCGCCGGGCTTCGGCGACCGCCGCAGGGCCATACTGGAAGACATTGCCGTCCTCACGGCCGGCCAGATGATCTCTGAGGATCTCGGCATCAAGCTCGACAACGTAACGCTCGACATGCTCGGCCACGCCAAGCGCGTGCTGATCGAGAAGGACACCACCACGATTATCGACGGCTCCGGCGATAAGGCGACCATCCAGGCGCGCATCCAGCAGATCAAGGCACAGATCGAGGAGACAACCTCCGACTATGACAAGGAAAAACTGCAGGAACGCCTGGCGAAACTCGCCGGCGGAGTCGCGGTCATCCGCGTCGGCGGCGCGACCGAAATCGAGGTCAAGGAAAAGAAGGATCGTATCGACGATTCGCTGAACGCCACGCGCGCAGCGGCTGAGGAAGGCATTGTTCCTGGCGGTGGTGTTGCCCTGTTGCGCGCGAGGTCGGTCCTGGTCGGACTGACCGGAGCGAATGCGGACGTCACGGCGGGCATCTCGATCGTGCTCAGGGCGCTGGAAGCTCCGATCCGGCAGATTGCCGAGAACGCCGGTTTCGAAGGCTCGATCGTCGTGGGAAAACTCACCGACAGCAGGAATCACAACCAAGGCTTTGACGCGCAGACGGAGACCTATGTCGATATGATCAAAGCGGGCATCATCGACCCGGCGAAGGTTGTGCGAACCGCTTTGCAGGACGCTGGCTCAATCGCGGCACTTCTGATCACTGCCGAAGCGATGATCGCCGACATTCCCTCAAAAGAATCTGCCCGGCCGGCCGGTAACGGCGGCATGGGCGGGATGGGATACTGAGAACAGTGCCCGAACGGCGTCGGTGCGCGGTTCGTTTATTGGTGTCGGTTGGGCAAGAGGTTTCCGATGCAGCAATTGTAGTGCAGCCATGCCTTTCGAACACAACTCCTGCCGCCGCCATCATCTGGAGAAGATGAAGTTGAGGGTGACGAACCCGGCACAACGAACCAGCATATTGCCGCAATCAGCAGAAACGGCCGGATGAAATGGCAGGCCTTCAACGGCTACGGCAAACGCTCGCTGCGGAGACCGCCATCGGACGATACAAATCCATTATCAGGCGGCGTTTACGGGCCGGTCGCTTCCCGCTCAGCAGACCGAAGTCGCCCTCGGCTGCGCAGTCCTAAAACGAATGCTTGCCGTGCGCACGCCCGAAAACCGTCCGCAAGGCAGCCACGGCATCGTATGCCACTTCAAAGATTCCCATCCGTTCAGGTGCGGGTCTCTGCACCAAACCTGTGCAGCGGGCTTCGCGTCGCGCTCAGTATGTATTGAGAACGTCGAGGGCTTGGTCTGCATTCTCACGATTGAGGCCAGTCATTCTCCACGCATCGACCTTCGCAGGCTTGCCGCTAAAGACGTGGTAGATCGTCCAGGATCCGTCCACTTCAACACGTCGGCCGAATTGATAGCGGCCATGAATTTGGTGTGGCGCGTGGCCCTCGTTCTTCCAGCGTATAATGGTGCGTGCATGCTCTCGGTGGGGCATCGTCGTTCTCCTGTTCTTCGTATCGCAGTGAACCGCTCGGTTACGCCCAGCGGTATCTTTAAGCGTGTGGCAGCGAGTTAGGAATGTTCCCGGCACCATCCAATGTGATGATGCGTTCAAGTTCGTCGGGTTCGATCGCGATCAAGCGCATGCGATACTGATTTTCTATCGTTGCCGGCACTTTGATAAAGGTCGCAACGCGTCGGTAGGCAAGCCAGGAAAGGCCTTCGATGAGGACCTCGTCTTCGTCCACGTCGTAGTCGCCGGCCGCGAACGTTTCCACGGTGTCGGGCAACTGGAAGGGCCGATTGAAGTGGATGGATCGATGGTTGGTTCGATTGAACATGATGTCTCCTTCCGACGCCGGCGTATGCGCGGCGGCGGGGTCCTGCTTGTGTGTCGAGAATTCAGGGGATTGGGGCGGTGCGAAGTTCTACGGCGAAAGCCACATTCGGCCAAATCAACTTGTCTATAGCATAGCGGGTCGATGGAGTTCCAATTGAGGCGGTTGTGCCTGTCGGTCGACGTGAACTCTCCTATTCGTTCCGATGTTTCTCTGGAGGCTGCGACACCTGTCCCACCGAGCGATGGCCAGGTGCCATCGTGCGAGGAAAAAGCCGCGTATCCGCTGCGAATGTGGTAAGCTCTTTGTTTGGAATTGGGGACGCCATGTCCGAGCCGAACAAGCTCTACGAAAGCGACATCATCACCCTCCATAAGGCGCCGCTGATCGGCACGCTCTGCCTGGAATGCGACGAGGGCCCGATCGAAGTGGCCCTGAACCGAACGGCTGCCGAGACGTTGCAAAAGGCGCTTCTGCGGTTTCTTGCCCGCAATTGATGATCTGACCATGCGGGCCCCCGACCGTCGCTGGTCGCCTTCAATGAAGGAGAGCCACAATGTCCTCCCGCTTGGTCTTTTCACTGTTGCTGGTGGCAGTGTCGGTTATCCTTGTCTGGGCATTCAGACCGCCTCAGGGCGACGCCGATGGTCGTCCTCCCATGCAACATGCAGCGACCGGGCAGGCCGTAAACACCGACGTTGGACCGCGACTTAGCGAAACGCTTGTCCGCAACCGCTGAAATGACTATCTCGATTTACCGAATCCGCACGGTTGAGCCGCTAAACCAGCCCAGGCGCCAATGCCATTCCCGCGGGAGCTACGAGCATTGCTCGCCGATCACTCCGATGACGATAGGCATCTGCAAACTCTAGGACGTGGCGTAAAACAACAGGCCCAGATGGTCAGCAGGACACCGGCGCCTGCGACCTCGCCTTACTGTCGTCACCGCGCGAACCTCTGCAACCAATGTGTCGATCAAGGTGCAGTATGATCGCGATCAAGATCGCAATGAGGTAATCCGAGATACCACGATCGCCGAGCCGCCGTCCGCAAAGACAAGGAGGGGAACAATACAGCATCGGAAGTGTTTATTTATCAACCTTCCGCGGCGCTTGGAAGGGAGGAGAGGCCGGGAAGAAGTGCTTTCAGCGTTTCGTTTCCGGCCTTTTTACGCGGAGTGCATTTATTAGGTGGAGGCAGTCATGAACCTCGCGAACCTCCAGATCGAAGGGCTACTGATGGCGATTGCTTCCATCAATCACGTGTTGGTTCGGCGCGGCCTGTTATCGGCCGAAGACATCGAGATCGCATTGCGAAAGGCTGAGGCGATCGAGACAGGTGGCGAAGCCTGGCAGGGACTGTCGCCGGTGCATCGTGATGCGATCAGTTTCCCGATACTGCTACTGCAACTCGCTAATCGCTGCCAGCCCGAGGCGGATCTTCCATGCTTTTCCGAGTTGGCCGGCATGGTCGGCAGAATGAAAGCCCCGGGCGAAGATCAGGGTAGAACGTTCTCGAAGTAGGGACGACGGTCGACTGTAACTAGGTACGATGGCGCCGTCCGCTAACCCTCTAACCCTCTAACCCTCTAACCCTCTAATACCTGACCGCCCTTCACGGGCAGTCAGACGACCAGGCCCGTAGCCTGGAGGACCGCTCCTTCCGGATTGAGACTTCGCTTGCGAGGGAGAAGGCTCCGTCCTCAAACCTTTTCATATTTGTCCGCTACTCGGACTAGCGTTCCCAGCGGCCTTCGTATTTGAACTCCGGGGCCGTCTTGAGCTGATCCTTGGTCGCGTCCATCACCGCCGTCCACTTCTTGTCGTTTTCGACGTATGTGATTTTGACGGCCTTCGGGCTCACGATTACATAGCGATCTCCCATCCCCAGAAACCCGCCAACCGACACGATGTACCCCGTCAGCTGGTCGTCCGACAGGATCAAATCCTTGATCTCCCCGATCGCCTCGTTGGCATTGTTGGTGACGTTGAGATTGATGAGATTGTAGCTCAGCACATCGGTCGGCTTGGCGGTGACGAAGGTTTCGGTGGTCGTGGTTTCGGCCGTCTGCGCGGCAGCCGTTCCTACGATCATCGCAGTCGCAGCAAGAGCAGTCAGAATAGGTCGCATGGTCCCACTCCTTTGAGCATGTTCATGAACCCGGAAACGCCCTGATGTGAGCAAAAGTTCCAACGACCTCAGTTAATTACGCCGGTTTCGTGCACCGCTATTCGAGCCAATATGGGGGCTGTGGGGATTCAGAATCGTTCATGCCAGGCAGTCCTGTTTGAGTTACCTCCAATTGCCTTCGGCCCGATCCCAGTCCATGGGCGTTTTCTCTTGGTTTGCGTCTATACAAACAACTCACAACGTCGGAATTGGTGCGAGCCGTCGCCCGGACGGCTCGAGATCTGTTTCGAGATCTGCCGCGCAGCTCGGTTATCGAGATCGCTGATCATGTGGCGTTGCGCGCAGGTCGTCGATCGACCGCGTGGTACATTGGCACTTTCAAGGGCAGACAAATAGGACTATATAGCTAGACAGTCTAGCCAAAATGGAGCGAAACTATGGAATGGCAACTGCAGGACGCCAAGAACCAATTCTCGAAGGTGGTGCAGAAGGCGCGCCATGAAGGGCCGCAGACTGTCACGCTGCGCGGTGAGCGCACGGCCGTCGTGCTGTCCGCTCACGACTACGACGCTCTGCGCGCCGGCCGGCCAACGCTGGTCGACGATCTGCTTGGCGGTCCTTCTTGGGACGATCAGCTCGCTGATGTGGTGACTGTACGCGTCAAGACGCCAAGCCGCGATGTGGCCTTCTGATGTATCTGGTTGACACCAACATCGTTTCAGAGGCGCGACGCGGCACGCCGCAGGCGGTGTCTTGGCTGCGCTCTGTCGATCCGCTCAGCATCCACCTGAGTGCGCTCACCCTCGGCGAAATCATGTGCGGCATTGCCCTGAAACAGAGGTCGGATCCAAAGACTGCCGCGCACCTGACCGAATGGTTGCGCAAGCTGCGCCACGACCATGGCAACCGCATTTTGCCGATAACCGCCCAAATCGCGGCCGAATGGGGCCGCATCGCGGCAATCCGCCCTCGCGGCGATATTGACGGGTTGATCGCCGCGACTGCGATCGTCCACGATCTCATCCTTGTCACACGCAACGTCAAGGATTTCGAAGACACAGACGCCTCCGTGATCAACCCTTGGGAGAAGTCGGCGTGAGGCGTCGGTCACCCGTTGTATGCCGGATTTATTGAGTCCATTCGACGGAAGTACCGGTTTCCTGTTTTCGATCTGCGGACTTATGCGCCCCATGTCTTTGACACCGATTTTGTTACCGTTGATGGGGACGGGAGGCCTTCAGACGACGGCTGATCCAGCTCTTATCCGCGGGTTGGTTACCGCACTTCCGTAATTCGTTTTGGGCCATCCCTGTCTAAAAGTCGGGCGTTGGAATCTGATATCCGGCCACATAGAGTCGCCGGGAATTCCCCACCGCGGCCCATCCCGTCTCTGTGCTGCCCTGATGTCCGCCGAGGCTCCGGCGCGGGCAAAGCCCCTCAATGAGGCGGCGCCCCGTGCTGGGGGCAGCCCACAGGGACGCTGCCATCTCGCGATCGCCGCAACGACATGGGTTTTTCTTGCCCGCAGCCTTCAGGCGCCGTTAGCGGTCGCACAGCCGTGTATGCACTTTCCAGGCGATCTCCCGCACCGCCTTCGGCAGACCCTCAAGCCGGACGCGAATGGTTTCCGTCACCCTGGCGGGGTGGCGATAGCTCCAGGCGCCTAAACAGGACGCGGCGCGCGCGGCGGTTTCCGGCCAGCGCCCCTTCTGCCCAGCGCCGGAAGCGTGCACTGGCATTGACCCCGCCAAAGCCGAAGCCATTTCGATGGCGTATTCGTGTGCTTCGTTCGCGACGAAATCGATACCGTCGGCTTCCGGATCCGGAGCATTCAATTTCAAGGTCCGTGGTTCGATCTGGTTGATGAGCGCCAGAACCGTGAATATGGCCTTCAGTCCTCCGGCCGCGCCGAGCAGATGTCCCGTGGCCGATTTCGTCCCGCTGACAGCCACGGTCCTTTTTGGAACCAAAAACGCCCTTGATCGCCCTGATTTCACCGAGATCCGACCGGTTCGAGGTGGCGTGCGCGTTCAGATGACCGATCTCAAGCGAAGAAATTCTAGACGTACGGCCTCGTAGACGCTCTCTCCCGAACCGGGCGGTAATTAAAGCTGGTCCTTATTCGCGCCGAGTCATCGAACCAGCTCAGCCTTCAGGCGACATCGTCACCACGCGCAATGCGTCTGACTTCGCTGGCCGCCGCGTCGAGGATCCCTTGCGACAAATTCTCGTCTTCCATGATCCGTGACAGCGTAACCGCCCCCACCATGAGTGACAGTATGGCCATTGCCCTACTGCTGGGATTAGAGGCCTTTTCGTCGCCGATCAGTTCATTCAGAACTTCAAAGTGAGCCCGGATCCCGTCTTCAAATGGGCGCCTTACCTCTTCGCTCTGGCGAGCCGCGTCCGATCCCAACGCCACCAGAGGGCAACCCTCTGCTTTTTCGCCTCTGTGGTCCGAGGAGAGATAGAACTCCATGACGGCTTCAAGCGGATCCGGACTGTTCGCCGCCGCCGCTGACCATCTTCGGGTAGCACTTTCCATTGCGCGCCTCGAGGCCAGCGCAGCAAGGTCGTCCTTCGACGCGAACTGCTTGTAGAAACCACCTTGGGTAAGGCCAGCACCCTTCATCAGATCCTTGAGCCCGATGCCATCGAAGCCATGTTCTCGAAAAAGACGACTTGCGACGTTGATCACCGTCTCGCGGTTCTCCTCGGCCTGTGCCCGGCTCACTCTCATATCGACCTCCGTTTAGATTTAATTTGACATCTATAACGCAATTAGAGTTAGATCGCAATCTAAATTATCCTTATCACCGGTCAAGAAGAGAAACTGAAAATGAAACCCAAACATGTCCTGACGATCGTAGGTCTCGTGGCAGCGGCAGGGGCAGCCGGTGCCTTTTTCCTGGTTTTCGAACCCGCCAGACGGGAGGCCGAGGCTGCCGACCCAAGGACAGCTTCACCACTGGTAAGAGTGGCTGAGGCGGCGAGGACTGGAACAGCGGAACGCTCGTTTACCGGCGCGGTCGCTTCCCGGGTACAGAGCAATCTCGGATTTCGAGTTCCGGGCAAGATCGTTGAGCGGATGGTGGATGTGGGACAGCAGGTCAGGCAAGGTCAGGCTCTGATGCGCATTGACGAGACCGATCTCCAGCTTGCGCTGACAGCGAAGCGCAATACCGCTACCGCAGCACGGGCCGTTCTGACCCAGGTGCAAGCAGACGAGAAACGCTATGCGGTGCTGGTGAAAAATGGCTTGGCAGCCACTCCACAACGCTATGAACAAGCTAAGGCGGCGCTCGACACGGCCATGGCACAACTTGCAGCAGCTGAAGCGGAAGCCGAGGTCGCGGAAAACGCGGCCAGCTATAGCGCTCTTCTAGCAGATTCGGATGGAATTGTCGTCGATACTCTCGGAGATCCCGGGCAGGTCGTTGCAGCGGGTCAGACCGTCATTCAACTTGCCCAGGCGGGGCCGCGTGAAGCTGTTGTCTGGCTACCAGAGACCCTGCGGCCGAAGATCGGTTCCGAAGCGCAGGCCAGTGTCTATGGAGGCGGGGGTCTAAGCGGCAAGGCAAGGCTGCGACAGATTTCCGATTCTGCCGATCCCCAAACTCGGACTTACGAGGCGCGTTATATTCTCGAAGGCAACGCGGCCTCAGCCCCGATTGGCTCGACTGTGACAATCAGAATTCTGGATGCTGACCGCCAATCGGAGGTTGCCGTGCCAGTCGGCGCCATTCTGGACGACGGTAGTCGGACAGGTGTCTGGGTGGTCGATAACACATCTTCATCCGTGAAGTTTACGCCGATCGAAGTGAAGCGGATCGGCGAAGAGACGGCGTTTGTTATCGGAGTGGGGGTTGGCCAACAGGTTGTCGCTCTCGGCGCGCATCTGCTTGAAAATGGCGCGACCGTCAGGGTTGCCCCGAAGCAAGAGGTGACAAAGTAATGAACCTCAACCTTTCCGCCATCGCCGTTCGCGAACGCGCCGTTACCTTGTTCTTCATCGTTCTGCTAGCAGCTGCGGGCGCCTACGCCTTCGTTAAGCTGGGACGCGCCGAGGATCCCTCCTTCACCATCAAGACATTGACAGTCACATTGGTTTGGCCGGGTGCCACAGCGCGCGAAATGCAGGATCTTGTGGCGGAGCCCCTAGAGAAGCGTATCCAGGAACTCACATGGTACGACCGTGTCGAGACGACAACGCGGCCAGGCTACGCATTCCTCACAGTTACGCTCAAGGACAACACGCCAGCATCTGCCGTCGAAGAGGAGTTCTATCAGGCTCGCAAGAAGCTCGGTGACGAAGCCCGAAATTTGCCCCCGGGCGTTATTGGCCCGTTTGTCAACGACGAGTATTCCGATGTCAGCTTCGGCCTTTACGCATTGAAGGCGAAGGGGATGCCGATGCGCGACCTCGTCCGGCAGGCCGAGGTCATCCGCCAGGATCTCCTGCATGTCCCCGGAGTTAAGAAAATCAACATTCTCGGAGAGCGCCCAGAACAGATCTTCGTCGAATTTTCCTATGCCAAGCTGGCAACACTTGGAATATCGGCGCAGGATATCGCTGCTGCTTTACAGAGACAGAACACAGTCACGCCCGCGGGCTCAATCGACACCAGAGGGCCACAGGTCTTTATCCGGTTCGACGGGGCCTACAATAGCGTGCAGGCGATTGCCGACACGCCCATTGTTGCTGCTGGACGAACACTTAAGCTCTCCGATCTGGCCGATGTGCGACGCGGTTATCAGGACCCCGCAACCTATGTCATCCGCCATGAGGGCGAACCCGCGATCATGCTGGGCGCGGTGATGCAAGCGGGCTGGAACGGACTGGATCTCGGCAAGGCGCTTGAGGCTCGGTCCGCCGCGATCGCGCAGACACTGCCGCTGGGCATGACTCTCACGAAGGTCAGCGATCAGGCCGTGAACATCGATGAGGCGGTCGGTGAGTTCATGCTCAAGTTCGCAATGGCGCTTGGTGTCGTTCTGTTCGTAAGCCTGGTTGCACTGGGCTGGCGTGTCGGTATCGTCGTGGCCCTTGCCGTGCCGCTCACACTTGCGGTTGTCTTCCTCATCATGCTGGAAACAGGGCGGTTTTTCGATCGCATTACGCTCGGCGCCTTGATCCTTGCACTGGGGCTTCTGGTTGACGATGCCATCATCGCGATAGAAGTCATGGTCGTGAAGATGGAAGAGGGCATGGACCGCATCAAGGCGGCCGCCTATGCCTGGAGCCATACCGCGGCGCCGATGCTGTCGGGCACGCTGGTCACGATCATCGGACTGATGCCCGTGGGTTTCGCAAAATCAACGGCTGGCGAGTACGCTGGCAATATCTTCTGGGTCGTCGGTTTCGCGCTGATCGTATCCTGGATCGTCGCGGTGACGTTTACGCCCTACCTTGGCGTAAAGATGCTGCCAAACATCAAGCCAGTCGAGGGCGGTCATCACGCCATCTACGATACGCCGAACTACCGTCGCCTGCGTTCCGTCATCGAGTTCGCCGTCCGGCATAAATTTATGGTATGCGCCGTGGTTGGCATCGCCATGGCCGTCTCGGTCGTCGGGATGGGCGGTGTGAAGCAGCAGTTCTTCCCGACATCGGACCGCCCCGAGGTGCTGGTTGAAGTGCGCATGCCCGAAGGCACGGGCATCGAGGCCACATCATCGGCGGTGAAGAAAGTCGAAGATTGGCTACAGGCTCAGCCAGAGACAAAGATCGTCACTAGCTATGTCGGGCAGGGCGCACCCCGGTTCTTCTTTGCCATGGCTCCGGAATTGCCAGATCCCGCCTTCGCCAAGGTCGTCGTGCTGACGCCGGATGCCCATGCACGCGAAGAACTGAAGCACCGCCTTCGTGCCGCAATATCGGAGGGTCTTGTTCCCGAGGCCTCCGTGCGCGTGACCCAGCTCGTATTTGGACCGTATACGCCGTTCCCAGTCGAGTTCCGGATCATGGGGCCTGATCAGGATGAACTCTACAAGATTTCCGAGCAAGCTCTGGCAATTATGAAAACTGTGCCCGATGTCCGTCAGGCCAACCGGGATTGGGGCAACCGTACGCCGGTGTTACGCTTTATTTCGGATCAGGAGAGGCTTAATCTGATCGGTCTTTCACCGTCGGAGGCGGCTCAGCAGATGCAGTTGCTGCTCAGCGGTATTCCTGTCACACAGGTTCGCGACAATATCCGCAACGTGCCTGTCGTCGCACGCAGCGCTGGCGAGAATCGCCTCGATCCATCAAGGCTTGCCGACTTTTCGCTGATGAGCCGGAATGGCCGCCAGGTTCCCCTGGATCAGATCGGGCATTCCGAGATCCGCTTCGAGGAACCGATCCTGAAACGCCGCGACCGGACCCCGGTCATCACCATCAGGTCGGACATCAACGAGGCGACACAGCCTCCGGAGGTCTCGCAACAGGTCATGAAGGCCCTTCAGCCGCTGATCGCATCGCTTCCAGTTGGATACCGCATCGAAATGGGCGGCAACATCGAGGAGTCCCTGAAGGCCAACGTTGCCCTTGTGCAGGTTTTCCCACTGATGATCACAGCTATGTTGATCGTCATCATCCTGCAGGTTCGCAGTCTATCGACAATGACAATGGTGATGCTGACCGCACCGCTTGGTCTTGCCGGAGTGGTTCCGACCTTGTTCTTGTTCAATCAGCCATTCGGCTTCAACGCTATTCTCGGATTGATCGGGCTCGCAGGCATCCTGATGCGAAACACGTTGATCCTCACTGAGCAGATCAAGGAGAACCAGGCGGCTGGTCTCGATGGCTACCATGCTGTCATCGAAGCCACTGTGCAGCGCACGCGCCCTGTCATCCTGACTGCTCTCGCGGCAATCCTGGCCTTCATACCTTTGACCCATTCGGTGTTCTGGGGGTCGATGGCTTATACTCTGATCGGTGGCACAGCGGCAGGCACAGTGATGATCCTGCTCTTCCTTCCGGCCCTGTATGCCGTGTGGTTCCGTATCAAGCCACCCAAAGCAGATGGGAAAGAGGAAACGGTCGAACATCTGGCACAGCCGATGGCGCTGGCGGCAGAATAGGGGCGTCCATGCCACGTATCACGATCCCACAGGGGCGCACGGGCACCGAAGTCGAGATGTGGCGCGAGCGTATACTCGATGTGACGGAAGGACACTTTCGCCGCATCGGTTACCGGAAGACAGCCGATCGCGCTTATGATGCAGACAGCCTGCATGACCTCATCCTTGATCAAGGCGGCGAACCAGTCGTTCCGCCGCGCCGGCATCGCAAGCATCAACATGTCAATGATCGCATCGCTTACAAATAGCGATGGGGCATCGATAGCTTCTTTGCCAAACTCAAACAATGGCGACGCATCGCTACACGCTATGACAAGCTCGCCGCCAATTTCCTCGGCTTCATAAAACTCGCAAGCATCATGCTCTGGCTCAAATGATTAATTCGTCACTGCAGCCTAGTTCTTCTCTGGGCCGCTTGGCGTCAAAGTCGATTCTTCGCGGGGCTTCGCTTGCTATCAGGCCGAAACCTAAGTTTATAAGACTAAGTTCGAGGTAGGGCCATGCACACTGTAAATATTCACGAGGCGAAAACTCATTTGTCCCGGCTCATTGAGAAAGCAGCGAAAGGCGAGTCCTTTATCATCGCCAAATCGGGTAAGCCTTTGGTGAAGGTCGTCGCGGTCGAGACTCCTGCCGCCGACGAAACTCGTCGCGTCGGATTCATGGCGGGGCAGTTTTCCGTACCGGAAGACTTCGATCGTATGGGTGACGAAAATATCGAGAAACTGTTTGGCGGCGAATGATGAAACTCCTGCTGGATACGCGTCTTCTGCTTTGGGCTGCGGGAGAGCCTGGGAAACTGCCGCCCGCCGCTTTGGCTGAAATCGAGAATACCGAAAATGTCTTGCTATTTAGCGCGGCGAGTCTTTGGGAGGTGGCCATCAAGCGCGGACTTGGCCGGGCCGATTTTACCGTAGATCCACGACTACTTCGCCGCGGTCTCATCGATAACGGCTACCAAAAGCTCCCAATCACCAGCGAACACGCAGTAGCGGTGGATGGACTGCCAGCGATCCATAAGGACCCCTTTGATCGGATTTTAGTCGCTCAATCGATCGTGGAGGGTGTCACCTTGTTGACTGTCGATGAACTGGTCGGGCAGTATCCAGCTCCCATTCGCTGTATGCAAAAATAGCGCGAAATCCCCTGCTCGCTCATTCGGAGCGCGCCGGTGTGGACGAATTCCCCAGTGTTAGTGTTTCCCTCAGTCGCGCCGAGGCGTAGGCGCTTCAAGGACGTTCATTTATCTTTGCGATTGCACCGAGCTGGACGCACGATTTGCGCCCCCGGCGTCAAGTACCCAGACGTTCTACTTGTTTGGTAATGATGTTCCCGCAGGCTTAAGGTTGAATTGCGTGCGATCGAGGAGGCTTGGAGGCGCTTGTCAAAACTTTGCTCAAGAAATCGCAGAATGTATCGACTTCAAAGCTCTATAGGGAGCCTTCCGGTAGATGCCGATAGAGCTCCAGCGCCTGATCTTCCTTGCCATAGATGAAGCGATAGATCGTCTCGGTGCAGACACGCACGGCGCTCACGCCATCGGCGAACAGGCGACCGGCGATCTGTTCCGGTGACCGCAGCGCCTCCAGCTGCTCGATGACCAGTGCGCGCAATTGCGGGTGCCGCATCAGCTTCCTCAAACGCCGCCGCCGCTCTTTGCGGATGTCGTCGGCAANACAGCGCCTCCAGCTGCTCGATGACCAGTGCGCGCAATTGCGGGTGCCGCATCAGCTTCCTCAAACGCCGCCGCCGCTCTTTGCGGATGTCGTCGGCAACCGTTGGGAAGTAGCCGCTGTATTCGGGCAGTTCGCGATCGTGGAATGTATTGCGCCTGATCTCGCGATAGATGGTGGAACGGTGACGACCGAGTTGGCGCGCCATTTCATTGATCGGCACCTTGCGTTCGACAAAGTGATAGAGGCGGCGNCGCCTGATCTCGCGATAGATGGTGGAACGGTGACGACCGAGTTGGCGCGCCATTTCATTGATCGGCACCTTGCGTTCGACAAAGTGATAGAGGCGGCGACGATCCGCCAGATTCAGCTGCGAATAGCTTCGTGACATCCCAAAATCTCCAAGGGGAAACCATTGAAATCATTGGCATGTCGCACTTCGAATTAGAATGTACCTCCCATTTCGAAATGAAACGGGTAATCGCCGGAGGCGTGAAGAATGCGCCTCTTTCCTTGCGGAGAACGGGAGTGTCGATAGGGTCGCGATGGGTAACGAAAGTCACGGCTAGCTCCCGAATCGTGCACGCATGGGTTCGCTGTCTTGCCGGTTACCTATTCTATACAGATGAATTTCTGTCTACTCTTTGTTCTATTTCCAATCTGCCGATCCAGCGGAAAAATTGCGGCAAAACATTGCGCAGCAATGCCTACTTCCATCCAGAACTGTAGTGCGCCTATGGGTAGGTGTGCAGCCCATCAAAATCAGGCGCTTAGCGCTCTGGGGTCGACCGTTCGGATCCTTCAAGGCGATCGTCGCTGATCGTTGCGGCTGATGCGCGGGATACCGGCTTCCACGCTCCTCTGGTTGACGACACGCGCTGCCGAGGCACCCGACACTATCGGTGGCCCTGGATTATAAGGTCAAAGAACACGGCATCAATCCTCTCGACATCGAACATGCCGACTGGTGCATATTGCCAGCTTCCGATCGTCTCAGTCGGTGGAACTTTGCGGTTCGACTAGCCATCGGAACGAACAAGGAGCGCCGGGAGTACCAAATCGAATCCTCTAACGTTGCGTTCGGGGCCGAAGTGGAACGGCCGCTTCTTAGATGGCAGCGCTGGCCTTTGTATTCAGCGTAGTGGACCGACTGCAGGGACGACGATCGGAGCGACGGCCCTTACTTCACCGTGATGGCAATGCCGCTGAGATCGGCGTTGACTTGCAGGCCTACCTGCTTGCCTGAGAGTTCGAGTCGGGCGCCCTTGTCATTGGTCATGACGATTACTTGGGCCCCTTTGCCGAGCGCGCCGCCACCGCCCACCGCACCGTAGACCCCCGTCACATCCCGGGCGCGGCGAATGTGGCTAACCGTACCCTGGAAATAGGTCTTCGAAGCCCCGAAGGCGAGGCCGCCCGAGAGGCCCCCGACAGAGATGGGATAGCGGCGACCATGGAAGGTCAGCGTGCCCTCGCCCCCAGAGCCACCCACAAAGAAGGCAGCCTTGTAGACTGAGAAGCTGATCGTACCGCTGTCGGCATGCGCGGAGCCGGCAAAGCTGATTCCTGCTACAGCGATAACCGCAGCCGCGACTGAACGAAATCTGGACGAAATCTTCATGATGCAAATCTCCTCAAAATCGAGGCTTACCCAGCCAGGAGGGCACGTCAGCGTCATGCCAAAGAGTCACAGCTCAAACCGTCTCGCCCGTCATTAGTTCCAGGCACGCGGCCTGAATCCGTCTGGAAGAAGGCCGCCACGAAACGAGGTGGATGGCACACATAGTCTCGGTGGCAGGGTCGGTGGCAGCCAACGCTCGGCTGCTTAGGCTCCATCGGCCACGAGCACAGAAACGGGCACGACTGGATCTTCCTTCACGGTCTTGGTAACGATGTAGGTAAAGTAGCGGGCGATGCCGAGTTCGCGGTCGAGAAGCGCGTCGATCAGGCGCTGGTAGGCATCGATATCGGCTGCAACCACCTTCAGGATATAGTCGACGCCGCCGCCGACCGACCAGCAGCAGACGATCTCGCGAATGTCGCGGACGACCCTTTCGAACCGGTCGAAGTCGGCCTGGCGGTGGTTGGCCAGGGTGATCTCGACCACCAGGCTGGCGACCGGGGCGACGCGTCGCAGCGACAGGCGTGCATGATAGCCGCTGATGATGCCGGCCTTCTCCAGCTTGCGCAGTCGCATCCAGCACGGCGTTGGAGAGAGGCCCGCCTTTTCGGCGAGCGCGAGTTTGGTGATGCGGCCATCCCGCTGGATGGCGTCAAGGATGCGCAGGTCAATCGCGTCAAGTCTCATGGCAAACTCCTGCGCCGGTCTCCGCGTGCTTGCCTTGGTCAGGCCCTGCTGAGCGAGGCCATTTTTTCGGCTTCCATTTCGGCGATGTCCTGGAAGCGGTCGGCGATGCGTGCATGGGCACGACCGCTATCGGAAGCGCCGATGGCAACGATGATCTCATCCGGGCCTGGCGCATCGGCGATCTGGAAATTGGCTGTGAGGAAATGCGATCGCTTGCCGTTCTCACTCTTGTGCATCATCGGCAGGCACAGAAGAGCACCTGGCGCATTGCGGGTATTGGCAAATTCCAGATAGTTGGTGCCGCCGATCGCTTCGCGGAAGGGATTGCCGAACCGCAAAGTATGGATCATCGCCGAGGCATGTTCGATCTCTCCGTTGATCCCGACCGCGGCTGCCTTGCCGCAAGCCTCGATCCTTTCCGGAGCCAGCTGGCGCAATAGCCGGTCGGTCATTTCATGGCTCAGTTCGCCGGCGATGCGGATGATCTCCGGCCGGAGATCGTCGACAAAGCCTCGCCCGGCCCAAGGGTTACGGATTACCGCTGCCACGACAACGATATTGACGGGACGGGAGGCCGCCTTGCCGCCTTCTACGAAGGTCTCTTCCAGGAAAGTGCAAATTTTTCTGATGCCGAGGGTCATGCTCTGAAGCCGCTGATAGTGGAAACTTGCGACAACCTACCGCGATGCCCGGTGAATTCTTCCTATGTTCGGATGAAGAGAAGCGTCGAACGATCCTGCGAAAGAAAGCAGACCAATGTGCTGGCCGGCAGCGTCCAAGGCTGATGGGGCCCGGCAGGTTCCATCTCTCCAGATGACTGGATCGCTGCGGCCCTTAAGTAATCGATCTCTGAAATGCCTCTCCAGATTGCAGACTTTAGATCAGTGGCGAGAAAAATTGCCGCTGCTTTTCCTCTGTATAGGAGAATGCCCCCGCTGCCGGTGCTCCTCATCATGGTCCCGTCAAGAAACGTCTTGTCGTAATGAGACTGAAGGGGACCCAAATGAAGACGATACTGGCCAATTCGAGCGCTCTGCTTCTCGCGCTGCAGGTTTCTGCAAACCCGGCTCTTGCGGACACCGTAAAACTAGACGCACTCATCGAACAAAAATATCCCGAACTTGAAAGGGTTTACCGGGATATCCATTCCAATCCCGAACTCGGATTTCACGAAACTCGGACCGCAAAGCTGCTGGCAGCTGAACTTGACAAGCTCGGCTTCGAGGTAACTGCAGGCTTCGGTGTCGAATCCGGTCTCGTCGGTGTCTTCAGGAATGGTGACGGACCGACGATTATGCTTCGCACCGAACTCGATGCCCTTCCGATGGAGGAAAAGACCGGACTTGACTATGCTAGCCGGGTACAGGTGCCGGCAACCCAATGGCCCGGGAACACCGACGCCTCCGCAAAGGTCTTTGTCGCCCACAGCTGCGGCCACGATATCCACATGGCGTCATGGCTCGGGGCTGCGCAATTGTTGGTCGACATGAAGGATCATTGGCGCGGGACGCTCCTTTTGGTCGGCGAGCCAGCCGAAGAAATCGGCGGCGGCGCGACGGCGATGCTCAAGGCGGGACTGTTCGAGAGGTTCCCAAAGCCGGATTTCGGTTTCGCGGTGCATGTGAACGGCGAGCCTGCCGGCAAGATTACCGTGAAGGACGGGGCCTTCAGCGGAAACTCCGATACGTTTGACCTGACCTTCAAAGGCCGAGGGGCGCACGGTAGCGCACCACACCTTTCGATCGACCCGATCGTATTGGGCGCCCGCTTCGTCACCGATATCCAGGCCGTCGTCAGCCGCGAGAAAGACCCGCGCGAGCCCGGTGTGATCACAATCGGCAGCTTTCAGGCGGGGACAGCCGGCAACATCATCCCTGATCAGGCCAAACTCAAGCTGACGATGCGTTCGACCACGCCCGAGACCCGTAAGCTGCTGCTTGAAGCAATGCACAGGGTGGCCGGCACGACGGCACAATCGGCTAAGGCCCCGGAGCCGGAATTGCTGCGCATCGGCGGCGGCGCTGTGGCCGGCACAAATTCGTCGCAGCTGATCGGTGACATCAAGCCGGCATTGGATAGGTCTTTCGCAGATATCGTGTATGTACCAGCCGCCGTGCAGCCAACGCTTGGAGTGGAAACCTATCCCGAGTTTATCGAGGCGGGCGTGCCCTCGATCTTTTATTGGATCGGCGGGAGTTCTCCCGAACAGATCGAAGAAGCCCTGCATGAAAACAGACCTGTTGCTTCCAACCATTCGCCCTTCTTTGCGCCGGCTCCGGAGACGTCCATCAAGACGGGTGCAAAGATCCTTGCGATCTCTGTGCTCCAGAAGGCGGCCGTGGACTAAGACATAGTTCGGCAGAAACTCCAGCTTTCGTGGTCATCGGGAGCCCGGTGGTCACGAGGTCTGAATACACTCGCATGACACGTGCTGGATGCGGGCTCGGATAAGTAAGCCGGAGATTTGATTGTCTTTCGCAAGCTGCACCTGCGGAAGCTTTTGGTTCCTATGTTTCGTCGGATCAACCGTCCAAATTTTCCTATGAAAGATAGTGGATTTATACGGTCTGTGCGCGCATGGTAGTTGACGGAAGTCAAGAGGCGAGCCGATTTGGATCAGAAGTCCCGGATATTGTCGCTCCGCGACGTCGCCAGCCAAATCAACAGCGGCGGCGACTTGCGGACCGTACTGCAGCAGCTCATCGCCGCCGCCTGCCGTCATGCCAACTGGGCCTTGGGATCGATAATGGGCATCGATGCGGCACACGGCTACGCCCATGTGATCGTGCGCCACGATCCCACGCTGATTGATCGGCAACTGCCGGACAAATGGGAACTGGCGACAAGCCCGTCACTGATCGCGCTCCAGCGCAACGAGCCAGTCTATATTCGTGACGCGCGGGAAACGGTCGACTTTCCAGGCTATCGAAAAGAAGCCTTCGAGCGCGACTATCGCACCGTTCTCGTGATGCCGATGAATTGCAGGGACGCGGAGGGCCGCCCTATGGTGCTCAGTGTCATTGCGCGGCAGGTGACGGAGGTCTCAGAGGATGATCTCGCCTTTCTCGGGTCGATCATCCACCTTGGTGCCATTGCGGTCGAGCGCGAACATCAGCTGGAGGCACAGAAAGTGTCTGCGCAGCGTCTGGAGCGGACGCTCAAGGCGCACACCTCGCTTCTGGAGCATGTGTTGAGCGACGGATCGGTGTCATCGCTTTCAGCGATGGTTGGCGCAATGATACCCAATCCAACGGTTGTCGTCGATTTCACCGCAAACCACGTCATGGCCGGCAGGTCGCCGAAGCCGACGCTGATCGATGACAATGGCTGGCAGGATGCGGCCTCGACTTTGCTCGCCCGTGCGCTGATGAAGGCGGCGCGTGATGCGGCCGAAAGGGGCGCGAGCGAAGAGACAAGTCTGTTTCTCGATCTCGGTAATCACCGTTTCAAGATTTCCGCGCGCGTCGAAGCGCTCATGGTCGACATGCAATTGGTCGGCGCACTGATCATTTTCCCTTCGCCGCAGGAATTCAGCGACCTGGATCTGATGATGCTGGATAGCGCCAAATTTGCGCTGAGTGTACAGATGATGCGCAGCTTCATTCGCTTCCGCTTTGAGACGCGAACCCAGACTGAGCTTTTCTTCGAGGTGGTGGAGGGCCGCTGGCGCGACGCGAATGATATCTCCCAGCGTGCTCAGCGCCTTGGGCTTAGTTTCTCCGTGCCTCAGCAGATGATCGTCATCGATTTTCCCGACAAGACCAAGGCTTTCGGCGGCGCGTCCGTCGATGTCGAGCACACGCTTTCGCGCATCATGCAGCAGGCGTCATTGCCGGCGGGTCTGGTCGCCATCGCTGGTGGTGCCGTCTGCCTGGTCCCTTACGACGCCAGCAAGCGACAGGAGCGCCTGGTAAAGCTCACACGCCGCATTGCGGAGGAGTTGGGCCGATATTTTGATGAGGAGCCGATCGTGGTGGCCGGCAATCGCTGCGCGGCGCTCGCCGACTATCCGGCCGCTTGGGAGCGCTGCGCCCGCATGATCCGGATCGGCCGCTCTTTCGGCTTGACCGGATCGCTCGCAGCCCAGGACTTCGGTCCGCTTCCGATGCTGGTCGCTGCTTGCGAGGCCGGCGATGTCCGAGGCTTCGTGGAAGAAAGCATAGGCGCCATTGCCGACCACGACCGCCAGAACGGAACGCCCTACCTGGAAACCTTGTCGATCTATTTGCAGGAGGGCTGTCGCAGTCAGGCCTGCGCCGATGCGATGGGCCTGCATGTGACAACACTGCGTTACCGGCTGTCGCGCATTCAGGAGCTTTTCGGCATAGATGTCGAAACGCCGGAGAAGCGTTTCGCCGTCGAGCTCGCGATCCGCCTCAACGGCGTCATCGACAATCGCTCCGCCGCCCGCGGCTGATTTTTCCTCCTGGTCTGACCACCTGTTGCGCGGCGATCGCAGCGCTCGTTCTCGGCCTGCTTCATGCTCCTATGGATCGGCGGAGACGTTTTCCCTTTGCTCCTACGAAGGCGTGGAAGAATGGTCGGTAACTCGGGGATAGCCTCTACTCAACCTGATGGAGAGGAGGCATTGAGGAATGACCGAGACAGCCGCATCGACCGACGCGCCTATCGATCCCATAGCGCTGCGTCGCGCCTTCGGCACGTTCGTGACCGGTGTTACCGTGATCACGACGCGTGACGAGGACGGCACGCCGCGCGGCATGACCGCAAACTCCTTTACCTCCGTTTCGTTGGACCCGCCTTTGCTGCTCGTGTGCGTGGCGAAGTCGGCATCGAGCTACCACGCCTTCACCAGAGCCGGATGCTTTGCCGTCAACGTTCTGCATGAGGGACAGGTCGATGTTTCCGGGATCTTCGCCTCGAAGTCGCAGGACAAGTTCCAATCGGTGACGCATGACCACATCCACACGGGTGCGCCGGTGCTGACAGACAGTTTGACCTGGTTCGACTGCACCACCTCAAACACGGTTGACGCCGGCGACCATGCGATCTTGATCGGTGAGGTTCGCGCCTTCGGCACAAGCCCGACTGCGCCGCTTGGCTTCTGCAGGGGGCGCTACGCCAGCGTGAAGGATCCGCTGCCGAATGGCTGGCTTGCTTCTCATGGCATGATCATCGGCTATCTCATCGAAGCTGGCGATGGTCTGCTGCTGCGCTCGGACGGCAAGGGCAACTGGGTGCTGCCATCGGCACGGCGTCGAAAGGCGGATAGCCAGCTCGTCGTCGACGGCGGCGATGCGCTTCGCCTCGTACCGGAAGAAACGTTTCTCTATTCCGTATTCGACGTTGCCGACAGCGATCCGGGTTATCTTGTTTACCGCGCCCGCCTTGCCGGCGAGGGGAGCAGCCTACCTGGTGATCTTCGCTTTTTCTCGATCGACGATTTGCCCTATGACGCGATCGCCACCCATGAACTGCGTTCCATGCTGCGGCGCTATGTGCGCGAGCGGCAGGCGGGGCGCTTCGGCATCTACATGGATTCTGATGACGGCGGTCGCGTCGCGATGATCGACGGCGAAGCCCGTGCCTGGCTTCAAGCCTCCCAAGACCAAGGACAGTGATATGAAGACGACAGTTACCTCCATCGAAGGATCGCGCCAGCTCGTGTTCATCGATGGGCAGTTCGTGAAGCCCAGAAACGGCACGTATATCCAAAGCTATGACCCGACGACGGGCAAGCCCTGGTACGAATTTGCCGATGGCGATGCGGACGATGTCGACGCCGCCGTTGCCGCGGCCAGCACCGCCTTTCGCAACCCGGCGTGGCGGCGCATGACACAGACCGACCGCGGCGGGTTGATGCGCCGTCTCGCCGAGCTCGTGCGTCAGAATGCCGATGCGCTTGCAGCAATCGAGACCCGCGACAACGGCAAGCTGCTCAAGGAAACCACGGCGCAGATGCGCGCCATGCCCGACAGCTACCACTACTTCGCCGGCATGGCCGACAAGCTGCAGGGCGAGACGATCCCGATCAACCGGCTCGACACCTTGAACTTTAATCTTCGCGAACCCTTGGGCGTCATCGGAATGATCACGCCGTGGAATTCGCCGCTGATGTTGCTGACCGGCACGCTGGCGCCATGCCTGGCGATCGGCAACACGGTCGTCATCAAGCCTTCGGAACATGCAACTGCTTCCACGCTGGCGCTTGCCGAGCTGATCCACGAGGCGGGTTTTCCAGCTGGCGTCGTCAATGTGGTAACGGGTACGGGAAAAAGCGCCGGGGAGGCGCTGACGCGCCACCCCGGTGTCGCGAAATATGTCTTTACGGGCAGTACGGTCACCGGTCGACGGATCGCAGGCAATGCAGCTGAGAACCTCATTCCCTGCTCAATGGAGCTTGGTGGTAAGTCGCCCCATGTGGTCTTCGGGGATGTCGATATCGAACATGCCGTAAATGGGGTCGTCTCCGGCGTCTTCGCGGCTGCCGGCCAGACCTGCGTGGCAGGCTCACGCTGCTTTGTCGAGGCGGGTGCCTACGCCAGGTTCATCGACGCGCTCGTCGCCAGGACCGAGCAGATTTGCGTCGGCCTGCCGACGGCCGACGACACGGATATCGGCCCGCTCGCGCTCGCCGACCAACTTACGAAAGTGGAGGGCTACGTCGCATCCGGCGTCAGGGAAGGCGCGAAGATCGCCACAGGCGGCCGCCGACCCCAGCGAGAAGGACTTGCTGAAGGAGGCTGGTACTTCGAGCCGACCGTCATGATCGACGCGCAGAACGACATGACCTTCATGCGCGACGAACTCTTCGGCCCTGTGGTCGGGGTCATGCCGTTCCGCGACGAGGAGGAGATGATCCAACTCGCCAACGACACGCGCTATGGCCTCGCCTCTGGCATCTGGACCAAGGACATCGATCGGGCGCTGCGCTTCGCCAATCGGATCGACGCCGGCACGGTGTGGATCAACACTTATCGATCCGCCTCCTTCATGTCCGCCAATGGCGGCTTCAAGGAAAGCGGCTACGGCCGGCGTGGCGGCTTCGAGGTCATGCACGAGTTCTCGCGGCTGAAGAACGTCATCGTCGATTACTCCGGCGCGATGCAGGACCCCTTCGTCATTCGCTTGAAGTAACGACAAACGCACCGGCACAGGAAAGGCAGAAAACCATGAAGTTCGCAGTTTCCCTCACGATGGAACGCTTCTCTCCGGACGTACCGATGGAGCGGGTGAAGAGCAACCTGCTTCAGCTCGCGCGAATTGCCGATGAAGGCGGTTTCGAGGCGCTGTGGACCGCCGAGCATCATACGCTTGAATGCACGATTTCTCCGAACCCGTTCCAGACGCTCGTCTGGCTCGCACAGCACACCGATCGGATTCGGCTAGGCACATCAACGCTGGTTGCACCCTATTGGAACCCGATCCGGCTGGCGGGCGAGTCGGCGCTTTGCGACCATCTGACTAATGGCCGCCTGGAATTCGGTATTGCGCGCGGCTCCTACCAGTATGAGTTCGATCGCCTGGCCGGCGGTATGCCGCAGCAAGAAGGCGTCGCCTACATGAAGGAGATCGTCCCGGCCGTGAAGAAGTTGTGGTCCGGCGACTACACGCATGAAGGGCGCTACTGGAAATTCCCTCGGACGGCGGCCGTGCCCAAGCCGCTACAGCAGCCGCATCCGCCGATCTGGGTTGCGGCGCGCGATCCCGGGACATTCGACTGGGCGATTGCGAACGGTGCCAGCATTCTGTCGACGCCGCTCTCTGCGCCGGCTGCTGAAATCCAGGTGCTTTCTGACAAGTTTCACAAAGCGGTCGCTGATCACCCGGAAGTTCCGCGACCGCGCTTCATGATGCAGCGCCGCACCTGCGTCTACGACAGGCCGGATGGTGGGGAACTCGCCGTCAAGCACAGCATGGACTACGGCCGCGCCTTCGAAAACCTCATGCAGAATATCGGCGCGGTGCGCGACGGCTTCCCGGAAGCCGTGCCTTATGAAGCGGTCAAGGGCAAGGATAACTACAATCCGGAAAACATCCGCAAAAACCTGATGTTTGGGACACCGGACGAAGCGATTGAGAAGCTGCTGGCCTATGAAGCGGCTGGCGTCGACCAATATTGTCTTGGCCTGACCTTCAACCTGCCGTTCGAATTGCAGAAGCGGACGCTGGAGTTGTTCATCTCGGAAATCATGCCCTTCTTTGCGGCGCGCGAGAACGAGCAGAAGCGCGTCGCGGTGGGGCGCTGACGATGGCGGGGACCCAACGCCATACCATCGGAGAGGTTACGCTCAATTACCGTATCGACGGTGAGGGCGAGCCGCTCATCTGCATTCACGGCGTCGGATCTTATCTGGAGGCGTGGTCGGGGGTAGTCGAACGGCTGAAGGATCGCTTTACGATCCTGACTTTCGATTTGCGTGGCCACGGCCAGTCAAGCCGGGTCAAGGGGCGATACGAGATCGACGACTTCGTCAACGAGACGTTGGCTCTGGCCGATCAGGCGGGCTTCTCCACCTTCAATCTCGCGGGCTTCTCACTCGGCGGGCTCATCGCCCAGCGTCTTGCCTTGACCCATCTCGGCCGACTGCGCCGGCTTACGCTGCTTTCGACGGTTGCCGGACGAACGTTGGCCGAACGGGAGCGCGTGCTTGAACGCCTGGCGGCACTCAGGGCGGGCACGCCCGCTGATCACCACAACGCGTCGCTGTCGCGCTGGCTGACCGAAGACTTCCAGGAGCGCAATCCCGAGATCATCGCGAGGCTACGATCACGCGATGCCGAAAACGATCCGGATTGTTATGTCGCTGCTTACCGGGTGCTCGCCGAGACGGATTTCGGCGGCTTCCTTGACCAGATCCGTTGCCCGACGCTGATCGCAACCGGTGAGGACGATGCAGGCTCCAATCCTCGGATGGCCCGGTACATGCACGAGCGCATCCCCGGGTCCGCACTCCGGATACTGCCGGGCCTGCGCCATTCCATTCTTGTCGAAGCGCCGGAGCTCGTAGCGACGTTGATGGCCGATTTTCTGAGACAGGGGGAAAAAGTCGATGGATGAGGCGCTGCAGGCGAAGGGCGAGGCCGTGAGGCGTAGGGTGCTCGGCGACGACTATGTCGATCGGGCAATCGGCAACAGCGACGCCTTCTCGCGTCCCTTCCAGGATCTTTTGAATGAGTATTGCTGGGGGACAGCCTGGACGGACGAGGGGCTCGATCTCAAGCAGCGCAGCCTGCTCAACCTCGGTATGCTGGCGGCTCTCAACCGCATGCATGAATTCGCCATCCATTTCCGCGGCGCGATCCGCAATGGCCTGACCGACGAGGAACTTCGTGCGGCACTCGTCCAGATCGCGATTTATTGCGGCATTCCCGCGGGCGTCGAAACCTTCGGGATCGCGCGGACTGTGCGTGACGAGATGGACAAGAAAGAAGAGCGCTGACTTCCACGGTTATTAGGAAAGGGCGGCTCCGCGCTGCCTCGTATCGCCGGAAGACAGAAGGGCGCTTGAGAACTCAAGATCACCCCTATGGCAGGAAGAGGACCCTGCCCAAACCAGAACGACAAGAGGGAACGACCGAATGAACACTTTCGCCAGATTGACAGCGGCGGCCGCATCGATGGCCATATCATTCACGGCGCTTCCGGCCAATGCCGGAGCCGTGCTCGAGCGCGTGCTCGACGCAAAGACCTTGAAGGTTGCAACCGACGCCAGCTGGGCGCCGCAGTCCTTCATGAACGACAAAAACGAGATGGACGGTTTCGACATCGATGTTGCCAAGGAAATTGGCAAGCGCCTCGGTGTCGGCGTCGAGTTCGTCACCCCAGGCTGGGATATCATCACCGCCGGCAACTGGCAGGGCCGCTGGGACATGCATGTGGGCTCGATGACGCCGACCAAGGAACGGGCCAAGATATTCGACTTCCCGGCCGTCTACTACTACACGCCGGCGGCGGTCGCTGTGCACAACGATAGTCTCGCCGTCACGTTGATCGACCTGGACGGCAAGGTCGTCGGAACGACGGCAACGTCGACCTTCGAAGCTTACGCGAAGCAGGAACTGACGCTCGATGCCGCGGGGGCTCCCGCCTTCGAATACGCGTTCAAGCCGAAGGAAGTGAAGTCCTACGCCAACTCGACAACGGCCTTTGACGACCTGCGCCTCGGCGACGGCGTTCGCGTCGATGCGGTGGTGTCGTCGCTGCCGAGTATTCGCGATGCCATCAAGGCCGGATATCCGATCAAGCAGGTCGGCGATCCGGTCTTCTATGAGCCATTGGCCGTTGCCATCGAGCACGGTGACAAGGAGCTGAACGACAAGATCGCCGAAGCGATCAAGTCGATGCAGACCGATGGCACGCTGAGCAAGCTCTCGGAAAAGTGGTACGGCGTCGACTACACGGTCGTGAAGTAGGCTTGTCTACGTCTGGCGGTCCGGGTTGGTCCGGATCGCCTTTTTGTCCAGAGGGACTAACATGCTCTATCCGGATACCGTTGACTCCGAAATTCTCGTCCACAAGCCTCCGTTCGTGGCGTCGGTTTTCGCAGCCGTCCTGGTCGTCTTCATGGCTTTCAATCTGACCGGGACAACGATGGGCGAACTGATGCGCCCGGTGATAGGCGAGCCGCTGGAGAGCGGCTTCTACGGACGTTTCGCCATTGCTCTTGTCGTGGCGGCGCTCTTCTGCCTGAACATCGTGCTCATCGGCTTCGCCAGTCTCAGGCTGCAGATCGCCATCGTCTGGATGGAGCTTCTGGTGTTGTTTCTCGCCTTCTTCCAGACCTTCCACCTAAGCCTGCCCTTTATCGAGGAGAAGCTGCCTTTCCTGATCGCGCAAGGCCTTGTGACGACCGTCTATGTCTCAGCCGTTTCGATCTTGATTGCCTCGCTCATCGCAATCCTTGGCGCGGTTGCGAAACTTTCGACCAACGGTTTCGCCTATGCGATCGCAAGCTTCTACACATCATTCTTCCGCGGGCTCCCGCTTCTGATGCAAGTCTATCTGATCTATCTGGGTCTACCCCAACTTGGCATCATCATCGATGCGGTTCCAGCCGGCATCCTGGCGCTTTCGCTCTGTTACGGCGCTTACATGACCGAAATCTTTCGATCGGGCATTCAAAGCATCGACCGCGGCCAGTGGGAAGCGTCGCGTTCCATTGGCTTTGGCTTCGGGCTTACCATGCGCAAGATCATCCTGCCGCAGGCGCTGCCCGTCATCATTCCGCCGACCGGCAACCAGTTCATCTCTATGTTGAAGGACAGTTCGCTCGTCTCCGTCATCGGTGTCTGGGAACTTATGTTCCTCGCCCGCACGCTTGGGCAAAAGAGCTTCCAGCACATGGAAATGCTCATATCCGCCGCCATGCTTTACTGGATCATGTCCATCTGCCTCGAACTCATCCAGTCCCGCATCGAACGTCATTACGCCAGGAGCAAGGTCCGATGAGTGCTGAGACTATCATCGACGTCAGGAACGTTTCCAAATGGTACGGTGCCTTTCAGGTCCTGACGGATATCAACCTGACGGTCCGCAAGGGCGAGCGCATCGTCGTCTGCGGCCCTTCCGGCTCCGGCAAGTCGACCCTCATCCGCTGTTTCAACCGCCTGGAGGCACACCAGGAGGGTGAGATTGTCGTCAACGGTATCAGCCTGCACAGCAAGATGCGCAATGTCTCCGAAGTGCGGCGCAACGTCGGCATGGTGTTCCAGCACTTCAATCTCTTCCCCCACATGACTGTGCTGATGAACTGCATGGTTGGGCCGATGTGGATCAACGGTGTTCCGGCAGCAGAGGCGCGGGCGCGGGCGTTGACGTTCCTGGAGCGGGTGCGTATCCCCGAACAGGCCAACAAGTACCCGGTGCAGCTTTCCGGCGGCCAGCAGCAGCGCGTGGCAATCGCACGCTCGCTTTGCATGCAACCGGCGGTGATGCTGTTCGACGAGCCGACCTCCGCACTCGACCCTGAAATGGTTTCGGAGGTTCTCGACACGATGACAAGTCTTGCCCGGGACGGCATGACGATGGTCTGCGTTACCCATGAAATGGGGTTTGCCCGAGCTGTTGCTGACCGGGTGATCTTTATGAATTCCGGTCAGATCGTCGAACAGGGGAGGCCGAAAGAGTTCTTCACTAACCCTCAGCATGAACGTACGAAGCTGTTTCTTAGCCAGATCCTCAAGCATTGAGCGTGAAATAGCATCGATCGATTCAACTCTACTCGACAGAAAGATGCCTGTTTTACATCGCACTTACATGCGCCAGAGGGTTTTCAGCAGCTACGTGATGACGGCACGCTGTGTGTGGGCATCACACCAAGTGGCCAGGATCGTTTTTCTCGCTCTGCCTGAGTTCAGGTGTGCTAAGAAAGACAATGAAGTCAGTACGCGACTGAAATACCCTGCTTCCGCCGAAGGCGACCCCTTGTACATCCGATGTTTTCATTTTTTGCTTCGGAATGTATCGGCTGAAAGAGCGCGGCGATTGGCCGGCTAGCTGATCTTCCGGGGACGCCCGCCCTTCGCGCCGTTGGCTCGGCTTGCCTCGATCTTCGCGGCGGACCGAGATTGCCCGCCTCGGCGCTGAGCCTCCATGAACTTCGCAGTTCCGAATATGCCCTTCATTAAACCGAGGATGGTGAAATCCACGTCTAAGGTTTCCCAATGCAAGCCAGTTTCGCCCAAAAGCTCGACTTCCGCCAACTGGGCAGGCGTTGCATTCTCCAGGCCTTGTATCGATCGGGCAGGCACCATGAAAGCTGCGCCGTTTGTGAAATCCACGACAATGCGGCTGGAAGGTTCATCGAAACGGACCGAAGATGGGATCGGGGCGCGTGCACGCTCTGCGTCCCCTTTCGAGGTAGCTTCTCGGTAGTGACGATCTTCAAAGATGACTTCACCCATGAATGCTCTCCCATTTTTCGATGAACAAGCGCTGGTTTGCCTGGACAATAGTGAGAGCCACGCTCAAATCTCGCTTTTTCATCCCCCGGTTCGATAATACGGTGAGATCGAGAATGTTGATACGGGCTTCACCGTCTCCGTAGACATGGGCGTGCGCGGGTTCGTGGTCATTTGTGTAAATGATAAAATCGCATGCCAGCGGCGCGGAGAACGGTGACCATGAATCAACATAACCTAACAACTTGGGTTATGCAAGATCTTTAGTCCTGGCCGCGGATCGCGTAACCTAAACAAGCAAAGCACGCGCCATCACGACGACCCGCAACGCGCTCCTGATCACGACCTAGACCCCAAGATCTTTCGCACCTTTTGCCAGACTTCATCGAGTGTCGCCATCACGGCCGAGCATGGCCGGCGCCCTGTCTCGGAGCAGGCGAATTCCTGGAAAATGGGTCTGGTCAGCCATTGATGTCTCCCGCAAACACAGCTGCGGGGAACGGTGCGCATGCTTCCGAGAGCCAGGATGCCGCCGGCAGTGATGAAGATTGAGCTGGCGATCATGCTCCGGTCGGGACGCTAGCGCCAAATAATGCTGCCCGCAATCACCGATGCCGGGATGGCGGCATACCGTAACGACGCTATTCCAGCGAGGGTAGCGATCCGCGTCGCCTGCACCAGCATCCAGTTCGCAACGGCGGCGTCCTGTCCGCTCGATCCGCCTGCCGAACTTTTGCCATGCCGCCGTTGATGAACCGCCACCATCGTCTCGCTCGGAAATGCATGTGAGGCGGCCTGTCGCTGTGAGCAGGTTTTCGAACTATCCCGCCCCTGCCTGAAGCCTGTTGCGTAGATCGTCGATCGTTTCGCGGAGGATATCTAGGGCCTTCGCGTCAAGCGCTACCGCATCGCCGATGCAATGCATGACATGATCGGCCTGCCCCTGCAGAGCGCGGCCTTTCTCCGTCAGGTGCAGAAGCACCTCGCGTTCGTCCCGGGGGTTGCGCGTTCTCGTGATGAACCCGGCAATGTTCAGGCGCTTGAGCAACGGCGTAAGCGTGCTGGAATCAAGGAAGAGATTGTTACCCAGCTCCTTGACGTTCTGCCCGTCGCGTTTCCAGAGCGACACCATGACCAGGTACTGCGGGTACGTCAGGCTCAGCTTGTCCAGCAACGGCCGGTAAAGCTGGGTGAATGCGTGGCTTGCGGAATAGAGGGAAAAGCAGAGCATTCCGGCGACCCCGGGATGGTCGTCTGGCTTCGTCATGGCGATCTCCTTTCCAAACAGATAAATCGTGCACGATTTATTTGCAAGCGGTTGACAACCACGTTTCGGCAGCATAATAGATTGGACACAAATGAATTGCACACAAATAAATAAGACCTAAACCGAGATCCGAACCACGAAGGAAGTCGTCATGTTCAAACTCGCCGCCACCGTTGCCTTTGCCGCCGCCCTCCTGTCCGGCAGTGCACTCGCCCAGCCTGCAAAGCCCACTGTCGTTCTCGTCCACGGCGCTTTCGCCGACTCCTCGAGCTGGAATGGTGTGACGAAGATCCTTCAGAAGGACGGTTACACAGTCGTTGCCGCGGCCAATCCCCTGCGCAGTGTCGCCGGCGATGCGGCCTATGTTTCCGACATCATCTCGAGCATCACAGGATCTGTCGTCTTGGTCGGGCATTCCTACGGAGGCCAGGTGATCTCGACCGCTGCCAATGGCAAGGACAATGTCAAGTCGCTGGTCTATGTGGCAGCGTTTGCTCCGGAAGCAGGGGAAGCAGCTGCCGATCTCGCCGGTAAGTTCCCGGGCGGAACGCTTGGCCAAGCGCTCGCCGCTCCGGTCAAGCTGGCAGATCGCGGCGTCGATCTTTCCATCGACCAGGCGAAGTTTCATGACCAGTTCGCCCACGACGTTTCGATTGAGGATGCGGCATTGATGGCCGCCGGCCAGCGCCCGATCACTGAAGCCGCCTTGACGGAAAAGTCCGGTTCGCCAGCCTGGAAGACGCTGCCCTCCTACTTCATCTATGGGGACGGCGACAAGAACATCCCTGCGAAGGCACTCGGCTTCATGGCCGAACGGGCAGGCTCAAAGCACACTGTCGTGATCAATGGTGCATCCCATGTGGTGATGGTGTCGCAGCCCAAGGCAGTCGCGGACCTAATCGAAGAGGCTGCACAGTAATCTTTGCAAATTGCTGGTGATCAAAGGCCGCCATCCGGAAGGGTGGCGGCTTTGCCGTAAGAGCACGGCTCAACCAGTCACGTTCGCGAAAATCCATCGGTGTCAGGATGTGCGGCATGCCCAATCGCAACTCACCCAAATCTGCCAATTGCCGAACTCCGATGATGGCTTTAGCGGAATTGAGAGACGTTCCTGTCTCCGGCGGTCGCTGATTTTGTACCGCGACAGTACCGCTTCGCCGGCGGTTCAAATTAGTGCTTGCCAGCCAAAACGCGGATAATTATAGTCCGCGTTATGGCGCATATGACGGCAGGTGTGGAATACGGGCTGCATTGTCTCCTGTGGTTGGCAAGTTCGCCCGGAACGCCGCTGAGCAACCGCGACCTGGCGGATTTTCAGGGAATTTCCCCTAGTTTTCTGGCGAAGATATTTCCGAAGCTGGAAAAAGCGGGGATCGTATCAGCTTCCGAGGGTATCAAAGGGGGATATCTGCTCGCAAAGCAGCCTGGAAATATCACGGTTCTGGAGGTTGTTGATGCGATCGAAGGTAGGAAGCCCTTATTCGACTGTCAGGAGATCCGTGGTCGCTGCGCCGTATATCGGGAGCGGCCGCCGTCATGGGCAACGAAAGGCGTATGCGCAATCCACGCGGTGATGTTGCGCGCGGAAAAGGCCATGCGGGATTCCCTTGGAAGCGAGACGTTGGCCGACATTGCCGGCGACTTAAGCCGCAAGGCGCCGCCGGAATTTTCTGACGAAGTCCGTAAATGGCTTGCCGACAGGACGAAGGGCCGGACCCGAAGCGGTGCAATAGAAGACGGAGCATTGTCCTGACGGGCTGGAAAAGCGGACATGGGTTGCGGCTGGCAATTGCGGCCGGGCTGGCAGAGATGCGGCCGGCTCGGGAAGATGAGGATTTAGAGTGATGAAGGATATATTCATCTTGGCCGGCAACGGCACCCTTCACTCGTCGGCGCGTATTCGGTCGCAGTGCGGCAAGGTTAGCGCGCTGCGCATGGTAGCGCCTACAATCTGCCGGAGTTGATGAGATGGGCACCCCAGCTGTCGTTGCGGATAGTCCGCTGGTTCTTGTAGTCGATGATGACGAAAATGTTCGCAACTCCCTGCAGGAACTCATCGAATCGGTCGGCCTCGACGTCGCCTGTTTCCCTTCGCCCCGCGAACTGATGAGCGCCGGCCTTCCCGACCGGCCCGGGTGTCTGGTGCTCGACGTCCGCATGCCGGGCGCGAGTGGCCTCGATCTGCAGCACCAACTCTCGACGCGTGGGGTAACGAAACCCATCATCTTCCTCACGGGATACGGGGACATACCGATGACCGTGCAGGCCATGAAAGCCGGGGCCGTCGATTTCCTGACGAAACCCGTGCGCGACCAGACGCTGCTCGACGCCGTGATTGCCGGTATTCGGCGGGACGTGGAGCAAAGGGCACAGGCAGAAAACATCCACCAGCATTCCACCCGATTTGCGACCCTTACCCCACGCGAGCGGCAAGTTCTTCGAGAAGTGGCGCGCGGGCGCCTCAACAAGCAGATCGCTTTCGAACTCGGCATCAGCGAGATCACCGTGAAGCTCCACCGCAGCAATATGATGCGCAAGATGCGAACTACTTCCGTCGGAGAACTCATCCGTGCATGGGATTCACTGCCTTCCAGCCTGCGCGAGAAGCCGCAAGCGTGAGCTTGCGGCGGCGCCGTCGCGCCGCTTTACGTCCATTCTCATTTCTTAAAAAAATGTTTAGTCGCGGCGCACAGCGCCGCGCGATGTCGTACTTCACTTTTTCGCCAGATACGTGAAGACTGCGAATTCGCTACAAAACTTTGTGCAGCCGATCATGAGCTGAAGCCGTTGCTCTTAACGAACTGCGATGGGGTGAACTCAGTCAGGGCGCATCCTAATCACCCGATCTATCATACCTGTACTCTGGGACTAGATGGCCGATGCATGGGTTCGATAGGCCGGCGGGCCGCCGTGATGCATTCTCCTGACCGGCCGAAAAGGCTCTAACTGGAGACGTAAGATGCGCGATATCATCAAAGCTCTCGCGCTCGCCGCAGCGGTGGGCACCATAGCTACCGCGTTCGCACAAGCAGCCGATTCCCAGGACAAGCCGACAATCGTGCTGGTGCATGGCGCGTTTGCGGAGTCGAGCGCGAACGACGTGATCGGTGCACTGGCGGTCAACACCGAAACAGCCAGCGGAAATGCGAATGTGACGGCCTCGGTCGACCTCGCCGCCGTCGCTCCGGAGGCAGGTGAATCCAGCGTAAGCCTTTCGGGAGAATTTCCCGGCAGCACGCTGGCCGACGCGTTAACGACGACTACGCTGCCGGAGGGCGGCAAGATCTCTACATTCGGCCGGACCGGTTCCACGATCAGTTTGCCGCCGATGTGCCCGAATACTCGGCGCGGCTGATGGCAGTTCCTCAACGTCCCGTGGCACAGGTCGCCGAACGGTCGGGCGTCGCCTCGTGGAAGACGCTGCCTTCCACGCAATTTGCGGTTCCGCAGATCGCAACATCCCGCCGGCGGCAATGAGATTTATGGCGAAGTGTGCGCTTACCTTGAAGACCCTTAGCATTCAGGGCGGGTCACATGCCCTGACGGTCTCGCATCCATCGCCTCGCTATCGAGGAAGCAGCCTCCGCGAAGTAACGCCGGTGCGCAACCCGCAAACCCGAATCAAGCTAAACTAGGAGATTGAACATGAAAATCGTCGTCATCGGAGGCACAGGCCTCATTGGATCGAAGACCGTTGAACGGCTTCGCAAGCGTGGCCACGAGGTGTTGGCTGCCTCTCCGAATTCGGGTGTAAACACAGTTACCGGAGAAGGCCTCGTCGAAGCGTTGGCCGGTGCGCAGGTCGTGATCGACCTGGCGAACTCGCCAAGCTTCGAAGAAAAGGCCGCCATGGAATTCTTCGAAGCGGCCGGCCGCAACCTCTTCGCTGCAGAAAAGACTGCAGGCGTTCGCCATCACGTAGCGCTGTCGGTCGTCGGTACCGACCGCATGCAGGCGATGGGGTATTTCCGCGCCAAGCTGCGGCAGGAGGAGCACATCCGGAATTCCGGCATTCCCTACACGATCGTCCACGCGACGCAGTTCTTCGAGTTCGTGGGGGCCATCGCTCAATCGGCGACCGAGGGAACGAATGTTCGCGCGCCCACGGGCGCTTTCCAGCCGATAGCAGCAGACAATGTCGCCGATGCCATGGCCGATGCCGCTCTGGCCGAGCCGGTGAACGGCGTAATCGAGATCGCCGGTCCGGAGCTAGCCCCTATGAACGAGTTCATCGCGCGTTACCTCAAGGCTACCAACGATCCGCGCACCCTCGTCGCTGACCCTAAGGCCTGTTATTTCGAGATCGAGATCAATGACCGGACACTGGTTCCGGACGACAGCGCCCGCCTCGGCGCGATCCACTTCGAGGATTGGCTACAGTCCCCCGCCGCCCAGAAGAAGTAAGCGCCCGCGCATATTCCATTTGGGTTCGCCGTCCCGGCAGACCTCTGCTCACCGACCCTAACCGCAGCCCTTGTCTGGCATCGACAACGCTATGGCTCCGGTGGCCGGCGCCATAGCGGTTCTAACCAACACCGAGATACCCGGCTGTGCCGACGAGCGCTGTCAGGAGGAATCCATGCGCATTGAAAAGCTCTATCCCATGACGTCGGCTGATGTTGATCGATGTCGCCGCGACGCTGCAGGCTGCTGCCCTGACGCTTTCCAATCCGGGGATCGAATTGGCCGTCGTCAGCGAGGAAGGCGGCAAGGCGGCGGGGGTGCTCAGCAAATCCGATCTCATTCGCTGATGAGTCGCAACATCATTTCCTGCAGCTCGGGCGACGATTTGCAGGCCGCATGGCAGGTCATGATGGAAAACCGCATCCAGAACATGCCGGTCCTCGGCAACGATGCGAAACCGCTCGGTGTCCTGGATATCCGCGACGCGCTGAGAGTGCTGCTCTTCGAGCAGGAACAACTGCAGGAACATATGTTGGCGAACTACATCGCTGGCATTGGTTACTAATCGCCGGATCTTGGGACGATCGTCATGTTTCAAGCATATCTGATTGAAATCGCCGCTGCGCCGCTGGCATGGCTGATCATTCTTGGCCTGACCGGAATAGCCGTGTGGAAATTCATCGGTCCGACGCGCTCCAATCTGCGGCTTGTGGTGCAGATCATCTTCTTTACGGCCATGACTTCCGTCATCGTTCTCGCAGATATTCCGCTTGGTCAATCGCAAGGCCTGGGTATTGGCGACGAGCAGGCGGCTTTCATCGTCTTCGCCCAGTTGCTGTGGTGGCTCCATCTCTCTTGGGCCGTCATCGGGTTCGTGCGGATCTATCTGGTTCTGGAAGGTAGGCCACGCGAGGCCCGTTTGCTGCAGGATATCGTCGTCGGCGCGGTTTACATGTGCGTCACGCTCGCCGCCCTCGCTTTCGTTTTCGGCGCCCCTGTTGGAACGCTGATTGCGACTTCCGGCGTCATAGCCATTGCGCTCGGCCTTGCTCTTCAGAACACACTCGGCGACGTATTTTCCGGTGTCGCTCTCAATCTCGGGCACACCTATGTGCTGGGCGACTGGATCCTCCTTGAGGACGGCACGGAAGGACGCGTCATTGCAAGTACCTGGCGCTCGACGCAGATTCTAACGGGCGCCAACAATATCGTGGTCCTGCCCAACAGCGTCCTTGCGAAGCTAAAGCTGACTAATGTCAGCCGGCCGGATGAGACGCATCTTCTCAAGATGACGGTGCGGGTGGTACCGACGCACGCTCCTTCGATTATCGAGGAGGCCATGCTGACGGTTCTGGCGGGCTGCAATTCCATCATGCGGGAGCCGCCGCCCTTGGTTTCGCTGAGCGGCGTGGATGCAACCGCGCTGGAAATTCATCTGTTTTTCCGGGTGAGCAATCCGATGCTGAGGATGAAGGCGCAAAACGAGGTGATCGACCGCTTCTACCGACATTGCCGATCCGCCGGTATCCAGCTTGCGATGCCGCCCATGGCCACCATCAATGGAACCCCGTCGAATGAAACAGCCAGGCCACCTGATGTGACGCTGCAGGAGGTCATCGATGAAAATCCAATCTTCTCCGGACTGACGCGATCCGAAAGAGAAAAATTGGCCCAATCGGGCATAGAGCGTGAATATCGCAAGGGGGATGTCATCGTCTCCCAAGGACAGTCGCTGCCCTCGATGACGATTATCCGCACCGGCGTCGTATCGATGCAGCATGACCAGCAGGAAAAGCGGCGCCTTTCGGCGGGCGACTTCTTTGGTGAAACCGGGCTCCTCGCGGGAATGCACGAAGCTTACACGCTGCAAGCGCTGACGCGGATCGCCGCCTACGAGATCGACCAGAAGAGTTTCGCGCGCCTGATCGCCGACCGTCCGGCGATTGCCGAGGAGGTCGCGGCGATGCTATCCGCATGTTCCGGCGACAACAGCCAGCTTCCGATGGCAGCGGCAAAACACGAACGGAGCGCCTCCGCTTTCTTGAAGTCGATCCGGACGATCTTCAGCACCTGAATGTCGGCCGCAGGCCGAAAACCATCGAAAACACCAAAGAAGGACGAGACCATGGGCGTGAAACTCTTTTACGCGCCGGGCGCCTGCAGCCTGGCGAGCCACATCTGCCTGATCGAGGGAAACATTCAGTTCGAAGCCGAACGTGTCGATTTGAAAACGAAGATTACCGCGTCGGGGGATGATTTTCGCGCGGTGACCGCCAAGGGATATGTGCCGGCGCTGATGCTCGACAGTGGCGAAGTCGTCACCGAAAATGTTGCGGTGTTGGCTTATCTAGCGGGAGAACTGCCGGCGCTCGACGTCAGCGGCGAGTTGGGCCGTACCCGGCTTATCGAGGTGCTAGCCTATCTCTCCACGGAAATCCACAAGAGCTTCGAATCCTTATTTCTGGGTGCCAACACGAAGGAACACGCCAAAACTAGCGCCTCCATCACCTATCGCCTTCAGTATCTCGCCGACCATATGCGTGACGAATACCTGTTCGGCGATCATCCGAGCGTGGCCGATTTCTATCTGTTCGTGATGATGAGCTGGGCCAAGATCTTCGGCGTCGAAATCCCGGCGCCGCTGCTTGCGCTCGATAGGCGCCTGCTGGCGCGGCCTTCGGTCCAGGCCGCGTTGAGGAGTGAAGGGCTCGCCACCTGACAACCGCCCGCGTCTCTCCAGACAGGCCTTTTAGGCTCCGCCGCGTCAGCGGCGGACGTCTGTCCGGCGCTCATAGTGGGTACGCCTCAGCCGCGTTTAAGGCCAAAATTGCCTTGCGAATCTTCGCCCTATCCTTCGGAACAGGTGTTTTTGTCGCAAGCTCCCATATACCTTTCTCATAAAATAGGCCGTAGTGCTGTCTCGCTCTAAGACGCACCATGGCAATTCCTAGTGCAATGGGGTCGGGTTGAGGCATGTCGAACTCCGCCGGAACGTCGGGGATGGATAGTAGTGGTGGATCGCAAGGCCCACCCGATATCGATGCCCTACAGGCGGCGAAGCTGGTCGAGCGGATCACCGGCAATGCCTGGGCCGCCGATGCCGCGGGCAAACTTATCTATGTGACACCGGCCGCGCTCGCCTTTTTCGGCGCAAGCCCGGAAAGCCTCAATTCGCAGCCGGATAAGAATAGGTTCGACTGGAGTCGGGTCATCCACCCGGAAGATTACGATGCAGCCGCTGTCGCATGGCGCCGGTGCTTGCAGACGGGCGAGCAATACACTGTCGAGCACCGAACGCTGCGTGCGACCGGAATCTATGGCTGGGTGCGCAGCACCGGGCAGCCGATCCGTGACGGGGAGGGCGCAATCGCCGGATGGTGCGGCACGCTAATCGACATCGCCCTCCCCGAAGACACCGATAGCCCGCATGCCGGTCGACCCGCTCGGGACCCCCTTTTGTCGATGGACACGGTACATCCGCACGACAGGCTAACCGACGAGCAGGCGGCTGCGCGAGCCTTCTTTCACGGCATCCCCCAGATCAGAAGCTACCGCCAGCTTCAGGCGGATAGCAGCTACGAGCGGGTTGCGTTTCGTGTGGAGCCGGATCACGGGATCAGCATCGAAGTCGATCCGGCTGTGGCACGCCAGGCCGAGTCCTGGATGACCGCAAGCTCGTTCGGTGAGACGGCTGATGCGGTCCAGGCCGCTCTTGCCATCGAAAAGCTCTATGGCGGCGCTTGGGCGATCGACGTCACCGGACAATTTACCTATGCAACTCCAGCGGTGCAGACCTCTATCGCGATGACGCTTGAGGATCTCAACCTTCTGCTGGATGGCAAATCCTTCCTGGAAGGCGGGCGTCAGGGCTGGCAGCGCGGCACGCATCCCGACGATAGCGAAAGAATGGGAGAGACAGTACGACACGCGCTCAGGACAGGCGAGCATTGGAACTTCGAATGCAGGATCCTGCGTGCCAACGGCGCTTATGTCTGGCACTGGGCTGCAGCCCGCCCGACGCGTGATAGGCAGGGACGTGTTACCGGGTGGTATGGAACTGCATTGGACATCGACGTGTATAAGAGAACCGAGGCTGCACTCCGCGAGCGCGAACGGCAACTGCAGCAGCTTATCGACACCGTGCCGGCGCTGATCTGGAGCGCGATGGCCAACGGAGCTCCGACCTATGTCAACAAACCCTTCACGGAAGTCACCGGGGCCACGCTCGAAGATATGATCGCGCCGGATCAATCGGCTTCGCTCGGCGTCGTTCACCCCGAGGACAGGGCGGCGGCGCGAGAGGCTTTCCTACATTCGGTCGCGACAGGCATCCCGTATATTCAAAGATACCGTCAACACCGTGCCGGCGGTGACTATCGCTGGACCGAGACGCGGGCCGAACCGCTGCGGGATGAATTGGGCACGATCGTCCAATGGTGTGGCGTGAGCTCCGACATCCACGACCTCATAACCACCCAGGAAGCGCTACGCGAGAGCGAGCAACACCTCCAGCAACTCGTCGAAACGCTGCCCGCGTTGGTCTACTGCGCCTTGCCGGATGGCAAGCCGATATATCGCAGCCAGCGGCTCCGCCAATATCTCGGTTTCAATCTCGAGGAAACGGATGGTCTCGGAAAATCCCGACTGGAAGGCACGCTCGACGCCGTGATCCATCCGCACGATCTAGCTGCCGTGAAGGAACGGTATGCCCATTCGCTAGCGACCGGCGAGCCCTATTTGCTACGACATCGCCTAAGGCGCTTTGACGGCGTGTACCGTTGGGTGGAGACCCGTGCTTCGGCAATGCGCAATGGTGACGGCGAAATCGTTCAGTGGAACGGCATCTGCCTGGATATCGACGATCAGGTCCAGACCCAAGAGGAGTTGAGCCGTGCCCAGGAAAATCTCGCCCGCTCAAGTCAGGCCGCCAGCCTGGCAGAATTATCAGCCTCAATCGCGCATGAGGTGAACCAGCCGCTTTCGGCAGTGATGAACTATTCCAGCGCCTGCCAGCGCTGGCTCACCGCCGAGCCGCCCAATATCGAACGCGCCCAGAAAACGCTCGATCGCATAGTTCATAGCGCCAATTCCGCAGCAGATGTCGTCAGCCGCATTCGCGCCCTCTTCAAGCAGTCGACGGATAAGCGTGACAGTTCCGAGCTTGGCGCCGTCGTCAGGCAGGCGCGTGACCTGCTTGCAGAGGAGGCGGGTCGGCGACGCATCAGGATGGATATCGAAGGCGAGAGCGGTCTCCGGCTCGTCCCATTCGACCGGGTGCAGATTCAGCAAGTGTTGGTCAATCTCATGCGCAACGGCATGGATGCGATGGCTTCCGTTTCGAACGACCGTGTTGTCCAGATCCGCGCCTTCCGGGCGGGGGATATGGTGCGCGTTGAGGTCAAGGACAGGGGGCGAGGCGTCCAGTTCCCCGACAAGATTTTCGAGCCGTTTTTTACAACCAAAGATCAGGGCATGGGCATGGGCCTCGCAATTTCCCGCTCGATCGTAGAATCGCATGGCGGTCAGTTATGGGCAGAAAAGAATGAACCGAGCGGCGCGAATTTCGTGTTCACCCTGCCGCTCGACGTGGCGAAGATGCCATGAACCAATAGCCTGCCATAGGGAGGAACGGTATGAACAAGTCTGTGGTAGCGCTCGTCGACGACGACCCGAGCGTGCTTGCTTCATTGGCGGAACTCCTGGAATCGGCGGGATACGAAACCCGCAGCTTCCTCTCGGGCGAGGCGTTGCTCGCTTCCGGGCTTAAGGGCGTTGACGTGTTGATTACCGATATCGGGATGCCCGGTACTGATGGATTCGAACTCCGAGATCTTGCCCGGCAGCAGAACCCGCAACTGCCGGTATTCCTGATCACGGGGCGCCATGAAATCGCCGATCAGGACCGCGCACGCTGCATTGACGGGTTTTTGCGAAAGCCTTTTGCAGGGCACACCCTGCTTGCGGCCGTTCGCGATGCCCTGGACGATCGACAGTGCTGATCAGAATCCACGCTTTGGCATAGCTCCGTCCGCCCGGGCATCGCGACTGTCTTATCAAACAACCAACCGGGTGGAGGGGGCGCAAATGTCTGTTTACATCGCCGGTCGCAGAGTTTCGCGTGGGAGCGCAACACGCTCAACGCGGCCGTCTGTTTTGATCAATCGCAATCACGCCCTATTTTCGGGACGCCCTTTTAAATGCCAGCTCAAGCAACACTGAATCCTCGCGTTCGTAAACGAACAAGCCAGCCTACCCTATTCTCTAGTGTAGCCTATCCTCTCCCTTGACCCCAATCGACTGCTCAGATGCCCCCCAATACACTCAGCCGCATGGGCCGTGCCCGGCACGTTCCAACCCCGCAGAACAGGAGCGCATCATGACGCAGGCAGAAGCAAATCCCCGTACGATGGGGCAGGAGGAGACAATCATGAGCTTGGATAACACCCTACGTGGCGGCCGATCGGCAACCGAAGAATTGGTTCCATCGCGCTACGCGGTGAAGGTCGGCGAAATTGAAGTGCTGGTGATCAGCGATGGAGTGCTACCCCTTCCAACCGCGATGTTGGGACACAATGCCGACCCGACGGAACGCGCCGCATGGCTGGACAATATGTTCCTGCCGCAGGAAGCTTTCGACTGGGCGCTGAACGCGGTGGTGGTGCGCAGCGGCGTGCAGGTGATCCTTATCGACGCCGGTCTGGGGCTGGATCCGGAATTGAACCTGCCGCGGGCCGGGCAATTGGTGAAGAGACTTGAGAGTGCCGGCATCGACCTCGGGTCCGTGACCGATGTCGTACTGACCCACATGCATATGGACCACGTTGGCGGGCTGCTCGTCGAAGGCGTCAAGGATCGGTTGCGTCCGGACCTGCGCATTCACGTTGCCGCCGCCGAGGTTAAGTTCTGGGAGGCGCCCGATTTCACGCATGTCAACATGCCTGCCGGCTTTCCGGATGCACTTCGTGCGGCCGCCAAACGGTTCGCCAAGGAATACCATGACCAGCTGCGGCTGTTCGATGAGGAACACCAGGTGGCTCCGGGCGTCGTCGTCTCTCGCACCGGCGGCCATACCCCCGGGCACAGCGTGGTCCGCGTTGCGTCCGGGAACGACCGGCTGATGTTCGCCGGCGACGCCGTGTTCGCGGTTGGCTTCGAGCACCCCGACTGGTTCAACGGCTTCGAGCACGATCCTGAGGAAGCTGCCCGTGTTAGGGTCCGGCTTTTGCGAGAGCTGGCGGCGACTGGGGAACTGCTGGTAGCTACTCATATGCCGTTCCCGTCGGTCGGGCACGTTGCGGTTGACGGCGACGCCTTTCGTTGGGTGCCGGTTTTCTGGGACTATTAACCGAATATTGACCTAGCCGCCAATCAAGCGACCGCATGCGATCGGACATCCTTGGAGATCGCGTGCGGTTCTTCGCGGCACGGTGCTGATGCGCCGCGCTCTCCCCAATTTTTTGCCCTGCAGCAGTCAGGAAGAGGTTGTGACATGATTGCCATGGAAGCACGCATCGTCGCCGGCACTTCGGTTCCGGGAACGCCGCTCGTCGGCCGAGCGATCGATTATGCGCGGGAGGCTTGTGAGCCCTATCTCTTCAATCACGTCATGCGATCCTGGCTGTTTGCCGCAAAGATCGCCGAGCTGCAGAACATAACGCACGACGCCGAGGTGCTCGCAGTCGGCACGCTGTTGCATGATATCACCCTGAATGAGCGATTTGCAGGGCCCCGCCGTTTCGAAGTGGAAGCCGCCGATCTGGCTCGAAAGTTCGCGACGGAAGCCGGACTCGATGGACGGCGTGCCCAGCTGATCTGGGACAGCGTCGCCCTCAACTCGACCCCCTCGATCGGGCTCTACAAGGAAGCGGAGATCGCACTTTGCACGGCAGGAATCTGCTTTGATGTTGTGGGCCTCAAATACAGCCTCATTCCCTCGTCCGAAGTGCGGGCGATCATTGCCGAGTTTCCCCGGCTTGGGATGAAGAAAAAAATGACCGCATGTTTTTGCCACATCGCCAAAACGCAGCCCGAAACCACCTACGACAATTTTGTCCGGGATTTCGGCGAGCGCCTGGTTCCCGGTTACAGTGTCCCTTCCTCGGTCGATCTCATCGCCGAAGCCCCCTTCGCTGAATGATGCAGCGATATCGGCTATCATTGATGCCGATGCTAAAAACCGGCAGGGGCGTAGCAGGCGCCTCAAAGGCCCAGAGTTGATGTGGCCTCTCGTCTCCTGCTTCTCCGCACGTTTGAGTAGTCGCCACCACAGATCGGACGACAGGAAAATCTTGGAGTGCGTCGGCTTTACGGGGCAAAGCGGCGTGGCCACCTTCATCCTTCGTGCACAGCCGTTTAGCGTGAAGGGTCGCGCAGGATAGGCTCCAAATGTTCTCGTTTCGATTGACCGGTGGATCGAGGGCCATACCGCCCTAGGATCCACCGGTCAGTCAACCCAACGCCTTAGGTCGGATCCTAATCGCCGTAGGGATCAGTAGTCCCACCAAGCCGGGACCCAGCGATAAAGGTCGCCGGCGGCTGCCACACGACCGACCGACGGGAACGGCATGTGCGTCGACACCAGCCAAGATCCGGTTTCCGCCAGCTCTTTCATAAGACGGAGCCGGACGCGGGTTGCTTCCTCTGGGTCGTGTTCAAAGCCGTTATGCCACTCAGGATGGTCGAAGGAAACCGGGAATAGGGCGTCGCCCCCGAACATAAGCCGTTCGCCGCGAGACGAGATCCGGACCACGCTATGCCCTGGGGTGTGGCCGCCGGTGCGTGCGACAACCACCCCCGGCGCCACCTCGGACTGCTCATCAAAGGTGCGCAAATGACTGCCGAACATGTCCATGAACTCGAGCGACGCCTTGCGTGCCAGATCCGCAAGTGCCGGTGGCATGGCCGTAAGCGAGAAATCGGGTGACTTCCAGAATTTGGCTTCTGCCGCGGACACATGGACGCGCAGATCTGCACGCATCCTCTCTTTCACGCCTTCGACGAGCAGCCCGCCAACATGGTCGAAGTGCATGTGCGTCAATACAACGTCGGTCACGGATTCAAGATCGACGCCGGCGGCTTCCAGACGATGGCCAAACTGTCCGGCTCGGGGGAAGTCGGGGTACTCTTCGCCGATACCGCTGTCGATGAGAATCGTCTGGTCGCCGCTACGTACCACCACGGCGTTCAACGCCCAGTCAAAGGCTTCCTTCGATAGAAACCTTTCGTCTAGCCACGCTCCACGTTCGGCTGGGTTGGCATTGGTGGCCATTGACTCGGCTGGAGGTGTCAGCATCCCATCGCTGATAACCACCACTTCGATCTCACCCACCTGAACCGCGTAGCGTGACGGAACCAGTTCGTCCGGCGTCGGTCTTTCCTGCTGGATGATTTTTCGGGGGCTGATTTCTGCTTTCGACATATGCGCTCCTGTTTTCGCAATTCATACGTGCCGGTCGGGCTACATCAGGGAATCTAGTTTGGAGCGTTTTAGCAGTCGACCTACACATGAGTATGGGGCGGTCACGCTCATCCCGCCCGGACTCAAGGAACACAGCCAGGTCTCCTGGTTTGCGTCCGAAATCTCATAATCTTCCGACCGGAACCGGAGCGGAACCGCGGCGTAGTCTCGCCTCCTCGTGCATGTTGATGGATGTCGATACGAGAACGCGGGTGACCAGCGATGTAGGAAAACGGACCTAGGAAGATTCGTTTTTTGAGGATCGATACGGACGATCAATCGTCGGCGCGGAAGGACTGCTCCGGAGATAACGCGGCGGCTCAATGCCGACGGATGCCCGTTCTCGTTCAGGTCTTCGGCGTGGGCAACTCTATTCCCCCTGTTTCCGGCAGCCACCGTCGCGGCGAACTGCCAGCAACTCGTCGAGTCGCGAGGCAACCCAAATCACGGTCATCGACCCCTGCGCGAAGCGATAGCCGAACTCGAAGTCTTCTGTCTCAAGTCTAGCATGAACATGTCGGACAACGGCTGAAGCTACACAGCCGCAGTGATCACCCGTCTTCGTGACCGCTGCAATCGGTCCCTGACCGCGCTGCCAAACCGCGGAGATACTGGCATGATCAGTTCAATCGCTCATCTTCGCCGGAATTTCCTCGCCCGGTACTGGGGTAATGTCGGGCGCTTCTTCCGGGACATCATCAGGTCCCGGCTCCTCAATTGGGCGATCTGGGTCGGGCAGCGAATCGGGCGGAGTATCTGGTGGAACTTCCTCGGGCCTTTTCGGGTCTCTGGGGCCTGGGACGGTAACAACCTGGGGCTCCGAGGGCGTCAGGCCTGCCGGGCCGGGCATCGGAATTGGTTCAGTAGGTTTCGTGCTCACGATGGACTCCTCCTCAGGAGGGCAACTGATACCGCGCCGTTTTTGTTCCGCAAGCAGGGAGGCGAGGCATGAGCGCCGACCCCGCTTCATGCTCGATGGCCACACCATGTGCGTCGGGCTCGCATTGAGGCCATGCCAAGGTGCCGTCGGGCTCATATTGCGTCGTCCACCGCCATACGCTCGGCAAGCATCTTGCGCAGTATCCTAGTCGAGCTCAACCCGGATTACGCGGATGTCGCGGTTCGCGCGTAGCGAAAGCGCGCCCATAAACCTGACGAAGAACCAGCATGAGAAATCTTTCCCATCCGTGCCGGTGGGACCAGAGAGGCCGCCATCGCAGCCCCTCTTTATGGTCATGTCACGGAGATACGCGGCCACCCCCAGACGTTCCCTTGAGCATCCACGGCAGAACCGCGGGCGCTTCAACAAGAATCCCCTTCTTCTTCGCAAACGCACAGAGCGTATCGCGCGCGACACTGATGGGCTTCAGCCCGTCGTGAGCCAGGTAGCACGTCTTCAAGGTCGCATCGTGGATAACATCCTGATCTCCTTCGGACCACTCCTCAAGGAAGTCGATCGCGTCGGCCAGGTTGGTAATCTCGATGACCAGGTCCTTCCTTTCACTCAGGTAAACTGGTCGATCAAACATCTTCGTTTGCATTTCTACCTCACTGAACTGATTGTTTTTCAACAAGGAAAGCGCTTTGCGCTCGACGAAAATTTATTTTCGACGCCGCGCCAGTTCAAGAGGTCTAGCGCGTTTTTTCGCCAAATCTCGCCATCAGTGCCGCCAGACCCTCCTTGGCGCCTACGCCAAATACGGTCCCGACGCAATCACCATCCCTGACGCTTTGAACATCAAGGAAGACGTGCCTCATCAACATGAAGATGGACCATGATCGCCTCGGCCCACCCGTTTGCCAGCGGTCCGCGGCGAGCGCTCCTCGAAAGCCCGCCCCGTTCGCCGGCTTCGACGAGACGGCCGAACGGAAAACTATACTAGCAAGTTTATTGCGGACGTAGATTAGAGGGAAAACTCGCCGGGCCTGAGGCAAAAGCGAGGGATGCCACAGCTGTAATCATGATCTTCATCGGTAGTCTCCTAGGTTCGAACCTCCCGCCAAGGATTGCGGGAGACTTTGGCCTAGGACTATTGCGGAGACGGCGACATAAGGCAGGTGTCGTATTTCGACCGTTCCGCGATCCGCGACGCCTCCAGGTGGTTAGCGACTTGTTTCGAACACATTGGCCTCCTATACCTCGTCGTTGGCATTGCTATGAGCGCTGAATGATTCGCCGCTCGCAAATGCCTCGTCGCTTTAGACTTTTGACCACGGATGTACTGGCACTGGGCCTTTTTTCATGGGAATTGATCTCAATTTGTTCCTACTCCGGACGAGCTAATTGAGCTTAGACATGCGCGGTATGTCCTGTGGATGTTCGCTGCTCGTTCTCGCGTTTTAGATTTAGCTTGAAGGCGCACCACCTAGTTTAGCGGGTGATTGGTGGTGTCGGCGCTGTTTCTGATCCGAATTCCGGTTCAAACGCCATGATGCCAAGCACGATCCCCACGAGAATGCAGAGCAGCACGATGAAGATGAGGCCGGATTTGTCCATCGCTCACTTCAGGCTCAGAATGCGAGCAATTCGTGGCAGAGCGTGATCAGAGCAGGGCGTCCGCTTCCAGATCCAGCGCCATGGTAGTGGTGACCTTTGCCTCGCGCCGAGAGGTGGATGAATCCCGTAACAATTTCCGCAGGCAGGACAAACGGTAAGTCGCGTGGCCCATGACCACGAAGAACCGGGTCCATGCCCAGGCCTGCAACCAGTCCTCATTCTCTCCAGTGCAGGCGGCGCGCGCCACATGATTTTTGCCTGACGTTCAATTTCATCGGGGGAGCGGTGCGGTACTTTGCGGCAAGGGCCAGCGCGAGAGCCCGGAGGTTTGCGAGAATGTCTCGGTGCTCGTCGGCTGCTTGCGCCTGGGCGTTTAGCTCCGCCAGCAGGCGCTCATCATCGTCGGCCATTGGTGCCTCCATTAAGCGCTGGCCTTCCGATCCAGCGACAATCTCGGGAGCGTGCAAACTTTCAATTTTCTCGAAATCAGTATTGGAAGCTTCAACTTGGATCACAGGTCGAACCGCAGACTGATTTCGTGGCGGCTATGATGAAAACTATCATCAAGGCGTCGGCCGTCTGGTCGATCCTGACATGAACGATGTCTCCGCGCGCTGGAAAGCGCTCCGGTCCAGGAACAGTTGGCGAGTCAGGCACTCAACATCGCCAACGATGAGTCGAAGAGCATTTTTGCACTCTTCAGGTAGTCGAGTCGTCCGCGCCGAGACTGCCGTCTATGCCGAAGCGCCGTCGCGGATTGCCTCGAAGGAAGAGCCTTCTCAAATGCCTTGCGAGCACCGTAGGCTCACCAATCGCGGCAGCGATCACAGCAAAATCAGTAGGACCAAGGGAAACCGAACTGATTGACGCCGTAGCCCGTCGCCGCCCGTCAGGTCGTGGCCTAGAAGTTGCCGCCGATACGAACGCCGAATGTGTGGTTCTGCGCATTGCCGTCGAAGCCGAAAGCAGTGCGATAGTCGAAACTGAGCGTCATGTCGTTGTTGAACTTGGCGTCGATGCCAAGCCCGACCGTCAGGTAATCGCGCATGTAACGGTCTAGCTCGAGCGCGTAAGGCATGGTGCCGAGATCAGAATATCCCATGCTGGCCTGGCTCGATCCAGAAAAGTCGTGGGTGTACTCCAGCCGCCCGCGCGTGTTGAGCACACCCCACTCCATCGGATTTGCGTGTTCGGCGCGCATGCCGATAACCCCCGCCAGCAAATCGAACGTCTGATCACCAAAGGACAGGCTATGCGGTCCTGCCCCCGTCTCGGTAAAGCCATCGAGGCGGGTATGGGCGGCCTCGATCCTCCCGTAGGGTGAGAACATCAGACCGTTGTTTCTGTGTTCATAGCCGGCAGACAGTGATCCAAAGAATTGTGTACCATCCCGGCTTCCGGTGGCGAAGTCGCCAGTCGAGGTCACATAGCGCGTGCTGTCGAAGTCGAGACGGCTCACCCCCAGCAGACCGTCGAGATAGAACGGTGTGGGATGATAGCTGCCATAGAGCGCGGCGCTGAATGCCTGTCCGGTGCTTGTTGTGGCGCTTGAACCGATGTCGGTCCTGTCGCGACCGTAACCGAAACCGAATCCGGCGACCATGTCCGGCGCAAACCGATGATCGACGCCGCCGCTGACGCCGACGAGGGTGTGCCCGAGATCGATGTTCCCGCGTTCACTGGTCCCGAAATTGACGACCCCGCCAGTCCAGAAGGCCGTGTCGCCAAACATGGCGTTTATCGGCTCCACTGCGTTCCCAGCTTCCGCATCTGGTTCTTTCTGCGGCCCTCCCATGGTGCGACCAACGCGATCATTGCCTGGTCTTTCCTCCTCAGCTCTCATAGGTTCGGCCCGGTCGGCGTCTTGCGTGACGCCCATGCGAATATTGAGCGATTGCGCATGTCGGCTCTCGTCGCCGTGCAGCCGCTCCAGGCGATCGTTGAAATTGCTGATCTGGGTGGTGGCAAAACGCTGAGCAGCCTGTGCCTGTGCGTTGATGAGGCCGATCACCTCCGCATCCTGCGACGGATCGGGGCGATAAATGCCGCCAAGCGCCAGACTGTAGGTCGCCGTTCCGGTCAGCCCGTTCTGGTCGCGAGCCGTGAGGACGAGGGTGTAGTTCCCCGGTGTAGTCGGCAAGCCGTGGATCGTGCCCGTGCGCGCTTCGATGTCCATCCCTTCCGGCAGTCCGGTTGCCGAGTAGCTGTAGGGTGCCGTGCCGCCTGATACGGAAACAGCCCGGGTGTATTCGACGCCGGCGACCCCTCCTGGAATTGAGCCTGACGCCGGCGAGAAGGTGAGGGTGGGTGCGATATAGGTAAAAGCGGCAGGCAAAGTGGCCGTACCGCCTGGCGCCGTCACTGAAACATCGGTTGAACCCGCGGCATTGGCCGGTGCGATGGCGGTGATCTGGGAATTGCTGACAACCACAATGCTGGCTGCTGCCACGCTGCCGAGCATCACGCTAGTCGTGCCAATGAGATGATTGCCGGTGATCGTGAGGGCTGTTCCACCCCTCGTGGAACCGGTTGCAGGAGAAATCCCCGTCAGGCTTGGTGGAGCAGGAGCGACAACAATTGTGTAGCTGGCCGAAGCCGAGCCTGAGGTTACAGCGGTCGCGGTAACGTTGATGGTGAAGGCACCATCTGCGGTTGGTGTTCCAGTGACCTTACCGGAAGCCTCGTCGATGATGAGGCCAGCTGGCAGCCCGGTAGCGCTGAACGTGATGGTGCCGACACCGCCGGCCGCGGAAATCGAACCATCGTTGTACGCGGCACCGACCACACCCGCGGTCAAGGCAGAGCCTTCAGCCGGTGTCAGGGATACAGGGAGTGGGGCCGCCGCGATCACGATGATATAGCTCGCGACGGCGACCCCCGAGGTTGCTCCAGTTGCAGTAACAGCAAGGGTGAACGTCCCAGCGGCCGTCGGCGTTCCGGTAATCTCACCGGTCTCAGGATGAATGGACAGGCCTGATGGCAGACCGGTGGCACCGTAGGTGATAGTGCCGGCACCACCAGACGCGGAGATCGAACCATCGTTGTACGCGGTGCCGACCACGCCCGCGGTCAACGCAGAGCCGTCGGCCGGTGTCAGGGATACAGGCGGTGGGGCCGCCGCGACGACGATGGTATAACTCACGCTGGCCGTGCCGGAGGTTGCTCCGGTTGCGGTAACAGCAACGGTGAACGTTCCATCGGCCGTCGGCGTTCCCGTGATCGCACCGGTCGCAGGATCAATGGACAGACCGGAGGGCAGACCGGTGGCACTGTACGTAATGGTTCCGGCACCACCGGTCGCGGAAATCGAACGATCGTTGTACGCGGCACCGACCAAGCCATTCGACAGGTTCGAGCCGTCGGGCGGCGTGAGGATCATCGAGGGAGCAACGTTCCAAGGTGTTCCACGGGTAAAAGCCAGATTGCTATTTCCTGCTATGTTGCTGATGGCATTTGCCAGAACATCAAGGCGAAGGGTGCCTGATCCGGATATATCGTCGACCCGGACGGTATAATGAACGTTGTCCGAGGTCTGGATTAACGCCAGCCTCCCGATAGCGGTGCCGGTCGATGTCAGCACCAGGTCGGAGCCGGTAAAACCCGTGACGGCTTCGGAGAACGTGACATCAAACGTCACGCTGACGGCGCCGGACGCAGGGTCGCCGATCACCCCGGTTGAAATAACCTCAGGTCGCATAGCTGCTGCTTCGACTATAAGCGTATAGGTCATCGCTTTCGAATGGGCACGCGCGTTAGCCGCCTGAACGGTGAAGGTGAAACTACCCGTTTCCGTCGGCGTTCCCGACAGTTCACCGGTATCGGCCAGCGTCACACCTGCGGGCAACGTGCCACTGGTCAGCGTATAGACAAAATCCAGATTGCCGCCCGTTGCGGCGATCGTCTGATTGAAGGCGACGCCGATTGTTGCGTTGACCAACGTCGCAGGCGAAATGGTAATTTCCTCAAAGCTGAAAGAAATCGAGCAATCCGACGTGATGGGATTGGTGTACCATGCAGCGCCCACAGCATGAATACCGCATCCGCTGGGCTCACGATATGTCGCGGCCGCATCCGGTGAGACGTTCCAGAATGCTATTATCCGCTCTTCGGAAACTTCCACAGGACTACTGATCGTCGTCTGGGGATCGTCATTGAAGGTGACATTGATAACACGGCCCGGGCCGTTGGATGACCAGGAAACCGTGTGGTCCTGGGCGGGCGCCGCAATCACCCGGACTGTCTGTGTAGCCTTTTGCGAGTCGTTGAAGTTGGCGTCTCCCATATGTTGGGCGCTCACCACGCAATCACCAGCATTCAGAAAAGTGACAACACCGTTGGAAACAGTGCATATGTCGCCGCTTTCCACCTTGACCTCGACAGGCACGCTCTGGCTTACGCGCATCGCGTGAGCGGTCACATCATATGTCTGACCGACAATTGCCTGCCTAGGTGGAATTGTGTCGAAATAGATGCTTTGGTCGGCCTTGGCGATATCGATGACAACGCCACTGCTGATGCCGGGCTCATGGTTCTCGTCCCCGGAGTAAACAGCGGTGATGATATGCTGGCCAGCGCCAAGCTCATTGGTGGTGATCGTTAGACTGGCCCCATTGCTGGTATCGAACGAAACTGTGCCAATCCTTGTATTTCCATCCATGAAGGCAATTTCGCCGTTCGGTTTGCCGCTCGTCCCTATGACGAGCGCCTTAATTTCCACCGTCTGGCCGTAAACTCTGCCTTTCGGCAGTTCGTCCACCAAGACGATCGAAATTGCCTTTGTGATTGTCAGCGTCGCCGGCCTTGAATAGGCGCTCTCACCGTCCTTGCTGACGACAACGCGATATCGTGTGCCGGTTTCGCTGACGCGGACGGGCTTGAAGGTGTATGTACTCTCGATGGCACCTGGAATTGTCGAGAAATCATGCCCGTTGGTACTGACCTGCCATTGATAAGTCGCATCGCTAGCGCTGGTCGCGACGGAAAACGTGACGATTTGCCCGGCCGCTACCGTCAGGTCCTGGGGTTGCTGCGTGATAGCAGGAGGGGCGGCTTGCGCTGGCGAGCCGCACAATAGCATGAGCGTTACCAGCAGAAATACTGACCAGCCGCGTCTCAGAGTCTTCCACGCCTGTGCCGAATCCCAGCGCGCTCCATGGAGGCTTTGATTTTTAAAGAAAAAGGTCTCAGTCGGGATCATACGAATAAGAAGCTCAGTGGGAAATAAGAAGAAGCGCAGCCTTCATTGATGCACTTGAGTGGCCCCCGCGGAACGAACCGGCGCCACCAACGATCGCCACCATGGCAGGGGCCTGCCGCCGGCCGGCGATCGTCAACCCGGCAAGACCCGACGGCCTTGAAAGCCTGATAATGCTCGCAAGCCTACGAGGGGGCGTTCTTTCAACCTCCGTCGCCTTCGTCATCTCCGTCCGTCGCCACTAGAATTTTACGCCCAGACCAATCTTGACGGTCTGCTGGTCGACATCGACGTTGATGCCCTGCAGGTCTTTATCCCCGTAGTCGCTGTACCTGTATTCGGCGCGGCCGAAGATGTTGCTGGTGAAGGCGTAATCCAAACCGGCGCCGACCGTGTAGCCGTTGAACGTTGCTTCCTCTTTGCCCAATCCCGGCACATCGACATAGCCACGCGTCGCCGCCCAACCGGCTGTGGCATAGATGAGCGCGTGATCTAAGGCATAGCCAACGCGTCCCCGCACCGAGCCTGCCCAATCGGTGCCGAAATCTGCGCCGAAGATTTTCTGTTCGTTCCAGTTGTATTCGAGATCGCCTTCAACGCCGATGATGAGCCTATTGTCGAATTGATAATTATAGCCGGCGAACCCACCAAAGAGGCCGCCATTGGCATCTTCGGATCCGGCGATGCCGAAGCCGGAGAATTCACCATTGGCCCAACCGCCGCCGCCCTGAACACCGAGATATGCTCCCGACCACACAAAGGTCGACGCATCGACAGCAACAGACCGTGCGCTATTTTCGGGAGCTACATCAGCAGCCATTGCCGTAGATGCGGTGAGCACAAGAATGGCAGGTAGAAGGAATGTTCTCATGTGGTCGGCTCCGATTCCGTGCGAAACTATCGTTGAATTGACGGCCCGCCGGACTGGCAGGCAGCCATCGTGAATTAACGTCGCCGAGGAGCGACGTCCCGTGGTGATGGCAGCGTGAAGGCTTCCAGCCCGCGCCAATTGCGCCCAGACAATCAATATTCCGGAGCTGATGGTAAGTATGAAAAAGAGCGGCCGCGTAAATCTATCCCAGCGCGCAAACGGCACCGTTCAAAATAATCACATTACGCAAAAGTCAGCTGGCTGCCTGCGAGCGCATGCGGCAACTACCAACGTCCCCATTGGGAAGCTCGGTCGAACCAGTTTTGCGATTCGCTGATCCCGGCCATCCGATATCTTTGCGCTACGGCCGCCCGCGCCTCGCGCGGCGTGATGCCGTAAAGGCGCTGAAAAGCGCGCGTGAAATTGTGAGCGTAGGTAAAACCGTGTTCGAGACCGATTTCTCCAATGGATCTGTGTGCCTGAGCGGGATCGCGAAGGGCCCGGCGCGCCATTTCCAGGCGCCGCTCCTGAATATAGGAGGCAACGCCGCCATCTTTTGAAAAGAGATAGGCGAGCTTGCGCAATGACATCGTGAAGTGTGCTGCAATCTGAAAGGGCGACAGATCAGGATCCAGTGCATGAGCATCGATATAACGGCGGATCGTTGCCAGTTGCGCCCCGGCTATTCCGCGCATCGTATCTTCTCTCGGGACACCATTGAGGGTGGCGGCGACAAGTTCGAGCGTCGGCGCTACCAGCGTCGCCGCCTGCTTCTCGTCGAGTTGCGGCAATAGCCGGAAAAGGCTGTCGATGTGGTTGCGGAGCAACCCGACCATCGGCTCATGAGCCGCGAGGACTCGCATATTGTGGTCATCGGGGTTGATCAACAATCGCGCCAGCAGTGGGCGGGGGACGAAGAGAGTAAGATTGCAGAAATCGCTTGCTGATCCCGCATGGGCCTGCGCCGCGTCATGAACGATCATGTCTCCCGGCCCGGCGTAAGCTTCTTCTCGTCCGTCATGGCGTCGCCAATGACCATCGATGAAGAACTGTATTTCGAAGTGGTCGTAACCGTCCGCGCCGATGCGATAGTTGGAACGACTAAGTTTTTGGGCCACGCTAACACAGTGTGTAAGCAACAGGTCTCCGAGGCGAAATGTACAATGTGCGGTATGAAATTCATTTGCCTGGAAAATGTTGAAATCGTAGAGCGAACCGGCTGATTCTTCCCAGAATGCGAGAGCTTTCTTTAGAGGGATCGCGCGCGTATCCGTTTTGAACAAAAGCGTGGGATGCTCTTTTTTGGTCATCGCTCTTCCAGTTTCTCTCCACAGCAGCATCAGAATACGTCTTCATCAACATCCTAGGGTATCTGCGCGGCATTGCCCTACAAGTGTCTCACGGGTCTTGGAAAGAACCATTTGTAGGTCGCAGATCGATCATCTTACAAGTCCTGTCGATTGCCGAGTTTCCCCGTCAGCATTTGGCACGGATGATTATATGGCTCTGTTGCCAATTTTTCATTTTGGTTATGAAGTGCCAACTCATCCGCTTATTTCCTAACGACAGAGGAGAGTGCGAATGCCGTAAAGGTATCCCTTACGCCCGGAAGTTCAGAGATCAGTTGCCAGCTCTGGCGGATACGATCGGCGGGACTCTACCCGTACCAGCAGATCAAAATCGACCGCCATCACATCGCAACCGACGACCACCGGAATTTTTCGCAAAGCGTGGATGACCTCGCCACCCTTCATGCGATCCTGGCGGTAGACAAAAATCAATGCGGTGGTGATGTGGCTGTCGTTTCCGCCACCGTTAGTGACGATTGTATAATCCTTGATGAAGCCTTCGCGTTCAAGCCGTTCTATCCGAACGCGAACAGCATTTCGCGACAGATTGACTTTACCTGACAGTTCCGCATGAGAGGCACGCCCGTGGGATTGCAAGGCGCAAAGTACCCTTGAACCCGATTTGGGTAGGCTGTTTCGATTGTTGGAGCAAGTTTTAGGCTGATTACACAGTGCCTACAGTTGTCTTCTCGTGCGCTGGTGTCCGTGTCCGCGGCGCTCCGCACACGGTTCTTGAAGAGTTCTCGATCAGATGGATGCCACCGAGATCCAAGCGGTGGCGTAGACGATGGTCGGCATGGCACATGCTCATCGAAACTGAAATCGTAAAAAGAGCTGCAGCGCCTGAAGTTACGAGTTTTCCAACTCTTCCAGCAGCGTCAGCGAAAATCGCAGGCTGCTTGTGGTGCGAGACGCGGTGCCTCATGGCCATTCCTACGGCATTTTACTGCTTGGGAGCAGCCGCGACCGCATAACCGGCGTCCTGCCATTCCGGAAACCCGCCAGCGAAATGGAAGATGTGCGTGTAGCCCCAAGCAACGGCCTTTGCGGATGCATATGCGGAATAGGGACAATGTTTGCCGTGACAATAGAAGGCAACGTCTGACTGCTTGCCCGCCACCTTGGCAAGGCTCTCCTTCGATAGATCAGTGACAAGGGACAGATTGATGGCCCCAGGAACATGGCCGTTGGCGTAGTCTGGCGGGGCCCGTACGTCGACGAAAGGCACCCCGCTGTCACGCAACACCTTGGCTTTCGCAGCGTCAACTTTCGTTGTGCCGTCCACAGTTACTTCGCCGTGGGTCATCCTCATGAACTGGACGTAGTCGTCCAGAGCGAGATCGGTCCCTGCGCCCTCGGGCACTCCTGCTTTCCGTAGGCCCTCCTGCACCCGTGCAATGTACGGTCTATGATAGTTGAACGCGATGCCGTACCAGTCCCACGCGCTTTCTTGGACCGTGAGCGGATCGTATGCGGCGGACAGGGCGATCTCGTTGTATTTGGCGATTGCGGCCTCAACGCCGTCGGTGCGGCCGAGGTGCCCAAGACTAGATACCAGCGTCGCGTAGTCCGCGTGGACGGCCGACTCTTGTTCCATCACCCGCTTCAGCGTGTTGACCGCATCTTCGTATTTTTCTTGACAGAAGAGTGAGATAGCCAGCATGCGAAGCGTTCCGGGTGCAAAACGGGGGTCGAGGCGCATAGCCAGGCGCGCTTGCTGTTCGGCCTCGTCGGCGTGCCCGGTCGCGTTGAGAATCCGCGCCTTGCTGATGTGGTTGTCCGGATCGTTCGGGGCAAGCTCCATCGCACGATCGATGGCGACGAACGCCTCGTCATAGCTTCCCTGCTGCGCAAGCAATTGGGATGAAATCGCGTAGGCAAGCGACGTCGGCTTCTCCATTGCTTTTGCCAGGTTTCTGTTCAGGCTCTCGTAGGCGTGCTCCCAGCCAGCACCTGCGGAAGAAAACCAGAACGAGAGGCTAATTCTCCAGTTGGCTGCGGCGAGCGATGCGTAGGCGCGGCTATAGTCCGGATCGAGCTCTATCGCCTTCTCGAAGAGAGCAATCGCCTTCAGGGTCTCTTCTTCGTTGTCATGGCGAAGATGATCCCATCCTCGGAGCAATGCATCGTAGGCTTGCGGGTTGCTGGTTTCCGCTTCGCGCGCCGTGACCTGTTCCGCACTCGTCAGCTTCACCGCGAGCGCGGCCACGATCTGGCTGATGACCTTGTCCTGCAGCCCGAAGACCCCCTTTATTTCACCATCGTAGCGATCGGCCCAAAGGTGATGTCCGCCGACGGCATCGATCAGTTGGGCATTGACTCGAACCTGATTTCCGTCGCGACGTACGCTGCCCTCCAAGACGTATCTGACGCCCAGATCTTCGGCTACCTGCTGCACGTTCGCGGGTTTGCCTTTATAGGCGAAGGTGGTGTTCCGCGAGATGACGAAGATGCCGGACAGCTTCGATAGGTCTGTGATCAAGTCTTCCGTCATTCCGTCTGCGAAATAGGCCTGCTCGGGATCGGAGCTGAGATTATCGAACGGAAGGACCGCTATCGACGGCTTGTCGGGGAGGGGAAGCGCCATCCGAGCGACTGACGCAGTTCCGACACTGGTCTTCCAGGGGCTTATCCATAAAACAGGGGTCGCCACTAAAAGAACCAGGGCAACCGCGGCGGTAATGCCCCGATTGCGATGGCGCTGGTTCTTGAACCACCAACTGCGCGTATTTCCATCAAATTTGACGCGATAGACACGCACGGGTCGCGCAATGTTTTTCACATGCTGCTCGCCCATAAATTCCAGTGGCAGCTCGAGCTTGCCTTGCAAGTGATCGAAAGCCGTGCCGGATACAAAAAGCCCTCCTGGCTCACATAGTTGCTCCAGGCGAGCAGCGATGTTTACGCCATCGCCCAGCAGATCATCCGCATCCACCACGACGTCGCCGAGATTAACGCCCATGCGGAAGAGCAGGCGGTGGTCGCCCGGGATATCCGCTTGGCGTGCTGCGACTTGCCTCTGGAAATCCACGGCACAAAGGACAGCATCCACGACCGAACCAAATTCCGCGATCGCCCCATCGCCCATGAGCTTCACGATCCGTCCGTGATATTCCGCCAGCAACGGGTCGAATACTTCGGCGCGCAACGCTTTCATCGCGGCCAGCGTACTGGCCTCGCTAGCTTCGATAAGGCGCGAATAACCAACAATATCGACGGCGAGAATTGCGACCAGCCGCCGCTCGGCATGATCTGCTCCCATGGCCACTCTCTCCAGAAAGACGAAGAAAGCCCCGCTGTTGGGTCTGGTCCCAGACGGAAACTTCTCAGCCTCCCAGTCGAGCGAAGTCTACTCCCGATTCATCGTTCGTGCGATAGCCATTGCCTGCCGCGGGGCCGGGGACATGTCTGCGCGTCCGGCCGATTGTGAAGTCGCGATTCATCAAGATCGGTACCCTCGACAGCTGGCCATGGAGTGCGCGACCCGGGTCGTCATTCTTCGGCCGGACGGGAAGCTGGTCGGCGGGCGCAGAGGCGTGGAGCGACGGCGCGAAGGCCTGAGTTCCAGCGACGAATGGAAACGCAAGCGCCTGCATCCGCTCGTGTCCTACGGCGCGATCGGGGCCCGTCGTGCGCTTTCCGCGATATCTGGAAGTTCAGCTGTCAGTGCGATGATCTGACATTTGGATGTTGGCTTGTGCCATCAACCCGAAGAAATCTCCAAGCCCTTCTTTCAATAGAAGAGTCGGCGCAAAACGAGCTTCGCTTCGAGGCATTGCGAGGCACTATCTGCAAACGCACAGTCGATTTCTCGAATGTGCCTAAGGGCTTCTGCCCTTGCTCGTTCATTCACTTGATTGACGGATAACGTCTCAGATGTCCCATCCCTGTTCTCGACCGTGCACTCCGTTCCATAGCAGAACGTCGTTTGCGCCTGGGCGGCACCAAGTATCAAAACGGTGAGCATTATTCCCATGGCGGATCTTGATATGTTGATCACTGTCATCCCCATTTGATCGTTTCAAGACAGTTTTCTTCGGTCTTGAGAATACATCACCACGCCTTCGGCGGCCAAGGGCCGCCAATGGGAGTAAGCACGGACTCGACGCGAAGCTACCCGCCCATCCGCTTTGCTGATCGATGATCGCCAGGAACAAGTATCGGTGCAGGTCGGCAATATCATCGGGCATTCGTCGTTCGCTCGGATCGAGGTAGCCGAACACGATCGGCCATCAAGTGGGCTGGAGAGCGTAAGACGATATCGTATCTGCAAGGGCTCTCAGTTTGGCACTGATTTCGCGAGCCTGATGCTCAGTCAGTGCAAATTGGAGTGCAGATACGTCTGTGTTATCAGGATTGACGCTGAACTCGAGCCTAAGGAAGATGTCGGCTTCGTTGTTGATCAGCGTTGCGGCCTTCCAGCCGACGACCGGTGATACTCTGACGCTGCCNCTTCGTTGTTGATCAGCGTTGCGGCCTTCCAGCCGACGACCGGTGATACTCTGACGCTGCCGCGCCCGTCCTTGTTCCAACCATTCATCGTGTTGCAAACCTCCGGCTGAGGAAGTCAGATTAAAGCAAAACAATGACAGGTTGTCGACTGCCGCCACGAATTCACGATAAGGCAGGCTGATGCTCTGGCAGCCTGGCCGCACCGCTCGTTGCCACTTGGACGTTTTGTCGCTCACCGCGGCGCCTTCGGATTCTACAGCGCGCAATCAAAAGTTGTTTCCCTCGTCGGCTCCGCTTCTCAGCCCTTAAGAAAGAAATTGATGCGTCACCCAGCGAACGTTGAAACTTACACTGCGCAATCTGGAGCGTAACGGCTTCGTCCATTATTTTCCCGAAGTGCCGCCGCGTGTCGAATATGAGCTGACCGAGATTGGCCGCGGGGCTTTGCGCGCCCTTGAAAGGTTCAACTTTTGGGTTCGTGATAATCTGCACACCATCCAGGATTCCGTCGCGCTTACGACGATACCAAGTAGTTAACCCGCTTGCGGGCAGCTTTCTCGCTGTGGGCGTGTATCTCCACGCCATGAACCATCGGGCACGAGTGCTTGTCGACGCCCAGTGCAGCAATCTGGGAGTAGGCTGTCAGACGTAGCGAACCGCTTCGGCCCTCGTGCTGGCCCGTTTGGACAGCCAGAAGTAAACACGGAGATAGATCGTCACGCCGAGGTGGAAAGGACAGCGGTGGCGAGTACCTCCAGACGTATTCCGTCGGAAAGAAGATCGACGACGACGGTGGCACGGATCGGGTAGGGCGCTGAGAAAAACTGCCGATAGACCCGATTCATGCCGGCTGCGTCGGCCTTGTCTGTGAGATAGGCCTGGATCTGCACGACATCGGCAAGCGTGCCCCCGGCCGCCTCGAGCGCCTGCTGCAGATTGAGGAACACCTGGCGCGCCTGCGTTTCGATGTCGCCGGTGATCAGTTCGCCCGTCGTCGGGTTTTTCGCAATATGGGCGGAGCGCACGATAGGGCCCGACTTGACCGTGGCGCTCAAAGGCGCCTTTGACGCAGCGATGCCGGTTTCGACTTTCTCAAACACAATCCGCTCCCTTATGTCTTGTTGCTGAGAACGGCGTGGGCGAGGATTTCGATGCGAAGGCCTTCAGAAAGTAGCTCCTTCACCACCACGGTCGCACGTACCGGATAGGGCTCCCTGAAGAACTCGGCGTAAACTTTGTTCATGCCGGATGCATCCGATCTTTCAATGAGGAAAACCTGAACCTGCACCACATCGGCCAGTGTGCCGCCTGCGGCACGGATCGCGATGTCGAGATTTCCCAGTGTTCGGCGCGTCTGGGTTTCAATGTCGCCGGTGACGAGGTCGCCGTTCACCGGGTCCTCCGATATGTGGACCGACCAGACGAGATTGCCGGCACGCACGACTTCGCTGATTGGCACGTCGCAAGGGTCTGATCCGGTATCGATGGCTTCAAACATTTTGTTCTCCAAGGAAGTAAGGCTCCTCATTCGGGTCGCGCTTCGAAGTGGGTCACGAACTTCGTGTTGAGATAGCCGTCGAAGGTTTCAACTCCGCCTTCGCTACCATAGCCGCTGTCGTTGATGCCACCGAAAGGCGTTTCGGGTAACGCCAGACCGAAGTGATTGATGCTGACCATCCCGGCGGCAAGCGCTTGCGCTGTGTGCCGGGCTCGACTGCTCGAAGCGGTGAACACGTACGAAGCCAGGCCAAAAGAAAGGCTGTTGGCGCGGCGGATCACGTCTTCAAAACCAGAAAACGGTGTGACGATCGCAATTGGACCGAAGGGCTCCTCGTTCATCAGTTGCAGAGCCTCACAGCCGCCGGCGACGACCGTTGGTGCATAGAAGAAGCCGGTATTGCCGATGCGACTGCCGCCGGTCACGATCTCGGCCCCCCGGTCGCGAGCATCCTGTACGAAGCCTTCCATGGCCGTCACCCGGCGGGCGTGGCAGAGCGGTCCCATCTGCACCCCTTCGTCAAAGCCATTGCCAACCTTCGTTGCGGCCACCTTGTCGGCGAAGCGTGCAAGGAAACGGTCATACGCTGTTGCCTGAACGTAGAAGCGGGTCGGCGAGACGCAGACCTGTCCGGCATTGCGGACCTTTTGGACGGCAAGCGCGTCGGCAGAAGCTTCAATGTCGGCGTCGTCGAAGACGATTACGGGAGCGTGGCCGCCAAGCTCCATCGTCGACCGCTTCATGTGCCGGCCGGCGAGCGAAGCGAGCAGCTTGCCGACCTCGACAGAGCCCGTAAACGAAATCTTCTTCACCTCAGGGGCCGCCAGCAGCGTCTCGGAAATATGCGAAGACGATCCCCAGACAATGTTGAGGCAACCGTCCGGCAGTCCCGCCTCCTGCATGAGCCGGCCGATCGCGACCGTGGAGGAGGGCGATTCCGCCGGGCCTTTCAGGATGATCGTGCAGCCGCTAGCCAGGGCCGCCACGACCTTGCGTAGCGCCTGGCTGAAAGGGAAGTTCCAGGGGGTAAAGGCAATGCAGACGCCGACGGGCTCGCGGGTGACCACCTGTTGCACACGCGGATCGCGCGAAGGGACAAGGCGACCGTAAATGCGTCGCGCCTCCTCCGCGTGCCAATCGGCGTGGTCGGCCGCGAATCGAATCTCTCCGATTGCTTCTGCAAGCGGTTTTCCCTGGTCCATCACCATGCTTCGGCCGATGTCTTCGACATGCTTGCGGGCGAGTTCGGCGAAGCGGCGCAGAACCTGTCCGCGGTCAAGCGGCGAGCGGTCTTTCCAGCTATCGAATGCACGCTGCGCGGAGGCGACGGCCGCCGCGAGATCGACGTCAGTAGCATGGGGCAAATGGCCGATGAGCGTACCGCTGGCAGGTTCGATGACCGCGTCCCGCCGCTCGGTCTCATAGATCCAGCGGCCGTCGATCAGCATGCCGAGCCGTTCATAACAATGTGGCGGACGGTTGGAGATGGCGATCTGCGGCATCACGCGATGTAGCCTTGGCTGCGCGCCCACGAAAGCGTGTCGTCGAGGGCCAGCTGCATGCGGGTCATGAGATCGTCGATCTGCATCTTAGAGATGATCATGGCCGGGCATAGGCTCACCATGTCGCCAAGACCGCGAGTAAGGACGCCGCGCTCGGTTGCGAACTTGCCGGCATGGTTGGCGACCTGCCAGGCGGGCGGAAAGTTCTCCTTCGTTCCCTTGTCCTTGACGAATTCGAGGCCGGCCACAAGACCAACACCGCGGGCCTCACCGATCAGCGGGTGTTCGCCAAGCTTGCGAATGCCCTGCTGGAAGCGCGAGCTGACGGCGCGGACGTGGGAGACTATGTCGGTTTCCTGGTAAATCGTCAGTGCCTCCAGCGCGACGGCGGCCGCGACTGGATGACCGCCATAGGTGAAGCCGTGCGAAAAGGTGCCGATCTTGCGGCTCTGGTCGACGAGGACGTCCGCGATCTTCGCGTTGATCATCAGCGCAGAGATCGGCATGTAGGCGGCCGAAAGCTGTTTTGCGCAACTGATCATGTCCGGGTTCAGTCCGTAGGTTTCTGACCCGAACATGTTGCCGGTACGCCCGAAACCGCAAATGACTTCGTCTGCGACCAGAAGGATATCGTACTTCTTCAGGACCGCCTGGAGCTTTTCGAAATAGGTCTTCGGCGGTGTGATCACTCCCCCAGACACCATGACCGGTTCGGCAAAGAACGCCGCCACCGTTTGCGGGCCCTCTTCAAGTATCATTGCCTCAAGGTTGCCGACTAGCCGGGTCGCAAAGTCCTCCTCGCTCTCGCCGGGTTCGGCAAACCGCCAGTAGTGCGGGCAGTCAGTGTGCAGGATATTGGCGATCGGCAGATCGAAATCGCGATGATTGAACGGCAGGCCCGTGAGGCTGGCGGTGGCGACCGTTACGCCATGGTAAGCCTTGCGGCGCGAAATGATCTTCTTCTTCTCAGGTCGTCCGACCGCATTGTTATAGTACCAGACAAGCTTGATCGCCGTGTCGTTTGCCTCGGAGCCGGAGCCGGCGAAGAAGACCTTCGACATCGCAACTGGGGCCATTTCAAGCAGCTTCTCGGCGAGACGGATGCCCGGTTCCGTCGATTTGTGGGCGAAGGAATGGTAAAATGGCATCGTCTTCAATTGCCGCGTCGCCGCTTCCACCAGTCGCTGCTCACTGAAACCGAGACCGGCGCAGAAGAGGCCCGCGAGACCTTCGATGTAGCGCTTGCCTTCATCATCGATCACGTAGATCCCTTCGCCGCCAGTGATTAGATGCGGCCCCACCTCCTGGTGAACCGCAAGGTTGGTGTAGGGATGGACGAGGTTTTGCCGGTCCAGGGCGTGGAGGGAATTGGGGCGGTCGTTCATGGCAAGCTCCAGGGTATGCTTGAATTGCTTGGCGATTGTCAGGCGATGACGTGCACGTCTTCGCTACGCCAGGTGACGTGGCACTCCGAGGCGCCGTCGAGTCTTCGTGCATCGACGCCGGGCACGCGCATGCGGATCGCTTGGGTGCCGAGCTTGCCGACGACCAGAAGGTTGTCGCCGTAGTTGATGGTGCTGTCGATCTTCATCGCCTGGCGCCCAGCCTCCGCCCGGACAGCGAGACGGATCATTTCCGGACGCAGCAGCAGCTCGGCCTTGGTGTTTCGGTCGCCACCTGCAGCCTTCGTGTCGACGACGCCGACTGGCGTCTCGAAACGGCCACCGCCAAGCGAAGTGGCGGCAATGATGTTGCTGTCGCCGATGAAGGAGGCGACGAAGCGGCTCTTCGGCGCGAAATAGATCTCGTTCGGAGTGCCGACCTGCTCGATGCGTCCCCCTTTGAAAACGGCGATCCGGTCCGACATGGTCATGGCCTCGGACTGATCGTGGGTGACATAGACCATGGTGACGCCGAGATCGCGGTGGATGCGCTTCAACTCCACCTGCATGTGCTCGCGCAGCGCCTTGTCGAGTGCGCCGAGCGGTTCGTCGAGCAGAATGACATCTGGCTGGAAGACGAGCGCCCGTGCAAGGGCTACGCGTTGTTGCTGGCCCCCGGATAGCTCGGAGGGGACACGTTTCTCGAAACCCTGCAGGCCGACCTTCGCCAGCGCCTCGCGCGACCGGCGGTCCTTCTCCGCCCTCTCCACGCCCCGCATGCGCAAGGGGAAGGCGACGTTGTCGGCAATCGTCATGTGCGGGAAGAGCGCGTAGTTCTGGAAGACCATACCGATGTTGCGCTTGTGCGGCGGCAGTTTGTCGATGGCACGCTCGCCGAGCCGGATTTCGCCGCTCGTCGGATGCTGGAAACCGGCAATCATCATCAGTGTGGTTGTTTTGCCGGAGCCTGAGGGTCCAAGGAAGGAGACAAATTCGCCGGCCTTGATGTCGAGCGACACGTCGTCGGCCGCCATATGCTTGCCGTCGTAGCTCTTGTTGACACTGCGGAGTGTGAGGGAACGGGCGTTCATGGCTTTGCTCCTTGATCAGGATGCCGCGGGAGCGGTGTTGGTGGCGCCGTTTTCGAGCGGCTGACGCGTGAAACCGGACCGGCGGCGCAGGAATTGCGGTGCAAGCCAGATTGAGATGCCAGCCAGAACAAGCAGGAAAAGGAATGAAGAGGCTGCCGAGATCGTCGGATCCGCCTCCTGGCGGACGGCATTGAACATCTGGCGCGGCAGGGTTGCCTTGTCGCGGCCGGAGATGAAGAGCGCGATAACGGCTTCATCGAAGGATGCGATAAAGGCAAAGAGGCCGGCAACCGTGAAGGCGGGACGCAAGATCGGAAAGGTGACCAGCCGGAACGTCGTGAAAGGCGATGCACCCAGGCTCATGGCGGCCCGTTCGACGGATTGGTCGAATCCTTTGAGCGCTGCGGTCAGGATCAACGTCGCCATGGGCATGGCGATGCAGCTATGGGCCAGGATGACGCCCAGGTAGCTCTGCACGAGGCGCAATTGACCGAAATACATGTAGTACCCGAGCGCCATGACGATGGTTGGCACGATCATTGGCAGCATGATCAAGAGATTGAACAATCCACGTCCGAGGAAAATGTGCCGCACGAGAGCAAAAGACGCGGGGATCGCAAGGCTGAGCGTCACGAAGACCGTACCGATGCCGATGATGACGCTGTTGACCAGCGGCTCTGTCCAGTTCGGGTCGGAGAAGAAATTGATGTAGTTCGCGAGCGTATAACCCGGCGGCGGGAAAGTCAGCGAGGCTGCCGAGCTGAACGACATAGGAATGACGATGAACATCGGCGCGGCAACGAAGACGGCGATGAGGAGCGCAAGGGCGCGGAGGAACGGGTTCATCGGCCGCCTCCTGCCCAAAGCCGGTCGAGACCGAAGAAACGGTTGTAAAGCGCGTAGACGGCAAGCGTGAGGCCGAGCAAGACGATGGAGATCGCCGAGCCGAGACCGAAATCGAGCGTCTGCTCGATCTGGTCGCCGATGATACCGGCGATCATCTGGTCGCGCGGGCTGCCGAGCAGGACAGGCATCACATAGAAGCCGAGGCAGGTGATAAAGACAAGCGTGCAGCCGTTGACGATGCCAGGTGCCGAGAGCGGTAGGTAGACCGCAACGAAGGCCCGAAGTGGGCTCGCACCGAGGCTTTCGGCAGCGCGGACATGGAGAGGATCGATGCGCTTCATGACCGAGAAAAGCGACATGGTCATAAAAGGGATGAGCGCATGGGTCATGGCAAGCGTTGCACTAAAGGTGGTGAAGAGCAGCTTGGGCGCCGGATCCCAACCGAGCCAGGTAAGGAGTGCTGTGACCGGTCCCTGGTTGCCGAGGATGACCATCCAGGCATAGGTGCGCACGAGATAACTCGTCCAGAATGACAGAGCGACCACGGTCAGCAGGAAGGTTGCGAAGCGTTTCGATCCGTTCGCGGCGGCATAAGCCAGAGGATAGGCGAAGAGAAGCGCAATGGCCGTGACAAGGAAGGCGGTCCTGAAGGTCTGGTAAATGACGGACGCAAACAGGCCCGAATGCAGGAGACGGCCGAAGTTCTGCAGGCCAAGAGCGGGCTGCGAGACGCTCATCCAGCCCACATAGGCAAGCGGTACCAGGAACAACCCCGCAAGGAAAACCGCTGCCGGGGCCATCAGCGGTATCGGCCCCTCCGCAATGGGCGAAAACGATCTCTGTTTCATGTCACTGCTCCCTCAGTACCCTAATCGGGAAAACCCGATCCTCATGCCGTACCTGTTTTCAGATCCTCCCGGTTCCGCTTGTTGCTGAACCGGGAGGTTTGGATCAAAGACCGACCCAGCTCTCGAAGCGGCTGCTCAGCTCGTCGATCTGGGCCGTCAGCTTGGCGCCGTCGAGCATGACAGCGCGGGCGAGGTGATCTGGATAGGTCGGCATGGTCTTGGCCACGTCAGCCGGAATGAAATCGAACGACTTCGGGTTCATCGGGCCATTCTGGTCGGCGATGCAGAACTTCGCGAGGCCCTCGGCATTCTGGCCGATATGGCTGATCAGCTTGAAGCCGTTTTCGGACCTCGGACTGTCCTTGGCGACGATCCAGCACGCCTGGTCGACGATCGCCTGATCCCAAACGATCTCGATCGGATCCTTGGAAGCCTTCTTGGCGCCGGCAGCATCGCTGTCCCAGAGGCCCGCCATGTCGACCTCGCCGTCGGTCAGGATCTGGCGGGCCTGCGGGCCTGCCGTCCACCAGACGCGAACGTTGTCCTTGACCTTGTCAAGCGAGGCGAAGGCGCGGTCGAGATCATAGGGGAAGAGTTGGTCGGGGGAGACACCATCGGCGAGGAGCGCGATGGCGAGAATGCGGGCGGCATGGCGCTGCAAACTGCGGTTTCCCGGGAACTTTTCGACATTGAAGAAATCGGTCCAACTCCTCAGGCCGTCCGGGTACTTCGCCTTGTTGTAAGCCAGCTGCGTGGCGAAGCCGTGGGTCGACAGGCCGTTTTCATAGATCGCGCCCTGCCACAGTTTCGAGGTGTCGACGTGGTCACCGAGCGTTTCCAAGAGGCCGGCGGCATTTGCACGAGCGACGTCTGCAACGCCGAGCGTGGTGACGTCGAACTCAAAGACGCCAGTCGTCTTCTGTGCTGCGAGCTTGGCAAACGAGATCGGCGAGACCGTGCGGATCTCGATACCGGTATCGGCTGTAAAGGGATCGAAGAGGAACTTCTTGACGGAGGCTTCCCAGTCGCCGCCCCAGGTGTTGACATAGAGTACATTTTCTTCAGCGCTTGCACGGCGCACGAAAGGTAATGCGAGCATTGCGGCCCCTAATAGGCCTGCACCGAGTACTGCGCGTCGCGAGACCGGCATTGCCGATGCTTTCTTGAACGTGTCCATTCGTTGTTCTCCTTAGTCGAACGGTCGTTGATTGCTGTTCCTCGTGGCCGCTCGCCTGCCGGCGGCGGCCCTTCTTTTGTTGGAGTCCGTTTCCGGATCGATCAGTCGGCGCGGAAGACCTCGCCATAGAGGCGCAGCCAGTTGTCTCTGAGGATCTTGTTTGCCTCTTGCTGGTTGAACCCGACGCGCTTGAGTGCGGGCGCCACGTCCTGAAGGTTTTCCGGCTTCAAGAGCCATTCCGGCTTCGGCACGGCGCCGGGAGTTGAAGCCGAACCCGCGCCGTACTGGACGGAGCGTGTCCAGCGGCCCTTGCGCATCCAGTCGTAGTCGCGCTGGCTGTGGTTGTGGGAAATGTCGGTACCGATGCCGACATGATCGATGCCGGCAATGTCGACCGTTCGCGCCACCATCTCGCACCAACCATCAACGCTCGCGCAGGCACTTTCGGGCGTAATGTTGCGGTAGGCGACGCAGCCGATGACGCCTCTGCGTTCCGCGAGTGCCTTGATCACCTTGTCGGACTTGTTGCGCTTGTGCGCAAAGAGCGAGTCCGCGTTGGCATGGGTGATGGCGACCGGTTTTTCGGACCATTCGATGGCGTCAAGCGTCGTGCGGTCGCCGACATGAGAAAGATCGACGAGCATGCCGACGCGGTTCATCTCGCGTACAACGTCCCTGCCAAATCGGGCGAGACCGCTGTCATTCTCCTCGTAGCAGGAGCCGCCAAGTTCGTTCTGGTTGTTATAGGTGAGCTGTACGACACGCACGCCGAGCTCGGCGAAGAATTCCACATAGGCGATGCGGTCTTCGAAGAGGTTGGAGTTCTGATAACCGAGCACGATCGCAACCTTGTTCTCGCGCCCGGCGCGCTCGATATCGGCGGCTGTGCGGGCAATCAGGATGATGTCGGCGTTTTCACGTTCCATGTCGCGCCAGCGAGCAAGGGAATCGAGCGACTCCATCGTCCCCTCCCAAAAGCCAAGTGTCGGCGTGACGGCGCTGTAGCCGCCACGTTTCAGGGCTTCGAAGGATTCGCGGTTGAAATGGCCGCATTGCAGAGCATCGATAATCATGGTCATTCCGTTCAATGGTTGGCGGAAACGGCGCTATTGGGCGCGTCAGCGAGAAGCAACGAAAAGTCCGTCTCGTCCTCGTCCTGGCGGCCGATGACCTTGCCGTCGGCCTCAACGATGATCGGTCCGGCATGGCGGCGTGAAAGATAGGAGTCGGGTGCGAGCGCCTCTGCGGAGCGATGGTAGAGTTCCCACCAGAGCGCGGCGTCGACATCGACCCCGTCGCGGCGGATCTTGTCGAGCAGGGCGATTTCATCGGCATCAGTTGCGGGCGTGACGGCGATCGTCGCGCGATCGGCGCCAACAGCGACTATTGCCTTCAAGCCGAAGCGCTGCGCCAGCGCCTCGATGACCCGCAATTCGCCGATGTCCGCAGCGTTGCGCACGGTGACGATGCCACGGCCGCCGGTCTTCAGGATCTCGACCGCCAGCTCAAGGGCGGCATCGGCGGCAAGCCAGGCATGTTGGCCGCCGCAGTGAATGACAGGGTCATCCGATCCCTCGAGTGAAAGTGCGCTGGGGGTGGCCTTGCTGATCGTCTCAAGCGTTGCGGGCAAGCGGGCAAAGCCGCCGAGGGCGGCCGAGTAGACTGCGCAATCGCGAAGGGCCGGAACGAGCCCGCTTTCGATGCGCGTGACCTGGAGCAGGCGCTCAAACACCATGCGCATCTCGCGCAGGCTGACAGTCATGGAGGTCGCAAGATTAGACTGGCACGTGCTCACAGGTTTGGCTCCGCAGGATAAAACCACAACTCGTCGGCGCTCCCAGAAGCAATGTCTTCGGGAATGGGCGCGCCATGGAACAGAACGCCACGCAAGTTGCGATCGAGGAAGTCGCGTGTCTTGTCGATGCCGTGGATACCGACATTGAGAAGGCGGGTGATATGAGCTGGCGTGAAGGAGCCGCTCATGATGTCTGCATGGGGCGAATGCAGGCTGGTGCCGGCAAGGGCCTGGACACGGGTGACGATGGCCCTGTGCTGTGGATGGGCGAACAGGAAGCGGGCTGTGCTGAGGTTCGGGTCGGCCGCCGAGAGGTCGCGGTCAAGGGCTACGACGAGACGTGGCAGGTCGAGGCCGAGATTGACGACATTCTGACCGACCTCCGTTGCAAGGCCGCGGCGCGGTTCTTCGGCGGTCACGGACTTGTACCAGACGTAGCGCTCGGAGGCCGGAACCTCCAGATTAAGCTTGAAGGCCCAGGCGTAATCGTTGCGTATCAGGTCGCGCAGTCGGTGAACCGGCATTTCCGGTCGCCCCGTCAACTCCTCGTCGATGACCAGGCCGTCGACCAGGGCATCGGCCTCGTCGGGCACCAATTCGATCAGGAGCGAATGAAGAGTTTCCATGGCTTCCGCATGGACGCGCCCCTCAAGCGAGGCCGCAAGTTCTGCGAAGGGCTCGGCCTCAAAGCGGTTGCCCGCCTGCCAGCGTTGCAGAAGGTCGGCGACAGCGCGCCGGATGATCTGCAATTCTTCCGCAAGCACGTCGGAACGCGTGAAGTTTTCGTAGGCAGCACGATCCTGCGTGCGGAAGGTGATTGCCTTGTCGACGAGGGTCAGCAGCTTGGTGATCTGTGAGCCCGCGTCGTCGGGGAGTACAGCCTTAGCGCGCGCAATGGCCTCTTCGCGAATGAAAAGCCAGCGTTCGATCAGCCGCGGGTGGTTGTTGACGAATAGCATCAGGCCGAGTGCCGAGCCGTTGCCGACGCCGAGGAAGCGGCGAAGGTCCTTGGCCATGTCCGGCGCCTGCGGCGAACCGAGGCGGACAAGATGCTGCAACAGGTCCTGAGCGAAGACACGCATCATGTAGGCGCACAGCATCTGCGCAGCGAGCGACCAGCGCAGTGGGTGGTCCGCTTCATAGGCAAGGAAACTCTTCGTTCCAAACGTGCCGTTGCCGTCGAGACCGGTGTTGCGCATGAGATAGCAGGTCTGTGCAAGTTCAGCGACGTCTGGCTGCCGTCCCGCTGTCAACGCCTGGCGGGCACTCTCGAAGAAGCGACCGCTGCGATTGGAGCGGCACCATATGAGCGTGCCGGGTGTGGCGCGCCCCTCGTAAAGTTTGGGAAGCTCATTGCGCGTGGTCTCGAAATCGACCTGGCTCAGATCGCCCTCGATCAATGCGCCCATCATGTCCCAGGCCCGGCCGATGATCCGACCGGTGCGACCATGGGGCGAGGGCTCAAAAGAAAAGACGGGGAAGCTGAAGCGCCAGCTGCCAATATCGATGCGGTATTCGGCAACCCCGTTACCCTTCTCATCGATCTCGAAGCGCTTGCAAAGGATCTGCCAGCGACCGCGGATTGCGTGGCTGAGCAGCGCGCGCGATGCGCTGACGCGCGACGGCTGGATGGCGGCCAAGCGCTCAGGCGCCATCATTTCGCCGGCTGAACGCATAAGCCGCGCAATGCGGCACGCGTCCTGCGCCGGAGCAGGTCTTCTAAGGGCAGTCATTTATTGGTCTCCTCGCATGCGCCCCGAGCTCGCCGCCGCTGCCGCAACGACGATCCCAGCGCATTTTTCAGTATCAAAACCTTGGAACGGGCCCGAAAGGGCCAGTGCGCCGATGCACTCGCCCTGCGCGTCTAGGATGGGTGCGGCGACCGCCGAGACAGTGCGCGGGCCTTCGACTTCCGAAATGGCGTATCCCTGCTGGCGAACCAGCGTCATCATGTCATCGTCCGGGAGGCTGACGCCTTGCGCACGCAGTCGCTCAATGATTTCTGGGCGCGCGTGCGAGGCGAGCACGCGGCCGAAGGCTGTCCTATCGAGCCTGAGATGCGCACCAACCTTGAGGTCGGCGCGAAGAACGCCACGAGATTCCACCCGCCGAACGATAACGGCATCCCTGCCATCGAGGACTGCGAGCGAGGCCGTTTCACCGCTTTGCGTCACCATTTCCTCGAGAACGCCCGCAAAACGTGCGCCGAGATTGGACTGCTCCAACGCCATGGCCGCGTGGCTGACGACCCGCAGTGTCAGCCGGTAGCGGCCATCCTGTGTCTGTTCGATCCAGCCGGCCTCGACCAGCGTGACGAGGCGCTGATGGGCAGCGCCTCGGGCTTCTCCGAGCTGCTTGGCGATGTCGACCAGGCGCATCGGCTCTGCGGCGGCCGCGACACAGTCGAATGCAGTAAGTGTCTTCAGCACGGATGAAAGGGGGCGAACTGCCATTCGAAATTTCTTTCTTTTTCCTATTGTCCAACAATAGAAGACGGTGTATGTTTATGTTGGACGATAGATTGATATCTGTCAACTTGGGATTCCTGTGGCCGATGAAAAAATCTGCGCCCGGCCGCGCGCACTGAAATGACCAGGCCCTATTGGTTTGAATTCATGCCTGGCTTAGAAACCTGAGCATCAGGATCTCTCAAACGAACCACGATGCCGGTGAAGATCGACAAGAAGGACGCGCGGGGCATCGCGCAGGTGATGCGGCTTGGCTGGTTCAGAACAGTCCACTGCAATTCTCTTCCCAGCGCGATGGCCATGCATAGGGCCGCGTGTGTCCGCCAAAGGTCGGACATTCCAAGCTGCAGCTCGCGGACTGTGATTGCGACGCGAGCGGGGCCGCGTATCCCAGGTGCCCGGCCCAGACGGGTGACCATAAGTTTGTTATGGTTGAAGCATAGGTTCTGACCCATCACGGCCATGGGGACGACTAAGGTGAACGAAACGGAACTCAAGCTTGAGCTGTCGCCCGACGCGCTCGGGCGGATTAAGGCGTCGCCACTTTTGACAGGCAAGCCTAAAACCATGTCCCAGCGCTCGGTCTACTTCGACACCCCGGACCACAAATTGCGCGCGGCGGGATTTTCCTTGCGGATCCGCACGGTAGACGGAGTGCGGACGCAGACCGTCAAGGCAGACAACGCCAAGTTAGCCGGGCTTTTCGTGCGCCCTGAATGGGAGTTCACAATCTCCAGTGACCTGCCTGTTATCGATCACTCGACGCCAATCAGATCGCTTCTGGAAGACGATGTCGACGCTCTGCAAGCCCGGTTCGATGTTCACGTCGAACGTCGAATGTGGTTGCTCTCGCGCGACGACGCCAAGATTGAAGCAGCGTTGGACATCGGGCGTGTTACTGTGGGCGATCGGGAAACCCGATTCTGCGAGCTGGAACTCGAGCTGAAGAACGGTTCCAGTTCCGCTCTGTTTGATCTTGCCCAGGAGCTGGACGGCTTCGCACCGGTTCGGATCGGCGTGCTGAGCAAGGCAGCGCGTGGCTACAAACTCCTTGGACCTGCCGTCAGTGTGTTCAAGGCGGAGCTCGTCCAACTGGATAAGCAGATCACAACGGCCGCCGCTTTTCAGCAGATCGCTCAGGCCTGCATCAAGCAATACAGGTTGAACGAAGCGGTCCTTCTTGCCGCCAGGGATGCCGAGGCACTGCACCAGGCTCGCGTGTCGCTGAGAAGACTGCGATCGGCGTTCTCCATATTCAAGGACGTCATCGCCGATGATCGATCCGAGCACCTTGGGAGTGAAGCGCGCTGGCTTGCCGGGGTTCTCGGACAGGCGCGAGACATCGATGTCCTCTTGGGCAAGACGGAGTTAGCGGTATTGCGCATTCGCCTGACCGAGGCGCGAGATTCCGCATATGACGAGGTGGAAGCAACGCTGGGCTCACAAAGGGTTAGGGCATTTATGCTGGGTCTTGCCGAATGGATTTCCAACGGTCCCTGGCTGGATGCCGCGGAAACGACGGATCTCAGGCAGGTGCCGGCCGTGGATTTTGCTTCCTCCGCGCTCGAGCGCCTGCGAAAGAAGATAAAGCGAGACGGACGGGCAATAGTCGTCATCGACGACGAAGAGCGCCACAAGGTGCGAAAGGATGCAAAGAAGTTGCGCTACGCGTCCGAGTTTTTCATGCTTCTTTTCCCAGGCAAACGGGGGCGACGACGTCATAAGCGGTTCATAACCATCCTCGGAGAGCTGCAGGACCAACTCGGCGCGTTGAACGACATGGCGGCTGGTTCACAACTTCTTGAAAGGATCGGGCTGGCCGGCGAACCGGCAACGGCATCCCTAATCGCGAAAGGCAACAAGAGGGGCCTGCTTGAGGCGGCCGAAGATGCGTACGTCGATCTTGTGGATGCGAAACGTTTCTGGCGATAGCCCCAACAACGCTCCAGGCCGCTTCCTTAAGGGCGACCTCGACCGGGCTGCCGACCGCGAGGTCAAGCTCGCGATCCGCGCGTCCCCGGTTGACCGAGATCTCGGCAAGTTTCCGCCGTCAGCGTCATGCGGACTTTCAGTTTCTTGCCGCCGATCTGCCCTTCGCACACTGTCTCCTCGATCTTGCTCTGCGAGGTCATGCCGACTTCCTTCAGGAAGGTGCGGATCGCCTGTTGAAGGCGTCTTCGCTCATGGCAGAACTCCTCTGTGTCCGGAAATCATTCCCCGTCATCAAATAGTGCCCTCGGTAAAATCACCGCCTTGTGCAGAGCGCGAGGCACAAGCGGGCGGATGGCTGGCGCGGCTGCGCGTCGCACGAAGGAGATCGCCGGGCCCTTGGTTCGATTCCGTTCACCCCAGGATTTTGGGAAGGGTTATCTAGGCGTTTAGTACCCAGTCATCTCCAGATACCCCCTCCCACCGACGTTGCCGCCGAAGCTAATCGGGCCTTCCCAATACGGTGTGGAAGTAGACATCCATGCTTGGTCGTTCAACGGCCTGGTCGTGACGTCAAAGCCGCGACTGGGAATTCGTATGTTCCAGGCCACTGGAATCTGACGCCCCGCGACCTTGGCAGTCCGGACGGGAGCGATCTGGAGAGCCCCCGCGGGTAAGGGGTCCGGTCGCCCGTCGGCGGTGATCCAGGTGGCGGAGGTATATCCCTCTCCTTCATCTCTGAGACGGAAGCCCATGAGCTTCTCTCCCGTATCGAGATGCAGCGAGAACCAGTCCCAACCGGTCTGGTCTTCCGCGAGCGGCTGTGACGACCACTCGCGGTCAAGCCAAGCCTTCCCCGCGACCTCTACACTCCCGGTGGGTAGCGAAAGCGAGCCGGTCACCGCGTAGAACGGTTGCGAATAGTAGTAGCTGGCCTGTCCCTTCGCTGATTTCACCGAATAGCCGTTATCGCCATGCGGCACGAGCGGGCCGGTGGCCGACAGGCGGAGTTCGTAGCCGAAGTCCTTTGCGGCTGCAGTCACGTTGAGATCGGCCAGCTGATCCGATCCCGGGGTTGCAAGTCCCGTCATCTGCCAGTCATCGATCCAGGCCGCGAACGGCTCCGCGACAACACCAGCCTGCCCCACTCCCCCGCGTGAAATACGTTCTGCCACGAAGTGGTCCTCTGAAGTGGTGACGGCTGCGTGACCCATCCAGATCTGTGGGCTCGACCACTCGCCGGCCTCACCCGGAGCAAGCGCTGACCGGAAAAGGGTCCACTGCGCTCCGTATTGAGTTCCGTCGGGTGCTTCAAGATTGGCCGTTAGATACCACCACTCTATCCGAAAGTCCGGATGTGGGCCGTGGTCGGCGGAAAAACGCAACAGCTGGCCGGGTTGCGGCACCGAAAACCCTTCGGCCGCTGAGCCAAGGCCACCAAAACCCTCGGAGACCGCTTGGCTCCCGGATATGCTGGCCATGGTCGTCGCCGCAAAAGCGATCGCAATCGATCTAACGCTCATTGGCGAATACCTTCAGAAGTTCCGATGGCGTGACTCCGGCCAGCCGGCGAAGCGGGATAAATACGGAAACGACAGCAGCGGCGAGCACGACGAGACCGAGGCGAACCCACTCGTAAGGAAAGATATACATAGGCAGACGCCAACCGAAGGCTTCGACGTTTACCACCGCGAGAAGCACCCACGCCAGCGCTAGGCCGAGGGGCAAGGCGGCAATAAATGTCGCCAGCCAGAGCACCAGCGTTCTCAGAAGCTCAAGAAGAGCGAGATCGCGTCTTGTGACCCCCATGGCCCACACAGGCGCAAGCTGCGGGAGGCGCATTTCCGAAAGCGTGAGGAGGCTCGAGAACATAGCGAATGCTGCAACCCCCAGTGTGAACATGTTCAACGCGCCAGTGACCAAAAAAGTGCGATCGAAGATCCGCCGTGACCGTTCCTTCAGTGCCGCTTGATCGACGACGTTATCGGATGGTAGTCCGAATTCGTCCGAGAGCCTCGATCGTAGGTCCGCAATCTGATCAGGCTGGATCCGCAGACCGTAGCGCAGACGCGAGACCTGCGGGTAGCGAGAGGTCAGCGCATTTATTCCGACGATGACCTCGCCCTTTGGGTTTCCGTAATCCGAATAGACCCCGACAACCGCCGCCTTCCAGTCCCCCGCCAGATCCAGCTCATCGCCGATACGGAGCCGGTCCCGCCTCCAGAACTGTTCGTTGACCAGCACCCCTTGACCGGACGCCACCCGATCCCAGACGTCCGGCATGCCAACGATCAGGGGCCAGTGCTTCCTGTAGGTCGGATCGTCAACGACACCGAAAATCTGCATCGGCTGCCCCCGGATCTCGGCATCTACGCTGGAGATCGGCAACACCGATTCCACCTTCGTTGCGAGCCATGTCCTGAGCCTGTCTGCCTCGCCCTCGTTCCGGGCAGCGACGTAAAGTTCGGCGGCGAGACGTTGGTCGAGCCAGCCGACGAACGTGAGACGGAAGCTCGACACCATGGTTCCAACGCCGACGTTTGCCGCCAGCGCAAGAAGCAATGCCATGAGCGCAAGGGAAAGTCCGGGGAGCTGCTGCCGAGCGTCGGCCCAGAACCACGTGACGAGCGCACGTGAAGACGTCCGCTGCATTACGGTGAGGAATCCGGAGAGCACGGTGGGGAGAAGTAGCGACGCCCCGAGCAGAAGACAGCCAAGGATGCCAAAGCCCGCCTCAAGTCCATCAGCCCATAGAAGAAGAGCTCCCGAGAGGGCTAGCAAAGCCGCCGCGGCCAGCACTTGAATCCGCCGCCCCGCTTGCCACGACCGCCCCCACACCTGGGGTTGGGCCGCCGCGAGCAAAGGCACCCGCATCAAGCGCAACAGGCTCTGTGCCGACGAAACCATTGTTCCGGCCACTGCGATGGCAAAGCCCGAAAGCCACCACTCCGGACGCAGGGAAAGCGTGCCGGGCACGCTGGCTCCGTAAAGTCCTTCAAGGGTCGCGGCCACTCCGGGCAGCAGCAGTGACGCGATCAGATAGCCGATCGCGACGCCGACTGCCCCGGCGGCGAGGGCGAAAAGGGCAAGTTCGGCGAGCAGCAGAACCGCAAGCGCACTCAACGAAACTCCAAGGCAGCGAAGCGTTCTGAAGGTCGGCCGCCGTTGCTCGAAAGCGAGACCGATCGTCGAGTACACGATGAACAGCCCCACCGCGAAGGCGAGAAAACCGAAGGCCGTCAGATTGAGATGGAAGCTCTCGGTAAGATGCTCGACATCGGTTTCTGCATTCGGCTGACGAACTGAGAGCGTTGGAACAAGCTTTTCAAGCGGATCCAGACCGGAACGTTGGCTTTTGGCGATCACAATCCGACTGAGTACGCCCTCTCTTCTTAATAACTTCTGGGCCAAGCCGATATCGGTGAAGGCGGTGCCGTTCAGCATCCGATCCGAAACACGCAGTGCGAGGTCCGTCTGTCCTCGCATTTTTTCCGCTGTTTCGGGAGAGACAACCAGCATGCCCGGAGGCGTGATGAAGGAAAGCAAGTCCCCGGCATTTCCAAGATCGACGGTGTTGGTTTCCGCGGGCATCGTCAGTGGCTCGATGCCGATCACCCTTAACCGGGTGGTTCCGAACCGAAAGTCTCCCTCTAAAACTGGTGACACGATCCAGCCCGCCCGTCTGAGCCGCACGAAGGCGGACTGAGGAATCGGGCGGCCGTTTGGAGAAACCAGGCTGGCCAACCCGTTCTGGTCGAGCACAACCGCGGCGCGGGTGTAGCTTGCGCGGGCCTCTGCGTTGATCGCCTGCACTCCGGACCACAAGGCCGTCGCCAGCGCCAGGCCGGACAAGAGAGCGACGAGCTGCAGCGGTCGTCGTCGCCAGTGGGACAGAAGTGCCGTGGCTGCGGTCCACATCTTCATTCCATCTTCCCGGACCGCAAATGCACCTGCCGGTCGAGCCTATCCGCCAGCCTTTGCGAGTGTGTCACCAGAAGCAGTGTCGATCCGGTTGCCTTCGACAGCGAGAGCATCAGTTCCAGAACAGCGTCTCCGTTGGCCTCGTCCAGGTTTCCTGTGGGTTCATCCGCCAGGAGTAAGCCGGGACGCGCGGCAAGGGTCCGTCCGATCGCTACCCGCTGCTGCTGTCCGATGGAAAGCTGCTCGGGATATCTGGTGAGCAATGTCCCGATTCCTAGGCGGGCCACGAGTTCATTTTCCCACAGGGGATCGTGGCGTCCCGCGAGCTTGGCGTGGAAAGCGATGTTCGCTGCCACATCCAGTGACGGGACAAGGTTGAACTGCTGAAATACAAGGCCGACTTCTGTCCGCCTGTAGGCGGCGCGTTCCCGATCGTTCAGCTTGGAGATGTCTCGGTCCCCGATCACGATCTCGCCTGAGTCTGGACGGTCGAGGCCGGCTACGAGATGCAGGAGCGTGCTCTTTCCGCTACCAGACTCCCCTGTCAGGGCAACGCTGTCTCCCTGGCCGAGATCGAGATTGACCCCTCTCAACACTTCAAGGCGCCCTTCGGCAGTCTCATAGGATTTCCTAAGATTGCTAAGAGCGATCACCATGGTGGCCAAGATCAGGACAATTTCACATATGTAACGCTCCATGGCCGCTTGGAAAGGCCACCTCGAGTTTTGCGAATCGGGCAAACCCCAGCCGAGCTTCGCCACTTCGGCTGCATCGCGGATGGCAGATAGCGCATCGAGGTTCGTCACGGGATAGGCCGAGACGAAGCGTTCGACCGAATACTCCGGAAACTCAGCTTTTAAGCGGACTGCGGTCCTGGCCGCCTCGCCGATTTCGCCCAGGGCCGCATGCGCACGCGCCAGGAACATCAGCACGTCTGGTGACTCCGGGACGCTTCTGTGGAGCGCCGCAATGGCCTCCGAATGCCTGCCGGCGGCGAACAGGAGGCGGCCCTGCATGGCGAAATGTCGGGGCCTCTTCCGGATCATCAGGTCCCGGCTCCTCGATGGGTCGCTCTGGGTTGGGCAGGGTATCGGGGGACATCTGGTGGAACCTCCTCGGGCCTTTTCGGGAATAGGTTCAGTAGGTTTTGTGCTCATGATGGACTCCTTTTCAGGAGGGCAACCGTTACCGCGAACAGGGAGGCGAGGCATGAGCATCGAAACGCGCTCGATTGCGTCTTCGCGACTATGGTGTTGAAGGCAAGATCGGCCTGGAGCCGACGCTCGGCGATTATGTCGCTGTCATGGTTGAAGCCGCAGGGCTCGCTCTGGCTCAACTATGGTAACTGCTACGCCACGACTCCGAACGGGCGGTCGGCCGCGGATGTCATGGGCGACGATCGCACTTTTCGCGACAAGCCGTTCGCGACGGTCGGACCGATTCAGCGCCGGGATAATGGCGGCGAGGGCCACCACCACGATCGCAGAGCGGGTATCTGAAACCCATAGACCTCTGATAGACCTTTGCATGATCCCGAACCGCTCGGCGATCGCCTTGCAGGAGGCCGGTTGGTGGGTTCGCTCAGAAATCATCTGGCACAAACCGGATCCAGGGCGGGCCGACGACGGTGCACGCGAAGGTCTTCCGGCTCACCAAGGGACGAGGAACACAAACTTCCCGAGCAGGATGATTCTGTGTAGCTGGTGCTGCTGCTTCCCGATCGGTACGGATCGCATTGGACTTTTGGGAATCTTCCTGTACGGTAAGTCACCACTGGAGATTTCAATGTTCAGGTCCGCACGCGAGTTCGGCGCCGCCGTTCGGGAAAAACGCAAAGGCCTCGGCTGGACCCAGACCGAGCTTGCCGCTCGCTCAGGCACGGGCGAGCGCTTCATCGTCGAACTCGAATCCGGCAAGCCGAGCTGCCAGCTCGAGAAGGCGTTGATCGTGGCGCGTACCGTCGGCATCGAGATCGGCGATCTCAGGGCAGCCCTGATGACCCCAACCGCACCGGACGATGACCTCGGCTTCCTGCCGACCTTTGGTGAGGGTGGATGACAACCATCTTCTATGAAACCCTTCCCGTCGCGCGCATGACCTTCGAAGGGGAATGGCGGCTCGACTACGATCTTTCTTGGAAAGCACGCCGCTCGGCCTTCCCCGTCTCGCTGACCATGCCGCTGCGTTCAGGCTCCGTCGGCGCCGACAGGCTGCTGCCATGGCTTGCCAACCTTCTTCCGGAAGCACATCTCGCCGAGATCGGCCAGCGTCTGAAAGTATCTCCGCAGGACATTGTGGGCCTGCTTGGTCACATCGGGCGGGACACGGCAGGCGCGCTCTCCATCGGGGAGGCGCGAAAGGCGGGCGTCAACCATGAGCCAATTCCGGATGAACAGGCACTGGAACGGGTACTCAACGAACTTCCGGCCAAACCCTTTCTGGTTGGAGAGCGCGGCGTCTCCATGTCCCTTGCGGGCGTGCAGGAAAAATTGCCGGTCTTCGTCGATGAAGAAGGCAAGATCTCCATACCAGTCGACGGAACGCCGTCGACCCACATCATCAAGCCGGACACCAGACGGCTTGCCGGAAGCGTCGAGAACGAAGCCTTCTGTCTCACCCTAGCACGGGCCTGCGGCTTGGACGCCGCAGAAACAACCATAGGCGCAGCCGGGAAACGACGCTATCTGCTGGTGAAGCGCTATGACCGCTTCACGGATCCGCGAGGCGAGATCCGCAGGCTGCATCAGGAGGACCTCTGCCAGTTGACGGGTCATTTTCCGTCACAGAAATATGAGCGATCCTCGACAGGTCGTGGCGTGACTCTGAAGATGATGTTCGGCGCCGTCAGCGATCTCGTTTCGCCTGCTGAACGCCTGAAGCTTCTCGATGCGGTAATCTTCAACGTGCTGATCTGCAACTCGGATTCACACGCCAAAAACTATTCGATCCTGATCGGTGCTGCAGGATCCGCAAAGATGGCGCCGCTCTACGACCTGATGTGTGCGGCGGTTTACCGCCAGGTGGATCAGAGTTTACCGCAGGCTATTGCTGGACGTTTCCACGCAACTGACTTGAGGCGTTCCGATTGGCAGGAACTGGCCAAGGAGCTCGGAATGAGCGGCGCATCGACCATCAGACGGGTGGAGGAACTTGCTGGACTCATCAGTAGCGCTTGTGAGGACGTCGCGCCGCAAATCGCGGCCATGGCTGGCGATCCGACGGCAGTCCTTGTTCGCATCGTTCATCGCGTTCAGGAGAGATGCAGGCGAATTCTGGCTCAGGCGTGCGGATGATCATCGGATCGAGAAAACTCCTTCGAGAACGGCAAAAATCCCGCTTGGGGCGCAGTTAGGTGCGAAAGCTTTGTGCCTCCCAACACGGCCGCTTAATCCCACTACGCTCTTACCGAGGCAGACGCGATGCCCCGCAGCACGAGCAGAACGAACGCACCCGGCTGACACGGCTCGCGCTCGGACGAGCAAATACAGGTGTTTCATCGAAATATGTACTTGGCGAGAGAGGCGGATTGCACGGGAAGCAACTCGCTGGTACCAACGACGCCCCACCTGGGGAGAATGCCTTTGATTGCCATCGCGAATCTTCCAACCTACCGGCCGTGCCGGCGGAGATGAGCCGTCGCAAGTTTGTGAGCGGCTGACCTTTACCCTGCGTTTCGGCCTGATCGCCAACAATGGTGTACTTTCAAAAGGTGAGAAAAACCATGCTTACAATCCTTACCCCCGGCGCCTTCGACGCGCTGGCGAACGGCGTTGCTCCTATAGGTCTCCGCCTCGTGCAGGACAGCTCCATCGCCTCTCAGGAGGTATTGCGGATGCTGTCCGATCTCAATCGCGGCGTCGACGAGGAATTCAGTCCATCGGCCTGGCTGATCGTTGAGGATGGCGAGGTGGTGGGTCTGTGCTCGATCACTAGGCCGCCTGAGAACGGCGACGTGCATATCGGGTACGGCGTTGCGCCCTCGCGCGAGGGCCGCGGCTATACGACGGCAGCTATTTCAGAACTGCTGAGGTGGGCACGCGGCGATGCGCGGGTCAGAAACATTTCGGCGGAAACGGCTGGGGATAACATCGGCTCGCATCGCGTGCTCGAACGAAACGGGTTCGTTCAATCAGGAGAACGCGTCGATCCAGAAGATGGCCCACTGATCTGCTGGACGATCGCCACCACATAGGTCACAGAGAAGCGTCAGCGCCGTTCCCAGGACGATGCCACCCATCATTGCGTAGGCCATGGGTCCCCAGAAGATCTCGTGCGATTTCGGGATCAACGCCAGGGTTGCCGCCTCAGCGGTGAGCATGATCTGCCGCATACGGTGTTCGGTCGCCTCCACTGGCTGTGAGTCCGTTGAAGAACTTCCGTGTGCGCACTTGGCGGCACGGTTGAGGGTGCTGCGGTTTCCATGTAGCGCACCCTCCTTCACCCGGGCCAGCACCTGTTCACGGTCCTCGGCAAATACACCGTGGTCTTTCGCGATTTATCGCTGACTGTCGAGGGATGGATCCCAAGAAAAGCGGACTATCCCAATGGCGCGCCGTCAAAGCAGGCATCCGGACGCTGCTTGAGCGCTGGATACCTCTTTTGCTGAAAGCGTCGCGGCAAGCAGCTTCAGGCGAATAGCGAATCGATGGAGCTGCCGTTCCTCGCGTATTCGATACTGACCGGTATTTTCGCGGACATGGCGGACTTTCTGCGCCACTCCTCAACTCGCAATTTTACTTGATAAAGCCTGGATACTGCACTTCCTCGCGATTCACGCCTTTCGTATCCAACCTAACCGGAGAGGGCTCCGGCACGTCCGTCATGTACCGATGTGCTATAAGCCAGTCGCGCAAGATGGTTTCGACCGCGTCGACCCGGCCGGCAGGTGGCGGTGAAAGGTCCGGGTCGGTCATGTAGGCCGCCAGTCCGGCTTCGATTTCATCTGGAAGAGGTGGGAAGTCTGCTGAATCGGACATGGTAGGCTCCTCAGGGCTTTAGCAAAGATAACGTGTACCAATTTCCGACTGTCGTTTTGAGGACCGTATCATATGGTGCTGCCATCCGGGACAGAGGCGCCGGGAACTGGCCGATAATGTCGATTGGTTTGAGCTCAAAAAATAGGCCCCAGGAGAGGGGCCTTGCAGAGGTGCAACCTTCGACATGAGTACATATAACACCCTTGCAGCAACAATGTTCCATCGCGGCGGTCGACAAATCACCGTCTCTGTTTTCGCACCCGGAGCACGTTACCGTTGCTGTTGCTGCACTTCTTGCAACGCATGCGTCGTCCAAGTGCCAGGATCGACTGCGTCGTGCCAAACCGACGCGCCAGGTCGTTCCGATCCAGGTGATGTTCTCGGCCGCAGCGTTTGCATTGGCAGAAAAGCTCACACCATTCCGGTAGATTGGCGAAGGTGATTTCTTCCGGTCGTCCGGCTGGTTCCGCATTGCCAGCCGGTACGATCGGGAGGGCGGGGCCTCCGAAGGCATTGGGTCGCTGTATTTCAGCTGGCAGCGATTATTGAAGTTGTTCTTGGTTTTAGAGCAGCCGTTTGCTTGTGCCAGTTGGTCCAAAAGGGAGGGCATAGGCATGTCGCCGACGCGCTCCAGCAGCGCCTTGGCGTCATATTGCTTCTTCATGCCGCATGAACATTCGACTCGAACCTTGGCGACAAGCTCCGATAGCCACCAGGCACCGTTCTTAGGCATTGCCCTTCTTCCACTCCGGCCGATGTTCGTAACCGAGCCACTTCGGGGTGGCCCTTCCGATAGCGAAGTCGAAGCCGCCCCACGTCTTCCAGCCGTGGTGTTCGCCCAGGTGCTTGGCCAGGTCGCTTTCCCCTCTCTTGGTAGCGCCAACCTCGTCGCTCATGCTCAATGCCTTCTGAGTAAATCTGTTCTACAAATGTTCTCATTAAGCAGAGAGTCAACGACCAGATTTGGGGAGGCTCTCCGCATAACTCAAAAAGGGGAGCGCCGAATCGCGGAGCTCAATCGACCATTCGAAGCCGGTAGGTGGCTGGCAATTATCCCAACCACCAAACTCATTCATTTGCTGCCATCGACCCTTCTTGCCGTGTCGAAATTCCTCGCTATTCGATTTGTAGATTTTGAATCGATAGGGGCGCACGACGCGGACAAAGATTACGGATCCATCCTCCGGCATGTCGCCTTTTCGCCATGTGGTGCCGGGCATTTTGATAGCCTCCACCCAATCAATGCGGCTTTGGGGCTATCAGCACGACGCCAGCGCCAAGCTCAAACATTTCTGCCTCAGCATTGATCGAGAGATAGTGGTTTTCGGCCAGCTCGATCAACGCTGATGAGGCCTCTTCGGGCGACCATCCTTTCGATCAAAAACTGGAATTCATCAGTGATCGCCTCCTGGCATTGCAGGTCACGATCGGGGTGAGATTTCGGATGTCTAGGCCCGGCGATTTTCGGCATGGCGTTTCCTCCTGCAGAAGATGTTAGGGCGGCGTTTGCTGTTCGCAAGGTCCCTCTAATGCAAGACGTTCACAATGCAGCTGAAGCAATCCGATTTCCTGAATTCTATCTGTGACGCTTGACGCCAAGGTAATGATGGAGGGACATCTTACGTGTAGTACAGGCCTTTGTTAGGGATCCGGAATGTGAGCAAGCCGAACTATCGGGATATCGCCCGCCTGGCCGGAGTCGGAACTGCAACGGTCGAGCGGGTCGTGAACGGGCGAGGCGGCGTACGCGCTGAGTTGGTCGAGAAGGTCGTTATCGCCGCTCGCTCCCTCAATTACCCCCGATTACCTGCGGACACCCATCGCGGACTGCTGCGCATTGAAGTCTTGTTGGTTCGACCTGAAACGACATTTTACCGCCGGCTCGCTAATGCCTTCGAGAGGATTGCCGAGACACTCGATCCGCTCGTAATCGTGCACCGCACCTTCACTGAAGAAATGAAGTCTGCGGAAATCGCAAGGCGCATCATGTCTACCGAAATGACGCGCGCAGGTCTGATCTTGGCCGCTCCCAACAATCCAACGATCAGCGCGGCGGTAGAAGCCGTTGTGGAGCGGGGTCTCCCGGTCGTCCATGTTGTAACGCGTGCCTCTGAGACGAAAGGTGAGTTCGTCGGCATTGACAACTACGCTGCCGGACGGACTGCGGCGCATCTCATTGCTCGAATGACCCGGGCAAAGGGCTCGGTCGTTGCCTTGTGCCATCCCATCTATCAGGTGCACCGCGAACGCATCCGCGGGTTCTCCGATTACTTTCACGAGCATCCTGGTTCGATCGCCTTCGAATGGCTTGGGTTCACACGTGATGACGAACTTTATAGCGCGGAGACTTTGGTCAACGCGCTCAAAATCTATCCCGACCTCGTCGGGCTCTATAACGCCGGGGGTGCAAATTCCGCACTGATTGACGTGCTGCGCCGAGATCCCCGCGGTCGGGACCTGCTGTTCGTCGGTCATGAGCTGACAGACTATACGCGCAAGGCCCTGCGTGATGGGATCATGGACGTGGTTTTGGATCAGGCACCGGAGGCACAGGCCCAGCGGGCGCTCGACCTCATTCTGCGACGCATCGGCCTGACGTCGATCGAGCCGGATCTCGCTCCAATCCGCTTCATCACCATCACCCCTGAGGGGCTTTGATCTAATCAGATCAAACGAACTTTCGGAATCCAACCCGCCTCCTGCTAGATTTTTGTCAAGGAAGATGCCGGCCTCCCAGAGGAAGAGGACCCGGATAGGGGCGCCAAATGCGTCCTTCTTCCATCGTCAATTTGTGCGGTTGTGAGCACATCCGATCCCGCGGAGGAGAGCGCAATGGATGATCTGAAGTTTGGAACGCGCAACAAACGCGGTGATTGGGCTCCGAACGAGCCGATTGAATTAGCGCCATTGTTTGCCTTTCCGCTCAAGCTGCTGGCGCTTGCAAAGTGGCTGCCACACTATTTCTTTCCGTGGAATGCGATCTTCGCCGTATCAGCCGTGGCCTATTGGGCTTGGGTGATACCGTCCACGGAGACGATGCAGGACTTGGGCATGGGCTGGATCGCGTCGCTTTATGCCGTGAATGCAATCTGCGTCTTTCTCTTCTACGGCGCTTTCGAACTTCATCTTTACATCCTGAAGCGCCAGGAGAACCGCTTCAAGTACAACGGCAAGTTTCCGGCCGACCAGAAGAGCAAGGCCTTTTGGTTCGAAAGCCAGAACGTTGACAACATCCTGCGAACGTTTCTGTCTGGAGTGACAATCTGGACCGCGATCGAAGTCCTGATGCTGTGGGCCTATGCCAATGGTTACGCGCCTTGGCTGACGTTTGCGGAAAATCCCTGGACGCTGGCACTCGTCGCACTCGTGGTCCCGATCATCCACGAATTCCACTTCTTCTGTATCCACAGGCTCATCCACACGCCGTTCCTCTACAAGTGGGTCCATTCTGTCCATCACAACTCGGTCAATCCATCGCCCTGGTCGTCGTTGTCGATGCATCCGATCGAGCATCTGCTCTATTTCGGAACTGCGTTCTACCACCTCATCTTGCCGTCCAACCCGATCATCATGCTCTACCAACTTCACTATGCGGGTTTTGGTGCGATCCCTGGTCACGTCGGTTTCGACAAGGTTGAGGTCGGTGAAGACAAGCTGCTCGATAGCCACGCCTATGCTCACTATCTCCACCACAAGTATTTCGAGGTGAACTATGGGGACGCCTTAATTCCGCTCGATCGCTGGTTCGGCACCTGGCACGACGGCTCTCCCGATGGCGAGGCCCGCATGCAGGAACGCTATCGCAAGCGGAAGGAAAAACTCGCAGCCCGCAAGGCACGCAACGCAATCGGGGAGGCCGCCGAATGACCTGGGTTTCAGCATGCAAACTTGACGACATTGAGCAGGAAGGCGCGCTGCGCTTCGATCACGCAGGCCGCACTTACGCGATCTACCGCGGGCCGGACGACAACGTCTACTGCACGGCCGGGCTCTGCACGCACGAGGCGATCCATCTCGCAGACGGGTTGGTCATGGACTTCGAGGTGGAATGTCCCAAGCATTCCGGCGTCTTCGACTATCGTACTGGCGAGGCTCTTCGGCTTCCCGCCTGCGAGAATCTGAGAACCTATCCGGCCGAGGTGATCGACGGAGAAGTACGCGTGGCCCTCGGCTGAAGGCTCCGCTACCGAACAGGCCCGTGGGGCCTCCGGAATGCGATCGGGTGATCCGGCACCTACTGGGAGGATGATATGAAATCCATGTACCTGGCAGCCGTTCTGGCCGCCTTAATGGGAACGGCTGCGTCCGCGGAGACGATCGGCGTCTCGATGCAGAGCTTCGACAACAATTTCCAGACATTGCTACGACAGGGACTCGACGCGAGAGCTTCTCAGATAAGCGGCGTCAACCTTCAGATCGAAGATGCTCAAACCGACATTTCCAAACAGCGCAGTCAGTTGGACAACTTCATCGCCTCGGGCGTGGATGCGATCATCATGACGCTTGCCGATACGTCGGCTGCCCCTGGCATCAGCGAAGCAGCGCAGAAGGCTGGCATTCCATTGGTCTACCTCAATCTTCAGCCCGACAATGTCGATACGCTACCCGAAAAGCAGGCCTATGTTGGCTCGAAAGAGACCGACTCGGGGAAGTTGGGTGCCGAGGCTGCCTGTGAGCTCTTGAAGGCAAAAGGAAAAGCAAGCGATGCCCAGGTCTACATCCTGATGGGAGATTTGGCGCATCAGGCTTCGCGGGATCGCACCTCTTCGGTGAAGGAAACGCTGGCGGCGGGCGATTGCAAGGGCGTGACAATTGCTGACGAGCAATCCGCTGCCTGGACACGCACCAATGCGATGGATCTGACCACGAATTGGATCACCGCCGGCCGACCCATTGACGTGGTGTTTGCCAACAATGACGAGATGGCGATTGGTGCCATTCAGGCGCTGAAAGCGGCGGGCGTATCGACGGACGATGTAATCATCGTTGGTATCGACGCGACGCAGGACGCACTGGCGGCCATGGCGGCAGGCGACCTGGACGTCACGGTATTCCAGAACGCCAAGGGCCAGTCAGCGAGCGCCGTCGATGCGGCGGCGGCATTGGCTCAGGGCAAGAGTATCGAGAAGGCGGTCTGGGTTCCCTTCGAGCTCGTCACGCCCAAGAACATGGCCGAATACGCCCATCAGAACTGATCCTCCCACGACTGGCGCATCGCAATTGCGTTGCGCCAGGCCATTTCAAGCTGGAGATAGAGCATGGGCGGTATCGTCATTATCGGGGCCGGAGAATGCGGTACTCGAGCGGCCTTTGCGCTGCGCGAAGCAGGCTTCTTAGAAGCCGTCACGCTCGTCGGTTCGGAACCTCACCTGCCCTATGAGCGCCCGCCGTTGTCGAAACCGATCGAGGGTGCGGTCCAGTTGAAGCCGATCTGCGGAGCGCAGGCGCTGGAAGCTTCCGGCATCGACTACCTTCAGGGTGTCTCGGCGTCGAGCATTGACGTGGAAAGCCATACTGTTGCGCTTAGCGACGGGCGGGTGTTGACCTATGGAAAGCTGCTTTTGGCCACTGGCGCGCGTCCGCGGCGGCTGACATGCCCCGGCGCAGAACGCGCGCTGGACTTCCGCACCTATGCGGATGCTGAGACGATCTTCTCTGGTGCCGAGATCGGCAAGAGCGTCGCGATCGTCGGTGGCGGCCTGATCGGAATGGAACTCGCAGCCGTGCTGCGCAAAAAGCGCGTTGCTGTCAGCATCATTGAAGCTGCGCCAAAGCCGCTTGGGCGCGCCGTACCCACGCGTTTCGCCGCAAAGCTTCATGCCAGGCATCTGGGCGAGGGCGTGCAGTTCCATCTCGGACAAGGGGTGGCCGAAATCACTGATGATGCCGTTTATCTCGCCGATCGTGTCGTGGTGCCAGCCGACATTGTTGTCGCAGCGATTGGAGTTCAGCCCGATATGGCGTTGGCCGAGGCGGTAGGGCTTGCGACCGGCAATGGCGTCCTGGTGGATATTTCCCTTCGCACCAGCAATCCGGACATATTCGCGGCCGGAGACTGCGCGGCGGTTTCGTTGGCGAGCGGCGGGCATGTCCGGTTCGAGAGTTGGCGCAATGCGCGTAGCCAGGCCGAGACTGCTGCCCGCAACATGGTGGGCGGCAACGATGCATTCCTGGCCATCCCCTGGTTCTGGACCGACCAATATGATCTGGGCTTGCAGGTCGCGGGTTTGCCGCAGCCCGCTCATCAGGCAGTCGTGCGTTGCCTCGCAGAAGGAGAGCTGGAATTTTATCTGGACGGCGGGCGGCTCGTTGCGGCGGCAGGACTGGGCGCTGGCAACACCATTGCCAAGGATATCAAGCTGGCCGAGATGTTGATTGCTGCCGGCGCCGCTGTCGATGCAGCGTCATTGGCTGACCCGGCGGTTAATCTGAAGACGCTTCTGAAAAGCGCGCGGGCCGCGTGATCAAATCGGCGGGGATGGGGCAATGCAATCACTTTTGGTGTTTCAATCACTTTGGGCGATGGAACTGCGCAGCAGCAGACGCTCCGAATTCACCCTCGAGGAGAAGGTCGAGCGGATCGCTCAAGGAGGCTTTGATGGTGTAAGCGCGCACTGGCACGACCGAGCGTATGTGCGGTGGCTTCACGCCCTGCTGCGCCAATTCGGCCTTCAGGTCGAAGGCCAGTGTTTTCCAACGACCATAGATGATCTCAAGCCGGTTCTTGAAAACGCCGCCGAATTCGGTGTTCACCATATCTGCCTGCAACCCGACGTTCGTTTGCGCCGCGTAGAAGATTGCCTGCCACTTCTTGAAGGTTGGCAACAACTGTCGGAGGAAGCGAGAATTCCTGTTTTGATCGAGACTCATCGCGATCGGATGACCACCGACCTTTTCTTCACCTTGGACCTTCTTGATCGTCTTCCGAATCTGAGGCTACTGGGAGATGTGTCCCATTTCCTCGTCGGGCGCGAGTTTTCCTGGCCCATCTCCGACGAAAATCACCGACTGATCGAGAAGATTCTGGACTGCTCCTGGGCATTCCACGGAAGAGTAGCCTCACGAGAACAGGTCCAAATCGAGATCTCCTATCCTCACCATCGCCCTTGGGTGGATCTCTTTCTCGGCTGGTGGGAATTTGGTTTTCGCAGTTGGCAAAAGCGGGCAGGGGCGAACGACAGCCTCGCATTCGTCTGCGAACTCGGCCCCAAACCCTATGCGATAACAGACCGCTTCGGCGAAGATACTACAGACCGTTGGGAGGAATCCCTGGCGCTGAAGCAACATGCTCGTGATTTGTGGGCGAAGGTCTCAACCGGCCCCCTGACCTAATCAAACTATCGGAGATATTATTATGGATGTACGCGCCGCCGTCGCCGTTCAGGCCGGCAAGCCGCTGGAAGTGATGACCGTTCAGCTCGAAGGGCCGCGGGCCGGCGAGGTGCTGATCGAGGTCAAGGCGACCGGCATCTGCCACACCGACGATTTCACGCTTTCCGGCGCCGACCCCGAAGGTCTGTTCCCNGCTGATCGAGGTCAAGGCGACCGGCATCTGCCACACCGACGATTTCACGCTTTCCGGCGCCGACCCCGAAGGTCTGTTCCCGGCGATCCTCGGCCATGAAGGTGCCGGCGTCGTCGTCGATGTCGGCCCGGGCGTGACCTCGGTCAAGAAGGGCGACCATGTCATCCCGCTCTATACGCCGGAATGCCGGACCTGCCCGTCGTGTCTGTCGCGCAAGACCAACCTGTGCACGGCGATCCGCTCGACCCAGGGCCAGGGCCTGATGCCGGATGGCACCTCGCGCTTTTCGATCGGCAAGGACAAGATCCATCACTATATGGGCTGCTCCACCTTNATCCGCTCGACCCAGGGCCAGGGCCTGATGCCGGATGGCACCTCGCGCTTTTCGATCGGCAAGGACAAGATCCATCACTATATGGGCTGCTCCACCTTTGCCAATTACACCGTGCTGCCGGAGATCGCGCTGGCCAAGGTCAACCCCGACGCGCCGTTCGACAAGATCTGCTATATCGGCTGCGGCGTCACCACCGGCATCGGCGCGGTGATCAACACGGCCAARGTCGAGATCGGCGCGACCGCGATCGTCTTCGGCCTCGGCGGCATCGGCCTCAATGTCATCCAGGGCCTSMGGCTTGCCGGCGCCGACATGATCATCGGCGTCGATCTCAACAACGACAAGAAGGCCTGGGGCGAACGCTTTGGCATGACCCACTTCGTCAATCCGAAGGAGGTTGGCGACGACATCGTGCCTTACCTCGTCAACATGACGAAGCGCGGGGCCGACCAGATCGGCGGCGCCGATTATACCTTCGATTGCACCGGCAACACCAAGGTGATGCGCCAGGCGCTCGAAGCCTCGCATCGCGGCTGGGGCAAGTCGGTGGTCATCGGCGTTGCCGGTGCCGGCCAGGAAATCTCCACCCGTCCGTTCCAGCTCGTCACCGGTCGCAGCTGGATGGGCACCGCCTTTGGCGGCGCCCGCGGCCGCACCGACGTGCCGAAGATTGTCGACTGGTACATGGAAGGCAAGATCGAGATCGATCCGATGATCACCCACACNGGCTGGGGCAAGTCGGTGGTCATCGGCGTTGCCGGTGCCGGCCAGGAAATCTCCACCCGTCCGTTCCAGCTCGTCACCGGCCGCAGCTGGATGGGCACCGCCTTTGGCGGCGCCCGCGGCCGCACCGACGTGCCGAAGATTGTCGACTGGTACATGGAAGGCAAGATCGAGATCGATCCGATGATCACCCACACCTTGGCCCTCGAAGACATCAACAAGGGCTTCGAGCTGATGCACTCCGGCGAGAGCATCCGCAGCGTGGTTCTATTTTAGTCCAATGAAGGATCACGGTCGACCGGTCGGAATTCCATAAACCCCTCAGGGAATAGGGCAGCCCTCCACCTGTCCTATGCCGAGTTCCCGCTCGGCAAGCAGCGACCGCATTTGTGGTCGCCGCAACAAAATCGCGTAACAAAATCGCAGAATGTATCGACGGAACGCGGCGGTTGCAGCGATGGTGGCTTCCCCTGAGGGAGCATCAAAGCGGTGCCCTGCTCGGGTTGCACTCAGGATGAGAGCAGGCCGGTGTGGCTCCACCTAAGTTTGAGACACCGGCCTCTTCGCCTGGGACGGAAAAATTCACACGGCTGCAGCGTGGGCGCAATTTCGACCAAGCGCGAAGTTTGCATCGCCGCAGTTTTTCCAGAAGCTAAATTCTAAGCCGTCTTCTCAAGAAAGTCTGCCATCTCGGCGTTGTAGTAGACCTTGGTCCGTGGACCAGCAAGAATTGGGTCAATCATGCGGACGCACTCTTTGTAGTGCTCAGTCTTGCGATGGTCCTCCAGAGCCTCGGCCGATTGAAAGACTTCATAGATCAGGAACGTGTTTTCGTCCTGCGGATCGCGCAAAACATCGAAGCGCAGATTGCCGGGCTCGCGGCGTGTGCCCTCGTAGTTGATGCGAAAGGCTTGGAGAAATTCGGCCGCATGGCCTTCCTGGACCTTGATGCTGACCATCTGAATGAGCATGTCGTTTTCCTTGGTAAAGTTAGAGCGGCACGCTGGTGCGTGCGAAGAAAGGGTTTAGAGACCGGGAGCCTTCCACATGGCGGTGGTGACGCCTTCATCGACCAGTTGACGTTGAAGAGCGTAGGCTCGGGCCCAACGCTCGCCGGCATTGTCGTAGATCGCCTTGTGTTCGAGATTGGGTTCGAAGTGTCGGTCCCAACGAACCCAGCTTTCGGCGGCCTCGACGAAATTGCGGTGGAATCCAACGCCGATTGCCGCCGACGCGGCACAGCCGAGAGCAGTCGCCTCCTTGACGACGGGTGTTACCACCGGCAAGCCGGTTGCATCGGAGAGGATTTGTGACCAATGGGCGGACTTGGAGGCGCCGGCCGCAAAGACGATCTTGTCAGGTATTTTGCCGGAAAGTTTGAAAATGGCGGCAAGGTTGCGGGCCGCAACAATGGCGGCGTTTTCCTGCAGAGCGCGAAAGATTGCCGCCTTGCCGGATTTTTCCGGATCGATGGAGAGGTTCAGCAGTGACGGGGCCGCGTGATACCATTTTCCATAGTGCATCACGTCCGAGAACACCGGGATGATGCCGTACGCACCTGGAGGAACAAGGGCCGCCTTCTGCTCCAGCAAGCGATAGGCGTCGCCGCCGGGGCCGACGGTTATGATTTCCTCAGCGCCGAAGCTGTCGCGGAACCACCGCATCACGATGCCGACGAAGAAGCTGATTGCCTCGGCCTGGTTGAGACCCGTGACGACGTGGGGGTTGATACGCAAATCCATCGACGGATCCGTAACAGACGGCGCCACATTGACCACCTGCTGCCAGAAGGTGCCACCAAGCACCGCGCAGTCACCTTCGTTGACGATCCCGAGACCGGCGGCGCCGATCTGGCAGTCACCGCCACCCATGACGACCGGCGTGCCGGCGGCAAGACCGGTTTCTTGCGATGCCTGCGAAGTAACGCGGCCGATCACAGTGCCCGGCTCGGCACTCGGCGGGAAGATATCGTCACGCATACCGACCTTGGACATGGCATCCGGAAGCCAGTTGCGCGCCGCCAAGCTATAAAGACCGGTCGTGCCAGCGTTCGAGGGATCGCTCGCGATCACGCCTGAAAGCCGGGCGAGCACCCAGTCCGAAAGCATGCTGACGCGATGAACACGATCGTAGACGTCGGGAAGGTTGCGCTTCAGCCAGAGTAGACGGGGCAGGGCGCCCAGCGCAAAGGTTTGGCCGGATTGGGCATAGAGTTCCGCCTCAAGCTGCGGAAAGTCCTGCTTCAGGTCGCGAACCTCGTTGTTGGCGCGGCTGTCGACATTCGCGCAAGCCCAGATTTCGCGACCGTCGCGATCATAGGCGACAATGGCTTCGCGCATGCTGGTGGCACTGACGGCCGCAATATCGGCTGCCCGGATCCCCGCATCAGCAATGACGCGGCGGATCGCCCGCGCCAAAAGTGTCCAGTTGCCCGTAACATCGAAATCCATCGAGCCGGCAAAGCGCGGATCAGCCTTGTGCCACCACTCATGCTGGGCGCTGGCGAGCTGGTTGCCGTCGTGGTCGAAGATGACGGCGCGGCCGCTCCCCGTGCCAGCGTCGACGGCCAGGAGATATCTTGCGTTCATCGTGATGCTCAGTCCTTGATCTCGAGCAGGCCGGCTGCGGTGGTTTCATCGGTGATGAGGATACCGACGAATTTTCCCCGCAATGCAGAATGGATGGCTTGTACCTTTTGCAGGCCGCCTGCCGCGGCCACGACCTTTTCGGCGCGCGACAGGGTCGCGAGCTTCACCCCGATCACGCGATCGTGCAGCGGCAGATCGAGCACCTCGCCCTGTTCATTGTAGAACTGACAAAGGATGTCTCCGACTGCGCCCTTGCGGCGCAGCGGCTCCACTTCATCAGGGGTGACATAACCGGAGCGCACGACCGTCGAGGCAGGCGAAAGCTCGCCGATACCAACGAGCTGAAAGGATGCGTTGAGCGCCATGTCGAGCAGGTTGGCGACTGCCGGTTCAGAGGAGAGGTTGCTTGCAACCTGCGGGTCTCTGACGACAAGAGGGGCGGGGACGAGATGGACGCTGCTTCCCCAATTGGCGGTGCGCATACCGTCTACATAGGTTCCGACGCCGCCGGTGAGGCTGACAAGGCCGATATCGCGTTCATTGGCGAGATGGCCGAGCCGCTGAGTCGTGTTGCTGACGGTGGCGCCCCAGCCAACCGCCAGGAGGTCGCCATGCTGCAGGCGCTGCATGAGGAACTGGGCGGCCGCCTGGCCCAGACGGTCGCTCGGATCCTGATCGGGCAGTTGCGGCACGACATAGGCCTCCAGCAATCCGTAGCGCTCCTTGATCTGACGTTCGAGTGCCAGACATCCCTGATAGCGCGAATTGATGCGCACCTGGATAATGCCCGAACGCCGACCGCTTTCCAGAAGACGCGACACCTTGATGCGCGACATGTTCAGCCGTTCGCCGATCTCGTTCTGAGTCAAGCCGTCATTGTAGTAATACCAGGCAATGCGGGTGAGGGTCTCCTCGTCCGCATCCGCGTAACTCCACTCGCCATTGTCCGAAGCCATGCGGCCCATTCCTTTGGGTTGTTGTGATCATTTGAATATTGCAAAAACATTTGATACGTCAACGGTGTTGAGTGCCGAAATAATTTATTGATCGGCAACCGACTGATATTGCGCGACTATTTGCGCGTCTGGTCCTCATGTAGTCATTTCCTTCTCCGTTCGACACAGATGACCATATTGACGGTGGTAGGGCATTATGATCACATGATGATAACAGAATACATTTGAACAGGTGGGGAATGGTGAAGGAACAAGCGGCCGGGAAGGTCGCCCTTCTAGAGGACATCTGGAAATCCTTTGGTGCGGTGCCGGTCTTAAAGGGCGTCTCGCTGGCGCTCGAAGCCGGAGAAGTGCACGCGCTTCTCGGAGGCAATGGCGCAGGCAAATCCAGTCTGATGAAGATTATGTCCGGAGTTATCCCGGCCAACTCCGGCCGCATCGAAATCAACGGCCGGACGTTGATGCATGCCTCGCCGGCTCTCGCCCAAGACCTCGGTCTCTATCTGGTGCCGCAGGAAGCGCATATCCTGCCAAACCAGACGGTTTTGGAAAATATCTGTCTGGGCTTGACGCTGTCACCACGCTCGCTGCGGCCTCGCGTCGAGGCGCTTGTTGCCGAGCTTGCCGTTGCGGTGGATCTCGATGCGCAGGCAGCATCGCTCGAGATCGCCGAACGGCAGATCGTCGAAATTCTGCGTGGCCTGGTGCGGGACGCGCGCGTCCTCATCCTCGACGAGCCAACCTCGGCTCTGACACCCTTCGAGTCGAGCGCACTTTTCGAACGTGTGCGAAAACTGCAGGGGCAGGGCGTCGGCATTTTCTTCATTTCCCACAAGCTGCGTGAAATCCGAGAAATCTGCAGCGCGATCAGCGTGCTTAGGGACGGTGTCATCGTGCTCTCGGGGCCGCTCGACGACCATACGGACGCCGAGATCGTGGAGGCAATGAGCCGTGTACCGCTTGCAGCCGGCAACGGACCCGCCAAGCTCGGGCGCAAGGTGGCGCAGATCGGTCAGCCGAGGCTCACGGTGCGCGGGCTGTCGGGAGAGGGCTTTCGCGACATCGACCTAGATGCCAGGGCAGGGGAGATCCTCGGTCTTGCCGGTGTCGTCGGTGCCGGGCGCACGGAGTTTGCCGAGACACTTTTCGGCTTGCGCAGACAAACCGCCGGGAGCGTGCATCTTGAAGGCAAGGAGCTGAAGAACCGGCAGCCACGGTCGTGCATCAATCACGGCCTCGTCTATCTGCCGGAAGACCGCCAGCAGAACGGCCTTTTCCTCGAAGCGCCGCTCTACTGGAATGTCTCGTCCTATCTTATCCATCGCCTGCCGTTTTTCCTGCGGCCGGGAATTGAACGCCGGATCTTCGACGGCTTTCGCGACAGCATGGGCATAAAATGCACCGGCGCCGGCCAGGCAGCGCGTGGCCTTTCCGGGGGCAACCAACAGAAGGTTCTCATGGCAAAATGCCTATCGGCGAAGCCGAAGGTGTTGATCCTCGACGAACCGACGCGCGGGGTGGACGTTGCCGCCCGCAACGACATCTACGGACTGATCCGCACGCTTGCCGGCGACGGCGTCGCCATCGTCCTCATATCCTCCGATTTTGACGAGATCGAGCAATTGGCCGATCGCGTTCAGGTCATGGCCTTTGGCCGACACGGCGGCGAACTCTCGGACGCGATCAGCGTGGATGCAATCGCCAGACTGGCCTTCGGCGCCTCGGAGGCTCACCATGCTTGATCTCTTCGCCCGGAACCGCGTTGTCACGCTCATCTTCATCCTGACCCTTGCCTACGCCGCAATCGGCGCAGCGGCGCCGGGCTATCTCTCCGGAGCAACGGTCTCGACCGTGCTGTCGAGCAGCCTGGTTTTGATGCTGATCTCGCTTGGCACCATGGTCGTTATCCTGACGCGCAACATCGATGTGTCGAGCGGCTCGGTGCTCGGTCTGAGTGCCGCAGTGCTTGGCCTCACGTTGAATGCGGGTCTCTGCCTGCCGCTCTCGATCGCCCTTTGTCTGCTCACCGGCGCGCTGGCAGGTGCGTTCAACGGGCTGATGGTCGCCTATCTCGGCATACCGTCGATCGTCGCCACCCTTGGTACGCTTGGTCTTTATCGCGGCGTCATGCTGGTCATGACCGGTGGACGCTGGATCGAGGACCTGCCGCAGGATCTGAAGGCGCTTTCCACCAATCTCGGCTTCGGTTTCTCAGCGCTGACAGTCGTCGTCGTTCTGCTAATCGTCACGCTCTGGATTTTCGTGCGCAAGACGCGTTTCGGCCGCTTCTTCTATTCGGTCGGCGACAACAAGGCGGCAGCGCACCACCTCGGCGTGCCGGTGCGGCGCGTCCAATTTGCCGCCTTCGTCGCGGCCGGATCTTGCGCCGCTCTGGCAGGCGTCGTCTTTGCCGCCCAGATCGGCTTCATTCCCAACCAGGCGGGCAACGGCATCGAACTCAAGGCGATCGCGGTCAACGTTCTCGGCGGTGTCAGCCTTCTCGGTGGCACCGGATCGGTCGCAGGCGTTGTCGCCGCCGTGATCTTCATCACCTCGATCGACAGCGCACTCGTCTTCCTGAAAATTCCCGCCTACTGGAACGACTTCATCGCCGGTGCGCTACTGCTCTCGGTACTCCTTCTCGATGGCCGCATTCGTCAACTTATCGATCGGCGCATTCGTGCCCGCCGCTACGCCATCCACGATCGTGCGCCCGCCCACGATACCAAGTCTACAACATCCAGGATCGCGGAGACGAGCCGATGAAAAAGTTGATCTTCCGCTGGGAGACCGCGTTGCTCGCCATGCTGGTGGCGGAGCTTGCAATCTTCGGCATCATCAATCCGCGCTTTCTCAATCCCGCGAACCTGATCTACGGCACCTCGGATTTCGTCCAGATCGGCATCGTCGCCTTGCCGTTGACTTTGGTGATCATCGCCGGCGGCATCGACGTCTCCTTCGCATCGGCCATCGGCCTTGCAGCAATTGTGTTCGGAGTCGCGACTTTCTACGCCGTACCGCTGCCGCTATCGATCCTGATATCGCTTGCGACCGGCGCGATTTGCGGCCTGTTCAACGCCAGCGTTATTCACCTGTCGAAGATCCAGCCTCTCGTTGTCACCCTCGGCAGCCTCTATCTGTTTCAGGGAACGGCGACCGTCGCTTCGGGCTTTGTCGGGGCTGGCGGTTACGAGGGGATCGGCAACTTCCCGGAAGCCTTCAATGGGTTCGGCTACGCACAACTGTTCGGGCTGCCCGCGACCCTTGCCGTATTTCTCGGGCTTGCATTCGTGCTCGTGGTGCTCCTGCATTTCACGCGCTTCGGCCGTGCCGTCTTTCTTGTTGGCCAATCGGAGAGTGCGGCTCGTTTCGCCGGTATTCCCGTGGCCACCATCCAGACCGTCACCTACGTCGTCACCGGACTTTGCGCCGCGGTGGCGGGGCTGGTGATGTCCGCCTATTTCGGCTCTGCGCGCGTCGATCTCGGAGCCGCGACGCTGCTTCCAGCCGTGACGGCGGCCGTGCTGGGTGGTGCGTCGATCTACGGCGGGCAGGGGTCCATTCTCGGCACGCTGATTGCCACATTCGTCATCGGCTACCTGCAGCAGGGCCTGCAGGCGAGCGGTGTTTCAAGCCAGATTTCCAGCGCACTTTCGGGAGGGTTGCTGGTTATAGCGGTCGCACTGCGCCACGGAAGCGCTTTGCTTTCCGATTTCGTCGCCGTTGCCCGGCAACAGAAGAGCCGGGCGGCTGTCACCTCAGGAGGAGAAAGAAAATGAACAACACAATCGTCAAAACCGCCGCCCTTGCGGCCAGCCTTCTTGCCGGCACCGTGCTTGCATCAGGTACGGCGCAGGCCGAATCCCAGATCGCCTTCATCCCCAAGCTAGTCGGTGTCGGCTTCTTTACCAGCGGTGGGGCCGGAGCGGTAAAGGCCGGCGAAGAGGTTGGCGCAAAGGTCACCTACGACGGTCCGACCGAGCCAAGCGTCTCCGGCCAAGTGCAGTTCATCAACAACTATGTGAACCAGGGCTACAACGCCATCATCGTTTCGTCCGTTTCGCCGGATGGACTTTGCCCGGCCCTGAAGCGTGCGATGGAGCGCGGTGTGCTGGTGATGACCTGGGATAGCGACGTCAATCCGGATTGCCGGAGCTACTACATCAATCAGGGCACGCCAGAACAACTCGGAGGTCTGCTTGTCGACATGGCCGGCGAGGGCGTGAAGAAGGAGAAGGCGAAGGTTGCCTTCTTCTATTCGAGCCCGACCGTCACCGACCAGAACGCCTGGGCGGAAGCTGCCAAGGCGAAGATCGCCAAGGAGCATCCCGGCTGGGAGATCGTCACCACGCAATATGGCTACAACGATGCGCAGAAGTCGCTGCAGACGGCAGAAAGCATCCTGCAGACTTACCCCGATCTCGACGCGATCATCGCGCCCGACGCCAACGCCTTGCCGGCCGCAGCCCAGGCCGCTGAAAACCTGAAGCGGGCAGATGGCGTCACGATCGTCGGGTTTTCGACACCGAACGTCATGCGGCCCTACATCGAGCGGGGCACGATCAAGCGGTTCGGTCTCTGGGATGTGACCCAGCAAGGCAAGATCTCGGTCTTCGTCGCGGACCACGTCTTGAAGAACGGTCCCATGAAGGTCGGTGACAAGCTGGAAGTCCCAGGCGTCGGCACGGTCGAAGTCTCGGCCAACAAGGTTCAAGGCTACGACTACGAGGCCGAAGGCAACGGTATCGTGCTGCTACCCGAGCGTACCGTCTTCACCAAGGATAATATCGGCAATTTCGACTTCTGATCTTGAAAACACCAGGCCGGGTGGCCTGCGAATGGCCGCCCGTTCTCACTTGATGAAAAATGGAAACCCATCATGAAAAGCCGCTGGGACGACATCGACGCCAACCGTTACGTGGAGGCCGCCCGGTCCGCTGGCCATAGCGAAGCGTTGGGGCTACGCATCTATACCTCGCGCATCATCGGTGGCGATCCGGACCTTGTGCTGCACGGCGGCGGCAATACATCGGTCAAAGTGACGGGCGAGGACGGCTGCGCGCTCATGCATATCAAGGGCAGCGGTTGGGATCTCGACACCATCGAGGCGCCTGGCCTGCCAGCGGTGCGATTGCCGGAGCTTCTGGCGGCGCGCGACGGGCTGAGGCTCTCCGATCCCGATATGGTCGCCTTGCTGCGCGCCAATCTGCTGGATGCCAGCGCGCCCAATCCTTCGGTCGAGGCGCTTTTGCATGCCTTCATCCCCCACGAATTCGTCGACCACACGCATGCAACCGCGATCCTGGCGCTAGCGGATCAACCTGGCATGCGCGATACCGTCGAACGTCTCTACAGCGGCCGCGTAGCCTTCGTGCCGTATGTGATGCCAGGTTTTGACCTATCAATTGACGGAGCTCGCATCTTTGATGCCCACCGCGATTGCGAGGGCCTCTGGCTGGAAAATCATGGCCTGTTCACTTTCGCCGGCACGGCGCGGGCGTCGTACGAATTGATGATCGAGTTTGTAACATTGGCCGAGGAGGAACTGGCGAGCAAAGGGATTAAACTGACCGGTCCGCAACAGAGCGACCGGAGTCCCGACGCCGCTCTGCAAACACGTCTCACCTCAGTGCTGACTGGCGAACGGTCCCCCTTTGCCCCCGGCGTTTCGCTGGATTATCGCTCAACGGAGGCAATACGTCAGCACGTGCGCAAGAGCAATGTCGAAGAGATTGCCCTTCGCGGCACCGTAACGCCCGATCACGTCATTCGCATCAAGCCTTGGCCGATGTTCATTGACGCAGGTGCGCGTGATCTCGAAATCGAACAGGCGCTGGAGAGTTACAAGGAGCGCTACCGCGCTTACTTCAATCGCCACGCCGCGCACTCAGCAGAGCCGAAAACCATGCTCGATCCCTATCCGCGTGTCGTGGTCGTGCGTGGAGAGGGCATGTTTAACATCGGCACCAACGTAAAGGCCGCCAAAATCGGCGGAGATCTTTGCGAGCAGGCGACACGTGCGATCAATGCTGCTGAGTCGTATGGCCGATTCACGCCAATTGGAGAGGCCGAGTTGTTCGCCATGGAGTACTGGGTTCTCGAACAGGCGAAACTGAAGGTCACTCAGGCAAACTGAGCCGGAAGACGGCAGCGGCGATTATGGCTGTATCGGCGCATGGCAACACAAGAATTGGCGCCGTTTTCCGCGTGGCTGCTTGACCGGGGATCGTCTCTAACCTGCGGGTATGCCGCATGCCATCGCCGCGCATCAACTGTTTTTTTACTTGAAGAATTCTTCGATATTGGCCGGAGTTTTTTGCCGGTTATGTTGGGTACGTTGCACCCAACTCCTTGGTCATGCTGGCGACGTGTTTTCGCGAGGCGGATTGCCAAACTCTAGTCCAGAAGCGACAAGCCACCCGACATTCGCGTGGTAGTTTTAGAAAAAAAACATGCTCCATAATGGGTCCGGTCTTTAACTTCGTCTTGTTGTCTCACGGACAGTCCCTATTACCTGCGACGACACGCCCTCTACTTCCTCACTGCCGATCTTCGGGGCGTACCTTGCCGATCTCCTGATTACCCCGCCGCAGAACTTGGAAGAGCATCTTTCGGCCTTGCTCCGTCAACAAGTCCGTACCCTCCTGCAGAGCCTCGCGCCATGCAGGTCCGCGCTCTTCGGCTTCTTCATATGCAAGTGCAAAGTCGGATGCCCGCCGCGTCTCGTAGAGAGCTTCAAAGAGGAGTTCGGCCTGTTTAAGGTCTTTGTCGCGCTTCAGAACGAAGTGGCCGTCCGTTCGGCGCTTGGTCGCAATGATAAGCTTGTGAACAGCGTACCGAGACGGCTCCGGAACATTAACCGGGATACCGCTCTTGTGCAGCAGCACCGTTCTCATCGGATCTCGGATGAGGAAGTCCAAGTAGCGCAGCGGGTCTGCGCTGGCACCGCCGAGAGCGGGCATCGTTGACGGCTGATCGCTATAGTCGTCGGAGCCGCGGTTGGAGGTCAGGAACTCCACCCTGTAGCCGCGCTTGGTTTGGAACGCACTCGACGCTGCCGATCCCGATCGATGCGGGACAGGCCGGAAGGTGGGATCGACCGAGCGCAGGAGATCGAGGATCGGGGGGAGGGAGTCTTCGACCTCCCGGCTGACGGCGTAGTCTTGAGCGATGTCTGCATCGCCAGTTACGATCGTCGCCATGGGCAGGCGCACGCCGAGGATGCCGCTGTAGGTCTGGAAGGCCACCGTGCCGATGAGGACGCCGCGGAGCCGAAACAGGCCTCCGGCTGCGAGCGCCTCGACGATATCGCCGGACATGGGGTCGGGCGCGATCATGCCTCCTTGCCGGGTCAGCGAGGCCACGATGCGCCTGCGATCCCGCAGACTGTCCTTGTCACGTTTGAAGTCCTCGACGCGCTGCGCGATCTCTTCATCGTCAGCAGGACCGACGTAGCGGCGCTTCTTGCCGCCCGAGCCATCCGGCATGTCGAAATACCAGTAGCGCTTGCCCTTGACCTCTGATGTGATGAAACGGCCCTCGGGCGGGAAGTCTGCTGTCCATGCCGCGTCCATAGTCCTCTGCGCCAGCTCAGCAAGCATCGTCTGGTACATGAGGTCGATGTTCTTCAACGTCATCTCCTACGAGTTGTGACCATTTATGCAAATATGGTCATAACAGAAAGGAGGCGGGAGGGGAACATGGGTTAGAAACGGTGTCGCGTGGATCGTCCTGCGGGGTTCGAAGACTGTGCATAATGCATGGGGCCGGCCACGTCGGCAATCATTCTTGACCATACGCTCGGGTGATCGCTTCTCCCCAGCGCGGCCGCCGGTATCATGGGCAGACGAGCACTATGCCCGTCTTGTTCTATTTTGGACGGCCTGGGATCGCACATGTGGCGGCTGGATTGCTAACCCTGTACGACGGTATCGAGGGCCAGCGTAAACCGGCTCCGGCGTATCCTCGGCTTGGTTTTTTCTTTCTCTCATGCTATATGTAGGTAATTGCTTACATTGAGGTCTACCGCACAACCCAGGCGTTGCTCAACAAGCGACTGAGATAACCCGTGGCCAAAACGAGATCGAGTGATCGCCGCATAATGTATACTCGCGGTCGCGCTGCGCACCCTGTTGACCGCCCGGAAAAGCCGAAAAGATGCAATAATACCTCGAAGCGTCGTCCGCTCACGCCGCCTGGTGGACGTTCCTTGTGAAGGCGTAGTCTATGCTTCGAGCACCAAAACTTTCGCTAAATCACTGAATTAATAGGGATGTTCTATGGATGTCCGCAGCTCGACCGTGACCCACGGCAACTTCGCCTCATGAAGGAGGCTCGCCGTTGCGAACTAAAGGTTGGAACGTCTCACTTCGAGGGCGTGACCGCCAAATTGCATTGTCGACATCATTTCCTACCAATTGGCCTCCTCACCGATCGACAGCGACCTCAAGGCGCGGAGAGGCCAGACGCGGCCTCGGCGAACATGCGGGCCGCAGATGGGGCCAAAATCTTGTAGAATCTTCATTGCACAACGGTCGGGGCTGTGAACGTATAGCCCACCCCATAGACCACTTTTATCGGCACATGCAGGTTGGTCTGCTCCCCTATCTTACGGCGAAGGCGGCTGACGACTGCATCCAGATGCCGGTTATCAAAATGGGTTCTGGGGCGGGCAAGGGTCTCCGCCAGTTCCTCGCGTCTGCAGATGCCACCGTCATGTTTGCAAAGCGTATTGACGAGCGCGAACTCGGTTGCCGTTAGCTTGAGCGAGCGTTGGTTGGGCGCAGTGAGAGTCCAATTTCTGCTGTCCAACGCCCATTTGCCTGCCCCGCCGTCCGCTAAATCACCTTGATCACCTGTTCGCCGCAGTAGGCTACGGATCGCTGCTTCGATCTCCCGCAAGGTGCTGTGCTTGACGAGATAAATGTCGGCTCCACTTTCAAAGCCGCGAATGCGGTCGTCACCGTCGCCAAGAGCTGTAAGCATGATGATGCCGCAGCGACCGGCCTCACGGATTTCGCTGGCCAGGTCGAAACCATTGCCATCAGGCAACCCGACATCGAGGATGATGACATCGGGCGGCTCATCATTTGCCAGTGTCTGCCGCAAACCTTCTGCTGTCGCAGTTCCTTCGGCCGTGAAACCGCACAATCCCAGAAAATCAACCAGATCCCTGCGCAGTCGCTGTTCGTCCTCGACGATCAAAATGCGGGTCAACCCATTATCTCCTCTTGCAGGGCGGGCTCTGTCGTTCCGCTCAAGATAGGCACACGCGCCACAGCCGCCGTTCCCCCTCCTTCACGGGGTAGCAGCTCCAATGTGCCGCTATGATAGGCCAGAAGCTTACGGGAAGAGTAAAGGCCAAGCCCGGTCCCGCTTCCGGCCTTGGCGTTGGAGGCTCGGAAGAAGCGGCGACCAATTTTGTGTGCCTCAGCTTTCGGTATACCGATACCGCGATCACACACTTGGATAACGACGAAGCCACTTGCCGACAGGGTATCAATATGAATGGACTGGTTCTCGGGCGAATATTTGAAGGCGTTGTCGATGAGATTGATGACGACGGTTGCCAGCATATCGGGATCGACGAAAACCGAAGTTGATTCCCCGTACGTTTTGAAATGCAATCGTTCCCCGCGCCCGGTCATTTCGAAATGGAACTGCACGTCGGTCATCAGAGATCCGATCTGCATCGATTGCGGTCGAAAGCCATTGTCTCGGTCGTTCGTCATGAAGCGATCAATAAGGGAGAACAGCCGGTCTAGCGCCTCGCCGATCCCGGTAAGCCGTTCCTTTGTTGCTTCACGCGATCTGTCACCGACCAGACCGATCATGTCGGCCGCATTACGGATGACCGCCAAGGGAGTGCGAAACTCGTGACTAACAATGCGCATGAAGTCCGCCTGCTCCTCACGAAGCGCGCGTTCGGTTTCAAGGCTGGTATTCAATTGGTTTTCAAGGCTCCTGCGTTCCACCACTTCCCGTAACAAAGCGTCGTTTTTCTCGCGTAGGGCCTCTGATAGTCGCGAACTGACCATGAAGAGGAGGCAGGCAAACAGAGCGATCAGAAACAGAACGCCCTGCAACAGGTACCAGGCGTTGCGATTGTCGAGGACCGTGATGTCTTGGGCGACGGCCGGGTTCCAGTACTCGATCGCGCTGTGAATTATACTGGCTGCGATATATTCGGCCAATACCGCAATGGTAATCCATCGCAAAAGCCAAGGCTGTGTCCGGTCATGCAGGAGCGCCACGGACATCAATGACATCATGATGATCGTGAAGAGGGTCGATGAGTGGATGCGGATGGCAATGTTGCCCGGATCGACGGCGAGGGCGATGCTCCAGGCCACAATCTGAAAAATGAGCAGCGAAATACCGATCCAGGTGTAGCGGGGTTGGCCAAGGAAGCGCGCCAGTCCTTCGGCGAGCAGGACCAGACCGAGTTTTATTACAGTGTTGTGCAACACGATCGACCATGCGGCAGGCTGCTCGCCTCTCAAGATCATCAAGAGAAGCCCTATGGCAATGGCGGTAAACCCCGCAGCAAGGAACTTGAGCTCGTAGAGATGACGCCATGCCAACCAGACGAAGATCCAGACGATCGCCTGCAGGCTGGCAGTCGCCAGATTGACGACCAGGACTGTCTTGAGGTCAAGCATTCTTGAGCATTTGTACGGTGTCCCCTGCTGCTTCAAGTCACGCGATCATGCAACCTATAGCTGGCAGGAGTCCAGCGCAGGCGCAAGAACAATCAAGTGATGCAAGAATTTACAAGAGTTCAGCTGAATTGATCGATTGATGTTTTTGTCTGTCATCGATCGCAAATCCCAAGAGCTCTGCATGAAGCGTCGGCTGTAGGATTTGGTCAGAATTGAATCGTTTTGTTCGGTTGAATCTCCGGCATTTGTCGCTTTATCGTTCGCATGGTTGTGGCCTTGCCGTTTTGGTTGAAGGAAGTCGCGTCGAGGATTTCGCGCAGATTGCGCATGCGACGAAGCTTGTCTCAAGGTCGGCAGGTCTTGTTCGCTTCACTTTTGGGGGCTCATCGCATGAAGCATGTCGCACGCACCGGTAAGACCCGGCAAGGATCGTCGCACCCTTCATCCAGGCGCAGCGACCAGGCTGCAGTCCTGTCCGACCGAAACGCATCGCGTTTAGTAATAATGTTGGCCTTGGGTCTCGGCGGCGCGGCCGTGGCCGACAATGCGTACGCGGGCTGCACCGGCTCCGCGACCCAGTCAATCGGCCAGGTCGACTATGGATATACGTGGTCCGCCTGCTGGGGCGACAGTGGTGTCGATCACAACGATGAGAAGGACGGTGACCCAGGAGCGAATATAACGATCAACACCCAAGCCTCGTACACGGCCGGCGCAAGCCTCCCTTACACAGTGCCGTGGGAATCCGTCGGCGGCGTCATCATGACCTATACAATGGGTGGCGCCGGCGTCGACGAGGGAAGCGCCGGTGCCGGGGGGGCCGTGACGATCACCAGTTACGGCCCCATAACCCTCACGAGCTCGACAGATCCAGGCTCGATCGGCAGCTTGATTTCGGCAACGAGCTTCGGCGGCGACGGGGATGGGGATAACGACAACTACAAATCCAGCGGCGGGGCCGGGGGGGCGGGAGGCGCGATAACGATCACCAACTACGGGGCGCTGACCGTAGAATCGCTCAACTCGAATACGGCCAGAGGTATGACCGGCATCTTTGCCGTGAGCAAGGGCGGCAGCGGCGGCGAACAGAATAGCGGTGCGGCGGGCGACCAAGTGGGTGGCAACGGCGGCAGCGGCGGTACCATCAAAATCTCTAACACCGGACAGGTGAATCTCGGCAGTGGGACAAACCCGCTGAGCGGACTGGACTATGTCTGGGGCCTTGCCGCCGAGTCCACCGGCCAGGCAGGCGGCCACGATAACGGTGCGGGCGGCGCGGGCGGCTTCATCGATATCGAAATCGGTTCCTCCGGCAATACATCCGCCGGCGCGATCGGCATCTACGCGAACGACGCCGACAGCGTGCGCGGCATCTATGCGCTGAGCCAGGGCAGCAACGGCACAGCTTCGCAAGACAGCTCCGATGAAGGCGGCACCGGGGGCGGCGGCTCGGTCATAAATGTCGACACGTATGCCGACATGAAAATCGTCGCGACCGGCAAGGTGAATGACCTGTCAGGTGGCGTCGTTGCCGTTACCCAGGGTGGCGAAGGCGGCGACGGCTGGAGCTCAAACGTCGCGGGCGCCGGTGGCGAGGGCGGCAGGCCAGAAAGTGGAATAGCGGCGACGACCGTGACGGTCCATTCAGGCACCATTTCGACCCAAGGCGACTATCTTGGTGGCGTGATCGCATTGAGCCAGGGTGGCCGCGGTGGCGACGGCCAGGCCGGCGAGAAGGACAGCTCCGGCGGCCGCGGCGGAAGCGGTGGGCAAATCCAGTTGAACCTGTCCGGCGGTAGCGTTGAGACGCAGGGCAGCTACGCCTATGGCTTGCTGGGCCAGAGCATTGGCGGCCAAGGTGGCAATGGCGGCGACGACACCGCCGTTGTCGGCACGAGCGGCGGGGGCGGCTATGGCGGCAATGCCGGCAGCGTAGGCGTCTTTTCGAGCGGGGCTTCGAAGATCACGACGACTGGAGATTACTCGGCCGCCATTACTCTGCATTCCATCGGCGGCGGTGGCGGCACCGGCGGCAACTTCACCGACGTGCTCGGGGGTGGCGCGGGCAATGGCGGCAATGGTGGCAGTGGAAACACGGCTATCGTCAACAACAACGCGGCGATCGCCACCTCGGGCGGGCATTCCTATGGCATCCTGGTGCAGTCGATCGGCGGCAGCGGCGGCACTGGCGGCATCGCCGACGGGCTGACGCTCGAGCTGGGTGGCAATGGGGGCGACGGCGGGCAGGCCGAAACGGCCAGTGTCCAGAATTCCGGCGCGATCACCACCTCCGGCTATTCGGCGCACGGCATCATTGCGCAGTCGATCAGCGGCGGTGGCGGCGCCGCCGGTATGGCGGGCGGCATCCTGTCGATCGGCGGTTCCGGCGGTAGCGGCAACTATGCCAGCACTGCCGAGGTCCAGAGCTCGGGCGCCATCAGTACGGCCGGCGACGCAGCGATCGGCATCATGGCACAGTCGATCGGCGGCGGCGGTGGTTCGGGCGGCGGTGCGAAGGGCATCGCGACCGTCGGAGGTTCGGGCGGGGCTGGCGGCTCCGGCAGCCATGCAAACGTATTGCTGACTGGCGGTTCGGTCACCACGCAGGGTGAGATGTCGCATGCGATCATGGCGCAATCGGTCGGCGGCGGCGGCGGCAATGGCGGCAATGTGATCGACCTGTCAGTCGGTGTTCCGGCACTAGGTGTCGGCGGCACCGCCTCGGGGGGTGGTAGCGGCGGATGGGTCTGCGTCACCAATGAAAATTCCGGCGGCGATTGTTCTACAGGCTCTGGAACGCAGGCAGTTGCCATCGCGACAGAAGGCTCCGGTGCGCTCGGCATACTCGCGCAGTCGATCGGCGGCGGCGGCGGTAATGGAGGCAACGCCACGGGCGGCGATGCCGGGCTCGGCAGCTTCCAGATCGGCGGCGGCGGCGGTGGCGGCGGCTACGCAAACACCGTGACCGTCGGCTTCCAGGGACTGAACCTGACGACCCAGGGCTCGCACGCGGCGGGCATCGTGGCGCAGTCGATCGGCGGCGGCGGCGGTACGGGCGGTTCCGCCAGTTCCTATTCCGCAGGTATCGGCTTCACGGCGTCGGTGGCTGTCGGCGGCACCGGTGGTTCCGGCGGCGCCGGCGGCGAGGTCTCTATTGACCTGACCGACAGCATTATCAAGACCGGGCAGGGCGGCGGCGGTGTGACCGACGCGATCGGCGTGCTCGCTCAGTCGATTGGCGGCGGTGGCGGCAGCGGCGGCTCCTCGGTTGCCGACGCGCTCACCGTGGCGGTGCCGACCGGCGAAGACGTCTCCCTGGCGATGAGCGTCTCCACGGCCGTCGGCGGCAGCGGCGGATCGGGCGGGACTGCTGAGGAAGTGTCGCTGACGCTGGACGGCAGCTCCGCGGTCTCCACGAAAGGTGCTTCGTCGCATGGCCTTGTGGCGCAATCGATCGGCGGCGGCGGCGGCAATGGCGGCAGTGCGTCGTCGATGGCCGCGACCGTCGGCACGGTGGACACCGTCAGCGCCGACATCGGTGTCTCGGTCGGCGGCTCCGGCGGCAGCGGCGGCAATGGCGGTATCGTCAAGGTCGATCTCAACGACAGCGCCTCCGTGACGACAGCCGGCGATTATGCCAATGCGATCGTGGTGCAGTCGATCGGCGGCGGCGGCGGCAATGGGGGCGTCGGCAGCGTCAACAGCAAGCAGATCGGTAGCGGCTTCAACCTGGCGGCAAATGTAGGGGTCGGCGGCTCCGGCAGCGGCGGCGCCAGCGGCGGAAACACGACCGTGGACCTCGAGAGCGGCACCAGCTTGCAGACCAGCGGGTCCGGTGCTCGCGGTGTGCTCATCCAGTCGATCGGTGGCGGCGGCGGTACTTCGCAAGGTGTTAGCGTCGGGCTGTCGGCCAGCGCCGACCTGCCCGGCGGCGAGGAAGCCGAAGATTCCGAAGGGGGTAGCGGTGCTTTCTCCGCATCTGTCGGCGTTTCCGTTGGCCGGACTGGCGGCAGTGGCGGGACGGCGGGCACGGCCACCGTCGCCACCAGGGGTAAAATCAATACCTCTGGCGCAGATGCGGACGGGGTGCTCGCGCAGTCGATCGGCGGTGGCGGCGGGCTAGGAGGCTCGGTGGGGCAGGCTACTTCTGACGATTCCGAGCCGCTCGACGACGCGGGTGACAGCGAATGCGCCAGCGAAGACGGCAATGGATATGGCTACTGCTTCAACGTCAGTGTGGGCGCTACCATTGACGACGGTGGAAGTGGCGGCACGGCCGCCAATGGCAACACAGTCACGCTGACGCATGGCGGCCACATTGCCACCATGGGCGACTGGGCAGACGGCATCGTCGCCCAATCGATCGGCGGCGGTGGCGGTGCCGGTGGCACATCCACCGCATCCGGCAGCCAGGCGACGGCCAACATCACCGTGGGTGTTGGCGGGAGCGGCGGTGCGGGCGGTAATGGCGGCTCGGTCGACATCACCTTCGACAGCGACCACGGCACCGCCGGCATCAGTACCGCTGGATATAGCGCCTACGGTGTGCTGCTGCAGTCGATCGGCGGCGGCGGCGGCCAGGGCGGCGATGGGTCCGACAAGGCGGCAGGCAAGATCACCGTTGGCGGCGGTTTCGGCGGCAGCGGCGGCGCCGGCGGCAGCGGGGGCAAAATTACGGTCGGTGCGGGAAGCTGGCTCGCCCTCCAGACCAACGGCGACGATTCGATAGGCCTCCTGGCCCAATCGATTGGCGGCGGCGGTGGTGTCGGCGGCGCCGGAAGCACCAAGGCGGCCGAAGAGGATAACAGCCATGCGATCGATCTTGTTGTGGGCGGCAGCGGTGGCGTCGGTGGCAGCGGCGGCGAAATCGACCTGAACTATGGCGGCGGCGTAGACACCTATGGCGATCGGGCCCATGGCATTGTCGCGCAGTCGATCGGCGGCGGTGGCGGCATCGGCGGCGCCGGCGAGGCCGACAGCATCGGCTCGCTCGTGGTCGGTGGCTCGGGCGGTGGAACAATAAACGGCGGCGCCGTCACGGTCGATCTGACCAACGGCAGCACGATTCATACGCGAGGTCTGGCCGCCCATGGCCTCGTGGCCCAGTCGATCGGCGGCGGTGGTGGTATTGGAGGCACCGCCTCGGGTGCTCCGCTCTCCTCCAAGGGCAACAGTCCCGGCAGCACCGGTGACGGCGACGATGTCTCCGTGTCTGTTGACGGCAACATTACCACGTCGGGCGACTACGCCTACGGCATCCTGGCCCAGTCGATCGGCGGCGGCGGCGGTTTCGGTGGCAACGCGACTAGTGCTTTCATCGGCTCCAACGGCAATCTCTCGTCGGCCGGCAAAAGCGGCGATGTGACGGTCACCCTCGATGCTGGCAGGGCTATCCAGGCGACCGGCAAAGACTCGATCGGCATATTCGCGCAGAGCGATGCAGGGACGGACAACAACGGCAAGATCAATGTGACCGTCAATGGTTCCGTCACCGGCGGCTCCGACAACGGCGCCGGCGTCTGGGTTTCGGCCGGGAAATACAACATGGTGACCGTCAATTCCGGAGGCAGCGTCTCTGCTGCTTCAGGCCTTGCCGTTAACTATACCGTCGGCAGAAGCTCGCCCGCCGGCAGCACCCTGACCGTGCTTAACTCCGGCACGATCAGCGGCAGCGTGAGAGGGGATCTCGTCGACAGCAAAGTCGTCTCCAACGACGACGACAACGTGCCGATGGCCCGTTTCGGCAGCGGCATGGCCGTCTCCGTGATCAATGAGGCCGGTGGCCTGCTGACGGATGCGGAGATTTATGAGGCTGACGTGATGAATCATGGCAGGCTGATGATCGGTCATTCCGGCGGCATCGACGCCACCAGAATCACTGGCGACCTCACGCAGGACGCGGGTGGCATACTGGAGCTCACCGCCGACTTCGCTGGCTCGCGCATGGATCGGTTGACCATCGACGGTGACGCTACGCTGGACGGCAAGTTCGCGGTGAACGCCATCAGCGTCCTGCCCGACATCAGTCTGCCGTTCCTCACCGTCGGAGGCACCCTCGACCATTCGCTGAGTGCCCAGTCGGCAATCTTCGACTATGCCATCACCCAGGCAGGAAACGAGCTGTCGGTTTCGGCGGAGTCGGCCCACTTCGCCGAGCCCGGCGTCGCGCTAAACGACGGCCAGGACAGCGTCGCAGGTCACCTGCAGGAAATCTGGGATGCCGGCGGTGGCTCCTATGGCACGCTGTTCGGCACGCTCGGCTCTCTCGCCGACGGCGATGCGGGCAGCTATGGAGCAGCTCTGTCGGACATGTCGCCCGGTGTCTCCGGTGCGGCTGCGTCCGGGAGCATCGCCATGACGCAGCAGCACCTCGACCTGTTGCTGAGCTGCCCCATGTTTGCCGCGGGCACCTCGTTCCTGACGGAGACGGAGTGTGGTTGGGCTCAGGCCGGCGCACAGACGCTCGACCAGAAGACCAGTGCCAGCGTGTCGGGCTTCGACACCACGACCTATGCCCTGCAAGCCGGCGCCCAGGTCGAGGTGTCGCCGAACTGGTTCGTCGGCTTGGCTGGCGGCTATGACCGCAGTTCCATCAGCGGCGACGACGGCCGGGTCAACGCCAACGGCGACATCCTCTACGGCGGCGTTTCCCTGAAGCACCAGAGCGGCCCCTGGTTACTGTCGGGTGCCGTTGCCGGCAGCTACGGTTGGTACGACAATACGCGCACGATCCGGATTCCTGATTTCGCCAGCCAGGCCGAAGGCGACCCAGAGGTTTACAATGTCAGCACCCGCGTGCGCGCAGCCTATACCTTCGCGCAGGATCCTTACTATGTGCGGCCTCTGGTGGACTTTGACCTGATTTATTCGCATGCCAATGGCTATCGCGAGTCGGGAGCCGGCGCCCTCGACCTCCTGGTCGATGATGTCGGCCAATGGAGCCTCCACGCCACTCCGGCCATTGAACTCGGTACGCGTGTTGACGTTAACGAGACAACGGTCATGCGGGCATTCGCGGCCGCCGGAGTGAGCTTCAGCAGCGCCGATAGCTGGGATACGTCTGCACGGCTGGCCAACGCGCCCGCCGGGATAGGCACGTTCGGCAGTGAGGTGCCGCTGGCCGCCGTGGTGGGGCGGCTGACCGCTGGCGTTGATCTGGCGAGCGACAACGGCTTCAGTTTGCGCTTGAACTACCAAGGCTCGTTTTCCGACACCTACACGAGCCACGGCGGCGCGTTGCGCCTCAGTTATAAGTTCTGAGAGGAGACAGGGGGCCTTGAGACAGTGCTTATCACCGAGGTTCCGGTCGAACCGGACAATCTTCGCTACCGTCTGCCTGCTGGTCCTGGCCATTGGTCAAACGTTCGCACAAGAGCACGCCACGCTCCCGGGCGGTGCGTCCTCTCTGCAGGAAACCTACGCGGACTGGATGGTTAGCTGCGTCCAGAGGAAGAACAGGCATTGTCTTCTCATGCAGCAACAGACACAGCAGAACGGACAGCGGCTTTTGGCCATCGAGATGGCAGCCGGTGGCGATGGGAAGACTGCGACGGGTACACTTGTTCTGCCCTTCGGGCTCGCACTTGATGCCGGCGTATCGCTTCAGGTCGATGAGAAGTCTTCGGAGGCACCTGTGCGTTTTAGCACCTGCGTCCCCGCCGGATGCGTTGTGCCGCTTAGCTTCGACGGCGCAGCCGTTGCCGAGCTGCGGACTGGAGCGGTGCTCAAGATGATGGCCAAGGCTGCCAAGACCAACGAACCTATCTCGTTGTCGGCTTCCCTGAAAGGCTTTTCCGCTGCCTTCGATCGGGTGACAGCCCTGATGATGAAATGACACCTGGGGTGCGTCGTCGGCGCGAACCGTCTTGCTCCATCTTGTTACAGCTTGCTTCCAATCGTCCGGCGGATAATGATGTGCACGTTGAACAAATTCATTACCAAAACCATCAAATGGTTTCTCATTGTTTTCGGTTTGGCGACCTGTGGGACACTGCCGTTCGCGCTCGACATCAAACTCATCACACCGATGCTCGGTGGACTTGTCGATTTCACCCCTTCCAGCGTACCGGCTCTGCGACACTGGGGCATCATGATCTTCGGAATTGGCGCACTGATGGTGGTCGCGGGGTTCCGTCCGTGGTTACGATTTGAGACCATGGTGTTCAGCACCTTCGAGAAGGCATTTATGGTCTATCTGTATTTAACCAATCTCGGGGAGCCTTGGATAGCAGGTTATTTTGCTGCCTTCCTTGTCGATTTCACCATCGTCGCATATGGCGTGCTGTACTTCATCAGCGCCGAGGGCCGGCCCAGCCGCTGGACCGTGAGGAGATTGGTCTGCCCCCTGAAAAGTGGTCCTTCTTGAAGTATGGCTTATAAGCCGCAGAAGGACATTCAAACCGCGGCGAAAAGACGCGAGGCGGAAATCACGAAGCATTGTCAGACATGCACTGTTCTTGTGAGGCGGCATTGACCGCCAGCATCAAACCGCTCGCCCTCAAATATAGCCGATATGGCTTTCGCCGCATCAAGGCGAATGCTGCGCCAGGCAGCTGGATTGTGAACTTCAAGCTCAAGGTCCCGGCGGGTCTACTATCAGCTTTATGATGGGCGTTCCGCCGTGACTACATCTACCGCTGTCCAAAGCTTGATGCATCGCAGTTCAATTTGTTTCTGAGAGGTACGCATGCACCCACCACCTATCGTTACAGACCATGCCTCTGTCATACAAACATCCCTTGCGCCGGTGTTTTTGTTGGCTGGTACCGCAGGCTTTGTCAGTATCTACACCACCCGCCTCGGGAGAGTTTCGGACCGGCTGAACGAAGTCGCGGATAGGGGTAAGCAAAGCAAGTTGTTTCGCATGCAGCTCGCGTATTTGCGGCGAAGGGCACTTGCTCTGGAGGTCGCGGTCGTGCTTGGGGTGATGGCCGGCATTTGCACGGGCTGCGCAATCCTTAATCTACTTGCTGGCGCTCTTGCCCTCGGACTGCGCCAAGAAAATCTCTTTTGGTTGTTTGGTGGTGCCATCGTCTCGCTCACCGGATCGCTTGTCGCATTCTTGTTTGAATTGCTCACCGCCGGACGGAACTTGTTGCGGCAAATACGAATGGACCAAGTTCCAATGGAGCAAGACTGACCACGGATCTCCTTCGGCCGGGCTGACCCAGTTCGGTTACTTTTTCTTCATCGCGCCCGAGAGGCCCGTTGTCAGCTTGAAATCGATCATCTCCTGTGCCGAAACATACTGAAGTTTGTCGGGCGGAGTTTCGAGAGCTTTGATCCATAGTCCGGCGTCGATCCCCATTTCTTCGAGATGCCGTGTGATCCGCGCTGTGGTTAATTGGGTGGACGACATCGCCTGATCTGCCGTTGTCCGATCAGTGCTGGCATTGGACAACTGATGCACGCCGACGACCGCTTCCGGTTCGGCCAATCGTCGCACGCCGCCGGCAAAGACAATCGGGCAGGAGGACGCGCAAAGAGCCCCTGACGCCACACGGGTATCAAGTCCCTTCTCACGGATCAGCTTGGAAATTGCCAATGCATCGTCAACCGATCCCCCTGGGGAATTGAGAGACACCGTTTTCACGTATTCGCCGCGCTGTTCAATTTCGCGGACGAACCGCTCGCCCGCGCCAATGTCGAATGTGCCTTCAGCGAGTAGAACTCCATCACGCTGGAGTTCCAGCTTCATGGGCTGGCGCAACACTTCATGTGAGCTTAGCAGTTCAACCGGCGGACCATCGCGTCCGGTCCCGCCTGGAGCCGGGAGAAGGATTGGCCAACGAGCCGGATCAATGATTGGTTCCTCGGCATTCCGTTCCCATAGAGAACGCACATCGATCACGAGGAATATCGCTGTTGCCGCTAACAGACTGAAGAACGTCCCGCGCATCCAGACGCCGTCATCGACCCGCGCCAGTATTTTGAGCCCTTCATCGATCCTCATGAGACCGGTCCTTTGCGCGCCCCCGCGGGTCGAGGTTGGTGATGTTGGCGGTGTCCTCAACCTTGCAATCAGCGTCCGCGAACTCCACCACTTTTTCAAGATCAACGCCGTTTGGGCTTATCGCGCGCTGGACTTCCAGCGCCATCAGAAGTTCGGCGGCCGTTATGCGTTCAGCGAACGGCATCGCCTCCTCCTGTTTGCGGATCGCGCCATGTACGACTGCCAGGATGAAGACCAGTACCCCGGGAAGAAGGTCGATAGAAATGGCACCGGCCCAAGCCGGTATGAAATCGGACGCGTAACGCAAGACTGCCTCCGCAGAAGATAACGGGACAAACCGGCGTTCCTGGACGTTTGCCCGGGAAAGGATTTCATCGGCCGATTCCGACAGTACTTTCGACTGCGCAGCTACAGAGGCGCGCACTGTTTCCATCACCCGGTCTTGGCGGTTGACAAGATCGGCGTCTCCGCCATCGGCGATCGGTGCGATGAAGCCCAGGGACAGATCATCGGCGGCGCGGCGGATGGAAGGAGCAATCGACGTTTGCCCGAGAGACGCTATGACGCCCGTGAGCGCGACCACTTCAGAGGAGAACTGGTCAGCGCGCGGTTCGATTGCGCCGGGCGCGGAAACAAGCGTGCGCATGGTTTCGAGCCGCTTCTGCCCGTCATCGAACAACGCTGTCACCTGCTCACGGGAGGCATTGATGCCGTTCTCGAGTTCCTTCATCTGTGCGGACATTTGCGACAAAAGCTGCACGACGCTTCCGGATCCGGTCGTGCCTGTGAGCGCTCCCGACTGACGCTCCGATGCGGCAAGCTGCGAAAACCGCTCGGACGCACGCTGGATATCGGGCAGCAGGCTTTGAGCGGCTAGAGCGTTCTGATGCGCCTGATCGAGGTCCGCAGTGTAGCCCTCCACCGTTTCGGCAAGGTGCTGTTCCAATGCCGCCGAGCCGGCGAGCGCCGCTGCGTTGAGCCAGCTCGACATGGCCATAATCATGGCAGCACCCATGGCCATGACGCCAAGCATCGCGGCTCTACCCGTATGCGTGGTCACGTGCGGATAGAAGCGGGCCATGTAAGACCAGAACGCGTAGATTCCGACCGAAACCGACGCTGAATAAATGATAGCCGCAAAGAAGACCGCCGTTGCCGATCCATCGAGGATGCTGCGCACACCGAGATATGTGTAAACGCCGGACGCAAGCGCAAGCACCGCAACCGCGAAACGCGTCATCGTTTCAACGGCAGCGACCCCCTCATGCAGTCGCTGGGATGCGCCGGTAGCCATGAGCAGGATCTCCGAGAAAGGAAACTATTCCTTAACAAGGGATGATGAACGAGGCGGAATCAAGGCCCACCGTCCGCAGCGCCCGTTCCGTTCCCTCTCAAAAGAATGAGAAGAATGTCGAAGCGCCATTTTGGATCCGGAACCTTGTGGACGCTGATGGCGTCTACACGGAGGCGCGCCAGCTTCAATTGTTGAAGACTTTTGCCCGCGCATGCAGTTTAACGGTGTTTCGGTCCTCGAACAGGATCGATGATGTGGCGCTGTAGTGCTGACCCGAGATAACGAGCTTTGCGCTTGGAAGGGTTTCGACTGGCAACGACGGGTCGGCGACCCAGCGCTGGCGATCCACGAGGATATTGTTTACGCGTTCTCAGCGCCCAACAATGATCCAGTCAACTGAAAATGGAGACCTTCGGGATTATACGAGGACTTCGCTTCCCCAAAAAAATACGTGGCAACGATCTTGTTCGCGAGTATCGAGCCAAACCCGGTTCTCTGCGGCGCGCATACTCTAGGTCCGCCAGCCTCGCGCCAGGTAAAAAAGAACCCTTTATCCCCGTCGGTCGACCAGACGACTTCGACGTGACCTTCATCGGTAGAAAGCGAACCGTACTTCACCGCATTCGTCGCTAGCTCGTAGATTGCCAGTGAAATGCCTGTGGCTTGCTGTGCTGACAGCTGAAGGTCTGGACCAGACATGGTTATTCGATCCGGACGGTCGATGTGCGGAGCGATGGCTTGTGAAATCACCTCGGCGATCTGCGCGCCGTCCTCTTCTGATAAGAGGTCCTGCGCCTTGACCAGAGTGCTGATCCGGCTGGTGATGGTTTCTCGCGCGTGATCAAGGCTGTTGGCATTTCTCAAAGATGCACTGACCACCGCGTTCACGATGGCCATCGTATTCTTAACGCGGTGCAGCAACTCCCGGCGCAGGACGAGTTCAGTCTCTCTTGCGCGCACAGTAGCCGTTGTCTCTGTAACCGTGTCGATCAGACCAGCGATTTTCCCATCATCATCGCGAAGCGGCGCGTAGCAGAACGTGAAAAAAGCTAATTCGTCGAAGCCATCACGATTGATCGTCAGCGGGTAATTCTCGATGTACGTCGCTTCCCCGGCATAAGCCTTTTCTGCAATCGGCCCTATACGGTCCCAAGCTTCCGACCACACGTCCGCGAACGACCTGCCGAGAGCGGGCGGTTTCGCACCGAGGATCGGTAGGAATGCGTCGTTGTGAATCGTGGTGAAGTCAGGACCCCAGACGATCGCCTGGGGGAACTCAGAGCCGAGGATCATTTCGACGATTGTTCTGAGGGAAACTGGCCATTCGCGGATGGGGCCGAGTGGGGTTAGCGACCAATCGTGTTGTCTGATCGCTCTGCCCATTCTGGTATCGCCCCATGCATCCATTCGGATTCCCCTCAGTCCCGGCAAGGAATTTTCGCTTGGCTAGTTGCGCCACCTTTTCATGACGACGATAGCGGTCGTCAACGCCAGCATCGAAATTGCTCCCAAACAACCATTCCTTGGGTCGCAAGCCATAGATAAGCGCGCCCTAGGTTTGATGCCAGGGATTTCTTGCCCGTTTATCATGGCAGCTTCCGCCGAAGCGTCGGGGGCGTGTCGTCGATCGCCACCGGCATCTCGACCGGGCGACGTGCATCGAACTCGGCTTGCGCCGTAGCCGCAGACGATTGGGACGCGCGGCCTCGTCAAGGCCGCAACTGCTAGCATCCGCCGCGACTGCGACACGCCGACGCGTTCGGCGGCTTATATGCCGGCTTTCGGCCACGCGGCAGCTCGGCGTGTCAGAGCGATCAGGAACAGCGAGTGTTGGTGGTTTCCTGCTCGCGCGCTATTAGACCCCGTGTGAATAAAGCCGGAGTCACGCCAGCGTGTTGGTTGTCCTCAAGGCTTCATCGAGTGCCCTGCGTCCGTTCCCGGCAAGCCAAGACCGGAAAGAGAGTAGCTCCGGGTTGATCTCACGCATGGCGTTCAGATCGACACGTTCTGCAAGCGGGCCATCCTCCAAGCTCTTCGCCATGTGCGCGAGGTCCGCATTCGCCGCGAGAACGTCATCGGAAAAGCGTGCGTAGGCGATTGGACGACCGGCGCCTTCGGTAAGGGCGGCTTCAAGCTCGTGCCCGGTCACGCGGTCGCTTGCGATCTTCAAAGTCATGCCGCCGAAGCGGGTCTTGTCGGCAAACACCGCAGCAACGAATTTGCCGATGTCCTCCACCGCGGTAAGCTGGATTGAATGATCCGGTCTGATCAGGGATACCAACCGTCCTTCATCCAAACCGAAACCAGGTCGTACGAGCATCTCCATGAAGATCATCGGCCGGATGATGGTCGTGGTGATGCGGAGTTCTCGAACGTGCGCTTCGATGCGAGGCTTGGCATCGAAACGCGCGACACCTGTCAGTTCATCCCCAACGCTAGCGCCTGAAGAATAAACGAGATGGTCGACACCGATTTCGGCTGCCAGATCAGCAATTGAGATACCGTAGCGGACTTCGTCTTCTGCCGCTAAGTTGGCCGGCAGTACGCTGAAAACACCATAGGTGTCTTTCATAGCTGCGCGGATCACGTCCGTGTCTTCGAAGGCGCCCTGCACAATATCGACGCCTGCAATCCCCAGCTCTAAAGACGCGGCATCAGTGGAATTCAAAACGAGCGCGCGAACAGGCCATTCCGCCTTCAATAAGGCTTTGGCAACAGATCCTCCCTGCCGTCCGGTGGCGCCGAAAACAAAAATTGGCTGTTTGCCATTGGTCATTGAAAACCCTCGTGTTGAACAACAAGGGTCATCGATATATACGAATGGAAAACCGCTGGAAGACGGCACATTTTTCAGCGTCAGGCACAAGGATGATACCCTTGAACAAACAACTCCATGCCGATGCGCTGCAAGGATCAGAGGGTAATCGGCTGTTCAGACCTATCCCGGCAAACGGGGTGTGCACGCTGCTGGGCGACAAATGGACTGTTCAAGTCCTTTGGCGCCTTTCGCTCGCGAAGGAGCATCGGCTCCGCTTCTCAGCCCTTAAGAAAGAGGTTGATGGCGTCACCCAGCGGATGTTGACGCTTACACTGCGCAATCTGGAGCGTAACGGCCTCGTTGTGCGCCATTATTTTCCCGAAGTGCCGCCGCGTGTCGAATATGAGCTGACCGAGATGGGCGGCGGGGCTTTGCGCGCCCTTGAAGGGTTCAACTTTTGGGTCCGTGATAATCTGCACACCATCCAGGAATACCGTCGCGCTTACGACGATGCCACGTAGTTAACCCAAGCGTCGTTTTCTACTCGACGACTGCGGGACCACCGGTAGTGCCTCCCGCAAGATCCGCTTTTGGGCAATTTTGCCTCACTGTCGGTGCCGGCTATCTCATTAAACTCTGTGCTTGGTCGGAAATCAGCCGGCATGCGTATCGGCTGCGTTGCGAAAACATTATAGCTGGTCGAAGTTATAACGTTATAACTCTCCCGCTGGCATCAGCCGCGGTCGATCTTTGCAAGAGTCTGCGCTCGGTCGAGAACGCATGTGAAACTCGGTACTCGTTCATCGTTCGTGTTCTGTCGAGCGCTTTTATTCGGGGTAGGGGAGGCCATAACGCTCGCGGACCGTTCGCTCTTCATACCGAGTGCGGTAGACGCCGCGATCCTGCAGGATGGGCACGACCTTGTCGATGAACTCCTCGATATCGTCAGGGGCGCGTGGTGGCTGCAATGTATAGCCATCCACGGTTCCGTCAGCCCAAAGATCAATGATGGCTTCGGAGACCTCCTCCGGCGTGCCGAGCAGCAGACGGTGATGGCCCTCCGAGCGGCGCACGACTTGTCTTGCCGTAAGCTTCTCGTGTTTCAGCAGGTCCGAGAGCCCGAGGCCCATGCCCACCGCCTGAAGCCGGTTGGGATCGGGGACGAAGCGTTCGGCATCGAGAACGGCATCCGGGTCAAAGCCGCCAGGATTGATACCGTTCTCCTTGGCAAACCTCGCGATCAGCGCGTCTTCAGAGCCGGCGCCGCTGAACAGTTCGTGCTTGCGCAACGCCTCCTTTCTTGTCTCACCGAGGATGACCACGAGCCCGGGCACGATGCGGATGCCGGCCGGATCACGGCCAAGGGCGGCAGCGCGACCTCTGACTTTCGCGCCGAATGCCCGGCCGGCGGCGCGGGAGAGGATATTGCAGTAGATAATTTCGCCATGGCGCGCGGCGAGATCAATCCCGCCCTCCGATGCCCCTGCCTGCGCGATTACCGGGTGACCCTGAGGGCCGCGCGGCACATTGAGCGGTCCCCTGACGCTGAAGTGGTCGCCTTCGTGGTCGATCGCCTGGGCGCTTGCCGCGTCCCAGAACCGATCGTCGGGGACGCTGCCCTCGCGGGCAGGATCCCAGCTTGCCCAGAGTTTCTTGGCGACATCGAGAAACTCGGAAGCCTTGGCGTAGCGCTCGTTGCGCGGTGGCAGGGGTGCCGAGCCGAAATTGGCGGCGACATTCGGGTTAAAGGACGAGACGATGTTGATGATCAGCCGGCCGCCGGAAGTGATATCCGTCGACTGGGTGCGGCGAGCCAGATTGTAGGGTGAGTTGTAGGTGGACGACATCGTCGCCACGAAGCCGATGTCGGGCACCTGTGCCGCCAGGGCCGTACAAAGGATCAGCGGGTCGATCGTGTGGAACGGCCGGCTGTTCGGGTCGGTCATCATCGCCGGATGGTCGGAGAAGAACACGGCGTCGAACAGCCCCCTGTGCGCGAGCTCGGTCAGGCGGCGGTAATAGTCCGGATCGTAGATGTCGTGACGGTCGCCAGTGCGGTATTTCCAGGCGGCCGGCAAATAGCCTGTCGTGTTGATGCCGACATTGAGGTTGAGCTTGCGCGTCTTGCGGGACATGCCAATCACTGTCCTTCAATAGGCTGCGGTGAAGCGGCGGCGGATGAACTGTCCTTGGTCCAGCTCATCGAGAATGGCGATGGCGAAGTCGGCCTCCGAAATGCGACTTTCGCCCGCTTCGTCGCGCAACAGCCGGTCTTCGCCAAGCCTGTAGGTGCCGGTTCTCTCGCCGGCCTTGATCGAAAGCGGCGGAGAGACATAGGTCCAGTCGAGATCGTGTTCGCCGCGCTTCAAGCTGCGCAGGATCTCGCGGTTGCGCAACGTATGGGCCTTGTGTTCGACGGGATAAAAGTCGCTGTCGACAACGTCGACACCGGGGCTCGCCTCCAGGCTGCCCACGCCGCCGACGATGATGATGCGGCGGACGCCCGCTTGCTTCACGCCGGCAAATAGCGCCGCGTGGGCATCTCGGATCAGTTCCGCGGCCACTTCTGCGGAATGACGGCGCAAACCTGGGCTATAGGCACTGATGACGGCATCGTGTCCTTTGACGATGCTTGCGACCGCGCTCGCATCGGCGATATCGGCCTTGCGCAGGGTGAGGCGCTCTTCGGGTTCGATGTCGGTGGACCGGGTGACGGCTGTCACACGACGGCCACGCGACAGCGCCTCCCTGCGGATATTGCTGCCGATGTTTCCGGAGGCGCCGAAGACGACGATGGACATGATCAGATCTTTCCTGGGATTAGAGTGCAGGCACCGACTTTAGCGGCCGGTTTGCCCCGACATTGCGTTGCATGGCTGAGAGCGAGGAGCGGACGGCCTCGTAGCCGTGTTCTCGCATGGCGTTCTCATAGTCGTGGACGGCTGCGATCAGCGGCTTGTCATGGCGTCGCGCGGCGACGAGCTCGCGAACCAGCAGACCGGTGTCGTAGAGCGCGGTGTTGCCGCCGAGAGCGCGGAAATAGGTCATCGCGTGGATCGCATCGCCGAGCAGCGTGACCGGACCGGGCTGCCATTTCGCGCCGGGCGTCGAGCTTTTGACCTTGAGGAAGGCGACCGTCGACGGATCGCTGTGGCGGATGAGCTTCAGGATGCGCTCGTCCCAATGGCCGATACGTTGAAGTAGCGCTTGCCGCAGGCCGGCGCCATCGAGCGTTTCAAGGAGTTCATCCGGTCCCAGTTCGTCCGTATCGTAAGCGGTGTTCCACCAGGTGTAGCTGGTGGTGTTGTTGAAATGGAAACCGGGGATGTTGCGATGATCGGGGTCTTCGGCGCCAATGAAATCGTGCCGGGCATAGGCGGCTGGATCGACCCGGTGGCTGGTGATCATCAGGCCACGGCCGTCGCTCGGGCGGATATTGGTGTTGAACTCGGTAAGAAGCGGTGAGATGTCATGGTGCGCAGCCGCTTCAAGGCTGATCTTGCCCGCCAGGCGCCGAACACCGGTATCGATGCTCTTCAGATCCGGCAGCAGTTGGCGGCGAACGGCCGACCCCGCACCGTCGGCACCGACCAGAAGGTTGGCGCGGACAGTCGAGCCGTCAGCAAAATGCGCGATAACCGTGCCGTCTGGGAGCGGTTCATAGCGCTCGAAGCGTTTGCCCGTATGGAACCTGCCCTTCAGCCCGGAAAGAAGGATCTGCCGCAGCGTGATCCTGCTCACAGACTTTTCGATATGCGTGTCCTCGGTCTCCCGACTTTCGAGCCCGGCATTATCGAGACGCTCGAAGCCCTCGTCGAGGATCAGGTTCTCGGTCGGGGCAAACCCGAGCGTGTCCAGAAAGACCTGGAAGAGATGCGTCGGCAGATTGGCCTGAAGTGCGTCGATGCCACGCTGGCGGATACGCATGCGAAAGCCTTGCACGTAGTCGGCCCGGCCCGGATCGCGTTCGAACACGGCGGCATCGATGCCGTTCTTCTTCAGACCCTGGGCCAGCGCAAGGCCGCCTGGGCCCCCGCCAATAATGGCGATGTCAACAAAAGAGATGCTCATGACTGTTACTCGCTGAGCGCTGCCTCTGCGGCTGCATGTTCGGAGATGAAGGCTGCGACACTGCGCGGTGGTCGGCCCAGCAGCGATTTCACGACATCGGTCGTCGTGGCCGCACGACCGGCAGCGATCAACTTCGCGAATTGCGCTATGGCACGGTGTTCGAAGTCGGCATCGCCTGATGCCGCCAAAGGGGGCTTCTCGACGACGGCAAACCGCCGCTTCAAAGTCGTCGAGAGCAGATCGGCGAGCTGGCGCGCGCTGACGATGTCAGGACCGGTGAGATTGAGTGTTCGCCCAGTGACGGTGTCGGCGAGAAGCTGATCGACGGCGACATCGGCGATATCTCGTGCATCGATGTAGCCGACACCGGCGTCGGGATTGGCCGCTGCCACCGTATCGGTAGCGATTGCCTGGCGGACGGCGTTGGCGAGCGAGACCTGCATCCAAGCATTCGGTCGAAGCGAAACGGTATCCAGTGCAAGACTGTTGAGGTGCCGCTCGACAGCGGCGTGGGCATCGCCGGAGATGGAATGACCGGGCGGGTCGATGGTCCAGTCGGAACCTGAGATCTTGACGATGCGCCGGACGCCGGCCGCTAAGGCGGCATCGGCTGCGCTGATCTGATCGGTGACGAGCCTGGCGCTGATGGGCGACAGGAGCAGGAGCCGTCCGGCGCCGCGTACCGCGGTATCGAGCGAAGTACGATCGCCGAAGTCGCCGACGGCAATCTGTACGCTTTCGCCAAACAGGCGGCGTGCGGCATCGGGCCGGCGCGTAAGGATGCGAACCGGTTGTTTCAGAGCGGCCAGCCTCCGAACGATGAGCTGGCCGAGCTTGCCGGTGGCGCCGGCGATGATGGTTGTCGCACCGGTGACAGGAACTGCTGCTTTGCTCATGCGGCCGCCCGCCGTGATGCGGCCTCCAGCGGCCGGTGATCGATCCAGCCAAACACGTCGAAGTCGGCCGGAAGGAAGCCCCATTCGAGCAGGAAGCGTTTGAAGTGGTCGAAGGCAGCCAACTGCTCATCGTCGAGTGTCAGCTTGAGATGGCTGTGGACATCCGGACCATTCGCAGCCCGGATCGCGTCTTCGCCCACGCCGATTTCATTGGCGATGAAGCGCACCGCTTCATTCGGGTTCGCCTCCGCCCATTCGGCAACACGTGCGACCGTTGCGACAAGGCCCGTGACAAGGTCGAAATGCTCGTCGAGAAATTTGAGGTCGACGGTCAAGGGCCTCGGCGTACCGTTGTTGATGCGGATCTTTGCATCAGAGTGGAAGCCGAATTCCGAGACGACGACGGCGCCGATCTGATTGGCTAGCACCAAACCTTCGGCACCCTTGACGAAGAAGGCATCGATCTTGCCGCCCGCCAGCGCCAGAAGCTCGTCGCCGTAGGGATAGCGGCGCTTCAACCCGAGAAACGCGGCATTGCCCCTTTCGATCAGGTTTGCCTCGCTGCTGTCGAGATAGACCAGTTCGACATCGCGATGGGTGAGCCCCTCAAGCTCCAATGCGGACACGATGCCTTTCAACGCGGTGGCGCGCTGGAAGTCGACGATGGCTTCATTCGGTTTGCGCGGCACCCCGATGCGCCGGCCCTTCAGATCCGAGCCTTTGGCGATGCCTGAGCCGGGAAGCGCGATGATCGCCTGGAATTCGTCCGTGGTCGTAATGCCGACCACTCGGGTCTGCCGTCCGCCCGATCGTGCCCAAAGGGGCGGGATGTTGCCACCCTGGCGGAACGAGTGGTCCAGCGTATGGGTGAAATGGCTCTCGCGGACGGTCTGATCCTTGCTGTCGCGGATCGATCGAACCGCGACACCGGTGGCTTCGAACTGCCGATCGACCCAGCCGAGTTGGTGGGCGATCGACAGGGGCGTGGGGGCCGGGCAACGGGTGTACCAGACGGAATTGAGTGATGACATCGCGAGGCTCCTAGCTGCGGCCGACAACGGCAAGGCGGGGTTGTTGATGGGTGCGAACCGGCACCGGCTCCAGCGGCAGCGCCGGGGCAGCGGCGTGCCGGCTGAGTGCCGCCTTGGCGAGCATCGTGCGGATCAGGTTGTTCTGCGGCGCATGGGCCTTGCCGGACAGCGCATCGCGGTGGTGACGCTCCAGCGGGTTGTCGCGGCTGATGCCGGGATTGCCGCCGAGTTCCAGTGCAAGCGTGGTTGCGGCGATCGCATTCTCGATGACGGTGTGCTTGACCGCCGCCGCATCCGGGCCGAATGGCCGACCGGCGTCGAAATCCTCGGCAATAGACCGGAGCAGCCGGCGATTGACCGTCAGCAGGACCTCGATCTGGCCGAGCCCGTCCTGGATGCGCGGCACGGTGGAGAGCGGTGCGCCGAGGCTTGTGGGTGCCCGCGTGGTGGTGAACTCGATCAGCCAGTCGCGGGCGCCGCGCGCAGCACCGTCGTAGATCGCTGGCACAAGGCTGAAGTACCAGGCGCCCATGCGTTCGTCGCGTTTCAGGCCTTCGCTCGCGGGCGCTATATCAAGCACATCCTCCACCGGAACGGCGACGTCGTCGAGGATCAGATCGTCGCTGTTGGTGGCGCGCATGCCGGTGGCGTTCCAGGTCTTTTCGACGCGAATGCCGTCGGCGGACGTCGGCACGAGAAACGACCCGAGGCGCGGCACCGGCTCGTCGGTGACGGCGAGCACGGCGATCCAACGCAACAGCGGAATGCCAGTCGCATAGGTCTTGTGGCCAGTAATCCGCCAGTGATCGCCGACCCGGCGCGCGATGGTCTCCGGTAAAGAGCCGTGTGACGGAGATCCGACACGCGGTTCGACCTGCGCAGCATTGATCAGCGCCACGCCCTCGCGGTTGGCCTTGATCACCCGTTCGACAAGATGCTCCGGCCATTTGCCCGAGGTGCGCAGCGAATAATGCTGGTTGTAATGCATCGAGAGAACGAGCGCTGTGGACGGCTCGCCGCGGGCAATCGCCGAGACGACCGAGAGCGCTTCGGTCAATCCGCCGCCCAGACCGCCTTGCTCCGTCGCGGTCACGAGGCCGAGCAGCCCGGCTTCGTGAAGCGCATCGAAATTGGCGAAGGGAAATTCGCCGGTTTCGTCATAATGCCGGGCGGTCAGCGCAAAGCGCTTTCCCAAGTCCTCGGCCCTTTCAATCGCCAACTCGATTTCAGTTGCGGCGGTCATCGGCTTCTCCGGTCAGGCAACGGCGCGTGTTTCGAGATCGGCCCAGGGACGACGATCAACCCAGGCTTCGATGTCGAAGTTCTGGGCAAGGAAGCCCCACTCGTGCAGGAAGTCCTTGTAGTGACCGATCGCGTCCACCAGCTCAGGCTCGAGACCGATCCCAAGATGGCGATGCAGGTCCGGGCCGTTGGCGGCGGCGACGACCTCTTCGGATGCGCCGACTTCGCGGGCAACGAAGCGGCGCACGTCATCCGGATGCGCTTCGGCCCAGGCGCTTGCGCGCTTGAGGGTCTCGATCAGCTTTGTCACCAGATCGGGCCGGTCCTCTGCCAGCCGCTCGTCGACCGTCAGGATGCGTGGTGAGCCTGAATTGATGCGGATTTTGGGGTCGGGGTGGAAACCGAACTCGGTCACGGTATGGGTGGCAAAAAGGTTGGCGACGCTGATGCCGGGCGTGCCCTTGACATAGATTGCATCGACATCGCCGCGAAGGAGCGCTGCGATTTCAGGGCCATAGGCCTGCCGGTTGCGCAGGCCGTAGAGCTGAGGTCCGTCTCGATTGTCGAGCACGGTATCTTCAAGCGGGATGTCGACGATTTCGACATCCGTATGCGTCAGCTCTTCGAGCGACAAAGCAGAGACAAGGCCCTTCAGAGCGGTAGCCGCCATGAAGTCGACGATGCCGGGAGGGCGCCGGGCAATGCCGAAGCGACGGCCGACAAGTTCCCGCGTCGTCTTGATGCCCGTTGCCGGCAAGGTGATGATGGCCTGGAACTCATCGGTCCAGGTAATGCCGACGAGCCGCGTCGGATTTCCTTCCGAACGGGCGCGGATTGGCGGGACGTTGCCGCCGTGGCGAAACGAGTAATCCAGATGATGGTTGAAGTGGCTGGACCGGATCGTCCGGTCCTTGCTGTCGATGATGGAGTTGAGGGTGATGCCCTCGCTGGCAAAGGCTTCGTCGAGCAGACCCAGCTGGGTCGCAAGGCCGACCGGGGTCGGGACCGGGCAGCGGGTATACCAGATTTGTGAGATAGTGTTCTTGCGCGTCATGGATCCTCTGCCGTCCTCAAGATGATATCAGGAAGCCTTTTCCGCTCAGGGCGCGCTTTGTAGTGAGCTGTTGCCGAGCGGTTCGCATTTTGAGAATAATCCACCGAAATCAGTGTCTTTTGAGAGCTGTATGGAAAACTGGTTCTCGCAGATCGCCGTTGTCGGGTCGAATTTACCAAAACACGTTTGACAAAGCCTATAGAGTTAGTCAACAATAAAATCATCGGCGTGGGAAATCCGGGGCCGACGACACGTTTCGCCTTGTGCGAATTTTCAAGTGAGAGACGACAGGCATGCCGGCTTTGGTCAGAATTGTCAGAACGCTGCGACGCACGCTGGTCCAGGCAATTCCGACGCTGCTCGGGATCATCATCCTCAACTTCTTCCTGCTGCAGCTGGCGCCGGGAGATGCTGCCGACGTGCTTGCCGGCGAGGCGGGTTCGGCAACCGAGGAAAGCGTGGCAGCACTCAGGGCCCGCTTCGGGCTGGACAGCCCGGTGCTGGAGCAACTGGCGACATACCTCAACAATCTCGCGCATTTCAGTCTGGGATTTTCGCCGCGCTACGGCATGCCAGTCGCCGACCTGATCGCCCAGCGCCTACCGGGCACCTTGACTCTGATGGCGGTGGCGCTCGTCATCGCGATCTTCCTCGGCGTCGTTCTAGGATCCTTGATGGCGACATTTGCCGGACGTCTTCCCGATCGGCTGCTCTCGGTCTTCTCATTGCTGTTCTACTCGATCCCGAGCTTCTGGATCGGCCTGATGCTGATCGTCTTCTTCTCGGTCAAACTCGGCTGGCTGCCAAGCGGCGGCTCAGGCACCATCGGCTCGCGGCTCACAGGCTGGCCGGCACTGCTCGACACGGCGCGCTATATGGTGCTGCCGGCGACGTCGCTCGCGCTTTTCTACGTGGCGATCTATGCCAGGCTGACGCGGGCCTCCATGCTCGAAGTCAAAAACCAGGATTTCGTCCGCACCGCCTATGCCAAGGGACTGACGCCGTTCGGCGTTACTGCCAGGCATGTGCTGCGCAATGCCCTGATCCCGATCACCACCATGGCCGGCATGCACATCGGCGGCATGCTTGGCGGTGCCGTCGTGGTCGAGACGGTTTACAGCTGGCCGGGGCTCGGCAGGCTCGCCTTCGAAGCGGTCATGGGCCGTGATTTCACGGTGCTGCTCGGCATCCTCCTGTTGTCCTCGCTTCTCGTCATCATCGCAAACGCTGCCGTGGACCTCGTTCACGCCTGGCTCGATCCTCGAATTGGAGCACGCTGATGTCCTCGACCGGTGTCGGAGCACTCCGCAATATTCCAGGCGCCACCTATGCGTCTGCGACAGAAAATGAGCAGCCTGCCGGGGTTGCGCCGACGGAGGGCCCGGCCTGGTCCAACGTGAAGGCGCCGGACGCGCGCTCCCAGCAAAGTGCGACGATCGCAATTACCAATGGGCGACGCGCCATGAGGGTCTTCTTCGCCAATCCGAACGCGCTGTTCGGTACTGGCTTTCTCGGCCTCGTCATCGCCGTCGCGCTTCTGGCGCCCGTGTTTTTCCCCGACGACCCGCTTTCGATGGTGGGGCGGCCGTTCCTGTGGCCGGGACAGGATCCGGCCTTTCCTCTCGGAACGGATTCGCTGGGACGCGACGTGCTATCAGGCATCCTGCACGGCTCGCGCATCTCGCTGTTTGTCGGGCTGACGGCGACCGCACTCGGGCTGACGTTCGGCGTTCTGGTTGGCGCAGTTGCCGGCTATTTCGGCGGCTGGGTCGACGATATTCTCGTCAGGCTCGTTGAGATCTTCCAGACGCTGCCGAGCTTTGTCCTTCTTGTCGTCCTGGTGGCGATCGCCCAGCCCTCGGCGACCACCGTGACGCTTGCGATCGCCGTCATCTCCTGGCCGACCGTGGCACGGTTGACCCGCGCCGAGTTCCGCGCAATCCGCGAGAAGGACTTCGTCATGGCTGCCCGCAGCCTTGGCTTCGGCCATGCCCGCATCATTTTCCGCGAGATCCTGCCGAACGCCTTGCCGCCGATCATCGTCACGTCGTCGGTCATGGTCGCGACCGCCATCCTGATGGAATCGGCATTGTCCTTCATGGGGCTCGGCGATCCGAATGTGGTCAGTTGGGGCTCGATGATCGGGACCGGCCGAGAGCTGGTCAGAACCGCCTGGTATCTGACGGCACTGCCTGGGCTTGCGATTGTCTTCACGGTGCTGGCGCTCAACCTCATCGGTGACGGATTGAACGACGCCCTCAATCCCCGCTTTTCGCAGGATCGTTGACGATGGCTCCCTTGCTTCGGGTCGAAAACCTCACCATCGGCTTCCCACGTGCAGAACCGGTTCGCAACCTCTCCTTCGAGGTTGCTCAGGGCGAGACGCTTGCGATCGTCGGGGAATCCGGATCCGGAAAATCCCTGACCGCGCTGGCTTTGATGCAGCTGCTGCCGCGCGCGGCAAGGGTGACGAGCGGCCGTATCACGTTCGGCGACCGCGACCTGCTGGCACTCGATGCGCGCGAGATGCGGCGCCTGCGCGGGCGCGAGATCGCCATGATCTTTCAGGAACCGATGACCAGCCTCAATCCGGTGATGACGATTGGCGGTCAGATCGGCGAAGTGCTGAAGGTTCACGAAAGGCTTTCGGGAAAAGCGGCGCGGGCGCGCGCTATCGAACTCCTGCAGCTGGTCCGTATTCCGGGAGCCGACAAACGGGTCGACGACTATCCGCACCAGCTGTCCGGCGGCATGCGCCAGAGGGTGATGATCGCGATGGCGGTCGCCTGTCGGCCGAAGCTACTGATCGCCGACGAGCCGACCACCGCCCTTGACGTCACGATCCAGGCGCAAGTGCTCGATCTGCTCGACACGCTCAGGCGCGAGCTACAGATGGCCGTTGTGCTCATCACTCATGATCTGGGTGTGGTTGCGCAATGGGCCGACAGGGTAGTGGTGATGTATGCAGGCCGTAAGGTGGAGCAGGCACTGCCGGCAGACCTCTTCAAGGATCCGCTGCACCCCTACACGCGCGGGCTGCTTGCCGCTTCGCCGCGGTTGAAGAACGATTTCCACTATCGCAACGGCGCTTTGACCGAAATTCCAGGATCGATCGTCTCGGCGGTGGGCGAGGCGGGCTGTCCCTTCAGGCCGCGCTGCGCCCAGGCGCGGGCGAGCTGCGGCCACCATATCCCGCCCTTGACCGCCCCGGCACCCGATCGCCTCGTTGCCTGCCCCTTCACCTCGTCCATCAAGGCCGTGCCCGATGCCCTTGCTCTCAGCCACTGACCTCAAGACCCACTACCAGAGCCGTGATGGGCTTCTGCGCTCTGTCGATGGCGTCGATCTTCGCGTCGAGCGCGGGGAGACGGTGGGGCTGGTGGGTGAAAGCGGCTGCGGCAAGTCGACCCTCGGCAAAACTCTTCTTCGGCTGGTTGATCCGACCGAGGGGCGGATCGAATTCAAAGGCGAGGACATCACGCTCATCGACCAGCGGCGATTGAGGAGCGTGCGCAAGTCGATCCAGATGATTTTCCAGGATCCGTTCGCGTCGCTCAATCCGCGCCACACGATCGGTGAAATTCTCGAAGCGCCGCTGGTGGTGCACAAGGCAGGCGGGAGCATGGAGCGACGGCGGATCGTCGCCGGCATCGTATCGAAAGTCGGGTTGCCGGCCGATGCCATCAACCGATATCCGCACGAGTTTTCCGGCGGCCAGCGACAAAGGATCGGCATCGCCCGCGCGCTGTTGCTCAATCCGGAGCTGATCGTCTGTGACGAACCTGTCTCGGCCCTCGACCTCTCGATCCAGGCACAGATCCTCAATCTTCTGGTCGAGATGAAGAAGGAATTCGGCCTTTCCTACATCTTCATCAGCCACGACCTTTCAGTGGTGCGCTACTTCTGCGACCGGGTGATGGTCATGTATCTCGGCAGGATCGTCGAAAGCGCAGACAACGAGACGCTGTGGTCCGATCCGCGCCATCCCTATACGCGTGCTTTGATGGAGGCGGTGCCCGATCCATCGCGCCCGCGCCACGCCGCCCCGCTTGGCGGTGATCTGCCGAGCCCCAGCAACATTCCTTCCGGCTGTCGGTTCCACACCCGATGCCCATTGGCGGCGGATCTGTGCCGCACCGCCGAACCCGAATTCCGCTTCATAGCACCACGCCACGAGGTGGCCTGCCATTTTGCGGACAGCATCAACTGAAATGGAGATTTTAAATGGTTGAGTATCGTTATCTCGGGCGCAGTGCCCTCAAGGTATCACCGCTGACACTCGGGTCCATGATGTTCGGTAACCAGACGCCTGATGATGTCGCCTTCCGCATCATCGACAAGGCACGCGAACAGGGCATCAACTTCATCGATACGGCCGACGTCTATCACGACGGCAAGTCGGAAGAGGTGGTCGGGCGTGGCATCAAGGCCGACAGGGATCACTGGGTGCTGGCGACCAAGTTCGTCAATTCGCACAAGAAGGGACCCAACCTCGGCGGCTACTCGCGCAAATGGGTTTACCAGACGGTCGAGAACTCACTGCGCAATCTCGGCACCGATTACATCGACATCCTCTATTTCCATCGCGCCGTGTTCGACGCGCCGCTGGAGGAGCCGGTCAGGGCTATCGCCGATCTGATCAAGGCCGGCAAGTTGCGGTATTTCGGCGTCTCGAACTTCCGCGGCTGGCGCATTGCCGAGATCGCGCAGCTCGCCGATGAACTCGGCATCGACAGACCGGTCGCAAGCCAGCCGCTCTACAACATCGTCAACCGCACGGCGGAGGCCGAACAATTGCCGGCGGCAGCCGCCTATGGGCTCGGCGTCGTCACCTACAGCCCGCTGGCGCGCGGCGTTTTGACCGGCAAATACAATGTGGGCGAGGCACCTGGCGCTGATACGCGGGCGGGCCGCGGCGACAAGCGCATGCATGACGTCGAATTCCGCGACGAATCCATCGCGATTGCCAAGCAAATCGCTGCACACGCTCAGGCGAAAGGCATTCCCGCCGCGGATTTTGCGCTCGCCTGGGTCCTGAACAACCGTCTCGTCACCTCGACCATCGGCGGACCGCGGACCGAAGAGCAATGGGACGGCTATGTCCGTGCGCTAGACGTGAAGATCGATGCCGATGACGAAGCCCTGGTCGACCGGCTGGTCGCTGCTGGCCACCCATCGACCCCCGGTTTCACCGACCCTGGCCATCCGCTCGAAGGCCGGCTGCCGCGCTTTGGCGCGGCGGAGGCAGAGATCATTCCGCTCACACGGGCGCAGCGCGTCGCCTGAGGCGGCTTGCCCGGCTGTCTGCCGGGCAAGCTCCGCTCAAAAAAGGAAGCCCCGGACCGAAAATCCGGGCTTCGTTTTGTCGGGTGTCTATTCGGCGGCGGCAGCCCTTTGTCTCTCGCAAGCCGAGGAGGCGCCTGGCATTGCCGCCGGCAACACGTCGGAAATCCATGTCGTTTAGTCCGGCTTCCGCGAGGCTCTCGGTCAGGCTCTTGCCGTCGAGTGCGGCAAGGATCGGCCAGTCCGTTCCGGCCAGCACCCGCTCTGCGCCGAAGAAGCCGGTCAGGCTGCGGATGATCTCGGGATCGTGCCCCATCGTGTCGAAATAAATGTAGGGGCGTTTGCCGGCCGCGCGCTCGGGCGGCTCTCCGCGAAAGCGCGGTCGTAGCTTTCATCTGGTGCGCCACAGCTGATGGTAGGCCCTCTTACTTGAGCCAACAACTTCTTCGGTGGATCGGCATCTCTACGGACGACAGTCGAACCGCCCAAAACCAAACCAAAAATGGCAACCCCAATTATCGAGATGGTACATTCGGACGACAGGTTCTCGTTTCGACGATGAGCGGCGGGCTGGATACAGCGCTGCACATGTACAGCGACGGCCGTGATTGTGCGACCCACCCTATAGGCGACCGCGTTGTTGTCTGCTCGCAAAACCAGCGCTCCACCATCTGATCCGCAAAGGCGACCAGCGTTGTTCGGACTTCGCGGTTGTCGCAGGCTTGCCGGAACTCACCATCTCATCCTTCGGCGACTCGCAGTTTTCGTCGATCCATTCAAAGAACTGCGAACCCGTACGGTGATTGTGAACAAGCAAGGCGTCATCGACTTGCAAGGCGAATTCAGCATGCACTGGGTCGGTGAAGCCGATGAACAGCATCCTCTGCCGCATAGCTGAACCACTGATCGATGTCACGCGGGCATCCACCAGTCCGATAGTCGCGTCCCAATGTGCGTTCATCAGCGGACTGCGGTCGAAGGTCAGCGCCAGGTCGGAGTACGCGTAGACTTCCGGCAGCTTGAAGAAGTGTTCTATTTCCTCACGGCTGAGTGTGCCGTCGTCGTGCTTGAGCGCCTGACTATGGACCGGGCCAATTTTGTACTCGCTTACCAGGGATCGCTCTTGAAGCCGCTCCGTGCTCCTATAGGCATAGCCGTTCCGACAAATGGCTAGCTTTATGGTTGCACGCTCGAACAATGACGGCTTTTCACGAACCTGATCGATGGTCGTCTTCAGATCCCTGACGTACTGGGTGTAATGAGTTATTGTCATGCCGATCTGCCCGACCCGTTTTTGCGTCCGACAGCAAGAGACCGTCGCCGCGCGTGTTATGCCAAGATGTTGGTTACGGGCATGATAGCCTTCTCTGCCGCTTGTTTTAGCTATACGCATGTTTGATTCTGGCAATTCCTCTTGCAGACGCGGCCTTTGTTCGGAACACATCTGCTTGTAGAAAAGGCGTGGTCGCGGCGCACTAAGCAACTTGCTTCTCCAGGCTGACATACAGCTGGGGTGCGGTTCCCGATCCGTGCCAAACCTTCGTATAGCTTCGGTTTCGCCGCAGGGTACCTATCATTGCGTCCATGCCGGCACCATGTCCGACGGTCGGCGGGAACGAAGACGAGGTATCCTGAGTGCAATCGAATGACATATCCTCCCGCTGTTCACAGGAAGCGCGCCCTCTAGTGCGCGTTTCTGAATACTGCGAGCGTGCCGGAGTAGGTGAGGCGGAGGAGAGGCGACTGATTGTACAACTGGGTTGCCGCGCTTCTCAGAATGAATTGCAGATCAACCTCACGCTCTTGCCGTTCAGAACCCGATAATTTTGGGGCCACTTCTGCGAAAGGCTTCCGATCTTCGTGCGCGAAGACGCGGAGTGATCTTGATCGGTATGTCCGCCGTGGCTTCCATGCGAAGAGCTGGAGCGGGGCTAGGTAGCCACCAGGCAAAGGTCGCTGTTACGACTTCAATGGCTGCGCCTCCATTGCGAATTTTTCGGGCCGGCGCACGAACTCATTGTCGCGTCCTTTCAGTGAAAACATCCTCTCAAAGAAAGTGACTTCCATGTGGAAGCAGATCCAACCGCCGATACGGGTTTTCTTTGCTTGGGCAATTATCACCCTCGCGCCAATACCGGCATTCGCTCACGTGAAGTGGTTTGCCCCCTACATCGTTGGGGCACCGCCTGAGCTGGTCGGCGATACCTTGCAGGATACGTGGTTCTGGGCAGGAATTGCCCTGGTCCTGGTATTCTTCATTCTAACCCGCATCTTAGAGCGCACATCTGTGGGCGAAACAGCCATCAACGCTTTGAACTGGATGACCGATCCCCTGTGGATGCGCCAGGACGACTACATCAGGTCGATCATCGCCGCGTTCTTCATTGCCATTTTTGCCGTCGGCGGCGTGTATCTGACACCAGATCTCAAGACCCCTGCTGAGTGGGTCTCCTGGCTTCAGTTCGTGATTGCCTGTTGCATTTTCTCCAGACGCACCATGCCCATCGCCGGAATTGGAATTGTCGCCCTCTGGGTACTGGCGTTGCGGGACTATGATCTCTTCCACCTGTTCGACTACCTGGCGTTGGGTCTCGGTGTTGCCGGATATCTCATACTTGAGCCTCTCAAGAATGAAGAACTAAGGTCGCGCCGTTTTGAAGCGTTACGCTGGGGCCTTGCGATCGCTCTGATGTGGTCAAGTCTCGAAAAATTTGCTTTTCCAAGTTGGTTTTATCCCCTGGTCGTGGAGAAGCCGTTTCTCACATTTGGCATGCCGAGAGACGTCTTCATTCCGATGGCCGGCGTCACCGAGTTCACACTTGGCTTCGGTTTGCTTTGGACCCCGTTGATCCGCAGGCTCTCCGCGATCGCGCTGCTCGTCATCTTCACGGCCGCGGTCTGGCCATTCGGTCGTGTTGACCTGATCGGCCACGGCTTAATCATGGCCATTTTGATCGCTGTCGCCGCTGACCACCGCAGGGGCGTCGACCTGATGACTGCCTTCAAACGCCGGGTGGTCAATATTCCTGTCGGGCTCTCAGTCGCGTTGGTCGTCTTCTGTACCGCATACTGGGGTTTGCACTTCGTATTCTATGGCGCGAACCGTGATGGCTCTGTTGGTGACGGAGCGAAGACAACTCATAGCTACAGTGTCGAGCATCCTCATGGTCCGGGCGGGCCAGATGACCACAAGTTGGAGCCGCATGCGCATCCATAAAGCAGTTTACAGCCGAGGTGTGTTAGCTTGCCGCATGGAGCCTCGGTATTGAGCAGCACGAGACCGTTGTCGCCGGAAGCAGCGAGAGTTCGGGACCATTCTCGAGTGATCGGTGTTCCGGCGCGGCGCGTGAACGCAATGACAGGAAGCGGTTGATCATCATGGTGGCTGGCCACGACCCTGATTTCAGGAGGCTCGATTTCCTTGAAACTGGCGATGACATATGAATAAACAGATCTGCAACAGCGTGTGGATATTTGCCTAAGTCGGCCATCGTTCCGGGCGAAGGCGATTTCTCTTGCCTTGTTGCCTAGCGCCGGCTTGCCTGCTCGACATTTTGGTGTCGAACTCGATGCCGCGGTCGGTCAGGAAGGTCTCGAAGAAGATTGGCTGGCAGTTGTCGCCGTCGCCCTAGAGCCATGCGGCAGATTTCGTGAGAAAAAAAGTCGCCCCCATTGGCCGCGATAGCGGCTTACGATCGAGATCAATTCTCCGCGCAGGCCGGCCTATTCAACGCATTGGGGGCGCAGAGCCGCCTTGGATTTCGGCTGCTGTTTTTCGCAAGCAATCACGCAACCAGCAGTGTGCGAGATTACTCGTGTGCCTTGGGTGCCAAAACATGCGTTCATGAATGTCTGGTAACAACATCGGCGGTTCCGCGCCTATTATGCCCGGCGCTGCAAGCTCGCGGATTACCCTTTCCAATACTAGACTTATCAAATTGGAGTCGCGCAGAAGGAACGGGACCAGTACGAAACTTTCGACCGTTGCCGCAATTCGGCGGCTGATGCCCTCTCGCGCCAAATGCTGGTCGGCCAGGTTTGGTCGCCGGTCGGGGCCGATGCCGTACGCAAGGTGCGACGAGCGAAGGAATGCATCCATCGAAACCTTGCCCGCGCCCCCAACTGCCTTGTTCCTGCAATCGGCAGCACACAGCCATCTGTCACTCAAAAGAGGCTCGGACGGGAAGTCGCTATCGGGAAGCAATTCGCTCGGCTCGATCACAACGTCCACGAGGTCGTCGTGGAGCATCTTTTCGGTGTCTCGCGAACGCGGAACAAGATGGAGGGTTATCTGCGGCGCTTCAGTCTCCAAGCGTTTGATCAGTGGCCCCAGCAAGACGAGAACGGCGTAATCTGAGGCGCTTATGGTGAAAGTGCGAGCATCGAGCAGCGGATCGAAACCACCTTGTTGCATAAGGGTTTGCTGAACTTTGCTCAGAGCATCCCTTAGCGGTTCCACCAAGTTTTCCGCGTTCTGAGTCAGCGCCAATTGGCGGCCCACGCGAACCAGCAATGGATCATGAAACAGGTCTCTTAATCGACTGAGAGCAGCGCTCGTCGCCGATTGGCTTAGTCCAACAAGCTCACCTGCACGGCTTACGCTCTTCTCACGAAGCAAGGCCTCGAGGACCACTAGCAGGTTAAGATCCACTCCCCGAAGGTTCATAATTGCTCCTCCCTATGTATCCGTTAGCTCGATAGATTCCTTCCGAATAATCGATTGGACACATTACGACAGCAGCGTAACATCCAAGTCAATAAAAAATCTTTGGGAACGAAAGCAAATCCGCAGTCGATTGTTAGTATATCTAGCGATCATGAGTGTCCATCTTGTTCATTAGCGAGTGCAAACAAAGTAACGTTTGCGCAAAGGAGGAGTTATGCGCAATCAAGACAATGTCAATTCTTCATTTGAAGATGTTCACGATGCTTTCCCGCCGTGGGAGCTCAATGCTGGGCCGGAAGCGCTGGCATTTCGGTCGGCGATGCGCAAATTCGTCGGCGGCGTCACCATCATAACGACTCTCCATGAGAGCCGTCCATGGGGCATGACCGTAAGCGCCTTTAGCCCGGTATGCATGGACCCCCCCATCCTGATTGCTTGTGTAAATCGAGACACGGTGACTGCCAGCGACATCACCCGTGATCCCCATTTTGCCGTGAACATCCTCAGTGAGGAGCAAGTGGCAGTCTCGCAATTTTGCTCAAGGCCCCGAGAGGACAAATTCATTGAGGATTTCGTTTTCCCCTCGGCAGCGGTTCCCGACAGGATTCAGATGCCCGTCCTTAGGAACTCGCTCATAACTTTTGATTGTAGAGCAAACACGACATTTGTCGTGAACAGCCATCTCGTAATGCTGGCGCAGGTCCGGGCGGTCCTCGCGCCTTCTGCCAAGAAGCCGCTCCTTTACGGAGAAGGACAGTACATGCAGGGGGTTTCAATGCAGAGGGCTATGTCGTGATGGAAGCCGCTGCAATAACTGCTGTCGTCAGGGCGTTCTGCGCCGCCTACAACAGTCATCGCACGGGCGATGTCGCTGCACTCTACACAGTGGATGCAATCCACGAGGACATCGCTCATGGTCGCTCCAAAGAAGGCGCGCAGGCCATCGCCGATGGCCTGCAAAAATTCATTGGCTGGTTTCCCGACGCCCAATGGAAGCTCGGCTCCATAATCGCAGGCAACGAGGGCAGAGCCGCGATCCAGTACACATTGACTGGGACCTTGTGCTCCTCGCTGGGACCGATTGTCCCTCGTGGCCAAAAAATTTCTCTGCGCGGGTTGATGGTTCTCACTCTCGAGAACGGAAAGATCGCGCGCAGTGAAGACTACTGGGACGCAACGACGTTCCAGAAACAGCTCGACTGCAACACTCCAGAGGAAAGATCATGAGAACGGGTAAAGAATATCTTGAATCGCTACGCGACGAACGCCGTGTTTATGTCGGTGGGGAACTTATCGACGATGTCACCACTCATCCTAAGACGCGAGGCTATGCGCAGGCGATAGCGGACTATTACGACTTGCATCTCGATCCCGCCAATCAGGACATCGCGACGTTCATCGACGAGAAGGGCAACCGCCAGTCCATGCATTGGTTCCTTCCCCGGACGAAGGAAGACGCAGTCCGCCGACGCAAATACGCCGATTTCATCTTCCGTTACTTCAAAGGCGGCATCTTCACCCGCCCTCCGATGGGTATGAACTGCGTGATGTTCACACAGGTCGACGACCAGCAGCCATGGGCCGACAATTCCCGCTTCAAAAACGGTCATCGCGATCTGTCCGGCAACATCCAGCGTCAATGGGACGAGGTTACCAGCAAGGATTTGGCCATCTCTCCGATGTTCGTTGACGTTCAATTCGACCGCGGTCGGGTTGAAGCACTGAGCGAGACCCCGATGCTGAGCATCGTGGAAGAGCGCGACGACGGCATTCTCGTAAGAGGTTGGAAGGCTATCGGCACATCTGTTCCTTTCGTCAACCACATCCTCATCGGCAATCTCTGGCGGCCGGGCCAGACATCTGAGCAGACGGTCTACGCACTGGTTCCGATTGCTACCAAGGGTATCTCGGTAGTCGCCCGCGAGTCCCGTGTTCAGCCCGACGCAGACCCCTACGATCGACCCCTGGCTACCATCGGCGACGAACTCGACGCCATGGTTTACTTCGAAGACGTTCTGATCCCCTGGTCTCAGGTGCAGCATATCGGCAGCCCCGAGCATGCCAAATGGTATCCACAGCGCCAGTTCGACTGGGTGCATCTGGAAACCCAGATCCGCCATTGTGTTCATGCCGAACTAATGGTTGGCCTCGCGCTTCTGCTTACTCAATCCCTCGGAACAAGCAACAATCCGGTGGTTCAGTCTCAGCTTGCTGAAATGATCAGGTTCCGTGAAACCTGCACGGCCTTCATGCTGGCTGCCGAAGAGACCGGCTTCGCTACTCCGGGAGGTCTCTTCAAGCCTAACAACATCTACATCGACTTTGGTCGAGCTCACTATCTGGAACATCAGCCGAAGATGGTGAACATGCTGATCGAGTTCTGCGGCCGCGGGATCGTGCTTCAACCGACGAAGCGGGAGCTCGATGATCCTTACCTCGGTCCGAAACTTGCCGAGGCACTCCGTGGGGCTGAGATCAGCGCACATGACCGTATCAAGATCTTCCGCCAGATCAGCGAGCGGTTCCTGACGGAATGGGGCACGCGCCACGAGATGTTCGAAAAGTTCAATGGAACGCCGCTCTATCTCATAAACCTTCTTACGCTCCAGCGTACCGAGTACCATGTAGACGGCCCTCTCACTGCGCTCGCACGCGAAGTGCTTGGTTTCGGCGATACCGCCGAGCTCGGAAAGCGCGCGCAGGAAGCTGAGAAGAACGCCCATTATGCCAACGTTCGCTTCCAGCCGGAATACGCTCGCGCTCAGGACGTTCACGAGGGCTACATTGGCTCTTCCGGGGACCGGGCTACCGTCAACGCTGCCTGATGAACCTGTGCCGGCGCCGCTTTCGCGCCGGCACGACCTCTTTGCCTTCTTGGGGGCTGCAGGAGCATTCAATGTATTCGTTCATTTACACCGCTGGTTCAGCCCGCGTTCTTTTCGGATCTGGAACGGTGAGGGAGCTTGGTCGTGAATTGGAGCGGCTGGGCATGAAGCGCGCGCTCTTTCTTGCGACCCCTGGACAGGAAGATTACGTAAGAGAGTGCGCCCGATCGGTCGGTTCAGTCGCCGTTGGCGTGTTCCCCAACTCTACGATGCACACGCCAGTGTCGGTCACCGAAGATGCGCTTCGGCTGGTAGATGATCTGCGTGCCGACGGGATTGTGGCCATCGGCGGGGGCTCCACCACGGGGCTGGGCAAGGCGATCGCCTGGCGAACGGACCTTCCCCAAGTCGTTGTTCCCACGACATACGCCGGGTCAGAAATGACGCCAATCCTGGGTGAAACGGAAAACGGTCAGAAGGTCACCCGCACCGATTCCAGGATTCAGCCTGAAACCGTTATCTACGACAGCGACCTGACCAGGACGCTGCCGAGAGACGTCGCCGCGGCAAGCGGCATAAATGCGATGGCGCACGCCATCGAGGCTCTCTATGCCGAAAACCAAAATCCGGTCGTGAACCTGATCGCCGTCGAGGCAATCGGCGCCTTGTATGGAGCCTTGCCGCATCTCTCGGACGGTCAAGACGACGCGACGGCAAGAGAGAGGGTTCTTTACGGAGCGTGGCTAAGCGGAATTTGCCTCGGATCAGTTTCAATGGCTCTTCACCACAAGCTCTGCCATACCCTGGGCGGCATGTTCGATTTACCGCACGCCCAAATGCACGCGGCGCTTCTCCCTCATGTGGTGGCGTACAATACCCCAGCCATTCCTGACGCCGTCAGCAAGCTACGCGGAACCTTCAATCGTGATCCGGTGCAGTCTTTGTATGAGTTAAACCAAAAGCTCCGGATCAAAGCAGGTTTAGGAGAACTGGGGATGCCGCTGGACGGCATCGAGCCCGCAATCACTGCTGTTCTGGCGCAACCGTACAAAAACCCCAGACCTTTGGAGCGGAAACCCCTGATCGAACTACTTAAGCGCGCCCATGAGGGATCGCGTCCCGAACGCAGTTGAAAGTTGGAGGAGCAAGAATGAATACGAGGACGACCACCAAGGAAACTGCTTTCCTGACTGAAGAAAACTCGGTTGGGACGGTAAACGCCCGTATGGGTTCCAAAATAAGTCCGCGGATGAAGCTGGTCATGTCAGCGGTGGTGAAGCATCTCCACATGCTGACGAAGGAGATTGAACCGACGCACGAAGAGTGGCAGCAGGCGATCAGTTTTCTAACGGCGGTTGGCCACAAATGCACGGATTGGCGACAGGAATTCATATTGCTTTCCGACGTCCTCGGACTGTCGATGCTAGTCGAGGTCATCAATAGCCGTCGTCCCGCTGGCGCAACGGAAAATACGGTGCTTGGCCCATTTTATGTCCCAGAGGCCCCGCGTTATCAAAACGGGACAAATATCTGTCTCGACGGCAAGGGCGAGCCGCTGGTTGTGAAGGGCAGGGTGACAGATCTGGAGGGCAATCCGATACCTGGGGCCCTGGTGGATGTCTGGCAGACAAACAATGACGGATTCTATGACGTTCAACAAAAAGACATCCAACCTGATTGGAACCTGCGGGGTGTCTTCACCGCCGAGGAGGACGGGACGTACTGGTATCGCTCAACCAAACCCCGTTACTACCCGATTCCAGATGATGGCCCGGTCGGACAACTTCTAGGGCAGCTAGATCGACACCCGAATCGTGCCGCCCACATCCACTTCATCGTCAGCGCGCCGGGCTACGAGCCTGTTATAACGCACATCTTTCCAAATGATTGTCGCTATCTGAATGAGGATACGGTCTTCGGCGTCAGGGAGTCCCTTATCGCTCACTTCAAAGAAGTTGACACGCCTAATGAGGCCGAAAAGCTTGGGTTGAAAAATCTTGGACAGTTTAAGCCGTTCCACTTCGTCAACTGGGACTTCGTGCTTACACCTAGCGCAAAATAGCGCCCCGCAAATCACCGCTTTCCCCATGGTAACGGGTGCCAACGACTTCGATGAAGCCAGTCGCCCCGTCGAAGTGGCGCTTGCCATCCTGAACGCGCACACATCGCTGTCCACGGATCAATTCGGTGGACAGCGCCGACTGTTTCCGACGCAGGATCAATTTTCCGGGATCGAGCGGCGTCACTCATGGGTGGGGTCTCACCACCATCGCCAGGTTACCGCGATTTGCGCGGGACCTCTGCTTATCGGCAGCTCCGCCTAGCGGACGATACGTAAAAATTGAGGTTCTCACGTTGTACGAAGCGGCTCGGGTTTGGGAAGGGCGGAAGCGTAAAATCGTGTCGCCGAAGTTCTCAATGGAGCCAAGGCGGGTCGTCTGCAACGCGTTTCCGACTCCGTGGCGTCTTCGAAATTACCTACACGGCGAATTCGCCGAAAGAACCTGCTGGGCGGTGTGTCTTGGCCAGAGGCGGCCCGGGCTCCAAGTAGTAGGCGTCCGGGCGATTAATCCGCTCCCAAGAATTGGGCATTGTCGTCAGGATGCGGTGTCTTGCTTTCAACTAGTAACGCAATAGCGTGAAAAAAGAACTTACGAATTTTCGACTGTCAGCTTCGCGGCCCGGTTCGAGAGCTCGTGGGTCCGGCGCTGTCTTCTGCCCGATCCCGTCAAGTCTACATGCCGGCACGGGAACCGCTGCGCCACACAGACGTAGTCAAGATGGCGCAGCGCGGTCAATCAGGCAGGATGAGTAGCCCTGAATCCTACCTGAATCCGGTTCCAAAGATTGATCGCTCCGATCGCAAGGGACAGCCAGGATCGCTCTTCTGCGGTAAAAGCCTCCTCGATCAGCGCCCAATCCTCGTCGGGTGCCCCGGTCTGCGCCACGTTGGTCAGCGCCTCTGTCCAGGCAAGAGCAGCGCGCTCGCGTCGGGTGTAAATCGTTGCCTCACGCCACCCCGTCAACAGATATAGGCGCATCGGCTCTTCGCCGTCCTTGAGAGCTTCTGTAGTGTGCAGATGGATACAGAACACGCACGAATTGATCTGCGACGCGCGCAATTTAACAAGGTGCAGCAGCTTCGGCTCCAGCGGACCATTCTTGAAAGCACCCTCAAGCGCGAAGAGGTGTTTGATGCCCGGTTCAGCTAGTTTGAAGTAGTCGCTTTGACGAGATTGCATGGTTTGCTTTCCTTTCGTTTTTCAGGTTGGACTGTTCATTGGACGGGCATAACCGCCGGCGCGTCCTTCTTTTTCAGCAGCACCACAACGAACCTCGCCGGACTGGTCGTGCTCGCGTTCCTACTAATCAGGTGAATGTCGGAAGGGCTTTCGTAGTAGGTCTCCCCTGGAGCGACGGTAACCTCTTTGCCACCCTTCACCTGCATCACGATCGAGCCCTCCAGTACGTAGACGAAGGCGTGAGCGTCGTGTCGGTGGATGGGCGATGAGCCACCTGGCTGATATTCGACCGACAGCATCAATCCCTCCTTTCCGGGATAATCCTGCAAGTCCTTGGACATCAACGGCGTGACCCTCGCGCCGTCGTCTGCCGCGATCGCGACTTGTACGGCTCCTAGAGCAACAACGGCAGGAACAAGCATGGTTCGAAGAATAGACTTCATCATGGTCTCCAATGAAAGAACTCAAGGGGCAAAACACCTCCATTTGGCGGCTTTCCTTGGGTTCGGTTGTGTTTTGACCGGCATTTGCGCCGATCGGCTAAATCTCTTCCTTCCGCTGGATGGGTGATTCCTCGGTTGTCGAACCAGTTTCCAGTGCGTGACCTGATGCCTGTGGCTTCGGTCACAGAGTGGCGTTTGGCTCCCGGCACCCGGCCAGAGCGTAGCGTCTTACCCGCCGAATCCTGCACCACCAGATGGCTGTAGGATTTGTGGTAGTCCACCCCGATATGGTAATCATAAGAGGCAGTCATGCTTCCAACTCCCTTGTTGAGATCTCGAAAACCCCAATAAGATAAGCCGAAAGGCTGGAAGCGTGACTGTCCCTCGATCATCATCGGCATCTCTCAGTGATCCGTTCTCTCAGCGGGCGCGGCCTTTTTCATGCCACCTCCTTAGCGGTTCCGGCGACGGCGGAACCAAAGAACTGGAAATGTCGCAAAGTCGCTGAACAGTGCCCTCGTTCCGACGAGCGGGTTCATGGGCTATTTCCTGCAGAGTGACGCAAGGTCGGCCAACCACCCGTCGGGCATCCCGTGGATTGCTTTTCCGCCGGGCAGCAGTGCCAAGTCACGGAGTCGAACACCCAAATAGAGCGCTTCGGGATCGGCGAGCGCGCTGTCGGTGTGGAAATACTTAAGACCGGTGATTTCCAATGCGTCGATGGCGGAGCAAGAAGAGCAGCCCGCGCAACTATCGCCGCGGCATCCCCGGCCGGAATCGGATGCCGAGGGCCCACCGTCTGAGACAGCATCGCTTCTCGCACCAGGCGTCGCAGTGCCGCTGCGATTGTTCTGCTGCGCGACAGTGTTCACTTTTGAACCTGTTCGTCCCGTTCTGCCCATGACCTTCACAGCTGGATCCCTTCAGTGTGTTATCTGAGTTGCAGAAGTCCGTGGTCTCGATTGCAACCGCGCTATCCGCGCTTCGGCGCTGGTGGAAGAATGATGCAACACGGGGTGTCATAGCTATTATTCGAACCGGCGTTTGCTCACGACGTGGCGATAGGTAGCCCTAGACCTTCTGCTAGCTTGCCCTAGCAGCACGGTTGTTCGATCCGTGCAATACCGACGCGAACGCCAGTCGCTGACGCGGTGCACTGGCCGTCCGGGGAGTCCGTGGTAATTCGGAGATTTCGTGCATGGCCGCTTGGGCAAGATTGCACGTCAACACCGGTAAATTGCACATGCGGCAAAATATTTGCGCTGCACGAAAGCCAACCGCGCAACACGGAAAGCAGCACTTTCATATACTCGTGTTGGCTGGAATAACGCAGGAGGCAACAAGGAAAAGCGCCGTGCCGGCGATGATCAACCAAGGGTCGGAGGGCAAGGTGGTTGCGGGTTGTAGCGGCGTAATAACCTTCTCCTAGGTTCCAGTCTTCGAGGTCGGCTCAATTACCTGGATCCCTTGCTGTCATTTTAAGACTGAGCGTAGTCCCCTCGAGCACAGAGCTTTACAAGGAGATTGTAAGAGCATGCGCTAGGCGGGACGGCCGAAGCGTGCTCGATGGTGCGCGACAAAGGCGCGCACGGCCGCCGAGGCTTCGACCTTGCGGTAGGCGACCGCGAGGTCGGACGTGACGCGATTTCGCGCCAGTGAAACATAACGAACGCCGGGAAGCTGCAGGCATTGCAGCGACTGCGGCACGAGCGCGATGCCGAGCCCGACGGCGACCATGCTTATGATAGTGGTAAAATCCCGGCCTGTCGCACTGATCTTTGGGGCAAGGCCGGCGTCCTTGCAGGCATCGAGCGTATTGGAGTGGAAACCGACATCGGCGGGCTGGCGCGGCGTTATGAAGGTCTGTTCCGAGAGGGCCGTGAGCTCGATCGCATGCTGTGCGGCGAGGGGATGGGCCTCCGGCAGCGCCACGACCAGTACCTCGCGAAGCACGGTTGTCGTGGTGAGGCCGGCCGGGATCGGCGCGGGCGGGCGGATGTAGCCGAAGTCGAGGTCGCCTTCCGAAATCATCGCGAGCTGCTGGCGCATCTCGATCTCGACAAGCTGGAGTTCGATCTCGGGGAATTCATGGCGGAAAGAGGTCAGTGATTCCGTCAGCACGCCGGAATAGGCGGCCGAGGCCACATAACCGACCGATATCCTTCCTGTCTGGCCGCGCCCGACCCGCTGCAGTTCGGACAGTGCGAGGTCGGCCTGGGCGACGATCTTTCGGGCTTCGTCGAACAGCAATTGTCCCGACAGCGTCAGCTGCACGGACCGCTTGGCTCGATTGAGTAGCGGGATGCCGACTAGGCTTTCCAGATTCAGAATCTGCCGGCTGAGGCCGGGTTGGGCGATACCGAGCCGGGCGGCAGCCCGCTCGAAATTCTTTTCCTCCACGAGCGCGATGAAATAGCGCAGGTGGCGAAGTTCGAAGGTCGCGGCGCGTGGCGATTTTGGAGCCGACATGAGGTCTCGCATTGCAATAACTGAAAACGATGCTGTGCCCCCATATCATAATTCATAGTTCTGAAAAATCCTGTGCCGACTTATTGGAATGCCGGAAAATTTGACTATAGAAAGATGACAAAATCACTCCAGATTGAGCGCGTAAATGCCGCGCGCAGAGGCTTTCGTCGTCACATGTCACGCATTCACTGGTTGCTGCTTACGTCCGTCGCTTTGACAGGATTCGCCGGACAGACCGCCATGGCGCAGCAGCAAAGTGAGACCAAGCTCGAGGCGATCGTCGTGAAGGGCGACAGGGATGCCGGCGGTCCTGTCGAGGGCTATGTGGCAAAGTCGAGCCGTACCGCTTCGAAGACCGGCACGCCGCTTCTTGAGACGCAGCAGTCGGTGTCCGTCATCACCCACGACGAGATCGAGGCTCAGGGCGCTCAGACGGTGGGGCAGGCGCTGAACTATACGCCCGGCGTGCTTGGACAGCCCTTCGGTACCGATCCGCGCTTCGACGCGCCGATCATCCGCGGTTTCGACGGGCGTCAGGTCCAGTTCCTGAACGGGCTGCGGATGATGCGAACGGCCGGCGCGCCTGCCTTCGAAATCTACGGGCTCGAAAACGTCGACGTTCTTCGCGGGCCCGCTTCGGTCATGTATGGCCAGGGCAATCCGGGTGGCATCATCAACATGATCAGCAAAAAGCCGGTCTTCGAGAATTTCGGCGAAGTCGGCGTGCAGGGCGGAAGCTACGAGACCATTGGTGGCTTCTTCGATTTCGGCGGCACTCTGGGCGAGCAGTCGGATTTTGCATTCCGGCTGACCGGGCTTGGCAAGAACGCCGCTGCCCAGGTCGACGAACTGGACAACGATCGCTATTTCATTGCCCCGGCGCTCACCTGGCAACCGGACGAGGATACCAAGCTGACGATCCTTGCGAGTGTCCAGCACGACAATCCCAGCACGCCCTCCGGACTGCCGCCGCAATACACGCTGAACGCCACCGATTTTCGCCTGCCACGTGACTTTTATGTCGGTAACGAGTCCTTCGACCGTTCCAGCCGCACGCTTGCAAACCTCGGATATGAATTCGAGCATCGCTTGAGCGAGAGCTGGATTTTCCGGCAGAGCTTCCGCTATAGCGACTTCAATTGGGACTACCAATCGCTCGGTATGTCGACGCTTGGTCTCGCGGCTGACGGTCGGACACTCCGCCGAAACGCGACCTTTCAGGACGAGGCTCTCAATACCGTCAATATCGACAACAATCTGCAAGGCGAGTTCTCGACCGGCGATGTCGACCATACGCTGCTTTTCGGGCTCGATTATCGCCACTTCGGCAATAATGTGCGGACCCGCTTCTACCAGGCGACACCGCTCGACGTGCGTTCGCCAAGCTATGGCGAACCGATCCGGCTGATCGCGCCGACGCTCGACACGACTGTCGACAGCGAGCTTTCCCAGCTTGGTGTCTACGTGCAGGACGAACTGGCGCTTGGAGGCTGGCGCGCGACGTTGGGCTTCAGACAGGATTGGACCAGCAGCGCGGGAACGTCGCTGAATGGACTGACACGCGTTTCACGTCCGCTCGACCAGGACGATCACGAACTGGCCGGCAGGGCCGGCCTCAGCTATATCTTCGACAACGGCATTGCGCCCTATGTCAGCTATTCGTCGTCCTTCGAGCCGGTGATCGGCGCAGGGCCGGACGGGAGACCATTCGAGCCGACCTCGGGAGAGCAGGTCGAACTCGGTGTGAAATACGAACCAACCGACTGGAACGGCTTTTTCACAGCAGCCGCCTACGACCTCAAGCAGAAGAACGTGCTTCGCACCATCGCCGGCATTTCGTCGCAGATCGGCGAGGTTAACGTCCGCGGCCTGGAACTCGAAGCCGTAGCGAGCATAACGCAAGGGCTCGATTTGCGGGCGTCCTACACCTACACGGATGCTAGGATCGCCTCCGGCGCCGATGACGGCAACCGCGTCGAAAACGTCCCGGAACACATGGCGAGCCTTTGGGCGAACTACACTTTCCAGGAGGGCACGGCGCTCGAAGGGCTCGGGATCGGGGCGGGCGTGCGCTATGTCGGCCAGCGCTATGGTAACAGCGCCAACACCTTTAACCTGGATTCGGTCGTACTGGCCGATTTCGCGCTCTCCTTTAAGAAGAATGGTTACAAGGCGTCGCTCAACGTTCAAAATGTCTTTGATAAGGACTATGTCGCAAGCTGCAGCTCCTTCGGCTGCTACTACGGCGACGGCCGCACGTTCATGGGGAAGCTGACCTATAGCTGGTAGCGAAATGAGAGAGCGGGCATTGGGTCCTTTTATCGGTCGCCGGGAGCTGCTTCTCGGCGCAGCGCTTTTGCTCGCCGCGCCTGATGTCAGGGCCGACATGCCCTTGCGCATTGCTGCGATCGACTGGGCGATGTTGGAGACGCTGTGCGTACTCGGCCTCATCCCGGTTGCGGCGACGGAACTCATACAGTTTCGAAGCAATGCGGTAGAGCCGGAGTTGCCAGCCGATGTCGTCGATCTCGGATTGCGCGGCTCGCCCAATTTCGAACTGCTTCACCTCTTGAGGCCCGATCTCATTCTCATCTCGCCGTTCTACGTGCGCCACGAGGCTGCGCTTAGCCGGATCGCGCCGCTCTTCTCCCTGCCATTTTACGTGCGGGGCGAGCCGCCCTTTGAAAAGGCGCTGGCAGCGGTCGAGGCGCTCGGCGAGCGTCTCGGGCGGTCTGACAAAGCGGGAGCGCTGCTGAAGGAGATTGCCGGCGAAATCGAAAGTTACCGGCAGACGCTGGCTCCCTTGGCGAATAGGTCTACCTACGTCGTCAATATCGGCGACGCGCGACATGTCCGCGTCTTTGGTTTCGACAGCATGTTCGGCGACATGCTCGTCCGGCTCCGCCTGCCGAATGCCTGGACCGATCGTTCACGGTTCACCTTTGCGGCACCTGTCCCGATCGAAAACCTGGCGGCCGATCCCGATGCGCGCATCGTCATCGTTTCCGAGGTGCCCGTCGAGGCGCGCAGCGGCCTTCGAAACAGCATCATCTGGAATTCGCTGGAGCCGGTCCGTCAAGGACGGGTCATCCAGCTCGCCAACGTCAACCCCTATGGTGGCGTGACCGCAGGCCTGCGGTTTGCGCGCCTCTTCGCCGAAGCGATTCTTACGGAGGATCAGCGCGGATGACGATGCGGACATGGTCCTTCCTGTCGGCTAGCGTGCTCGCTGGCCTCATCCTCTTCGCGCTGGCCGCATCGAACCAGGTCCCGTTTGCGCAATGGGGAGACCTGTCTGCCCCTCCCGCAGAGCTCGGCCTCGACAAGATCATCCTGGCCTACAGCCTGTTCCCGAGAGCGGCCGTCGCTTTGGTCGCGGGCGCAGCACTCGGTCTTTCAGGCGCGCTACTCCAGCAATTATTGCGCAACCCGCTCGCCGATCCATCGACTCTGGGCATCTCCGCGGGCGCTCAGCTCGCGATCGTCGCGGCGACGCTCTATGTCCCCGAAATCGTCGATGGCCACCGAACCTTGGTCGCGCTCGCCGGGGCCGCGGGGGCAGCGGCGATCGTCTTCGCGCTCGGTTGGCGTCGGGCTTTCGAGCCGGTGACGATGGTGGTCTCCGGCCTGCTTGTGGGGGTGACAGCCGCAGCATTTTCCGCGGCGATTACGCTCGCGCGGGGCGAGTACCTCATGTCGCTTGTGACCTGGAACGGCGGATCCCTCACTCAGCAGGACTGGTCAGTGTTCCAAAACCTTGGCTCGGAGTTGGTGCTTCTTGGCCTGCTTGCCGGCCTGTTGATCCGCCCGCTGATGGTCCTGGGCCTTGGTGACACGAGCGCACGTAGCCTTGGAGTCAATCTCGGCGGCATCCGTTTTGCCATTGCCGCGATCGCCACGGCGCTTGCCGGCTCCGTAGCAGCGGCCGCCGGCCTGGTAAGCTTCGTCGGCCTTGCCGCCCCGGCATTCGTGCGCGCCTGCGGTGCTCGCCGGCCGGCGATGATCGTAGCGCTGTCGCCGGTTGCGGGGGCGCTTTTCCTGTGGCTCTGCGACGGCATCGTGCAAACCGTTGCTCGCGCGTCGAGCGAGAACTTTCCGACGGGTGCGGTCACCGCACTCGTTGGCGGTCCCTTGCTGCTCTGGCTTCTGCCCAGGGTGCGAAGCATGGAAGTGCCGCACGAGGCGCGTGAAAACGTCCATCGCAGTCACCTGAAAACAGCATTCGCCGCCTTTCTGTTTCTCGTGCCGGTCCTTGTCGCGATCGCATTCTTCATCGGGCCGTCCGGACATGGCTGGAAGATCCTGAACTGGTCGGAAACGCTCGACCTGGCACCGCTTAGATGGCCTCGGCTCTTGGCGTCTGCCGCGGCGGGCGGCCTCCTCGCGGTGACCGGCGCGGTACTCCAACGCATGACCGGCAATGCGATGGCCAGCCCCGAAGTCGTCGGCGTAAGCGGCGGTGCCGGTCTTGGCTTTGCCGCAGCGCTGACCTTCGCGCCTGATGGCGGCACGGTCGCGGTCTTCACTGGCTCCGGGCTCGGCGCGCTCATAGCCATGCTGGCGGTTCTGGTGTTCGCCAGCCGCCGGCATCTGCCGCCGGAAAAGCTGCTACTTGCGGGCGTGGCCGTTGGTTCCTTCAGCTCTGCCGTTTTGTCGGCGCTGCTTGCGATCGGCGATCAGCGGTCGTGGCAAATTCTCTCCTGGCTTGGTGGTTCTGCATCCACGGCAACGCCGGCGACCGCAATATTCCTTTGCGCTCTCTCACTGCTCGTCCTTGTTGCCGCGCTGATATTGAGCCGCTGGCTCACGATCCTGCCCTTCGGTCCTTCGATCGCCCTGTCGCTTGGTCTTTCGGTGCGGTTGAGCCGCGTGGTTCTCCTGCTTCTCTCGGGTGCTGCGACGGGCGCCGCGTCCCTGCTCGTCGGCCCTCTGAGCTTTGTCGGGCTCGTCGCACCGCACATTGCTCTGCGCGCCGGTCTCGTCACAGCGCCGCAGCACCTGGCAGGCTCGTTCCTGCTCGGCTCGATCCTGATGGCCCTTGCCGATTTCGGCGCCCGCACAGCGACCTTTCCCTACGAGCTGCCGCTCGGCCTCTTCGCTGCACTCGTCGGCGCGCCCTACCTCATTTGGCTCCTGGGGCGGCAGAAATGATGGTGAACCAGCTTCCGACGCTTCCCACGCCGTTCGCGGATGCAGCCCTGAGCCACGCAGTGCCAACGGAAAATGGTAATCTCGTCAGTCTGGACAGCATTCTCAAGCCAGGGCCGATTGCGAACGCACTGGATGGCCTGTTGCAGCGGTGGGGACCGGGTGATCGCCGGGCCGCGGCGTCGCTGTGGACGCAAGGTTATTTCGGCCGGCTGCTCCGACCGGTTATTGCCTATGGTCTCGTTCACGACATCTGGTTTTCGTTGAAGTTGTCGGATATTTACGTCGGCCTGTCTGATTTGGAGACGCCTGTCCGGTTCGTGCTGAAACGCGCTGCGCCGGCTCCGGTGAGCGAGCACCTGGGGCGGATTGTCGAAGACAATGTAAAGCCCTTGATCGTGCGGATGGCGAGGGTGACAGCCACGTCCGAACGGGTGCATTGGAGCAACGCGTCCTACACGTTATGCCGCGCTTGCGGCCATGTCCGGGATCTCTGGCAGCAGGAGACGATGCCGGCTGATGTCGCGGTGCGCTTGCGTGAGATGGAGATGCATATGTCCGCCGTCCATCCGCTGTTCCGTCTGACGCACATGGTTCCAGATGCCGCGCGCGGTATCTGCCTCCAACGAAAGGTTTGCTGCATACGCTACAAGCTCGATGGCTTGAAGAAATGCGGCACAGCCTGCCCAATCAATGCCCCGACCTTTTGCCGTCGATAATATCTATCAATGAGACGAACAGCAGGTCCAGGGATCCGCACTGGAACGAAAAGATGCCGAACCACCTCACTGAAACTCCACCCATCGCCCGCGACCAGGCCGTCGTGACGCTTCATGATGTAAGCTTTGCGATTGGTGATCGCAACTTGCTGCATCCGCTGACGTTGCAGATCCCCGCAGGACACTCCATCGCGCTGATAGGCCACAATGGTTCCGGGAAGTCGACGCTGCTCAAGCTCATCGGGCGGCAGCTTGTGCCGACCTCGGGCCGTATCGATTTCGAGGGCAAGCCGCTTGCAGGCTGGGGCACACGGGCCTTCGCCCGGCGGCTCGGCTATTTGCCGCAGAGTACGCCGCCAGCACCTGGTATGCTTGCCCGCGAGCTGGTCGCACTCGGTCGCTATCCTTGGCACGGCGCGCTCGGCCGCTTCGGTTCGGCCGATAGGGCAAAGGCGGAAGAAGCAATCGAGGTCACCGGCATCGGCCCGTTTGTTAACCGCGAGGTCGACAGTCTGTCGGGGGGCGAGCGCCAGCGCGTGTGGCTTGCCATGCTCGTCGCGCAGGATGCCATCTGCCTGCTGCTCGACGAGCCGATCTCCGCCCTCGACATCGGTCATCAGCTCGAGGTGCTCGCGTTGACTCGCGATCTCTGTCGGGACAAGGGCATCACCATCATTTCGGTACTGCACGAGATCAATATGGCAGCCCGTTTCTGCGATCGCATCGTGGCACTCCATTCGGGCCGTCTCATTGCCGAGGGGACGCCTTCCGATGTGATGACTTCGGAAGAATTGGCGCGGATATACGACGTGCAGATGGATGTACTGGAACAGCCCGGCAGTGGGCGGCGCGTCGCGCTGGCACGGTAACCCCCAACGTTCGCTCGTGGCGTGAACACTCCCGGCCCTGCAGGGTCGGGCTTCGCGTCCACCGATGGCCATGGTGTTGGGCAGGAGGAAGGCGTTTGTCACTAGGCGGCTCGGCCTCACGCGCGCCTTCCTCGCCTGCAAAGGCGTGGACGACGCCAAAGCCGGCCAGCATCGGATGATCGCGCGACAGGGTCGTCAGCCAGTCGTTGGCTTCCCGTAACGCGGAAAGCGGCACGGTGCGTTCAAGGCTGAACAGGCTCTCGATCGTCGCGATGACGACCGCCAGCGATATGCCGACGGCCAAATTCGTCAACCAGCGCATGCGGAGTGGTGATCTTGCGATAGATCTCCGGTGAGAAGCCGCCGGTGGGCTTGGCGCATCTTCCGCCTGGTTCCCAAGCCGGCGGCCAGATATGGACATGGATGTCGACGATATCGAGCGGTACGGTCATTCGGCGGCTACCTTTCTGGCTTCGCGCTCGGCAATGCCGGCTTTGACGAGCGGCACTACGTCCCGTCCGTAGGTCACGGTGTCCTCGGTCGGGTAGAAGCCGCGCACGAGGAAGTTGGAAACGCCGGCATCGTAATAGTCGAGGATGGCGTCTGCCACCTGTTCCGGCGTCCCGACCAGAGCGGTCGAGTTGCCACCCGCCCCGCTTGCCTCGGCGACCTCGGTCCACAGCCGCTTGTCCAACACCTTGCCGCGTTTGGCAGCCTCGCGCAGGCGCACGGAGCCGACGTTCGAGGGTAGCTTCTCGCCGTTGCCGCCGGCCGAACGCGCTTTCTGTGACTTCACCTTCTCAAGGATATCGCCGGCCTTTGCCCATGCGGCATGTTCCGTCTCGGCCACGACGGTGCGGAAGGCGAGGGTGAAGCGGACGTCACTGGCCGACCGGCCATTGGCAATAGCGGCTGCACGCACCTTGGCGATTGTCTCTTTCGCTCCGTCCAGCGGTTCGCCCCAGAGCGCATAGATATCGGCGTGTTTGCCGGCGACCGCGATCGCGGCATCCGACGAGCCGCCAAAGGAGATCGGGATCCGCGGCTTCTGATAGGGCTTGACCTGGCTGAAGGCGCCCTTGAACTTGTAGAAGCGTCCTTCGTGGTCGAAGGGCTCGTCGCTCTCCCAGGTCTTCTTCAGCACCGACAGATATTCGTCGGTGCGGGCATATCGGGTGTCATGATCCTCGAAATCGCCATCGCGAGCCTGGTCGCTGTCGGAACCGCCGGTGATGATGTGCACCCATAGGCGACCCTCGGAGAACTGGTCGAGCGTTGCGAGCTGCCGGGCGCCGAGCGTCGGAGCCATCAGGCCAGGCCGATGGGCAAGTAGCGCCCCGAGCCGCTGTGTCTGGCCGAAGACGAAGGCGGCGATCTGGTTGTTGTCTGGCCACTGTGCGAACTGGCCGATCAACAGCCGGTCTATGCCGGCGGCTTCCGCTGCCTGCACGTGACTGCGAATATACGCCTTGTCGATGATCGGGCCGGTCGCCGGAACGATATCGGATCCCTCCCTGTTGGACGTGTGGCCGATGAATTCTGATGACATCGAAAACTCCTTGAAACTCACAGTCAGCGTTGCTCCTTAGTCTATTTAATAGATCGATAATGTCGATTGCGTTTTGGGTGCCGATCTTGGGATGAGTTTTCAACGGCTTGCCAATGTCGGGATTTTTCGTTCAACCTCCTGCCCTGGGACGGTGGCCGATGCGTCTGGTACCAGGACGCAGATGGACATGCCCGCCGATGATCGTCGCCGCCATTCATCAGAGGATGTCCAAACCTCGTAAATTTGAGAGAGCATGGCTCCGACGTGAGATATTCCGTCGCGGTGTCCCCGGCCGTGCAGCATTTTCCAAAAGCCAGCGTGACTTTAGAAATCTATTATCACCATAAATTTGATAGATTATATATCGTGAAACGGATCACCCAATGATGGGTGCACGAAAACAAACCAGCGCTCTGCGTCTGCTTGGGGATATCCTGATGACATCAACACCTATCAGCCCACCGAAACCGACACGCCGCGCCTTTCTGCTCTCGTCCGTTGCGTTGGCGGCCGTCGTCGCCGTCGGGGCTATTCCGGAGATCTCGTTTGCCGCGGAAGAGCCGACACGCGGCGGTAGCGTTTCGATCAATATAGGCACCGAACCGCCGGTCCTTGTTCTGATCGCCCACAGTGCGGGCGCTGCCTACTATATCAGCGGCAAGGCGACCGAAAGCCTGCTGACTTATGACCGTGATTTCAACCCACAGCCATTGCTGGCGACCGAGTGGACGGTCAGCGAGGACGGCCTGCGCTACTGGTTCAAGCTGCGCCAGGGTGTTCGCTGGCATGACGGCAAGGATTTCACCGCCGAGGATGTCGCATTCTCTATTTTGGCGCTCAAAGAGCACCATCCACGCGGGCGAGCGACGTTCGCACATATTCAGAAGGCAAACGTCCTCAATGCCCATGAAGTGGAACTGATCCTTTCCAAGCCTGCTCCCTATCTGCTCACCGCCTTTGCGAGCTTCGAGGCGCCAATCGTGCCGAAGCACCTCTACGAAGGCACGAAGATCGCGGAGAACCCGCACAATGTCGCGCCGGTTGGCACCGGACCCTACAAGTTCGTCGAATGGGTGCGCGGCAGCCACGCGCTTTTTTCGCGCAACGAGGACTATTGGGGATCTCCGAAGCCCTATCTCGACCAGATCATCTTTCGCTTCATCATCGATCCGGCGGCAGCGGTTGCCGCGATCGAGACCGGTGAAGTGCAAGTCTCCACCGCCAACTTGCCGCTGACCGATATCGAGCGCCTGAAGGCGAACCCCAATCTCGTCGTCGATACCGATCCGGCGCCCTATTCGCCGAGCATCGCCCGAGCCGAGTTCAACCTCGAGAACAAGTATCTGGCCGATATCAAGGTGCGTCACGCGATCGCCCATGCAGTCGACAAGGACTTCATCGTCAACACCGTCTATCTCGGCTATGCGACGCGACTGGACGGTCCCGTCAGCGCCGACCTTGCGAAATTCTACACGCCGGACCTTCCGAAGTACGAGTTCGATCCTGCCAAGGCGGAGAAGCTCTTGGACGAGGCCGGCTACGCGCGAGGCGCCGACGGTTTCCGCTTCAAGCTGTTCATCGATCCCACTCAGCCCTCCGGCCCACCCAAGCAGACGGCGGAGTATATTGCCCAGGCACTTGCCAAGGTCGGCATCAAGGTTGAACTGCGCACCCAGGACTTTGCGACCTTCGTGAAGCGGGTCTTCACCGATCGCGATTTCGATATCGCCATCGAAGGCATGAGCAATCTTTACGATCCGACCGTCGGCGTGCAGCGCTTATACTGGTCGAAGAACTTCAAACCGGGCGTGCCGTTCACCAACGGGTCTAAATATTCCAACCCGGAAGTCGACCGGCTCCTCGAGACCGCCGCCGTCGAAATCGATACCCGGAAACGGTTGGAGCTCTTCAACGCGTTCCAGAAACTGGTCGTGGAAGATCTGCCCACGCTCGACATCGTCACCCCGGCGGTGATCACCGTCTACGACAAGCGGGTGAAAAACCTCAAGCTGGGTGTCGAGCATCTCTGGGCCAACGGTTCCGACATCTATCTCGACGAGTGATCGATGGCACGGTGCAGTCTGCGGGAGATCCGGCTGCACCGGTTTCTTCAGTCTCGGAGTTGACGAGTGACGACACTAACCAATGTGCAGACTGCTTCACGCCCGACACGTGCGGAACTTCTTGCGCGCGTTCCTGGGTTCGCGGCGGAAGTCGCCACGGGCGCGGCCGAGCGCGACCTGTCGCGTGAACTTCCTTTCAAAGCCTTCGAGCGCTTTCGCCAGCTGGAACTTGGAACCCTGCGGATTCCGGTGGCGCTCGGGGGTCCAGGCGGTTCGGTTGCCGACTATATCGAGATGATCGCGGCGATCGGCGCTGCCGATTCCAATGTTGCGCATGCGCTCCGGTCGCACTTCAACTATGTCGAAAACGTCATTCTGAGTGAACCGCGGGAGAGGGATGCGGGTGCGATCGAGCTGATCCTCTCGGGAAAGCTCTTCGGCGGCGCCCACACCGAACAGGGTACCGCTCGGCCCGGCCAGGTGACGACGACGATCGTCAGGCAGGGCGATACCTATAGGCTCAATGGCCGCAAGTGGTATGCAACGGGAACGGCATTCTCCGATTTTGCCTCGTTCAGTGCGCTGGACGAGCACGGGCAGGCGGTCGGCGTTCTCTTGCCCGTCGATAGACACGGCATCACCATTCTCGACGATTGGGACGGAATGGGTCAGCGGCTGACCGCCAGCGGTGGCGTGATCCTCGAAAATGTCGAGGTGTTCCCGCACGAGTTTACCCGGCGCTCGCTCGACAATCTTGTCGGCCGCCATTGCTCGACATTGCGCCAGTTGCATCTCGCGGCAAGCGCTGCCGGTGCCGTCCGCAATGTTCTTTCCGACGGGCTTAGCTACGTCAGCCGCCAGGCGCGTTCCGCCGCCCACAGCATGGCGGAAACCGCGACCCAGGACCCCTTCGTCCAGCAGGTCATCGGCGAAATCGCCGCCAATTCGTTTGCCATCGACACTGCGGTGGCTGCGGCCGCCAGCGCCCTGGATCGGACGGTTGCGGTTTTAAACCGGGGCAACGAAGCGGAGATCGAAGATGCCCTCATCGCAAGTGCGCTTTCAACCGCCCGCGCTCAGCTTGTCCTTGGCCAGCTTGGTCTGCGAAGCGCCGAGCGCTTGTTCGATCTGGGTGGCGGGTCAGCGACGTCCCGTAACAACAACTTCGACCGGCATTGGCGCAATATTCGCACGGTGCTCAATCACAATCCGCTGCTGCACAAGGCGCGCGTCGTCGGCGACTATCTCCTCAATGGTACGACCATCCATCTGAAGGAAGGGAAGGTCTTCTGAGGGGATTACTCCAATTGACCGCCACACCGGACATCAGCTGGAGGGGCAGTGCATCGCGCGCGGCAGTCGACGCCGGTTAGGCCCCGAAGGCTAGGCAGAAGAGCCCATAATGTGGGGGTATGCAAAAAATCCGAGCGAGGGAATTGCCGTCATCGATACGCAGCTTCAGTAGCAGGTGCGGATGATCGAAAGATTGCCGTTTGGATGCGGATACCGGACAGCGCGTCAATGTCGTGGCCATCTCCGGAGGAAAAGTAGGTCTAAATTCTGCGGCCGAATGGAGCGCGGCGTTTGACGATCGTTCCAAAGCGTTCAACCAGAGTGGCGCATTGTCGCCAAGGCGGCCTATTTGGGCAAACAAGACTTTGCTTTTGGCTGCTGTGGCGGAGTTCGAGCAGACCGTAGCGGCGATCCCAATCGAAGACCGCAGGCAGCGTAGCGCGGACCTTTTGGACCGAAGACTGCCCGAGAGCTTGGAGTACTTCTTTTATTGAATTCTCAACTGAGCTGACACGTCTCTACCGGCAGTTCGACTACGAGAACAGGTCCAGCGTGTCCTCGTCAAATTGCCAATGGTCTCTTGGCGTGGCTAGTGTCCTCCAGGCAGGCCCGTTTCATTGAATCCCCAGGTATGTGTTCGATAAAGGCCTCGGTCACCTTTATTTCATGCCCAATTTGGCGCGCCAGGGGAGAGTAAAGCGTGCGTCCCGTAGCCGTCGGTTCCATCGACAGCAATCCGTTCTCGCATGGCCGATCGTCGTCCCATCCCAAATGGTCCAGGATTGGGTAAAGACACACGCCCTCCACAGGTACTCCCGCCTTCATTGCGGCTCGTGCCTCTTCGGCCACATATTCGAGCCAATCCGGACGACGCTCACCCTCAATGCCGGTTTCAGCAATCAGCATCGGTCTTCCGTAACGCGCATAAGTTTCGACAAGGATTTTCCGGAGCGGCTTGTGGAGCGGGTGGTCGACGTCAATGTGAGAGCCGCCGTGGATCCATTGATTGTTGTGATAGTAGTTGACGCCGATGATATCGAGGTATCGTTCTGCGCCGCCGAGCTGCGGCCACAGGCGGCCGGCGATCATGTCCCACCCCTGGAATTGAGAGAGCCGATGCCCCTCGGCCGCGCCGCGGTCCTGCGGTCGATCAGGTGCTGCGACAATATTGATGACGGGGTCGCAATGGACGAATCGCGCGCGAGGGTCAACGCCCAAAATGGCTTTCATAGAAGCAAGAGATGACCGTGCGAGTAGCGCCTTCAACTCAAAACCCCTGCGCGTTGCCCACGGGTTGAGGTAGCCAACCTCGCCGCCAGCCCAGGACAAGAATGAGATTTCGTTAACCGGCGCATAATATGGGGGAGCTTCGATTTCCTCTCGCATTACTTTGGCGACGGCGCCGGCAAAGAGGGCAAAACGTTCGACGAAGGCGGGCGACCAGATGTCGATATGATCCGGCCAACCGTAGTGGAGTAGATCCCATACGACCTGGGTGCCAGTGCGCCGGTTGGCCCGAATCATCGGCAACGCACTGTCCCACTCGTATCGTCCCGGCGACGGCTCGATGAGATGCCACCGCAATCCATCACGGACAGTGCGCATTCCGAGCGCATGCAGTTGGCGATAGTCGTTCTCCACGTAAAGGTCGTGTTTCGTTGATGCAATTACGTCGAGCCTTCTGTCGGGCTGCCCCTTGCTCTTGGCTCGGATTCGATGCGTCGAGCATTCGAAACCGGCTTGGAAAAAAGACGAAAACAAACCGGTTGGCCCGCGTGCAATTCTATCGTCGAGTACGTCGGCGAGCAATTTTTCCCACTGGGGAATGACCGCCTCCACGCTATAAAACTCTTCGACATGGGCGCGAAGTCGACGGCCGAGCCGGGTGCGCAGGGCGGGCGAGTTCGCGAGAAGCATGATCTTTTCGGCGACCGCCTGCGGATCATCGTGCGGCACGAAGTACCCGGTGACGCCATGTTCGATTTGCTGGATCGAGCCATTATCCGCCGTTGCGACCACCGGGAGGCATGCGGCGCCTGCTTCTGCGAGGACATGAGGCATGCCTTCGCCACTAGAAAGCCAGACCAACATGTCGATCGAGACCAAGATGTCCGACACATCGGCTCGATCGCCGAGGAATGTCAAAGCGGAATCCAGCGCAAGTCCGTGGGTTAGGGCGCGCAATCGCTGCGCATATTGCGGAAAGAATGCATCCGGGCCGCCAACGACCAGGAAGCGAACATGAGGGCAATGGTCACGAACGATCGAGGCTGCACGTATGAACGTCTCGACGTTTTTCTTCGGATCGAGGCGGCCGACCCACCCGACGAGGATCTCGTCATCCGAAAATCCAAGCTGACAACGCATTGCGGATCGCCTCACCGGATTGAACTCCTTCAAGTCGACCATGGATGGGATTTCAATGGCGTGATGTTCTCGTCCAGGCATTCTGGACGCTGCTGCCTCGCGGATGGTGCGACATACCCCTACATACCGGCTGGTGAAATGCTTCGGACCACCCAATGCTTCTGAAACCAGCCCGCCATGCTCGATCAAGGGCGGACGCAAGTGAAGGCGTTCAAGAGCTGGGTAAAGGTCGGCAACGTTTTGACAGGAGACGACGATATCGTAGGACGGGATCTTGTCGGCGAGGTAGACGACGGTATCCTCCAACGAAAGCCCGTAGGGCGTCGTGTCCACTTCGACGCCCATGGCACGAAGCTGCTCGTGCGTTTGCTCGGGCATGTCGTCCTTTCGCAGACATGCAACAACTTCGATCTTGTAGAGGGAATGGTCGAGGTTGGCGGCAAGCAGGCGGACCTCCGTCTCCTCCCCGCCAACGACAAGCCATCCAAAGACGAAAAGCACGGTTTTCGGGCGCTCGGGCTCCTTCATTTCTGCACCTCGAATACAATCTGCAGGAACTCGAACTGCCGCGCCAAAACGCTTGAAAGAAATGCTGGAGCATCGTTGAATGGCACCACGTGAGTAATCAGATGTTCCTTGATCAGGGCGCCTTCATTGCGCAATAGCTTGATCGTCTCTTCGGCGAGACGACGCCGATCCCAGTGAGGAGAAAGCCCGCGAGGAACACGATCGATTTGCGCGCAAAGGATGTTCAGTCCGTTATGGTGGAATTCCTCGCCCAACCGCAGCGCGTCTGCGCCCGACTGGTAAAATGCGAGATCAATCACGCTTGCCTGCGGCCTTAGAGCTTTCAAGGCGACGTTGAGGCTTTCCGAATGCGCCCGTGTCTGGAAGACCAAATCGGCGCCCCGGTCACCACCGCCGTTGTGCCATCGTGCTTTTGCATACTGCCAAGCGTGATCCTCACTCATCCCAAGAATGCCTAAGGCCTCCGCTTTGCCGCGACGAAACTTCGACGGGTCGGCGATGACGATCTCCGTTGCACCAAGCGACTTGGCAAAGAGCGCAGTCAACAGGCCGACGGTCCCGGCTCCGACAACGAGAATCCGTCGCCCGGCCAGGCCGCTTCCGAGCGAAGGAACAAAGGTCCCGAAAGAAGCCGCATCGGCATGCAAGATGCCATTGGCGGCGATGGGACCCATTTGTGCGACGAATATCCCAAGAATGGGTTCAATCGCGGGGGGAAGAGGAACGAGAAGATCGTGATACGGGTTGGCTGTGTGGCCGGTCTTATGCGCGTAGGTCGTCGCCACGACATCGCCTTTTGCATAGCCCACAGACTTGCTGTCGGCGACGCGTGCCACTTCCATGTAGCCAAGAAATGGAACCGGATACTGAAGTCCAGGCTCGTTGGAAATGAATGAACACCGATCATTGTCGAAGCGGGAGAAGAAGTACGGGTTGGTGTTTTTGAGAAACGTCAGCTCGGTACCGGCAGAAAAGCCGGTGAACAGCGTCTCAAGTTGCACCTCCTCGTCGCCGGGGGGCCCCTCCTCATAGTCCAGGAAGTACAATTCGCCAGGGCCCGAGACACCAAGCGACCGAATAGTACGGCTCGTCATCGTTGGAACCTCCTAGAACGTGTTGAGATCGATTGGCAGGCCACTCTCCGCTGACCTGGCGATCGCCAGGGCAATGCGGTGGGTCGAGAGCGCCTCTTCATATGCACAGCGGATCTCATTGTCGCCGCCGCGTATCGCATCGACGAACGCACGATCCTCCAACCACACAGGATCTCTTTCCGCGCGGCGCACAGGGCGGCCTTCTCCGACATCCACCATGATGTCGCGATCCGTCAATTGAATCGCCAATCCGTCGGCAAACAGGTTCAGTCCTATGTGATGTCCCCACCGTAAAGCGCATGTGGAAGCGATGTTGCCGATGGCACCGGATGCGAATGCGAGGCTGGCTGTGCTTGAAGTCGCGACGTCGAGTTCGGGAAAATCGTCACGCCTCCTGTGTGCCGCCTGTGCGAACACGCGCGTGACATCGCCAACCAGGTAGCGGGCGAGATCGATGATGTGGGTGGCTTGTTCCACCATCTGGCCGCCTGAGGTCTCCTTCTTCCACCACCATTGCGGAGGGGGCGTCTGATCCAGCCAATAGCCGGAAAGGAGTTGGGCTGGGTTTTCGCTCAAACGCCAGCGCGCTTCCTGAACGATATCCAGATACCGCCAATGGTAACCGACCGCTGTGATCAAACCAGCGTCGGCGATAGCGGCAGCCAGTTCCGTGGCAAGCTCAAGGTCCAGTGTGATCGGTTTCTCGACAAAGAACGGAATCCTGCGGGCAATCAGTTCACGCTCGACCTTACCATGGGCGAACGGCGGGATGCAGATATAGGCGGCATCGATCTCCTGGTTCGCCAGCATCTCTGGACACCCCGGGAAGGCTTTGGCGCCAAACTGAAAAGCGGCTTGCCTTGCCCGATCGAACTCCGGGTCGCAGAATGCGACGAGGTGCACGTCGTCGAATCCCGCCAGAACTTCAAGGTGGCGTCTTGCGATTCCGCCCACCCCGACAAATCCGATACGCGTACGTTCCATGGGTCTGTACCCTCTCTGCATGCCCATTTCTGTTTTGGAAGTGGCTCGATAGATTTCTTCCGTTTGCGCGACCATCCTGGCTGCTGTGAAAAGTCGTTCGAACCTCGCTCGTTCTGCCCGTCCTGTGCGGGCTGCCGCGATCGGGTCACTCATGACCGAGCAAATTGCCTCAGCCAAAGCATGGGGCCGCCCCGGCTCCACGAGGTAGGGATGATCGTGCCCGAGAGCCTCGATGGTTCCCCCGATTGCCGTGGCGACGACAGGAACCCCCGCCGACATCGCCTCAAGAACGACCAGCGGAAGCCCCTCGAACCGAGAGGCCAGAACGAAGAGATCCGCCGAGGCCAGCAGGGACGCGATATCATCCCGCTGTCCGGCAAATCGCACCGCCTCTTTGATGGCGAGCTCGGCCACCAGATCTCTGACGGCAGCCATTTCGGGGCCGCTGCCAACCAGCAGTAAAACCGCATCTGGATATCTTGCCAGCACAGCCGGCATTGCTCGCACGAGCGTCGCGTGATCCTTTTGCGGTGAAAAACGGGCAATCGAGACGAGTGTTCTTGCCGAGGGCGAGCCCCACTGCGCGCGCGCGTCCTTGCCATCGTCCAGAGACAAGATGCCATTGCGAATGACGCAGATCTTGTCGGGGTCAATGTCGGCCTCCAAGAAGGTGGCCCGTGAGGCATCAGAGACGACGATCAGTCTCGCCACAGCACTGAGGCCCTCCCGAAACTCCGATTTCTGCCTCTCATCGGTAAGGAGAAATGGCAGGTGCTCCGTTCGTATGACGGGAATGCCGGCTGCCTTGCCCGCATGGGCCAGTGCATGTCCTTCCCATCCGATCCCGGCGTGAATATGCAGCAGCTCCGTGCCGCTTGATCGCAGCCAATGGCCGAAACTATGGATGTCGCCGAGGGCTTTTACCGCGAGTCCCAAGGCGATTGCCTTCTCCACGAATGCGCCATCGCCGAGTGGCGCGGCCACCGTAATGTCGTATCGGTCGCGCAGCCGTTCGCCGAGCACCAGCATGTGGGCTCCCATACCGGAGGGATCGCAACTTTCCGTTGCGAGTACCAGTCTCCGCCTCTGTGGGAGCGGGCTCACCGGACACCCAACCCGGCGTTCACCTTTTCTTTGTTTTGCAATCTCTTAAATGCCGTCAAGGCCTGTCCGACGACCTGATCCATATTATAGTAGCGATAGGTGGCCAGCCTTCCGACGAACGTCACGTCCGTGCGCGAACGCGCAAGCTCAGCATATTGGCTGAAGAGTTTCTGATTTTCTGATCTGGGGATTGGGTAGTACGGATCGCCTTGCGAACAGGCATATTCAAAGCAGGCAGACGTCTTCGGATGGATTTGTCCGGTGATATGTTTGAATTCAGTCAGCCGTGTGTAAGGTACGGCTTCGGAAGGAAAGTTGACCACGCCGACAGGTAGCAGGCGCCGCTGATCGTACGTCACGTGCTCGAAGCGCAAGCTCCTATAGGGAAGACGGCCAAACTCGTAATCGAAGAATTCATCGATTGGTCCGGTGAATATCACGTGGGCGTCCGCAAACCGGGGACGAATATCGCGAAAATCTGTCTCCAGCAGGATCTCGATGTTTTCGCCAGCCAGCATGTTCTCGAACATGTCCGTGTAGCCGTTCTTCGGCATCGCTTGAAAAATGTCCTGGAAATACCGGTCGTCAGTGTTCGTGCGGGTCGGAATTCGCGCCGTCACTGCCTTGTCGAGCTGCGAAGGGTCCAGTCCCCATTGCTTGCGGGTGTAGCCTTCGAAAAATGTCCGATAAAGATCCGTTCCAACCTGGGCGATAACCACGTCCTTCGAGGTGCGGATCTCTTCAGTTGGCTCGGCCTTCCCGGCGAGGTATCGCGCGGCGGCAGCGTCGTCCTCAAGATCAAGGCTGTACAATCGGTTTAGGGTCGTCCGGTTGATGGGTATCGGCAACAGCTTGCCGTCTACCTGGGCTAGCACCCGGTGCTCGTAGTGCCTCCAGGCCGTGAAGCGCGACAAATAGTTAAAGATCGCTTCGCTATTGGTATGGAAAATGTGCGGTCCATATTTGTGAACCAGGATACCGTTTTCATTGTAGAAATCGTAGGCATTGCCTCCGATGTGGGGGCGCCGGTCACATACAAGAACTCTCTGCTTGCCCTCGTTGGCAAGACGCTCGGCCAAGACCGCCCCCGCAAATCCCGCCCCGACGATCAGGTAATCAATTCGGTGGTGCCTCGAGCTCTTTCGTGACGTCTTTCCCACGTGACGCAAAAGGGGCCCCGGCGCCCGCACAGCAGGATCCAAGACCTCATGAATTAGCCGATCCATACGACGGTGAGTGTCATCCCAGGAAAGTGTTGCCAGTCGTTCGTCGACGACCTTCAGCCAGTCCCCATGCTTGGGTCCCAATTGAAGCGCTGCCTCGCACGCCTGCACGAAGGCCGCGGCATCGGCTGCGACGAATAAGCCATTGATGTCTCCGTATTGCCTCACGACATCTGTGATCGGCGTGCTCACGACGGGAAGTCCTGCGGCAAGGTATTCAGGTGTCTTCGTCGGACTGATGAAACGGGTGGCGTCGTTGCGGGCAAACGGCATCAACGCGACATCCCAGCCGGCAAAATACGCAGGGAGCCTCGCATAATCCTTCTGCCCCAAGTAATGGATGTTGGGTGCCCGCGGCAGTTCCTCCGGTGCGATTTTGGCGATCGGCCCGATGAATACAATTGACCACCACGGACGCTGATCGGCCAAGGCCGCGACGAGGTCCAGATCGAGACGTTCATCGATAACCCCGCAGAAACCGAGTATCGGGCGTGCAAACGGCGCTTGATCGTCGGGGATGTCGGATATTGCGCGCGCCGACTGGAAATGACCGACGTCGACGGCAGAAGGGAAGGGATGTATGTTATCATGGAGAAGCCGCTTGGCTTCATACAGGCTATAGCCGCCCGTGAATACGACGTCGGCCCGGCGCATCAGCTCTTGCTCCAACTCGCCCACGAGCGGCGACGCAAATCTGAAATTCGCGAGTTCATCCATGCAGTCGTAGACGACAGCGGCGGCGGCGACATGCCGAGCCAATGGGAACATCATCGGCGTGTAAAACCACAGGATCGGCGGCTTTCGCCCGATGAGTTCGAGTAGGTCGTCAAGCAGCTCGGTCAATCCAGCCTGGCGCTCCGCTTCGCTCCAACGATCTGGCACTCTCGGGCGCACGGCTCTTACCTTCGAGCCGGCGAAGGAGTGAAATTCAAGATAGGGCAAATGATGATTGGTCGGGATAAACTCCTCGAAGAAGTATACGTTGCGCTCCCGCGAGAACCGCTGCATCAGATGTTGCGGCCGTTGCAGCACGAAATCCCACCGAAGATGGGAAAAACAGATTAGCGGTACATCAGAATTTCGGTGGATCTCATCTGTTGATAAAGAATTTGGCAATATATTCATAAATCAACCGCGCTTCAGACGTTCGAATGATCAAACGATCTCTGAGTCCCGCGCGCTCCTCTCTTGGTTTGAACGATGGGCTGCAATCAACTGTTGAAGTTTTCTGATCGAATGGTGCCACGTCCATTGACGCAGGACCGCCGCGCGAGGGGTAAAATCCTCAAGCCGCGTCAACATGTTGGCGATGCCCAGATGAAACCGGTCCGCTGTGGCCACGGCGCCGGTCTCTGGGGTGATATATTGGAGCCCGCAGCGCAACGCAGCATTGGCAAGAACGGGCAGATCGGCCAGCATGTATTCGGTGAGCACCGCTGGCGCTCCGTCATCGACACCGCAGACAACGCCCATGCGCGCTCGGTTCATCAAACGGTTGACCTCCGCGATGGGCACGGCCGGAGGTCCGACGAAATCGGCGTTCAGTCCGAGTTCGGCCGCGTCTTGACGCAATGCCGCTGCGTCCTCGCCATAACCGAATACGCAAAGCGTGCGCACGGTTCGTGGCAAACGGCTCAATGCTGCAAACAGAATGTCGTGACGTTTGTAGGGCTGAGCAGCGGCTACATAAATGACGTCGTAATCCTTCGGTCCTTCGATTGGATAAAACGTGGAGGGGGACGCGAACTCGGGTCCGATCGGAAGGATGGCGATCTGCGTCTCTGGATGGCGCGCGCGGATCTCGTCGCTCTGCTCTTTGGAAGCCGACAGGATGAGATCGAAGTGACGGCTTATGTTGGACGGAATTCGCAGGGCGGGCGCATCTATCGAGTTATAGATTTTGAAGCTGCGATGGCAGGGGAGAAGTATTTCCTCACTGACACCCAGCCCTAAGACGCAAAGGATGGTAGGAGCGCCATAAACCTCAATGTGAGCAAGCATATCATCAGAGGAGAACGGATGATCCGGGCCGTTCAAGATGAAGACGCGTCGCTTCAAATGCGCCTCAGCAGGACATTCATCGGGTGGGGCGTTGTTACGCCAGTGGCTCCAGATTTCCGCGCGATCAACCATTCCTTGAGCGAGGCACGCCAAAGGGAGACGCTCCAGATAGCCGCCCTCTACCACGATTTCATGGTCCCCAGACTGCCACTCCTCCTGCTCTTCCTTCAATCGCGTCGTCCAGGTCAGTAGACGTTCGGCCTTGGTGGGAACCGCAGAAGCAGGAGGCCAACCGTCCTGAAAATCGCTGATGACAACTACTTTCCGCATATCTGAGTTCACACGCATGTTTTCATGAGCGTCTTGTCGACGATCATGGGGGGATCGATTGGTTCTTAGGATTCCGTAGGTCGCGCTTTAACCAGCGCGGTGCGCATTTGTTCCGAAGCGAGGCAACTTCATGTGTTTTTATTCTAATATTCAAAAATGAGGGGTGAGGACGTGGGAAAAGGAGCCACTCGCGTCGCCGCGCTCTGGCTAGTCATTGTCCCCAACCCGCTTTGACAGGCTTACGGCGCCCACGTCCGCAAAGGGCGATTGATCACGCCCGTTTCACTTCGAAACTCCCGTGCGAATAACCCCTCAAATGATGGCGCCAGGCACTCGTCACAAATACCGCAGCCATCGGCGTCCATTCGCGAGGCCGAGCGCACTTCTTGACAACAAAGGCATACGGTTGTGTTTCCCGCGGGAACTTCATCACGCGCGGGCGGGATTACTTCGATCTCGGCGTCGGGAACGCCATTCGCTGCAAGCTCATCCATCTCGAGGCTCCATGTCGAGGACGCTACTTGAGATAGGAAGCCTCAAGACGAGCGGCAAGATGCTCGCGTGCGCGCTAAAATAGCCTTGGAGCGGGAAGGCTTGAACCATCACACAAGCCGCGCGTTAACTTGTCTACTGACGAGGTGATATCATGGCACGAACCTTTAAAAGCAACAGCAGCGCAGCGCACTTTCTTCACGTCGGCGTAGCAGTACTTGCGATGGTGGCCATCGCAATAATGATCGCAATGCTCTAAATGCCGGGCGGGATTCGAGAACTGAGAGTGCTGGCGGTGTGCACTGGGAAAGCGGAAGTAAGACCGGGCAACCGGATGAAAACCGGAATCAACAAACGTCCGACCCGCCACAGCCCGTTAGTTGGATGTGAAGGACTTGAAGGCGACGCTGTCTGCAACCGGAAGCACCACGGCGGCCCCGACCAGGCCATCTACATCGAGGGAGATGTGAGCCGTGCCTGGTGGGAAAAGAAACTGAACAGATCCATTGCCTACGGACTTTTCGACGAAAATCTTTGCCTTGAAGGACTGGACAATCAAGTCGTAGCGGCCGGGGATCGTTTCACCACCGGCGATCTGGTGATGGAAGTGACAGCACCTCGGATGCCATGCCGAATCCTTTGCGAAAGAATGGATGACCCTTGTTTCTCAAAAATGTACATCAATGCTGCTCGACCCGGCTTCTATTGTCGTATCATCAAACCCGGCCGTATCGCTGCAGGAGCGTTGGTGAGGTACGAAGCGTTCGCGGGAGAGCGCATTTTGATGCCAGAAATGATGGTACACTATGGCAAGAAGGCATCGCCCGATTTGATCGAACGCTACCGGTCGGTACCGGTACATTACAAGCTGCGGGCTTCTCTCTCCGATGGCGTCATCAAGTTCTAGGCGAAATGATAATTGCCCCGGAATAGATGTCCGTTCTCAGCTACGCCCCGACTGACCCGGTGAGCCGCCAAGCGGACCACGTTAACGGAGAACGCGCCGATACCAGCTGGGTCCCATTCTCTGCGCCGCACTTTACGGACCTTGGATGTGCCGCGCTTAGCATCGGTCAATAAAGGCCGCCTCGGTTGCTTTCCAAGGAGCAGGCTCGGGAAATCGCTGGTTTAGATGGACCGATCCCCGTTCTCCGAAACGCCATAGCAGCTCGATCGCGCTGCTAATCCCTATCCGCGGCCCCCGGCAGACCTCCACGGCTATGAGCATCAGTAAAGCGAAGGGGCTGGCCAACAGTGATCGGCCAACAAAGTGCCGTGTGATTGCAAGAGCTTGGCAAAGACTGCCCGGTCCCGCACACAGAACTGTTTTCTGCCACCGCTCCACGCCTGAGCCGCATGGTTCAAACCCATTCTCCGGCTTGATGGCCATGGATGGCGAAGAGATCATTACGGTCCACCCGCGGGGAGGGTCGACGCACTGGCTCTCGCCGCCGGCGCATTCGCAGGGGTTGAGCGATCGTCAGCACAACCTTGCTGCCGGTCTTCGGGTGAGGCTGGCCGTTGGCGGCGCGGCATTCCGGGAGCTTTGGCCTGCCCTCGCAAGCGTTGCGGGCGCGTTCGATTAGGGAGGCGCGGAAGGCCTTCCATTCCTTCGAGTGTGTTCCGCCGCCGGGGTAGAGCTTCATGCGATCGGATCTGATCGGCATAAGAATGCCTCCCGATAGGGAACATTCCCGATGGCCGTCGGTTCACTTTCCAACAGGAAAGGAGTCAGATGATGAGCGATCCGAAGGAACAGAACTGGACATCGAGCCCTCCCGAGACGATTCCGTTGCCAGACCGGTCCGGCGAATTCCCTTTGCACGATGCCGACAATCCGCCGTCCGATCAGGGCCGCGTGCCGCCGGTTCCGAGCCGGGATGAAGCCAATATGGACCCGGATGAAGCGTTGCCGGAAGACAGCGAGGAGGAGATCCTCGACGACGACCCGGGGCGCGAAAAGACCCGTTTCGACGAAGAGCTTCCTAAGAGCAGCCGATAGGCGTTGCTGTCGGTTCGACATCACGCTGGTAGTTGACCCGGTCAGTTGGCCACGGCGCGGCAAAAATGCATGCGGGTCTCGTCAACAATGAATTGCCCTCGCGCAGGCTGCGATTGTCGCTCCGCCGGAGGGAGCCGAAAAGGAAAAGGCTCCGGTGGAGTGGGCTTCGCTCTTCGAGCGGGAGGTGTTTTGAATCGGTCAACGTCGATGATCAACATCCCAAAATCCACCCCAACACAATCCGTCGTGGTCTTTGCGGCTGCGTTACGCCCAACCTCGCGCTGACGGCAGCAGGGGGAGAGTAAGGGGATGCGAGCGGCCCATTGCCATGAACTCTGCCAGGAGGAATGCGGTCGTCGGGCCCAATGTGAAGCCCTGATGGCCGTGACCAAAATGGAACCACAAGCCCTTATGCCGGGTCGGGCCGACGACAGGCAGCATGTCGGGTATGCAGGGGCGGGTACCCGACCATGGCGTCGGTTCGATGGGCTCGCCCAGCGCAAAAAGCTCGCGCGCAGCGCTGGTCGCGTGTCGAATCTGTCGCGAGGCAGGCGCTGCTCCCGGCGGCGCAATATGCGCGCCGGTCAAAACCCGCCATCCCGCATTCATCGGCGCAATCAACGTGGAATTGTCGACATCGAGCATTGAGACGCGCGGCCCGTCCGGGCCTGAAAAATGCCTGTGATAACCGCGCTTGAACACCATGGGTATGCTATAGCCGAACATCTTCGCAAGCGGCGGCGACCATGGTCCCAGGGCAATGACCGCGTTTTCAGCGCCGACAACGCCATCCTCAGACAAGACCCGCCAACCGGCACCATTCTGCTGCAACGTCATGGCGTCACCCCGAGCCAGCGTCCCGCCGCGCGCCACGAAGAGAGCGGCGTAGCGCGCAACCAGTTCGCCCGGGTCACGGCAGGTCCAAGGCGAGGTCCAATGGACAGCACCCGCAAGCCGACGCAGCAGCGCGGGTTCGCTCGCCGCAAGTTCGTCCGCACCAAGCACATCTGAGGGCACGCCGTAGACACGCCTCAGCCGCTCCGCGGCCGCGGCAGCTGCTTCGAAATTCGCGGGCGTACGATAGACAGCGCGCCATCCCCGCCGCACGATCAGTTCACCAGCACCCGCGGGCTCGATGAAGCGCGCGTGATCGTCGCTCGCGCGCAGCGCGAGCTGGGAATAGGCAGCAATTGTTCTCGCGTAAGGCGCAGCCGCAGACTGTGTGAAATAGCGCCAGAGCGGCCCCGCCAGACGTCGCATATCGCCAAGCCGCCAATCGACGTCGTTGCCGCGCTTGAGCGCCACCCTGGCAATTTCGTTCAAGCTGCGTGGGAAGGCATAGGGCTCGACGGCTTCAGTTTGAATGATGCCGGCGTTGCCATAGCTTGTTTCCCGCCCTGGTGCCTGGCGATCCAGCAGCACCACCTGGTGCCCGCTCTCCTGCAATGCAAGCGCGGTGGAGACGCCGACCATGCCGGCGCCGAGGATAATGGAGGTGGTCATGGCGGGATTCCGTAGCGGAGTTGGTCAGAAAGTCAGGCGTGAATTGTAGCCGACCACGAATTGGATGAAGCGCGAGACGTCGATCATGTCGTCGCCCTGGTAGCGGATCGTATAACCGTCGGTGCGCTCGACGCCCTTGAGGTAAGAGAGATATTCGGCCGGCAGGCGATTTCGGAACACGATCTCCAGCGTCGGGTTTTCCAACTTGAACGGTTTCGCCGCGCCGGCTCTCGCCAGCGCCGCTTTGACGCCCTCGCGAATCCGGCGATGCGCGACGGCCGGCGTCAACGATATCGCCGATTGTGTGCTGTAAACCTGCTTGACCGGCACCGTCACGATATCGCCGATACGCGCTTTGATCTCGTCCAAGGCGATGTTGTCGCCTGAGGCGAGCAGGACCGGCACGTCGAAATGCCCGGCAATGGCAGCATTGATGCCGGCCTCCGGCATGACGACACCGTTGATCCGCACCTCGGCAAAGGCTGTGCCGCCGATCGTGTGCGACAGCACGCCACCCTGATGACTTGCCCCGGCATGGTAGCCGAGAAGCATCGCACCAACGAAGGAACCGAGCTCGACGCCCTGCATCATCATTAGCGGCCGCGGCCAGCTGCGGACGATTTGCACATAGTCGGGCAGACGGTCAATTAGGATACTCTCGCCATTTCCGTGGGAATCGCTGAGGATAACCTCTTCCACACCTTCCTCGTGAGCAGCCTCGCAGGCGTGAACGACGGTATCTGTCATCCAACGGCGCGCGTTTTCGTATTCGAAACCTTCCGGCATCAGCTGGTCGCGGCTGACGACCCCGACTATCCCCTCGATATCCGCGGAAATATATATGCGCATTCCTGCCTCCCCGGCCAGCCGCGCGATGGCGCGAATGATGCATTTGACTTTCCGACGATAAACATAGTTTTATGATTAGAAAATATCTTTCTTTGTTGGCGAGAGGCAAAAATGAAACTGTTTATTGCGGGGCTGGACACCGAAACCAATACGTTTTCGCCGATGCAGACGGGCCTTGAGGCCTTCCGGGAAAACCTGATCGCCTATGGCGACGCCACCAGCAGGCCGCTCACCTGCTGCTCGTCGCAAATGTCTGTCTGGCGCAATGGTGCCGACGAAGAAGCCTGGGACGTGGTGGAGAGCCTCTGCGCCGTGGCTGAGCCCGGCGGCAAGACCACGCGGGCGGTCTATGAAAGCTTCCGCTCCACCATCCTCGGCGACCTCGAGGCGGCGATGCCGGTCGACGCGGTCATGCTTGCCCTGCACGGCGCCTGCGTTGCCGAGGGCTATGACGATGTTGAGGGGGATCTGCTCGAGCATGTGCGCGGAGTGGTCGGGCCGAATGTCCCGGTTGCTGCCGAGCTTGATCTGCATTGCCACATCACCGATCGCATGCTCTCGAGCGCGACCATGATCTCCACCTACAAGGAGTATCCGCACACCGACATCGAGGAGGTCGCCGACCAATTGTTCCGGTTGATGAAGCGAACCCTTGCGGGCGAAGTGCGGCCGGTGATGGGCCTCTATGACTGCCGGATGATCAATACCTTCCACCCGCATCGCGCGCCGTTGCGCGGCATTGTCGACCGCATGAAGGCGATGGAGGGGCAGGATGGCATTCTCTCGGTCTCCTTCGGTCACGGCTTTCCCTGGGGAGACGTCGAAGATGTCGGCGCCAAGATGCTCGTCGTGACCGACAACGATACAGGGAAGGCGGCACGGACCGCGGAGGCCTTTGGCAGAGAGATATTCGATGCGCGTGAGGAAATGCGCGGCACCTACCTCGGTATCGATGACGCGCTGGATCGGGCCGTCGCCGCGAAGAGCGGACCGATCGTGCTGGCGGACGTCTCCGACAATGCCGGCGGCGGGGCGCCCGGAGACTCGACCTTCATCCTGCGCCGCATCATCGAACGCGGCATCGAGGACGTGGCGACCTGCCTCTACTGGGACCCGATTGCGGTGCGCATGTGCCGCGAGGCGGGAGAAGGGGCGACATTGGCGCTGAGGATCGGCGGCAAGGTCGGGCCGGCCTCCGGCGACCCCCTGGATCTGACCGTGAATGTCAGGCGCATCACCTCCGGCGTTACCCAGCGCTTCGGGCCGACGCCGCTCGGGATCGGCGACGCGGTGTGGGTTACGGCAGGCGGCATCGACATCGTGCGCACACAAGTCTTCCACCCGGAATGCATGACGGCGCTGGGCTTGAACCCGGCGCAGAGGAAGATTGTCGTGGTGAAGTCGAGCAACCACTTCCGCGCCGGCTTTGAACCGATCGCCAGCGAAATCCTCTATGTCGGCGGCCCCGGCGCCTTGCAACCCAGCTTTGAACAGCTGCCCTTCACAAAATTGAGACGCCCCTATTGGCCGAAGGTCGGCGACCCGTTCGCACAGTAGAAAGGATGCCATTTGGCGCGGCTCAGCGCGGCGAAGATTTGGCAGCCATTGGGTCGTGCCGGTGACGCCTGGGTGCAAGGGTGTCGCTCGGCGCTCTAGCACTTTGATTCTAGGGCATCTTATCCACCTTCGGCGATTCCACGTGAAAGCGGGATGCTCTAGTATGGGATTGCTTTTCAAGCCGATGTTGATTTCGGCCAAGTATTATAGGAAATGGTTTTCCTATCATGCCAGTCGGATTCTGCCCGCGTCGCGGGCTGAGCCGAGAGCGGCACGCGGTCCGGAACGGCTGCAGGTAAATTGGAGACGCCAACGATGACCGATGCGAAATCCAGCCTCGGCGATATCCTGAAGGAGATTCGCAACCGCAATCGCTGGACGCTGGCAGAGGTGAGCTCCATGACCGGGCTTGCGGTCTCGACCCTTTCCAAGGTCGAGAACAACCAGATGCAGCTCACCTACGACCGATTGATTCAGCTCGCCCAGGGCCTCAAGGTCGATATCGTCGAGCTTTTCGGGACCACGGCGGGTGCTGAGGAAGCCCCCAGTATGCTGGGGCGCCGCACTTATACCAGATCCGGCGATGGGCGGGAGATCATCACACAAAACTACGACTATCTCTATGTTTGTACGGAGATTTCGAAGAAGTCGATGGTTCCGATCGTGGCGGTGGCCCGGGCCCGCACGCTCGAGGAGTTCGGGCCGCTTATCCGGCACAAGGGCGAGGAGTTCTTCTACGTTATCGAAGGGGAACTCGAACTTCATACCGAGATCTATGCGCCCTTACGGCTCAAGAAAGGCGATTCCTGCTATTTCGATGCCATGACGGGGCACGCCTATCTCAGCGTGAGCGAAGAACCTGCGCAAATCCTGTGCGTTTGCTCGACCCCGGAAACCGAATTGGTCTCCACCTTGGCGAACGCACAAACGACCAAGCTCACAAGCTAATGTAACTAAAAACGAGTACGATAAGAAAAAATATTGCACTTAGGAAAATCGTTTCCTACTCTAGTGCTGCGGTCGGTGCCGGGAGGGCATCGTGCGCCGCAGTTCTGGGGAGGACTACGAGATGAACGCTTCCAAGTGGAAATCGATTGGCGTCGCCTTGCTTCTGGCATCAACGCCTCTTTCCGGCGCGATCGCTGCGCAGGACGTGCTGGTACTGGCGCGAGCGGAAGATCCGCCGACCGCCGATCCTGGCGTCGAAATCAGCAACAGCGGCTACACACTGATTTACGCTGCCTATGAAAGGCTCGTGGCCTACAAGGGTGCGACAACGGAGGTCGGCCCCGAACTGGCTGAAAGCTGGACTGCCGACGACGCCGGCCTCGTGTGGACCTTCAAGCTCGCCAGCGGCCACAAGTTCGATGACGGCACACCGGTCGACGCCGCTGCGGTCAAATTCAGCTTCGATCGATTGATGAAGCTGAAGGCGGGACCCTCCGACGCGTTTCCGGTGCTGAAGGAGGTCGAGGTCGTCGATCCGCAGACGGTGAGATTCCATCTGACGGCGCCATTTGCGCCCTTCATCTCGACACTCGCCGTCTCCGGTGCGGCGATCATCAATCCCAAGGTGATGGAGCACGAGAAGGACGGCGACATGGCGAAGGCCTGGCTTGCGGAGCACTCCGCAGGTAGCGGCCCATACCGTATAGCTTCCTGGGAGCGCAACCAGAGCATCGTGCTCGATCGCAACGAGCACTACGCAGGCACCAAGCCGGCGCTGAAACAAGTGGTCGTCCGCATCGTCGGCGACGTCTCGGCCCGTCGTCTTCAACTGACCAACGGTGATGCCGACATCATCGAGCAGATCCCGCTCGATCAGGCGGAGGCGCTGCAGAAGGACGCCTCCGTCGTGGTCGAGAGCAATCCCAGCATGTATGTGAACTACATCTACATGAACAACCGCCAGCCGCCGCTGGATGACGCCAGGGTTCGCCAGGCGATTTCCTATGCGGTCGACTATCAGGGCATCATAGACGGCATCATGCTCGGCCAGGCCAAGCAGATGCGCGGCGCGGTGCCGAGCGGCATGTGGGGGCACGACCCGAAGGGTTTCCAGTACACATATGATGTCGAGAAGGCCAAGGCCCTGCTCGCCGACTCCGGCAAGAGTGACATTCGCCTGACCTACACTTTCTCTCAAGCCGATCCTGCCTGGGAGCCGGTCGGGCTTGCATTGCAGGCGTCTCTTGCGGAAATCGGCATCAAGCTCGATCTGCAGGCGGTCGCCGACACGACCAAACGCGAACTGGTGGCCAACGGCAAATTCGATATGGCTCCCGGCGCCTGGACGCCTGATTTCGCCGACCCCTACATGTTCATGAACTATTGGTTCGACGCCGACAAAATGGGCGGTCCGGGCAACCGTTCCTTCTACGACAACACCAAGGTGACCACGCTCGTGAAAGAGGCGGGATCCATCGTCGACGAGGAGAAGCGCAAGGAACTCTATGCCGAAGCGCAGAAGCTCTCGACTGAGGACGCGCCCTATCTCTACATCATGGAAAAGAACGACATCTTCGCCCGCCGCGCCGTCGTGCAAGGCTATGTCTACAACCCCATGCTGATCCAGGTCTACAACTTCGGAACGATGTCGAAAACGGAATGACGGAGCCGGATCAGGCCGATCCCGCGGCCTTGACGGGCCTCATTCCACGCAACACCTGCCGCCCGCCTCAACGGCTGTGGCGGCAGGGTTTCATCGTTTCCCAAGCAAGGTCAGGGTTCTCCTGCCGGAAGGGCTGACGTCCATGGCTATCACCCGCATCATCATCCCGCGCCTGGTACTTTTGCTTTTCGTGGTGTTAGGCGTCGCCGTCATCACCTTCACGATCTCCCATCTCATCCCGGGAGATCCGGCGCGCATGATCGCAGGCGACCGGGCGAGCGCCGAAACGCTTGAAAACGTCAGGCGCAATCTCGGCCTTGATCGACCTGTTGTCGAACAGTTCACCATCTATATCGGCAATCTGCTGCAGGGCGATCTGGGGACGTCCCTGCGGACCAATCGCCCGGTCGCCGGCGATATCCGCACCTTCCTGCCGGCGACGCTGGAGCTTGGAACGGTCGCGCTCTTGATCGCGATCTGTCTGGGTGTACCGCTTGGCGTGCTGTCGGCGGTCTACAAGGACGGTCCGATTGACCAGATTGCGCGCACTGTCTCCGTGTGCGGCATCTCGATGCCGGTATTCTGGTTCGGCCTCATCCTGATCTATCTCTTCTACGCCAAGTTTCAGATACTGCCCGGCAGCGGCCGTCTGGCCATGGGCATCGTTGCGCCCGAACGCATCACCGGGTTCCTGTTGATCGACTCGTTGCTGCAAGGCCGCTTCGATGCCTTCCGCAGCGCCGTCTACCACATCATCCTGCCGGGCTTTGTGTTGGCCTTTGCCAATATGGGTGTGATCACGCGCCAGATACGCGCCTCGATGCTGGATGTCCTGCAGGAAGACTACATTCGCACTGCGCGCGCCAGCGGCCTGCGCAAGGGCATGATCATCTTCAACTATGCGCTCAGAAACGCGCTGATCCCTTCCATCACCCTGCTCGGGCTGGCACTTGGCGATCTTCTCTATGGCGCGGTGCTGACCGAGACGATCTTTGCCTGGCCCGGCATGGGCACCTACGTCGTCACCTCCATTCAGACGCTCGATTTTCCCGCCATCATGGGCTTCACGATCGTCGCTTCCATTGGGTATGTGCTGATCAATCTCCTGGTCGATCTCGCCTACATGCTCGCCGACCCCCAGATCAGGGAGGTCTGATCATGTCTGCCGTCATCCCCACCGAACCTGTCGCGGCGAGTTCCGCAATGCGCAGGACCAGGTCCCTATCCGAGCGGCTGCGTTATCTCTGGTACCTCAGCCGCCGGAGCCCGCTGACCCTGGTTGGCGCTGCCATCATCCTGCTCGTCCTCATCATGATCATCGCCGCGCCGGTGATCGCGCCGTACAACCCGGACAAGGTCTCGCTGACGGCGCGTCTGCTGCCACCGAGTGCTGCCCATTGGTTCGGTACCGACGAGGTCGGCCGCGACCTGTTCTCGCGCGTCGTCTATGGGGCAAGGGCATCCTGCGGCGCCGCCTTCATGATTGTCCTGATCTCGATGTCGGTTGGGGTGCTGATCGGCTGTTTTTCCGGCGTGGTCGGCGGACGGGTCGACACCGCCGTCATGCGGCTGATGGACGTCGTCCTTGCCTTGCCGGCGCTCGTGTTGGCCATGGCGCTGGCCGCGGCCCTTGGGCCCAGCCTCTTCAACTCCATGCTAGCCGTGGCGATCGTGCGGATTCCCGCCTATGTGCGCCTGGCCCGCGGTCAAACGCTGTCCTTGCGCGAGCAGGTCTTCGTAAAGGCGTCGCGCACTTTCGGTGCCTCGCCGCTCTACATTCTGCGCTGGCATATCCTGCCAAACGCCATGTCGCCGATCATCGTGCAGGCGACGCTCGATCTTGGCGGTGTTGTGCTGATCGCAGCCGCCCTCAGCTTCATCGGCCTCGGTGCTCAGCCGCCCACCGCCGAATGGGGCGCGCTCGTCAGCAGCGGCCGCAGCTACATGCTCGATCAGTGGTGGTACGCGACCTTCCCGGGTCTCGCCATTCTGATCACGGCCATGGGATGTAACCTCGTTGGCGACGGCATCCGCGATATGCTCGACCCGCGCTTGAGGGGCAGATGATGACGACCGGTATTGTTGAATCTCGCGGTCAGGCGCTGGCCATTCACAATCTGTCGCTGGAGTTCCCAACCTTCAGCGGGGCGATCAAGGCGCTCGACAATGTGTCGATCAATGTCGCAAAGGCAGAGATCGTCGGGATCGTCGGCGAGTCCGGCTGCGGCAAATCGGTGACGACCATGGCAGCAACCGGGCTGCTGCCCAAGGGGCGCTACAGGATCACCGGCGGCTCCGTCAGGATCTTTGGTCATAGCACCCTCGCCATGAACGAGAGCCAACTGCAGGATGTGCGCGGCAAGATGGTCTCGACCATCTTCCAGGAGCCGATGAACGCGCTCAACCCGACGATCCGCATCGGCAAGCAGCTGACTGATGTCATCATGCGTCACGAGGAGGCAAGCTTGACGGATGCCAGGCGCATTGCCCGGGATATTCTTGCCGACATGCTGATCGGCGAGCCCGAGCGGGTCATGAAGCTCTATCCGTTCGAGCTCTCCGGCGGCATGCGGCAACGGGTTCTGATCGCGATGGCATTCTCCTGCAATCCCGGGCTCATCATCGCCGACGAGCCGACGACTGCGCTCGATGTCACCGTCCAGGCCGTGATACTGCGGCTTATCCAGAACCGCGCCCGCCGGACCGGGACGTCGGTGATCTTCATCTCGCATAACGTCGCGGTCGTGTCGCAGCTCTGCGATCGACTTTACGTGATGTATGCCGGAAGGATCGTGGAGCAGGGCGTGACGCGAGCCATTCTCGACGCGCCGCAGCACCCCTATACCCAGGCGCTGCTGCGCTGCCTGCCGGAACGGGTGGCGCCGAAGCAGGAACTCGAAGCGATCACCGGCGCGGTACCGAACCTGATGCACCCGCCTGCCGGCTGCTATTTCCAGCCACGATGCAAGGAAGCGGTTGATCTCTGTCGATCCCGGTCTCCGCAGTTGGAGGGCGCCAATGGCCGACAGGTGGCCTGCTGGCGGCGTGGTGTCGGACCGGAAACAGAGCAGGGGAGCCCGCAATGACCGAAGGTATTGACACGATAACCCGGCCCGTTCTGGAAGTTTCCGATCTCAAAGTCCGCTTCCCCGCGTCCCGAGACTGGCTCGGTCGCCCCACCTCGCATGTGCACGCCGTCAACGGCGTCACCCTTGAGGTTCGCGGCGGTAGAAGCCTCGGCATTGTCGGCGAGTCCGGTTGCGGCAAGAGCACGCTCGCCCAGGCGATCATCGGGCTTGCGCCTTACGAGCAGGGCAGGGTGACGATCGACGGCCAGGATTTGCAGGCAACACAGGGAAAGCAAAAGCGCGATCTGCGGCAGAAGATGCAGATCGTTTTCCAGGATCCGCAATCCTCGCTCGATCGGCGGCTGCCGGTCTGGCGGCTGATCAGCGAACCGCTGCACATTCGCGGCGGACACAGCAATGCCGAGTTGCATGCGAAGGCGGAGCAACTGGCCGCTGCCGTCGGCTTGAGGCCGGAACATCTGGATCGCCTGCCCCACGAGTTTTCAGGTGGCCAGCGCCAGCGCATCGCAATCGCCCGCGCGATCAGCACGGATCCCGATCTCATGGTGTTGGACGAGCCGACATCGGCGCTCGATGTGTCGGTGCAGGCGCAGATCGTCAACCTGCTTTTGAAGTTGCAGCGGGAGCGGGGGTTAACGTACCTCTTGATTTCGCACGATGTCGCGCTGGTGCGCCATTTTTGCGACGATGTCGCTGTGATGTATCTCGGCCAGATCGTTGAATCAGGTCCCGCCGACGAGGTTCTTGGCAATCCTCGGCACCCGTACACTCAAACGCTTCTGGCCTCAGCTCCGAGTTTCGCAAGCCCCTTGCCGACCCTTGCCGAGGTGCGGATCGGGGAGCTTCCAAACAACCGCAAATTGCCGGCCGGTTGCTTCTACAGGGGACGATGCGCCAAGGCTGCTGCTGGCTGCGAGGCACCGCAGGTTCTCCACCGCCTCGGCGATGGCCCGCGCCAGGCGAGGTGTCATCTGGCCGAGGGTTGAGACGCAGACGAGCGCTATAGGGCGTTCCGCCTTCCGTCCGCATGGGCGGCGCATGGCGGTTCGATGAATTGATGCTCGAGGTAGGTATTTTAAGAAATATAATTTTCTTATCCGAAAAATAATTTGATTGATATTTCCGACTGTGCAAATTTGGAGCTGTTCGCTCGGCGGAGCGGAGGCGAAGCCCGACCCACTGCTTGCCGGAGATAACAGTGACGCGAACCAACGCAAATCGGCGCCCTTCTGTCGGCCGCCGTTTCGGCATGTTTCGGAATGCTGGTCCGACGCAGTCAGGCGTGTGGCGGTCCAGGCGCCTGCGATCCGGACATGAACGTGATCTGATGAAAGAGGCCTGACATGACGAAGGAAGTTGAATGGGCGCGCATGACCGCACCCAGCCTGCGCGAAATTGCCGGCAAGCCCGGGGCGCTCGCCATTCTGCCGATCGGCTCGCTGGAACAGCACGGCCCGCATCTGCCGGTTATTACCGATACCGCCAGCGCATCGGCGGCGGCCATTCGCGCCGCCCGTCTGGTTGCCGATGATATCCCGGTCGCCGTTCTGCCTGGCCTCTGGCTTGGCATGAGCGAACACCACCTGCCTTTCGGGGGAACCATCACGCTCGACTACGATACGCTCAGCCGCGTCATCCGCTGCATCGTGCGCTCGCTGAAGACGCTCGGCTTCCAACGGCTCTTCATCGTCAATGGACACGGCGGCAACATGGATCCGCTCGCGGTTGCCGTGCGTGAGCTGGCGGTCGAGTTTGCCATGCCGATCGTCGCCACGACGCCTTGGATGCTGGCGCCGGAGGAGGCGGGGAAAATCTTCGAGGTCGACACCGGTGCGCATCATGCTTGCGAAGGCGAGGCATCTGTCATGTTGGCAATCGTCCCGGACGCGGTAAAGACCGAGATGTTCGGGCAGGCATATGGCAACCAGCAACATCCCGTCGATGTGCCGGCGGACGTGTCGCGCTTCTATTCCTTCGCCGAGCGTGCGCCGGTCACCGGCACCTGGGGCGATCCGCGCAGTGCAACAGCTGACAAGGGCGAGCGCTTCCTCGACCTGCAGGCGGGTGAACTGGTGAAACTGATCCGCAACGATGTGCTCTGGACCGCGCCAGACCCTGTCTGGACGCCCGGTCGCGGCCTCGGCACGACGGCCGGCAAAGCCGATTGACCTGTGCGCGCGAGCCATTCGCCGGGCATCTCGCATTCCATTCCTGAGGGAGGATAAGCCAATGACTCTAAAATTCGCACGGACGCGCAAGACCGTTGTTTCTCTGTTTGCAGCAACGATGCTTTCGGGCGTCGCCCTGACACCGGCCATGGCAAAGACGCTCGTTTATTGCTCGGAGGGCGCGCCAGAGGGGTTCGATGCAGCGCTCTACTCGGCCAACAGTACTTGGGACGCTTCGGCGGAGACGATCTATGATCGCCTGACCGAATTCGAAAGCGGTACGACCAAGGTTATTCCGGGCCTCGCTGAAAGCTGGACAATTTCCGACGATAATCTCGAATACACGCTGAAACTGCGTGAGGGCGTGAAGTTCCAGTCGACGGATGACTTCACACCGACGCGTGATTTCAACGCCGACGACGTGCTCTTCACCTATAATCGCCAGTTGGACAAGAACGATCCCTGGAACAGCTATTTCCCCGGTGCCAACTGGGAAATGTTCAATGCCATGGACATGCCATCGGTCATCAAGGCCATCGTCAAGGTGGACGAAAAGACCGTCAAGTTCGTCCTGAAGCAGCCGGATGCATCGCTTCCGTCAAAGCTTGCCCTGAACTTCGGCTCGATCATGTCGAAGGAATATGCCGACAAGCTGGCGGCTGAAGGACGGCGCGAGGATCTTGACCGTAAGCCGGTCGGAACCGGGCCGTTCCGCTTTGTCGATTATCAGCAAGATGCGGCAATTCGCTTTGCGGCCAATGCAGACTATTGGGCAGGCGCGCCGAAGATCGACAACCTCATCTTCGCGATCACTACCGATCCGACGACACGCATGCAGAAGCTCCAGGCGGGAGAATGCCATGTCGCTCCATACCCGGCGCCGGCTGACGTGGCCGGGCTGAAGGCAAATCCGGACCTTACTGTTCTGGAACAGCCAGGTCTCAACGTCTCCTATCTCGCGATGAATACCTTGATCGCGCCGTTCGACAAGCTGGAAGTACGCCGCGCCATCAATATGGCGATCGACCGCAAGGCGATTGTCGGTTCCGTTTATCAGGGCATGGGACAGGTCGCCAAAAGCGTCCTGCCGCCGACGATGTGGGGCTATAACGGCAAAATAGAGGGCTACAGCTACGATCCGGAAATGGCAAAGAAGCTGCTGGATGGGGCCGGCGTCAAAGATCTGAAGATGAAGATCTGGGCTATGCCTGTCAGCCGTCCCTATATGCCGAACGCTCGCCGCGCGGCAGAGCTGATGCAGGCGGACCTTGCCAAGGTGGGCATCGGCGTCGAAATCGTTTCCTACGAGTGGGGCGAGTATCTGAAGAAGGTGCGCGACGAAGCGCGCGATGGCGCCGTCATCTTGGGCGGCACGAGCGACAACGCCGATCCTGACAATTTGCTCAGCTATTTCTTCAGCTGCTCTGGCGTTGGCGGCAGCAACAATGCCAACTGGTGCTACAAGCCGCTCGATGAGATCTTCCAGAAGGCGCGTACCAGCTCGGATCAAAGCGAGCGGACGAAACTTTACGAAGAGGCACAGGCCATCATCAGCGATCAGGCACCTTGGGTTCCGATTGCCCACTCCACGGTTGTGCTGCCGATGTCGAAAAAGGTGAAGAACTACGTGATGGAGCCATTGGGCTCGCATCGCTTCGAGCAGGTCGACATCGAGGACTAACCCCGCAACTCTAGGCGACGCATGGCCCTTCCGTTGGTCCTGAAGGCCTGAAGCGGATCACTCGACCGCTTCTGGCTCGAAGGGCTTATGGGAACGGCTACCAGTCTCGATTTGACTAGCGGCTGATGGTCGTGGCCTGAGACCATACAACTATCCAGCGGCTGTTGCGCTCTTCATAAGTGTCTGTGTGCCAGTAGTCTGCGGCCGGCACGAGATGTCCGTTGAAGATTACTTCCAGGCGAGCGCGGTAGCGTATGACGGCGGCCGAGCCATAAAGACGGACGGCAATATCGTTTGGCTCCCATGCGCGGTATTTGATCTGGCCGGCGGCGATGGCACCGAGATATTCTTCCCGCGATAGAGCTACGCCGATGGGGGTAATTAACTGGAAGTCATCGGCATGAAGAGGTGCCGCCGCAGTGATATCGGCGGCGACGAGCGCACGCAATCGGCTGCGCTCGCTTTCACGGATGCGGTCTTCTTCGGTCTGAACATTGTTTATCATTCTAATCTCCTGGATGTTTCGTTGGCTCTTCGCGGCGAAAGTCAAATCCTCGGCCAGCGGTGCGGGCGGTCACCAGTCCTTTTTCGATCAGACTTTGACCGCAGGCGCGGATGGTTTCTTCTTCGGGACGCGGCCGCCATTGCAACACGCATTCTGCTTTTGAGGTGTCGATGCGGAGGTCCCTTCCAAGCTCATGCACGATCGTCCCCGCGTCGGCGTCGATGAGAGCCAGAATTCGAACCAACCAGTTTGGAAGTTCCGCAGTTGGTATCTGGGAAGTGTAGGCTGGAAAGGACTGGGCAAGTACGTGCGCAATGTCCCTCATCCAGAAGACGCGGCCTCCGACGATGAACCTGTGTCCAGTGGCCCCGGGCTCGACCATCGCACGGACATGGGCGAGCGCGACATCGCGAACGTCAGCGATTGCGCAACCGTAGCGCGGCAATCGCGTGAACTTGCCGTTCATCAATTTCCTGATTAGTCCGACGGACGTGCCGCAGTCATTGCCTAACAACGGACCAAGGATGAGACCCGGATTGATCACGGTCAAGGCCAGATCATGTTCTTCGGCGAACGCCCAAGCGGCGCGCTCGGCCAGAGTCTTGGATTTGTAATAGGGTGTCGCGCGTTTGCTCTCTGTGTCCGTCCAGTCCTTTTCGCTGAACGGTGCACGCCCGCTGCCATGATTGGTGGCTGCGATTGATGAGGTGAGGACGACCCTTTTCGCCTTGCCTGCATGGGCCGCCCGCAACACGCGGAGAGCCCCTTCCTTTGCTGTCCGGATCAATCCTGTCTGATCGCGCACCGCGCCACTCGGAAATGGAGATGCGGTATGGATGATGTAATCGCAGTCCGAAACGGCTTCCGCCCAGCCGAGGTCGTGATCCAGATCGGCTTCGACGAAACCGAGATTTTCGGTGAACGGTTGAAAGCGGGACATCGTTGCAGGGGCTGACGCCATCCGTCTTAACGTTCCGCGAACACGATAACCCTGTTGCAACAGCTGCAGCGCCACATGACCGCCAAGGAAGCCACTGATCCCCGTGACTAGCACTGTGGTTTGTTGTGGCGGTCGCGCCTCTTTCATGATCGTGCTCCGATGCGAGTTCGGTTAATTGGACAAGTGGACTAATATTGTCCAATTGTCTCTTTGACATTTCAGACAGGGGGCGTCAACATGTCCCGATGGAAAATGAAAATCGCAAATCAGCTTTAATTTTGGATTCTGCGCTGCCGGTGTTCGCCCGGTACGGCTTTCAGAAGACCACCATGGCGGATATCGCTCGTGCTACAGGGATTTCGCGCGCTTCCCTCTACCTTGCCTTCAACAGTAAGGAGGAGCTTTTTCGGGCCGGCTCGGCGCGTGCACACGAACGGACAATGTCTGAGGTTGAGGCCGCGCTTGGCCGCACGGGAAATGTCGTGGACCGTATCGCGGCGGCGATCTCTGCCTTCCAGGAAGGACTGATCGCTCCGTTCAGCAAAAGCGATAACGCCAAGGAACTCTTCGACACCAATTTGAAACTGGCAAAGGATATAACGATTGCCGCCAGATCGAAGCTGCTTGACCTCCTGGCAAACGTACTGGCTGCAGCTCAAGCTCAAGGGGAGATCGACCTGAAGGCATTAGAGGTATCACCCGCGGACCTCGCCGCGCTGATTGCGGCTGCGATGGATGGCATCAAACACAGCTTCAGCGCCGATGGGCGGTCGGATGACGCGTTGCGGCTATTGATGCGTGTTTTGAGTGTAGCGCTCAAACCAGAAGAAAAAAATGCCGATGGAACAACCGGATAACCCGTTCACGTTGGGGCAACGTGGGGGGTGGCCGGATGTACGCGCGGGAATGGTCTCTGGCAGAGCTGCTGTGGCCGCTTAGGATGGTCATTGCGATTGGGCGAGATTGCTTAACGGGGAAGTTTCTCCGTCTGAAAAGCCGCGGTACCGAAGATGGCTCCGGTTTAGATGGGCGCGCATGGCTTCGCGGGCCTGTTCGGAGTTTCCGCTGCTGATCGCTTCGCAGATGGCCCTATGTTCTCGCACAGTGTTTTGAATGTACTCGGGCGTGATGAGCGCTGGATTGAGTTCCTTTGAGAATGCCGGTTGCGGGAGTATTTGAAGGCTCATCAAGTTGAAGAACTCTATAAAGGCACCATTATTCGTCGCCTCTGCGATCGAGCGGTGGAAAACAAAGTCCAGATTGTCGAGGGCGGTTTCGTCGTCGATCGATGCCTCGAATTGTCGGGCAGCATTCCAGATATTTGATTCCTGTGCCCAGGAGCGGCGGGTCGCCGCAAGACCGGCCGCATGAACCTCGAATGCCATTCGCAGTTCCAGAAGGTCGATGAATGACGTCTTCAGGCGGCGAAGCGGCGCCAGTGCCAGCTCGGAATCATAGCCGGTCAAATCTTCCGGCGTGGGCACATTCCGTACAAACACACCGACGCCATGACGCGCCTCTACTACTCCATCAGACCGCAATGCGGATATCGCTTCGCGAATGACGGTTCGGCTCACGCCAAAGCGTTGAGATAGGTCATTAAGCGATCCAAGCTTATCGCCCTTGTCGAGTTCACCCTCGATGATATGAGCCTTGAGTGCTTGTATGGTCCGACTTGTCAGTGTGTCCAAGATTCACCCGTTACTTAGCGTCACCTTTTACCGGTGCTTTTGACGATTAATAGGGTTTCGTTGTCCTTCTGACAAGATAGCACTACTTCAAGATGTGGTACTACCTGTATCGCGGTAATTGCACTCAAAGTGTGCGCACACAGGCTTCGATGAGCATATCGGCGAGCCTTATTCAAAGCTCTTTATGGGAAATGACTCAAAAATATTCTCGACGCTGATTAGCAACACGCACCGACAGAAACTTGAAAATCCACTGTAAATAGCTGAATTAATACGATTATCGTCATGTAAATGCGTCAGCCTCTTGAGAGGTAGTATCTCTTGCGTCGGTATTGACATGAGATACTATTTCAATAATCTTTGGTCTCGGTAAGTGAGCCAGCGATACCTTGTCAGTCGAGACGAGGCGAATGGCTCCGGGAACGAAACAAGCGCTTTAAAGCGCTCGCAGAAAATCAGGTGGAATTTGCTATGGGTGTCGTCTCTGAACGTATCTCCAAGCTCGGCATCGTGTTGCCTTCTAATGCGCCGGCCTCCGGAAACTACGTTGCGCACCGGCTCGTGGGATCCCTTCTCTTTGTCTCAGGACAGATCCCGCGTATCGACGGTATCGAGCATTTCGTCGGCGTGGTGGGGCAGGACATCTCGCCTGAAGACGGCTATCAAGCCGCTCGTCTTTGCGCTTTGAACCTTGTGGCCCGGGTAAGTGCCGCCCTCGACGGGGACCTCGACCGAGTAATTGCGTGCGTGCAGCTTCGCGGTTTCGTGAACGCGCCGCCGCACTTCCAGGGACATCCCGCCGTAATTGATGGCGCTTCCGATCTTCTTGTCGAAATCTTCGGAGAAAATGGCCGCCACGTCCGTACGGCGCTCGGCGCCGGATCGCTTCCTCGCGGCTCATCCGTCGAGGTTGATGCCGTGTTTGAAGTCGCAATGAAATCCTGACGATAACAGGAAGGGGAACGAGGAATGAGCGAAAGCGCGAAGTCCGAAAAAGCCATAGATATGGTCGGCGTCAACAAATGGTATGGCCCTTTGCAAGTGTTAAAGGGCATAAATCTGAACGTCGCTCGCGGCGAGCACATTGTTCTTTGCGGTCCGTCGGGCTCTGGCAAGTCGACGCTTATCCGTTGCATCAACCACCTGGAGGAAATTCAGGAAGGCACAATCTTCGTCAACGGCACACGGCTCAACCAAAGCGGCGCGAATGCCGACCATATTAGACGCGACGTCGGTATGGTGTTCCAGCAGTTCAACCTTTTCCCTCATCTAACAGTGCTTGAAAACTGCATGCTGGCACAGCGGCGCGTTCGCAAGGCGTCGGGGGCAGAGGCCAAGGAAAAGGCCATGCGCCATCTTGAGCGCGTCCACATCGTCGAGCAGGCGCTGAAGTATCCAGCTCAGTTATCGGGCGGTCAGCAGCAGCGTGTCGCCATCGCACGCGCGCTCTGCATGGATCCAAAGATCATGTTGTTCGACGAGCCGACCTCAGCGCTCGATCCCGAGATGGTCAAGGAGGTGCTCGATACGATGGTGTCGCTCGCCGACGACGGCATTACCATGATCTGCGTCACGCACGAGATGGGCTTCGCCCGAGCCGTTGCGCATCGCGTCATCTTCATGGACCGCGGTGAGATCGTCGAAAGCGCTAAGCCCGACGTGTTCTTCAGTAACCCGAGCCATGAACGCACCAAGACGTTCCTCAGCCAGATCCTCAATCACTAGGGCAGAGGTGTATAGATGCAATATTCCTTCGATTTCGCCCCTGTTTTTGCCGCTTGGCCCATGTTTCTCGAGGGCGCCATTCAAACACTAAGGATGTCTGCCATCTCAATGGTTGCCGGCCTTTCGCTGGGCATTGTCTTCATGTTGATGCGCATGAGTAAACTTGCCGCCGTGCGGATGATTGCGGTCGGCTATATCGAGCTTATCCGCAACACACCGTTTCTCGTCCAGATCTTCTTTATCTATTTCGGCATGCCGACGCTCGGTATCAAGTTGGACGGCGAAGAGGCAGCGATCCTCGCAATGTCACTCAACTGCGCGGCATATGCCGCGGAGATCGTTCGCGGTGGCGTGCAGTCGATCCGGCCTGGCCAGATCGAGGCGGGCAGGGCGCTTGGCCTGCATACGATCGACATTTATCGTTTCATCGTTTTTCGACCGGCAATCCGTGCGGTCTATCCGGCGCTCTGCAGTCAGTTCATCCTGATGATGCTGAATTCGAGCCTTGTTGCGTCGGTCTCCGCGGAGGAACTGACCTACATGGCGCAGACGCTGGACGCCCAAACCTTCCGCAGTTTCGAGATCTATTTCGTCCTCGGTGCGGTCTACCTCCTGCTGTCCCAGTTCTTCTCTGTCGCATTGCAGCTGGTCGGCAGAACCTACTTCTCCTATCCGACAAAGTGAGGCCAAATCGATGATCCGTGAATTTGGTTTCGGAGAGTTTCTATTCCTGTTGGAAGGTGCTCGCTGGACAGTCTTCCTCTCTCTTCTCGCGTTCACTTTTGGCGGAGCGCTCGGTCTCGCAGTAGCGCTCGGTCGTACCAGCAAATGGACAGTCCTGCGCGGCCTTATGGCAACCTACATCCAGATCTTCCAAGGGACGCCGCTCTTGGTGCAGCTGTTCTTCGTCTATTTTGGAATGCCGGTATTTGGCCTCAAAGTCGATATCTGGGTGGCGCTGACCGTTGGCCTGTCGCTGCACACCAGCGCGTTTCTCGGCGAGATCTGGCGTGGCAGCATCCAGGCCGTGGCGCCGGGTCAAAGCGAGGCCGCCCGCGCGCTTGGTATCGGCTATGTCTACCGCATGATCGACGTGGTCCTGCCTCAGGCCTTCCGGATCGGTTTGCCCGCCACCATCGGCTTCCTGGTGAACCTTATCAAGGGGACTGCTCTTGCTGCACTCTTAGGCCTGACTGAGCTTACCCGCTCGGGCCAGCTAATGGCGAACATCACGTTTCAACCACTGCAAGTCTACGGGGCGGTCGGGCTCGTCTACTTCTTTATCTGCCTGCCCCTGACATACTTCAGCGCAAGAGTCGAACGGCGCCTCAACGCCGCGAGATAACAAGAAGAACGCATATCAAAACCAACCAGAGGTAACCAACATGTTCAATTCAGCACGGACCATCTCGCGTTCCAGGTTCCTGTCCGGTCTTACGGCGGTCATTCTGACGGCGACTGCCTTTACCAACACTGCAGGGGCTGTAACGCCGGAAGAGATCAAGGCAAAGGGCACGGCCGTCATTGGGGTTCAGATGGATCAGTTTCCCTGGGGCTTCATCGACCAGAACGGTCAAAACGAGGGTTTCGACATCGAGCTTTCCAAGCTGATTGCCCAGGAACTCGGCGTCGAGGTGAAGTTCGAACGCATCACCGGCCAGAACCGCATTCCTCTGCTCGTCAACGGCAATGTCGATTTCCTCGTGCCTTCTATGACCATTACGCAAGAGCGCGCCAAGGTCATCCAATATGTCATTCCCTACTCGTCGAACGACATCACCGTCTGGGCAAAAAAGGATGCTGAAATCAAGGGTAACGAGGATCTCGGTAAATACGTAATCGGCGTCAACCGAGGCAGCGTGTTCGAACCGGTTTTGGTCAAGGCTGCGCCGCCGGAGACAGAAATCAAGCGCTTCGACGATGATGCGACGACAGTGCAAGCACTGCTTTCAGGCCAGGTCGATGCGATCCTTGGGAGCGTCACATACGGCCTGGTAATCAAGGAAACAGGACACAGCGCCGAATTCGAGCGCAAGTACAAAGTTGCCGACAATTTCCAGGGAATGGCGGTGCGCAAGGGCGATCAGGATATGCTCGCCTACCTCACAGATTTTGTGACCCGGCATACCGCGGACGGATCGCTTGACGCGCTCTACAAGAAATGGATTGGCGTGGATCGCGCCGCGCTTCCGACGACATTGCCGGGTGTCGATTTCACCGGCAAGCAATAACGCTTAAGCTCTGCGCGTTGATTTAGCCGTCGCGCAGCGCACCCGAAACATCAACCACTGAAGAGCTTTTTGCCCCCGCCTGTCTGTGCGGGCGGGGAGTGCCGCCGCACGTCGAAAAACAAGCCTTCCCGGGCGCGGCGCAACAACAGCTCGTTTACGGAGCATGAGTGAAGAAAATGGCGAAAGATGGCAAGCAAATTAGGGTCGGCGCCGATATCGGTGGAACCTTTACCGATGTCGCGATGGAAGTGGGAGCCACGCTCCATTCGATCAAAGTGCTGACCGACTACTCGTTCCCCGAAAACGCAATCGTTGAAGGCATTCGACAGGTCGCTGAGGTCGCGGGCGTGGATCTCTCCGAGATCGATACGATCATCCACGGCACCACGCTCGCCACCAATGCCTTGATCGAGCGCCGGGGTGCGAAAACTGCCTTCATCACCACCAAGGGGTTCCGTGACGTCATCGAAATGCGCACGGAGAGCCGTTTCGAACAATATGATCTCGATATCGTACTGCCCGCACCACTGGTTTCGCGCAACGAGCGCTTTGTACTTGACGAGCGCATCGGCGCCGACGGTTCGGTGCTCAAGGCGCTGGACCTTTCCGAAGTCGATGCCCTCTGCGATCGCATTGTTGCTGCCGGTTATAAAAGCGTCGCGATTGGCTTCATACATTCCTACTTGAACGGCGCGCATGAAAAAACCGTTCGAGACCGGCTACTTGCCAAAAACCCGGACATCTCGGTGTCAGTGTCGTTCGAGGTCTCGCCGCAAATGCGCGAGTTCCAGCGCTTCAACACGGTGTGCGCCAACGCCTTCGTCAAGCCCCTGATGGCTTCCTATCTCAACCGCCTCGTTGGTCGCTTGACGGATGAGGGAACCCGATGCCCGATCTTTATGATCCATTCTGGCGGCGGGATCATCAGCGTCGAAAGCGCGATCGAATTCCCGGTTCGCCTTCTTGAATCCGGTCCCGCAGGCGGCGCAATTTTCGCCGCTCATATCGCCAGCAGCTACGGGCTCGACCAGGTCCTCTCCTACGACATGGGCGGGACAACGGCCAAGATCTGCCTGATCGAAAAACAGACGCCCAAGACGTCTAAGACATTCGAGGTCGCTCGCACCTGGCGCTTCAAGAAGGGCAGCGGCATGCCCATATCCATTCCGGTCATCGAAATGGTCGAGATCGGCGCCGGGGGCGGTTCGATTGCAACCGTCGACAGCATGCGCCAGATCCGCGTTGGACCCCACAGCGCCGGTTCCGAGCCAGGGCCCGCCTGCTATGGCCGTGGCGGTAAGAACCCGACCGTCACTGATGCCGATCTCATTCTCGGTCGTCTTGACCCCGACGAGTTTGCCGGCGGTGCAATGAAGCTCGATCGCTGTGCCTCTGACAAGGCAATGGATCAGGATGTGGCGTCTAAGCTTGAGACCAATGTTGCGACTGCTGCTTACGGGCTTAGCGAAGTGGTTGACGAGAACATGAGCAACGCCGCGCGAATGCATGCCGTTGAAAACGGCAAGGAGCTTTCGGAGTTCACGATGATTGCCTTCGGCGGTGCGGCACCCATCCATGCCGCCCGGCTGTGCGAAAAGCTTGGAATGTCGGATCTTTTGATTCCACCAGGAGCTGGTGTCGGCTCGGCAATCGGTTTCCTGAGGGCTCCATTCGGCTTTGAATCCGTTCGAAGCGCCTATAGCCGTCTAAGCCGCTTCGAGGCGAAAGCGATCAACACCACCATCAGCGACTTGATCGCTGAAGCGACATCCTTCGTGCGCTCAGGAGCGCCGGACGCGGAACCGGGTCTCGAATGCACTGCCTACATGCGCTATGTCGGTCAGGGCTGGGAAGTGCCAGTCACCATTGAGGTGCGTGATTACATCGATAGTGACGGCGCACTGTTTCGCAAATTGTTTGACGAACAGTATGAGCAGTTCTTCGGCCGCGTGATTGACGGGCTTGATGTCGAGATCGTCAGTTGGTCGCTGCGTGCCACTTCAAAGGTGATCCCGCCTGAGCGGATCGGCAAGACCGCTAAGGGAGCAGCCGCCGAGGTTCGCGGCACGCGTGAAATCTTCGACGTGCAGGAAGGCAACTTCCAAAGTGCCGCGATTGTCTCCCGCAATGACATGAAGCCAGGCGATTGGGTCGCCGGTCCGGCGGTCATCACCGAACGCGAAACCTCGACCATCATCACAGCGAGCCGCGAAGTCGTCATGCAGTCCGATGGCTGCCTGCTCGTGCGTGCCAAGCAAGCTGCCTGAACAGAGGGAAAACCATGAAAACCAATGCACTTTCTGACGTCCACATGCAGATCATGTGGAACCGGCTAATCTCCGTAGTTGAGGAGCAAGCGCTTACGCTGATCCGCACCGCGTTCAGCACCAGCGTGCGTGAGTCGGGCGACCTGTCTGCCGGCGTGTTCAACCGCGGCGGAAAGATGATAGCTCAGGCCGTGACCGGTACACCCGGCCACGTCAACGCTATGGCGGAAGCCGTCGGCCACTTCATCCGCGACATCGGCCCTGAAAACATCTTCGAGGGTGACGTCTATATCACCAACGACCCGTGGAAGGGCACGGGCCACCTGCACGACTTCACTGTCGTCTCGCCGAGTTTCCGGAAAGGGGATCTGGTTGGCTACTTCGCCTGCACCGCGCACGTAGTCGATGTTGGCGGTCGCGGTTTCGGGCCGGATGCCAACGAGGTCTACGAAGAAGGCATCTTCGTCCCGATCATGAAGTTTGCCGAACGCGGCGTTGTCAACAAGGACCTCGTCAACATCTTGCGCAACAATGTGCGCGAGAGTCATCAGGTGGTCGGCGATGTCTATTCGCTCGCAGCTTGCAACGAGATCGGCCATCGCCGGCTCATGGACATGATGGACGAATTCGGTCTTACGGATCTCGAAACCTTGGCCGACTTCATCTTCAAGCGCAGCTACGATGCGACAATCGAACGGATTGCGGCCCTGCCGAAGGGTTCCTATTCCAACGTAATGCGGGTCGACGGCTATGGCTCGCCGATCGACATCGCCGTGCGCCTCGATGTGGCGAACGATCATATCCTTGCGGATTTCGAAGGGACCTCGCCGCCCAGTCCGAAGGGTATCAATTGCCCGATCATCTACTCCGCAGCCTATGCCTGTTACGGTCTCAAATGCTCGATCGCGCCGGAGATCCCGAACAATCACGCCTCCCTGCTACCGTTCCGCGTCACGGCTCCGCAAAACTGCATTCTCAATGCGCAACATCCCGCACCGGTCTCGGTGCGCCACGTCCTCGGGCATCTCGTTCCGGACGCCGTACTTGGCGCCGTGCACAAGATGCTTCCTGGTCGCGTACCGGCGGAAGGGGCGGGTGCCTTGTGGAACCTGCACGTCAGCGTGCGGCCGTTGCAGGGTGAAAGGGCGCCGGCTGATGGCGGCCAGCGCGCAGAAGTCCTGCTCTTCAACAGTGGCGGCGCCGGTGCACGTTCCACGCTTGACGGTTTGAATGCCACGGCATTTCCAAGCGGCGTGCACTCGATGTCGATCGAGGCGACAGAGCACGTCGGTCCGGTCATCTTCTGGCGTAAGGAACTGCGCGACGGTTCGGGCGGCGCCGGCCAGTTCCGAGGCGGCCTGGGGCAGGTCGTGGAAATCTCGCCGACCGAAGGTCACGAGATGCATTTCAACGCCATGTTCGACCGCGTCGAACACCCCGCGCGCGGCCGCAATGGCGGCGAGAACGGCGCTCCTGGCGCAGTGTTGCTCGACGACGGAACGCGCTTGGCCTCGAAGGGTCGGCAACATGTTCCCGCTGGTCGCCGGTTAATTCTCCAGCTTCCTGGCGGCGGCGGCTATGGCCTGGCAGACACGCGCGATCCAACAGCCGCTAAGCGGGACAGCGATTTCGACTACGTCCCTACCAGATAATCCTCCCGGGGGCCGGGCGGGGCGGAAGCTTCGTCCGGCTCTAAATGTCAATCAGTCCAAGGAAGCCGGAGATGAACTTCGAGAACAAGCGCGCAGCGGGCATAAAGTCATCGCCCAGCATGGCGATCGCAATGGCTGCGAAGAAATTGATTGCCGAGGGCCGCGATATCATCGACCTGTCGCTTGGCGAGCCGGATTTCGAGCCGCCGGCACACGTTGCTGAGGCGGCCTGCGAAGCCATTCGTCAGGGGCGGGTGCGCTATGGCGTGCCGGCGGGTATGGAGAGCCTGCGACAGGCGATCGTGAGCAAGTTCAAAACGGAAAATCAGCTGAACTATGCCGCTGACGAGGTGATGGTCGCCAATGGCGCCAAGCAAATCCTGTTTGACGTATTCCTCGCCACGCTTGAGCTTGGCGATGAGGTCATAATCCCGACGCCTTGCTGGGTGTCCTACGGCGACATCGTCTCGCTGCACGGAGGCGACCCAGTCTATGTGAGTTGCGGGCCCGAGGTCGGTTTCAAGATCGACCCTGAGCGGCTGGAAGCATCGATCACGTCCAAGACCCGATGGTTGCTGCTGAACTCGCCATCTAACCCCACCGGCGCTATCTATTCGGCGCAGGAGTACCGAGGACTTGCCGAAGTGCTCGCCCGCCATCCGCAGGTGTTGGTGCTTTCGGACGAAATCTACGAGCACATCCTGCTTAGGGAGGCACCCTTTATATCTTTCGCGTCGGCCTGCCCAGAACTGCGTGAACGAACGCTGATCGTCAACGGTGTGTCCAAGGCATATGCGATGACCGGCTGGCGCGTTGGCTATGCTGCCGGCCCAAAAGCGCTCATCGCGTCGCTTAATAAGATGCAGTCGCAGAGCGTAACGTCCGTCTCGACCGTAGCGCAGGCGGCAGCCCTCGCGGCACTAACCGGCGATCAGGCTTTCGTTGCCAAAGCTGCTCGAACCTTCGCGGACAGGGCGAAAATCATGTCGCAAAGGCTTGCAGGGATCGAGGGCATCGATTTCACTCCGCCGGAGGGCGCGTTTTACGCGTTCATCGGCGTGGGGAAGCTGTTCGGGCGGAAGCTAAGCGGAGAGGTGGTCGTAGACGACACAACGTTTGCCGCTCACCTACTCCAGCAGTTCGGCCTATCGAGTGTGCCAGGTGCGGCTTTTGGCGCGCCGGGTTTCATTCGTCTGTCAATCGCCGCCTCCGAGCGCGAGCTGGAACGGGCCTGCGAACGCCTGGCCAGCATGGTGCGATCGCTGAAAGCCTGAAGAGGCGCACACCCAATCCAATCAAATCAAATCAACTAGGAGCATCGCTATTCGGTGCTTCCTTCAAAGGAGGGCTACACCCATGAGAACTGAAGAATTGAAAAAGGTGCTTGGCGCCGGTCTACTTTCCTTCCCCGTCACGCATTTCGATGCGGAGGGAAAGTTCAATGCCAAGAGCTACGGTGTGCACGTCAACTGGCTCTCAGGCTACGATGCAGCTACGCTATTTGCTGCCGGCGGTACAGGCGAGTTCTTTTCGCTCGCGCCAGAGGAAATTCCGCAAATCGTGCGCGTTGCCAAGGAAGCCGCCGGCAAGACGCCGATTGTTTCAGGCTGCGGCTATGGCACGAATATAGCCGTCTCCATTGCAAGGTCTGTTGAAAAGGCCGGGGCCGACGGAATTCTTCTCCTTCCGCACTACCTTATCGACGCTCCGCAAGAGGGACTCTACCAACATATCAAGGCCGTTTGCCAATCCACCGGTATGGGCGTGATGGTCTACAATCGCGACAATTCAGTGCTCCAGGCCGATACGCTCGCGCGGCTTTGCGACGAATGCCCCAACCTCGTCGGCTTTAAGGATGGTACCGGGGACATCGCTCTTGTGCGCCAGATTACGGCGAAGATGGGTGACCGATTGACCTACCTTGGCGGTATGCCGACCGCCGAGCTCTTCGCAGAAGCCTATCTCGGAGCTGGGTTCACAACCTACTCGTCCGCCGTGTTCAACTTCGTGCCCGGTCTGGCAATGGAGTTCTATAAGGCGTTGCGCGCCGGCGAACGCGCGAAGTGCGAAAAGATCCTTCTCGACTTCTTCTACCCCTTCATGGCGATCCGCAACCGCGCCAAAGGCTATGCAGTTTCGGCGGTAAAAGCGGGTGTACGCCTACAGGGCTTCGATGCTGGTCCTGTCCGCTCACCGCTTCACGACCTGACGGGGGAGGAAATGTCCATGATGGAAACCTTGATTGGTCAGCACAGGCGTTAATGGGTAAAACGGTCGCCCTTGTCCCGCGTGATGAGGGCGAACCTATTCATTTTCTCGCAGGAGGTCCCATGACATTGCACCAGAACCTGATTGCCGGCGAATGGGTTGGCGGTAATGGCGTTGCCAATATCAATCCGTCCGACACCAACGACGTGATCGGGGAATATGCCCGCGCCTCGGCCGAGGATGCGAAGGCGGCGATCGCCGCGGCCAAGGCGGCGTTTCCGGCCTGGTCACGCTCCGGCATCCTCGAGCGTCATGCGATCCTTCGAAAGACCGCCGACGAGATCCTGGCGCGCAAGGACGAGCTCGGGCGGCTGTTGTCGCGCGAGGAGGGCAAGACGCTGGCAGAAGGCATCGGCGAGACCGTGCGCGCCGGCCAGATTTTCGACTTCTTTGCCGGCGAGGCGCTGCGGTTGGCTGGCGAAATCATCCCCTCGGTGCGCCCTGATATCGGCGTCGAGATCACCCGCGAGCCGGTCGGCGTCGTCGGCATCATCACGCCGTGGAATTTCCCGATCGCCATTCCCGCCTGGAAGATCGCGCCGGCGCTCTGCTATGGCAACACCGTCGTCTTCAAGCCGGCCGAACTGGTGCCAGGTTGCTCCTGGGCGATCGTCGACATTCTTCATCGCGCCGGGCTGCCGAAGGGCGTGCTGAACCTGGTGATGGGCAAGGGCTCGGTCGTCNGGCGAAATCATCCCCTCGGTGCGCCCTGATATCGGCGTCGAGATCACCCGCGAGCCGGTCGGCGTCGTCGGCATCATCACGCCGTGGAATTTCCCGATCGCCATTCCCGCCTGGAAGATCGCGCCGGCGCTTTGCTATGGCAACACCATCGTCTTCAAGCCGGCCGAACTGGTGCCCGGCTGCTCCTGGGCGATCGTCGACATTCTCCATCGCGCCGGCCTGCCGAAGGGCGTGTTGAACCTGGTGATGGGCAAGGGCTCGGTCGTCGGCCAGACGATGCTCGACAGCCCCGACATCCAGGCGATCACCTTTACCGGCTCGACCGGCACCGG